>CAVVPU010000174.1:0-6218 GCA_963750015.1 uncultured delta proteobacterium | reverse complement strand
CTGCTCACCACCCTCGGCTTCGTCAACGGGTTCACGTCCACGGCGGTTGTGGGTGTGACCATGCAGCTCTTCAATGCTATGTACATTTTTTCGACCCAGGTTTACACCACGGAATCCTTCGGGACTAAGATTCGCAACACTGCGGTGGGCGTGTGCGTAGGGACGGGCAGGCTCGCCTCGGCGGTCTTGATGGGTTATATGGCAGCCTGCTACGCCTTCCTGGGATTCTCGGGACTCTTCATCATGCTGGGCGGTTGTCTTTTTATAATGATGGTCGCCGTGCTCATATTCGGACACAACACGAGCAAGAAGACGTTGGAAGATATTTCCGGGGAAAAGGCCCCGCAAGCCGCAGCGGCCCGTTAACCTGTCAATAAAGGGAACTAAATAGTAGTATAATGAATGAAAAGGGTGATGCCGATGCCTGGCATCACCCTTTTCTGACCATTAAACAACATAACTTCTTAAGAGCCTTCCCTTCCGCCCGCTTGTGCCGCCGTTATCGGCAGAAGTACCCGAAATGTGCTTCCCCTGTTCTCTCCCTCGCTTTCTACCCAGATGATGCCTTCATGAAGTTCCACGAGACGCTTGGTGAGGGAGAGGCCAAGTCCCGTGCCCTGAAACTTACGGCTTGGGGAGCTGTCCACCTGTTCGAACGGGTTAAAGATGCGATCGAAATCCTCATGGCTTATGCCTATCCCCGTGTCTGACACGGAGATCATTACATAAGACGTGTCGCCATCGAGATTGGTCACGTTTGCTGCTGCGGCTCCCATTTCGGGAGAAAGCATATCTTCTTTTCGGACTGCCCTCGCCGAAAGTGAAAGGGCCCCGCCATCCGGCGTAAACTTGACCGCGTTCGAGAGGAGGTTGTAAACGATCTGCTTTACCTTGCGCTGGTCCGCTTCAAAAGGGTCGGGCAGGCCGTCAAAGGCCAAGGACAGGGCGATGTGGTGTTTCGCCGCCTTCTCTTTGATTACCACGAGGCTCCTCTCAAGCAATTCCTGTAGACTGAAGGGGGTGGGGGATAACTCCATTTTGCCTGCCTCTATCTTGGACAGGTCGAGGACGTCGTTGATAAGAGAAAGGAGGTGTCTGCTGCTCTGGAGCACATCCGTCAGATACTCCTCCTGCGCCTCGTTCAGTGTCCCGAAGTGTTTGTCCAGGATGATCTCGGTAAATCCGATGATACCATTGAGAGGGGTCCGCAACTCGTGGCTCATGTTGGCGAGAAACTCGCTCTTCGCCCGGTTGGCCGCCGCGGCCTGACCGGCCATTTCACTCGCTTTGGCCGTGGCCAGGCCCAGCTTGCGGTTCGTCTCGATCAATTCTTGTTCGGAAAGTTTGCGCAACGTGATGTCTCTCAATGTACCGCTTATGCCTGCGGGGCGTCCTTGTTCGTCTAAAAGCAGTTGCGCGCTCACGGATGTGTAAATAGTGCCGCCATTCTTGGCCTTCAGCAACACTTCGTAATCCTGGACAGACCCGTCCTTCATGAGGACGGACAAGAGCCGGTCCCTGGTCGTCGGGTCGATGTAGAGCTCAGAAACGGGCCGCCCGATGAGGTCTTCGGGTTTCCATCCGGAGATTCGGTATACCGCGGGGGACATTATCGTAAGAAACCCCCGATCGTCCGTCTGATAATACACATCCTGCAGTATCTCGAACATGCGCCGGTACTTGATCTCGCTATCCCGCAATGCTTCCTGGGCCGTCCTTTTTGCCTCAAGGCTCTCAAGAAACGCATTGAACCCTCGGGCGAGCTCACCGATCTCGTCGCGCGAGGTTTCGGAGAGGTGCGTCACCGCGTCGACGGACCCTTCTTCTATCGCCTTGAAGCCGTCGGTGATCTTTCTGATCGGAGTGAGAAACATACGAGAAATGACAAAGGCGAACACCAGGGAGACGAGCGCACAGCAAATGAGGGCGAAGGCCGTGTTTCTGCTGATTTCGTAAATGCCTGCTTCCAGGCTGTGGACAGGGGTGAGGCTGATGAGGAGCCAGTGGCTTCTGTTCGATCTCTTATAGGTAACAAACGTTTTTACCCCGTCGATACGCTCCGTGAAGTACCCGCTTTCATGGTCGAACCTGTTGAGAAAGCCCGTCGCGAAACGGCCGCCTATCTGCGTCTTGTCCGGCGAATAGATTGTCCGGCCCATGCCGTCGAGGATCAGGTGAGTCTCGTTGGTGTGGTTCACCCCGCTAAATTGGTCATAAAATACGTCCACGTCATAACTCACGACGAGGAGGCCGAGCGGCACTTCCTTCATGGTAGCGACATCGACCGATCGTATTACCTTGGCCGCGGTGATCACCTTCTTGTGCCCGGAGTTCCTGTTAACGTTGTCCTCGATGCCTGCCCAGAAAACCGACCTGCCGCTGTCCACGGTTTCTTTGTGGAGCCGGTTGACGACACTCATGTTCAGCTCGTCGACGTTGAGGGTCTCACCTACGTGAAAATGTTCATTCCCGAATGAAAAGACATCGATGGAGACCAGCCCCTTGACGTTCGTATACCCGCTCAAAATATAGCCGATCTTCGCATGCGTGGAAAGCCTGTCGTACTCGTTGACGAACCTGTGTCCAAGCACGTTCTTGATATCGTCGAGACCGGAAAGATTGGTCACAAGGCTCTCCACGGCATCCATGAGGAGGTCGAGCCCTTTCATCTTTTCCATCAGGAGTTCAGAGGTAAACGTCCTGGCCTTCTCATTGATTGCCGAGCGGGAGATTCTGAAAGATATCCATCCCAACAAAAGGAGCGGGATGAGGCTTATCAGCATGAAGTAGATGGTCAGCTTCAGGGTGATGTTGAAGTGAGGGAGGCGCATTTTTCAATTATCCTTGTTTACGGCTTAAGCGACTCCTTGTTTACTACCCGGACATCAATCATGGTTTCAGGGGGCGGAATGCGCCCCTGCATCATATCAAAGGCGTACCTGATGCCGAGGTATCCCTGGACCTCAGGCTGTTGATCGATAGTGACGGCAAGCCTCCCTTCCCTGATGGCGCTTTTGGCCTCATCGAGCGCGTCGTAGGCCGCAACGAGGACTTTGCGGTTCTTGGCCTGCTTCAGATAATGAAGAGCACCGAGCGCCATCATGTCGTTCGCGCAGAAAAGGATACCGATTGCAGGATGGTTATTGAATAGCTTTTTCGTGACCTCGAAAGCCTCGTCTATCTTCCAATTGGCGGTCTCGCTCGCGACGACCCTTATCTTCGGGTTTTCGCCGAAAGCCTTGAGTGCACCTTCCTTGCGATCCCTGCCGTTGGCCGCTGCGCGTATCCCTTCGAGTATGGCGGCCTCCGTGGGCACCGTCACCCTGTCGCAGACATACTTTGCCGAAAGATAGGCGCCCTTGACGTTGTCCACGCTGACGAAGGGCACATTGACGAGGCCCGCCGTTTTCGACATGGCGGGGTCGAGTCGGTTGTCGACATTGACGATAGGTATGCCCGCATCCTGGGCTTTCTTGAGGACAGGAATCAGCTCCACCGAGCTGCCCGGCGCGATGACTATGGCATCGACCTTGCCCCGGATCATGTCCTCAACAATTGAGATCTGCTGTTCGATGGATGTCTCCTGGGCCCCTGTTTTCACGATGAGCCGAACACCGAATTCCTTTTCCGCACGCCTTGCTCCGCGTTCCATCTCGATGAAGAACGGGTTGGTGAGGGTCTTCATTACGAGGCCCACCGTCTTCGGTGAAGGAGCTGCCTTATTGGCGGCAATAACCGTTTCGCTTGCGCGGTCTGCGTCGCCTGTCTTATTGCCGCATTCAGTCACAAGGATCGACAGAAGACACAGTGCAAGGCATGAAATAGTCGTCTTCATTCTCTTGCCCACGTTCTATTCTCTCCCTTGTGTCATGAATTTGCTGATTTCGCGGATAAATGTTCTTGTGTTGATTGGCTTTGTTATGTAACCCGAGCAGCCGGCTGCCCGGGCCTTTTCTTCATCTCCCGCCATGGCAAACGAGGTGACTGCCACAACGGCAATCCCTGCAAGATCAGGGTTGGATTTTATGAGGCGGGTAGCATCCAGTCCGTCCATGCCGGGGAGCTGGACGTCCATGAGGATGAGATCGGGGCGGCGCTCCCGGGCGAGGGCAATGCCCGTTTCCGCTTCGGCTGCCTCGAGGACCTCCAAGTCCGCCATGGCGATCAGAACGCGCATCAGTTTTCTATTGATGGGGTTATCCTCTATGACAAGAATTCTTTTTTTTGTCATAGGGCCTTCCCGCTTGGCATCACGGTTGCGCCTATCAGAATACATCCAGGTTCAAAGATGGTGGAGAAACCGGTCAACGGGCACCCTCACTTTTGCTGTTCAACCCACTATATTAATCGGTTTCGAGAATGTACACGACGTAAGACAAAAAGAAGCCCCCATGCACGTCTCGCCCATGACATAGACCTGCTTATGTTATCGACAATATGGCGTGACGCATTAAGAAGATGGTAGATCCTGGTTGCATGCCTGCGACACGTGCGGACCGACCGCTCTTGTCCCGGTAAGAGGGTATGTTGTGGTGACCCACGCAGGCGCATCGGACCGGCCTGGACGACGAACCTCTTAATAGGGAGGGGAGATCGGCCGATAAACTATCATAGAAACGTCGCACACAGTAAACGGTGAGACAGGATATGGATTCTTCATGCACTGACGTGCGTCAGGACTATGAGAAAAGGATTGAAGCGCCCTTCACTGACGGCCTCACGGGTCTCTACAACTACGGGTTTTTCGTCGAGCCTCCTGTCACGGGAGATGAAACGCTCCAAGCGGCTCGGTGGCACCTTCTCGCTCGCAATCATCGATATCGATAGATTCGATTATTACAACGAGGAACACGGATCCCTCCAGGGGGATTGGGTGCTCAAAGCCATGGCGGAAATAATCCAGGATAACATTCGTGAATCCGATGTTGTCGCGCGATACCTCGGCGACAGCTTTGTAGTTCTCTTCTCCGACACGGCTCTCGATGACACCAGACTGGCCGTCGAAAGAATCAGGACTTCAGTCAACGAATACTTTCAGGGATCGATCACTACCTGTATCGGTTGTATTTCCTCCAAAGGGTGCTTGGACAAGAAGGATATGCTGAAGAGAGCCGAAGCAGCCCTTTCGTCGGCAAGGCTCGGCGGGAGAGACGCCGTCATTATCGGTGGCGACGAAACACGCCCCGCCAGCGAAGAGATATCGCTGGTGCTCGCCGTAGATGATGTACCGGTCAATCTGAGGTTGCTCGAGGCAATGCTGCAGCCTCTCAAATGCGAGGTCATCAAAGCGGAAAATGGTGAGGAGGCTCTTGAATTGCTTCGCCATTCCGACATAGACATCGTCCTCCTCGACGCCATGATGCCCGTTATGGACGGCTTCGAAGTGTGCCGTCGCCTCAAGCAGGACCAGACAACGAGGATGATCCCGGTGATCATGGTAACCGCCCTCGAAGATACGGACTCCAAGGTCCGAGCAATTGAAAGCGGAGCGGACGACTTTATTACTAAGCCGGTCAACAGGGCAGAACTCATAGCGAGGGTTACCTCGCTCCTCAAGACAAAGAAACTCAACGAAAACCTGGTGAGCCTGGAGAATGTGCTTTTTTCTCTCGCATCGGCGGTTGAAGCAAAGGACTCCTATACCGAGGGACACATCAGGAGGGTATCCCGCCTTGCGATAGACATAGGAAGGTCGATGAACCTCCCATCTGCCGACATCGAGGCTTTGCGGGTCGGTGGAATTCTCCACGACATCGGCAAGATAGGGATCCCGGATTCTGTTCTCAACAAGACCGGATCTCTCAGCGCCGCAGAATGGGCAGTCGTGAGGACCCACCCCGACGTGGGCTGCAGGGTTATCGAGCCTTTGCGGCCCTTTCTCAAAGGCGCCCTTGAAGTGATACGCCACCATCATGAGAGAATGGACGGAACGGGATATCCTGACGGTGTCGAGGGCGACGATATTTCGATTCCGGCCAGAATAATGGCCGTTGCCGACATCTATGACGCCCTTACCACCGATCGTCCTTATCATGCCGCCCTATCGAAGGAGGAGGCTCTCACTATCATACAGGATGATGCGGACCGGGGCCGGCTCGATTCCTCCGTGGTCAAGAGTTTGGTTGCCCTTCTGGGCTCGGCCCGGGGAGAAGAGCAGGGACCCTGAGAGGACGGGGAAAGGGCACGCGCAAAGATTGAATAATCCTGCTGCCCCTACT
>CAVVPU010000173.1:0-12722 GCA_963750015.1 uncultured delta proteobacterium | reverse complement strand
TTAAGGGATTGAGGGAGGTTGGTATGTCGTCGAAGGATCAACAAAGCAGTGCAGCACCATTTTCCTATTTCGATGGCCAGAAAGTTGGCGTGCCCCTTGGCGCGTTCATCGCTCTGGTGAGCCTTGGCCTGTTTTTTGAACAGTTCGATCTTGCCAATTTCGGTTACACGGCGCCCGCCATAGCCAAGTACTGGAAAGTTGGCATGGACTGGGTGGGGAAAACCAACGGTCTGGGCTCCTTCGGTATGATGGCCGGGGCCTTCATTGGGGGCTGGTTTTCAGACAAAGTAGGACGTAAACTGGCGTTCCTGATCGCAACCACTCTCTACGGTATCGCCACCGTGCTGTGCGGGTTGGCCCCGACACCCCTCTTGTTTGTGATAGGCCGAGTGGTGACGATGATGGGCGTTTCGGCCCTGGCGGTCACCGCCATGGTTTATGTGGCGGAGATGGTCCCGGCCGGCCAACGCGGCGCTTTGGCGATGAGGGTCCTTGCCGTCGGAATGTTGGCAAACCCGCTCGGCGGCCTCTTTGCGAAGTGGGTCGTCGCCAAGGGTCCGGAGGGCTGGAGATGGCAATATTACTGGGGCGGAGGATTGGCCCTGGTCGAAGTCATACTCGTCCTTATCATCTGCTACGAATCCCCACGGTGGCTGGTTTCCAAAGGCAAGACGTTAAAGGCCAAGATCATACTGGAAAAAATGCTCCCGGCGTTACCGTTGACAGTCCGCCCTTGTCGCGGAAAGGGCCTCGCGCAAGACAGTAGACCGGCTCGGCACGCTCAGGGCCTTCGGAACCATGTGGAATTCCTTTTACTGGCGACGCTCGGTACTCCTGATACTGATAGCGATCGTCGGCTCCAACGTCACGGCAACAACCGGAATGATGCTTCCCATGATCTTCAAGACCCGGGGCCTCTGGATGGGGGACAGTTACTCCTCGTGAGCCTGTTCGGCTGGGGAATCCCGGTGGGAACAATGATTGCTTCCTTCGCCGTGGACAAAGGCGGCAGAAAGATTCCTCTCGCGGTAACCGGAATGGCCTCCGCGTGCCTGCTCGTCACCCTCGGGTTTCCAACAGTTTCGCGTTCACGGCGATTGTGGGTGTGGCCATGTCGCTCTTTAATGCCATGTACATTTTTTCGGCCCAGGTCTACACCACGGAATCCTTCGGGACTAAGATTCGCAACACTGCGGTGGGCGTGTGCATCGGGACGGGCAGGCTCGGCGCCGCGGCCTGGATGGCTTATATGGCATTCTTCTACGCCCTTCTGGGATTCTCGGGACTCTTCATCGTGCTGGGCGGTTGTCTTTTCATAATGATGATCGCCGTGCTCGTATTCGGGCACAACACGAGCACAAAGACGTTGGAAGATATTTCCGGGGAAGCTCGCAAGCCGCAGCGGCCCGTTGAGGTGTCAAGGCCGGAGGTGGGGATGTTGTCCGTAATGAAGAAATAACGTTCCCGCCTCCTCTTTGTCTCTTCGCCTTTTTCAGACAACCGAAAGGATACAACAAATAGCCTTCGGGAAGCTTTTTACCGTACCCTGCTATGGAGAAGATTACTTCCAAATGCGTTTGTCCAGCCTGGGAGGCGGATTTATTTTTACACACAAGCTCCATAGTTATAGATAGAAGGAGCACGCCGATAAAGCCAAACCATGGGCGACCATGGGAAGGACAGCAAAGGGCCTCGGACACGAACATTCTGCCGTTCCCCAGCCAGACAGCCTCGCCACCGGACGATAAGACTGTTAGTTTCAAAAGAACGCTTTGAACTTCTTATCATGCGATGCGTGATGACGTTGGACGAGAATGGGGAAACGGCGGTTGGCCGTGTGCCTTCTGGACCTTGCGAAAACATGATTGCAAGACCCCACGGGCTTTTTTGGGTGGTGAGAAAAAGGGGCGGTGCGCCGTTATTTATTGATGGCTGCCTCCATTATTCCAAAAAGTCTTTTATTGCACCTAATTGAGATAGTTCATCTGTCTACTGTCAAGGGTGGACCCTTCGTCCCCTTTTTGGCCGATGTGGAGGGCGTGCTCTGTTCCCCAAAGATCACCTGCTCTTGGATGAATTGAGTGAGCGGGTTGCCTAAAAAACGAGGTTTGCTTCTGGCTCAGCTTCTAAGAGCATCCCCAGCGCTTCCTTTTGGCCTTCACTCGTGGGCGCCGTGTCGGCGAAGCAATTCTTCCACGTTACCTGTTGCCGAGTGTAAAGGCGCCGTTCCTTCCTTGTCTTTGGCATTGACATCCGCCCGGTGAGCCAGAAGCATCTCGACTATATCATAGCGGCTTTCCTGTACCGCTATGTGCAACGGTGTCCAGCCGTAAAGGCGGGGTGTGTAAGATTTGGCTCGTGGTTCTGCCAGATTGCTCTTCCTCCTCGCCTGTGCTCCCGGTCCAAGCTAACCTCATTCCGCCTCGGGAGCCGCCTCTGGCATTAACATCTGCCCCGTGGTCCAGAAGGAATGGGTGATGCCGTAACGACCCTTCAGGACCGCTATGTGCAACGGTGACCAGCCATCACTGCCTTTGGCGTCGACCTCTCCTCCGTGATCCAGAAGCAAAGTGACGACGCTTTCATTGCCTTCAGCCACTGCACACTTCAAAGGTGTCCAGCCATAGGCGGTTTTGGCATTGACATCCGCTCCGTGGGCCAGGAGCAGGGCAGTGAGGTTTTCATGGTGGGCCAGAAGCAATTGGGCATAGGCGTTCAGGCGTTGACTGGCCGCTACATGCAGGGGCGTTCTTTCGCTTTTACCCCTGGCATTGACATCCGCCCCGTGGGCCAGGAGCAATTCGGCAGTGCCTTTGCAGCTCGAAGAAACCGCCAAGTGCAGAGGCGTCCAGCCGTCCTTACTTTGGCATTGACCTCTGCCCCATGAGCCAAAAATAGCCCGGCTATCTCAGTACGGCAATCATACACCGCCAGGTGCAACGGCGTAGCGCCAATATCAGTCCTCGCATTGATCACAGCCCCGTGAGCCAGAAGTAGCTCGGCTACATCTCTATGACCCCCATCTGCCGCCAAGTGCAGAGGCGTCCAGCCGTCCCTATCTTTGGCGTTGACCTCTGCCCCGTGAGCCACCAGGTTCTTGGCTACGTTTTTGTGACCTTCATCCGCTGCCGCGTGCAGGGCCGTTCGGCCATTACCGTTTTTGCTTGCGATGAGATCGGCTTTCCCGTTAAGCAGCGCCTCAACTTTCACCGAGTCGCCGCTCTTCGCCGCGTTGTGAATGGCATCATCTTGGATCTTATCCCAAAAGGCGAGACCGGCCACAACCAGAGCAGCCGCAAGCGTGGCGGCAAGGCAAGCAAGCGGCTGACGGCGCAGCCGGTGCCGAAAAGAGAACATCATATGCTTCCTCCTCGGGTTGCGACCTTGCAGCCGCAACATTTCATCAGACTAAAACCTATAACGGTAATCGTTACCGAGTCCGGACGAGAATGGGGAAACGGCGGTTGGCGGATGCCCTCTGGGCCTTGCGAAAATGTGTCATTGCAAGACCTCCATGAGCTTTTTCGAGGACAGCAAGACAATAACTGAGTTGGTTATTTATTTATGGCTCTACCCCATGATGCCCGGACCCACATCATCGTGAGGATGCGGTCGCTTTAGGCGGGAGATACCAGCCTGATGCCGGGGAAATAGGTCCGATATCGTGAGGCGTCTCTCGTGATCAGGGCCATTTTTGTGATTGCCGCGTGCGCCCCTATGAAAAAATCGGGCAGGGGGGAAGTTTTCTTTCCTCCCGATTGGCGATATCTGAGAAAACACTTGCCGGCCAGGAATGCGGCATCCCACGGCAGCGGATCGCGTCGGAACAATTCCCGGCTAAGGGCCGCGTCCAGGTCTTCGATTCTTTCGAAGCCTATGGATACCTCGGCATAAATGACGGAATTGATGACCAAAAGACCGTTCCACTCCTCGATCGCCTTTGCAGACCAGGATGCCCAGCGCCTGTCTTCCGTCAGAATATCAAGAATAACGTTACTGTCGACGAGGGCTTCCAATCAACCCCTCGTCAGCTTCATGATCTCGTCGGTGCTCAACCTCGTGGTGGCCCTGCCCTTCATCTTTTTGACAAGGGCACTGCGCCGGGCCGGTCTCTCTGTCTTCGTGAGGTATACCTTTCCGTCGGGCAGCAGCTCGAATTCTACTTCCGAACTTGCCCTGAGACCAAGCTTATCTCTGATTTCAAGCGGAATCGTCACCTGACCTTTCGACGTAACCCTCATGGCGCTCCTCCTTGGTATTACTCTTACCTGATACGTAATATAGCAATAACACGACTATTTGTCACCAACTACCTGAAGGGAGAGACGTACGGTCGTGTTGCGTGGTAACGGATTGGTGCTTCGGGACGGTGGGAAGCAGTAGATCGGGAGAGGGGTGGGGAGATAGCGGTGGCGATGTTGCTTGGGTGACGGGGGCAAGGCTATTCGCTTTTTACTTCTACGGTCGTGTGGTCGGGCATCCCCAAAGTATCCTCATTTCCTTTTTTGGAGTCCTTATCGGCATTTTTCTTCTCTTTCTTCTCTTTCAACTGCTGTTCCAGCATTTCGTTCACCCGAAGCTGCTGATCTATGATCTCCTTTTCGGCTCCGTTGAGCTGCGCCGCCGCCCTTATGATGGTCTGGGCCTGGCTCGGGGTCGGGTTGAGGGGAAGTTTGAAACCCGGATTGGGGAGCAGCGCAGGCAGAGGAGGGACGGGCCCCCCGGCAATCATGTACCCGGGATTCGGAATCGGTCCATGCGTACTCACCGATATCGACAAGGGACATCGACCGAAGGAGAGTCCACGCTCCAAACCCCGTTCCACATGCTTAGTGTCCATAGAGGCGAAGGCTGAAGAACAGAAGATAACTGCGATTAACCCAACGAGCGAGAGCGCTTTCATCAAAGAAGACTCCGTCTGAATGGGGTGTTATGGACGGGCGGAGGATGAAGCAATATATCTTAGCATGTCTATACCATAGCTGACAATATAGAACCAATGCCGTGCTCATTAAATCAAATTAAATTAGTAAGTTATGTTATATTCGCTGTCTACTGTCAAGGTAGACCCCTTATCCCCTCAATAGTTACTTATTTATGGCTGTCGCCCTTGAATCCCCAGGTTGGGTGGCCGGTTTGGGTCGGAATACGCAATTTACCTATTGGTACTGCAGATGACCCCTCAAGCTAAACGGCCATGTATTCGGCGAAGGCTTCAGATCCGGGAATAGGCAAATTATCCTCCCGCAAGCCATCGAGATGCATTACTATGGCCTCGTGCATATTCCGCTCGGCCTCTTCGCGGGTGGAACCGGTCGCGACGCATCCAGGCAGATCCGGCGAATAGGCTGAGTAGTTATCTTCACTCTTCTCAATTACCACTAGAAAACGGTGCATGCTTATTTCACCCCCTTCAAACCCGCTTGTTTTAAAATGCTATTCAGAGTGCCCGGACCCACGTCATCGTTAGGATGGCCGGCGATCGTAACCCGTCCCTGCTTGCTCGCGTGCTTATACTGCACATGGCTCCCTCTGGACCGAACCACGTACCACCCATCCGCTTCTATCATTCTGACGAGATCCCGAATCTTCATGTGTTAACGCCGTATAGCAGCGAGGTCGAGCAGCACCCCGCCCAGTATGAATAGAAATTATCCAGACCGATTCCTCTCTCCATCATCGCTTAATTATAACAGATTGCGTCACGCTTCCATAGACCGGCGAGGCCGGCGTGGTCGATGGGCCATGCATGATAGCCCTCAAGGACGGAACGGTCATAAATGGAGAGTTCAAGCAAGGACTTCCCGATGGGAAATGGACCCACACAGCGCCGGATGGAAAGAAGGAAGAAATGGATATGAAAGACGACAGCATGAAGGATTTGACCGAAATGATGCAGGCCATGAGAACCATGGCGAATCCCCGGTAGATGGTGGGGACAGACATACGGGGGGCAGATTTAACTTGACACGAAAGCTCCATAGTTATAGATAGAAGGTGCACGCCGATAAAGCCAAACCATGGGCGACCATGGGACGGAAAGCCAAGGGCCTCAGACACGCACATTCTGCTGTTCTCCAGCCAGGCAGCCTCGCCACCGGACGAATTTGACTGTTAGTTTTTCAATAGAATACTTTGAACTCTCATGCGCTGCATGGGAACGGAGTGGTGCTTAGGGACAGTGGGAAGCAGTAGACCGGGAGAGGGATGGGAAGATAGCGGTGGTGGATGTTGCTTGGGCGGTGGGGAAGAAGGGGTGAGGCGCAAAATACCCGTAATATCAGGTTATTGTGTGGGGTTACCTGTCTACTGTCAAGGGCTCGTACCCCTATGTTTTCCCAGAATTAGTTATTTAGTTATGGGCGTCCCCATTGGCTTCCAGGGCCCATTGGCTTCCAGGGCCTCAGACACGCACATTCTGCTGTTCTCCAGCCAGGCAGCCTCGCCACCGGACGAATTTGACTGTTAGTTTTTCAATAGAATACTTTGAACTCTCATGCGCTGCATGGGAACGGAGTGGTGCTTAGGGACAGTGGGAAGCAGTAGACCGGGAGAGGGATGGGAAGATAGCGGTGGTGGATGTTGCTTGGGCGGTGGGGAAGAAGGGGTGAGGCGCAAAATACCCGTAATATCAGGTTATTGTGTGGGGTTACCTGTCTACTGTCAAGGGCTCGTACCCCTATGTTTTCCCAGAATTAGTTATTTAGTTATGGGCGTCCCCATTGGCTTCCCAGAGCAAGGCGGACTACTGCGAAGCACGATGATTATTTGGGGAGAGTTCGGGGTTGACTTTGATGACAGTATCTGACCCCTTTGGTTTTCCCACTTTGAAGTGGAATTCACCAGTGTCTTTGAAGGAAGATGAGCCTATGAGCACAAAGAAGGAAGCGAAAGGAAGCGAAAGGAAGGGGGCGGTAGCCGCTGTTGAGAAAAAAATCCAGGAAGCGCTGGATAAACAGGCCAAAGCCCTGAGCATTTCGGGACAAGACCTAACCACGATTCCCGATTCCATCGGCCAGTTGACTCAGCTTCAGAGCCTCGATGTTGCCCGCAACAAGCTGACCACGATTCCCGATTCCATCGGCCAGTTGACTCAGCTTCAGAGCCTCGATGTCTCCCAGAATCAACTAACCGTGATCCCGGATTTCGTCGGCCAATTGACTCAGCTTGAGAGTCTCGATGTCTCCCAGAATCAACTAACCGTGATCCCGGATTTCATCGGCCAATTGCGCCGGCTTGAGAGGCTCAATGTTGCCAGCAACAAGCTAACTGTAATCCCGGATTCCATCGGCCAATTGACTCAGCTTCAGATCCTCGACGTCTCCCGGAATCAACTAACCGTGATCCCGGATTTCATCGGCCAATTGACTCAGCTTGAAACCCTTTATCTCTATAATAATCAACTGACTGTGATCCCGGATTTCATCGGCCAATTGACTCAGCTTCAGACTTTTAGTCTATCCAATAGCCAACTGACCTCAGTCCCCGTTTTCATCGGGCAACTAACCCAGCTTACGGACCTTTATCTCTATAATAATCAACTGACTGTGATCCCGGATTTCATCGGCCAATTGACTCAGCTTGAAACCCTGTATCTCGAAAATAACCAACTGACCAGCCTACCCGATTCCATCGGCCGATTGGCCCGGCTCGAGAGACTCACTATTGGCGGCAATAAACTGACCAGCCTACCCGATTCCATCGGCCGATTGGCCCGGCTCGAAGGCCTTGATCTTTCCGACAACCAGTTGACCGAACTTCCCGACTACCTGCTAGGTCTCAAAGGGTTGAAGATACTCAACCTGCACGGTAATGAAGGACTCAACCTGCCCTCGGAAGTTTTGGGGCCGAGAACAGATCTGCGGGACACACAAAGAGCGACAAAGGCGTCGGCGATCCTTGACTATTATTTCCGGCTTCGAAGAGGAGCAAGGCCGCTTAATGAGGCAAAGCTGATACTTGTCGGTAGGGGCGAGGTAGGTAAGACGTCTCTCGTTAATAAACTCATGCTTAACAGATTCGATCCTGATGAAGGGAAAACCGAAGGCATCAACATAACTGAATGGAGGACACAGCTTCGTCAAAACGAAGAAGTGCGCCTTAACATATGGGATTTTGGTGGTCAGGAGATCATGCATGCAACTCACCAGTTTTTCCTCACCGAGCGGAGCCTTTATCTTCTGGTTCTGAATGGAAGGGAGGGGGGTGAGGATGCTGATGCGGAATACTGGCTCAAGCTGATTGATAGCTTCGGGCGTGGCTCACCCGTCATTGTTGTACTCAACAAGATCAAGATGCATCCTTTCGATCTCAATAGGCGGGCTTTGCAGCAGAAGTACCCAGTCCGCTGTTTTATTAAGACAGATTGTTCGGATGGAACAGGTATAGAAGACCTTCGTGCGGCGATCCGGGCCGAGACCGACCGACTTGAGGATCTAAGAAAGGCATTCCCCTCTAGCTGGTTTGCTATCAAGGACGCCCTTGCAGGAATGAAGGAGAAGTTTCTCACCTTCGGGGAATACCGCAGTTGGTGCTCGAAGCTCGGAGAGAATGACGAGGCCGGACAAGAACGCCTTGCCAGTTACCTCCACACTCTGGGAATCGTGCTCAACTACAAAGATGACCCGCGTCTGCGAGACACGCACGTGTTGAGCCCTCAGTGGGTGACCAATGGGATCTACAAGATCATCAATGCCGAGATTTTAGAGAGGCAGAAAGGGGAACTCAGGTTAGCAGATGTCTCTATCATTCTTGATGACCACGACTATCCCCCCGCTATGCACAGGTTCCTTTTAGATCTCATGAAGAAGTTCGATCTGGGATTCAGCTACCCGGAAGATGACACCTGCTATCTAATCCCGGAGCTGCTTGGCAAGGAGGAACCGCCTGACACTGCCGAGTTTAACCGAAAGGAATGCCTGAATTTCGAGTACCACTATCCGGTCTTGCCGGAGGGACTGCTCCCGCGGTTCATGGTCCGGACCCATGTGCTGAGCGCCAAGTTGCCGCGTTGGCGGAGTGGTGTCATCCTGGAGTTCGAGGAGAACCGAGCTCTTGTAAGGGCGGATTCACAGGATAGGAAGATCTTCATCTCTGTCTCAGGACCGCCGTCCGGGCGCCGTCGCTTGCTCGCAATCATACGCTCGGACTTTGAGCATATTCACCGTTTAGTCCCGAGCCTTAATCCGGAGGAGATGGTTCCGCTACCGGATTATCCCGACAAAGTTGTGGCTTACCGGAGTCTGGTGGTGAGAGAAAAGGCCGGAAGCAGGAAATTTACCGAAGTGATTGGCGAAGAAGTCGTGGAACTAGACGTGCACGAGCTACTTGATGGAGTCGACATCGATTGGGCGCAAAGAAGGGAAGAACGTGTGGCTGAAGGGGGGAGAACCGCTCGTTTGTTCTACAGCTATTCACACAAAGACGAAAGCCTACGAGACGAGTTGGAGACCCACCTCAAGCTACTCCAACGGCAGGGGTGGATTGAACCCTGGAGCGACCGGAAAATAGAAGCCGGCGAAGAGTGGAAGACGGTAATTGATGACAAGATGGAGCAGGCAGACATCATTCTTCTTCTCGTGAGCTCGGACTTCATCGCCTCCGATTATTGTTATGAGAAAGAGATGACGCGTGCACTGGGCCGGCACCATAACGGTGAAGCAAGAGTGGTTCCGGTAATTGTCCGTGACGTTAACTGGAAGATGGCCCCGTTCGCCAAGCTTCAGGCATTGCCGAAGGACGGGCTGGCCGTAACGAAATGGGCTGATAGAGACTCGGCCTGGCGAAACGTCTCGGAAGGCATAGGGAAGATCGTCGAGGAACTGAGGAGGAAGAGAGCTTAAGGCGGCTTGGCAAGAACGCCTTTTGATTGGCTGAAGTTGCCTCGTCTCGTTCGGTGTAGCTTGAAAAAGTGGATTCTGTCAACGCCGCAACGGCAAGAACGTGTAGGCAATTACCTCTCTTTAGCAATAGTCTGACGAGAGGATGCCAAGCCTCGATGTAGTGCCGCAAGTGCCTAAGGGAGGGTACTATATTTCCGGCCGGAGATAATTTCGATGGATTTCGCGTTGTGCGCGCAGCGCCCTCACCGCAGGCGTACTCTGTCGTACGTCGAGGACGCGGGCCGAGCACACGGCGCGAAAGACGCGAAAGGATCCCGGCCGCCCCTTTCGGCAGAAAATGAAATACCCCAGGGAAGTGATTCCCTGGGGTATTTCATTTTACTCCCGGCAACGGCCCCCTTTCCCACAGAGTCACCCCTGTGCACTATCATCGGCCCATGAGAGCGAGAAGACGGTCGTGAAACTCGAATCGCGAATCGCGAAAGTGAACGGAAGCGAGCGCCACATGCGAAGGTCCCCGATATCCGCGCCAGCCCGCTCATACGGCAACTAAAAGAGCGTCGAACTTATCCTCCGGGACGGGAAGGAGGCGCCAATGCTTTTGCCTTTTGCGTGTCAGCAGAGTAGTTTGATATTACGCCGGACAGGTTATACACTTTTGAAAAGCGTTAAACCTGAAGGAGGCAATCGTGGCTACGGTGAGGACGTTGGGGAAAGGTCAAATAGTCATACCGGCTGATCTGCGAAGGAAGTATCACATAGAGCCTGGGAAGGAATTGCACATCATGGAATATGGCGGCATCATCTACCTTGTGCCTCCGGCTGCCGATCCAATAGGGGCCGCAACCGGCATCCTTCCGGAAGAACCCTCTCTATCCCGGGAGTTACTTGAGGAGCGCAAGAAGGACGCCCGGTGATGGCGGAAACATATGTATTTGACAGCTATGCGTTGCTGAAGGTCTTTCAAAAGGAAGAAGGATACGACAAGGTTGTCGGTCTTCTTCGAGATGTGAAAGCGTCAGGCGGACGAGCCGTCATGAACGCAATCAACTATGGAGAAATTATCTACATAACGAAAAGAGCCTTTGGAGACCGGAAAAAGATGGAATGTCTCGCGGCGATTGAACGCTTGGACATCGAAATCCTCCCGGTGCCGAACGAGCTTATCTTCAGAGCCGCCGAGTATAAGGCGGAGTTCAGCATTTCTTATGCGGATTGCTTTGCCCTCGTTTCCGCCCTGGAAAACAAGGCAGCTCTCGTGACCCGAGACCCTGAGTTCAAAAAGGTCGAGCACCTCGTCAAGGTTACTTGGGTGTGATTGCGAAATTCCTTGGGGTTTTTCATTTGAATACTCCCGGCAACGACCTACTTTCCCACAGAGTCACCCCTGTGCAGCATCATCGGCGCGTGAGGGCTACAAGGCAATCGCGAATCGCGAAAGTAGAACCGAAGCGATCAGGGCTTTCTTATTCGTAGACGTCCTTGCGATGTCTGACTGCCACGATGTCTACAGACTGCTGGTCGTCATAAATGGCATAGACGACACGGTAGTCCCCGATTCTTATCCTCCAAAGCGACTTACTTCCGACCAACTTCCTGCAACCTGATGGCCTTGGTTCCGTTCCCAAGGCTTCGATTCGTTGGAATATGCGACCCACTACCTTTGCTTCGAGCGCTTCGAGTTCCCTGCGAGCGCTTCGTGCGAAGGTTATGGCGTACTCAGCCATTCAGCTTTCCTTGCTTCTTGAGCCTGTTTTTCACCGACGATAGCGATTCTCTCGGTTCCTCGGCCCTTCTCTTCGCCAGCAGGTTATCGTAGAAATCCTCCCAGAGATTTCCGAACTTCTTCAGGCTGATCTGAACAGCTACTTTTTCTCCCTTTTCGTTTGTGACGTACTGAATACCCTCCATTCAAACCACCTCCTGCATCTTCGATTATATCATGTGGGCGGGTTACGCGGAAAATGACATTCCGGGACGGGAAGGTCATCTTCCTCAAGGGCAGCGACGTAACCTTCAATCGCCTCTTTGATGTTATCGATCGCCTGTTCCTCACTCTTACCCTGGCTGACGCAGCCGGGCAAGCTCGGACATTCGGCTATCCAGTATTCATCCTCTCCACGGTAAATAAGCACCTGTCTCATCGTGCTCCCCTCTCATGGCACCTAAATTATAGCAGATATTCGAAAAGACATCGCGAAACTCGTATCGCGAAGCGCGAATTCGGAAGGCCCGGCCTCTTATGCGGCCTCAAAAGGCCGCGGCACTTCATTCAATCGATGTCGGTGTGTACATCCGATGAAGGCCGGCGCCGCGGGCACACGACCAACGACAGTTGGACGTGTGAGAGATACGGCGACGCTTACCCCGGACGGTCGAAGGGGAGTGATCGTGAGATTTGGATGCAGTCTGAGCCGCATCGGCCGAGGGCTGTACTTGGGTACGTCCGAGGCCATGCGGTCGAAGAATGCGCCAAAGGTCGCGATTGCTCCCCTTCGACCGGCCCTGCCTTGCCCAAATGAAAAACCCCAAGGAATTGCTTCCTTGGGGTTTTTCATTTATTTACTCCCGGCAACGACCTACTTTCCCACAGAGTTACCCCTGCAGTATCATCGGCGCATGAGGGCTTAACTACCGTGTTCGGGATGGGAACGGGTGGGACCCCTCCGCCATAGTCGCCGGGAAAGCTGTTAAAGACAATCGCGAAAGTCGAATCGCGAATCGCGAATCCGGAACTACCAACGACTGTCCTTTCTTTCCGTCACAATTAAATTTGACAACTCATATGAAGTTTTGAAATATGGCCAAGCCGCTCGATCTATTAGTAGTAGTAGGCTCAATGCATCGCTGCACTTACACCACTACCCTATCGACCGGGTG
>CAVVPU010000172.1:0-15425 GCA_963750015.1 uncultured delta proteobacterium | reverse complement strand
ACATTAGCGGCATCACACCCGCGATCAGTTCCACCGCGGCCGCCCTGTCGCTTGAAGCAGTCCAGCGGGCGTCGGGTAAAGGCTTGACCGTTTCCTGCGACATCAACTATCGCAAGAACCTGTGGAAATGGGGAAAACCAATCACCGAAGTAATGCGCGAGATTGTGCGGCACGCCGATATCCTGATCGCTAACGAAGAACACGTCCAGATCGCATTGGGCATTGCGGCCGCCGCGGACGTTCATGCCGGCCAGCCCGGCCGCGGCTGGTATGAGCGGCTCGCCGCCGAAGTGCTCGGCCAATTCCCCAGACTGAAGGCGGTCGCGATCACGTTGCGCGAATCCCGCAGCGCGTCCCACAATGCCTGGTCGGCCTGCCTGAGCGACCGCGCGGAATTCCACCAGCCGGCAATATGAGATCAGCCACATTGTGGACCGCGTAGGCAGCGGCCACGGCTTCGCCGCGGGCCTGACTCTACGGGCTCCAGACGCTTCCCAGCCATGGCGAAGCGCTGGAATTCGCCGCCGGCGGCCGGTTGTCTGACTACGATCCCGGTCATCTTCCGCTTTGCGGCCGAAGAGGTCCAGGTGCTGACGGTCCGATCGGTCCGCCTGCTGCGGGGAGGAGCGCGGGTCCGCTCAGCGTTCCAGCCGCACCACGGTTTCCAGGTGGAATGTCTGCGGGAACAAATCCACCAGCGCCATGCGGGCCATGCCGGTATCCTCCCGCGATCAGGCCGACAGTCGCGGGCGAGCGTGGCCGGATCGCAGGCCACGATTACCATGGATCGCGGCTTGAGTCGCACAACCGTTCGACCATGGCCTTGCCGATACCGGCGCGCGGCGGATCCGCCAGCAGAAATCGGGCGCGAGTTCGAGTTTCTCCAGGAAGCGCTTCGGCGCGTGGCCTGCTCCGCCCGCAGTTGACGCACGCACCGGCGCGCTCGGCGTTGAATCGCAGGTCGCGCACCGCGCCGCCGCCCGCTTCGACCGCGGTCACCGCGCGGAAGCGGCGCGCCAGCGGCAGCGAAAACAGACCCACGCCGGCGTAAAGGTCGAGCGCCGTTTCGCCTTCGCGCGCCCTCCGTGGCGGTTTCCACCAGCCGGTCCAGCAGGAACCGGTTCACCTGGAAAAAGGAATTGCTGGCTGACGCGGAACTCGGCCGTCGGTAATCCAGCGCCCCCTCCACCAGGCCCGGGAATCCGCTCGCCGCACCAGTCGAAGAAGCGGCGCGCCACCGGCCGATCGGTTTCGAGCACGTTCAACTGCGTCTGGCGCTCGTCGGTGAAAACTTCCAGCGTGCGCACGAAGCGCGGCCAGCGGCCCTCCCGCATCATCTGGTTGAGCGCGCCGATGGCCTGGTTGATTCGCGGGCGAGCCGATAGGGCAATGCGCGATCGCCCAGACGCGGTGCGAGCGCGCCTCATGGTAGCCGAGGCGGCTGTCCTCGACGTGCAACTGCGCCCGGTTGCGGTAGCCCCACGGCTCGCCCGAAACCACTTCGATTGGTCCGGGCGGCGCGGTCTTGGCCAGGCGGCGCATTTCTTCTTCCAGGATGGCGCGTTTGGCGGCGAGCTGATACTCGTAGGGAGCGTGCTGATAATGGCACCCGCCGCAGCGGCCGAAGTGCTCGCAGCCGGCGTCGACGCGCTCCGGCGCGGCCTCCAGCACTTCGAGCGTTCGGGCCCTCACCAGCCCCGGCTTTTCGCGCTCGGCCGCGGCCCGGATGCGCTCGCCCGGCAGCACGAACGGCGCGAACACCACGCGGCCGTCCAGCCGCGCCAGACCATCGCCGCCGTAAACCAGTTTCTCGACCTTTACTTCGAAATTCCCAGTGATGCGATTAGCTCCCCGTCCATCAGAGCACGAAACGCTTGTGACGCGGGAAAGCGGGGTGGGGGATGGGGCGCAGGGCGGGGAGGCGGCCGCTTCGCTCGCGTCTCCCGCGCCGCCCGCTGTGAGAAACGGGGGAACGGCCTAGTGCGCACCTTTCCCCACCCCTCACCCCCCAGCAGAGCACGAAATGTCGAAGAGAGGGAGACGCTGTTTCGGGTTCAGCCAGTGAACGGGCGCCTCCCCCCGCAGGCCGGCGAGGAGGTTCTGTGCGGTAAGCTCAGCCATCTTTCTGCGGGTAGGCCCGGTGGCGCTCCCGATATGGGGCGCGAGGGTCACATTCTCCATCTTGAGAAGGGGACTCGCCGTATCAAGCGGCTCCCGCTCGTAGACGTCAAGCCCTGCACCCGCCACCCACCCGGACTCCAGGGCTTTCACGAGGGCACCTTCGTCGACGACGGAACCGCGGGACGTGTTGATGAGCATCGCCGTCGGCTTCATGAGCTTCAGCTCCCTTTCGCCAATGAGGTGGTGCGTCTGTTGCGAGTAGGGCACGTGGATGCTCACATAATCGGACATTGCCAGAAGATCGTCGAACTCGCGATACTCCATGTTGAGCCCGCGCTCCTCATCCGGCGAAGCGCGATAAAAATCGTGGTAGATCGTTCTCATGCGGAAGCCTCCGGCCCGTGTTGCCATGGCCCGGCCTATCCTTCCAAAGCCGACTAAGCCGAGGGTGGCCTCCCACACAGAATGACCCAGCATGAAACCCAAATCGAAGCCAACGCGCCATCTTCCTTCCCTGACGTACCTGTCTGCCTCTGCAATCCTCCGCGCACTCGCGACGAGGAGGGCAAAGGCAAGGTCTGCCGTCGCATCGGTCAGAACGTCCGGAGTGTAACCGATGTAGATACCCCTTTTGGTGGCCTCTGCCACGTCGATGTGCTCGTATCCGACGCTGCACGTGCTGATCACTTTCAGGGAGGGAGCCCCAAGGATGATCTCCTTGTCGATCCTGTCTCCCGGTATGCAGACGAGTCCATCCACATCCCTTACGCCTTCGAGCAGTTCTTTCGGGTCGAGCGGGTCAGTCCCCTCATTGACGGTTACATCGCACGTCTCCGAGATCAGCTCGATCCCTGGCGACGGTATTCTCCGCGTGGCATAAACCTTCGGTCTCACAGTTCCCACCTCCTCGTCTATTCTATCTTATATGATTATAAGTCTAACAAGTAAAGAGAGGGGGAGGGGGCACAGGCAAAGACAAGGCAAAGACAAGGCAAAGACAAGGCATCTAAGGACCATTACTCGTTGGGAGCGTATGGCACCCCTTCCTCTCGCACATGAGGCTCCGCTCCCGACCCCCGTAAGGCTCCGGTTCGCTTGATGTGCGCGGTGGCGTCCGAGCTAAAAGCAGTTCGGGCACGCACATCATCCTCACGGACCGCTCTCCTTGAGCCAAACGGTGGTTAACGGTCGCTGCGCAATATGTGCGAGAGGAAGGGGTGCCATACGCTTATGGGATTGCCGGGGGAAACGCCTGTGCGCTGGAGGGGAAAAGGGAAAGGGGGGGATGTAATGGGCGGCCTCTCCGGGCCGCCGCCGTTATCAACCCGCACCCCACCCTTTCGGGAAGGGGCACTAGGGCGCCTGCGGCGACTCTTCCTTTTTACAAGGGGGTGGCTCCGTGGGCTTTGCCCACGGAGGGGGCGACGCAAGCCCCATTATTGGCGTGAGGGGGTTGCGCCTCGATCACCTTATTTGAAGGGAAAACTCCTCGATGTCCCTCTCTTTGTCATATTGTGTGGTAAGATCGCCGGAGAAATAGAGATTCAGCGAGAGGGCCTGGTTCTGGACATCCTCTATCCATTGAAATCGCACGTTTCCGCCTTCACCAACGGTCCTGTCGGATAGCAGGAGGCGCATCATCCTGCTATCCGGGATTTCGAATTCCCTATCTTCCGATATTCTGTAAAAACGGCCTTCTACAATGAAATCAAGAAAGTGATTTCTCTTTTCGAGCAAAGGAAGCATTCTCTTGTCCTTATTGATTTCTACGAAGCGGTCGATCGAAGGCCATTCCAGGAGGGCAAAGGTCTTGGCGGGGAACCTTCCTGCGACCGAATTCTGGATGGCCCCGTTTATGAGGAAGCGGCCGCCATACTCGGTGACGATTGGAACGGCAGAGGGAATGTACTGCTTCATAAAATCGTCCACGTGCCCGGCTTTGACAGATGAAAGGGCCAATTCATAGACCTTCGATTTGGATATGACCATAACCGCTCTCCTTCCATGGGATCTTTAGAGATGAGTCACCGTGTCCCGGCGCACTCTTCTTCGACTCTTCTATTATAACCGTTCCCTTTCACTCAATTCTTGTGTTGTTCTTGAATCCCCGGCCGTTTTTTGATAGACTCGGCGGATTAGATGTCACGGCACGTCCCGGTGCGCTCCATCGGTGCCTGCCCCAGTTCTCTTCCAAGGCTCTTTCCTGTCCTGTTTGCAGGACGAAGTCCTGACTTCACGACAACGTTTCCTTTTCGAACCGAGTGCAGTCTTACTTATTTCTTCAATGAAGACGCCCGGAAACGAGAAGATGGGGGCCGAAGAGAAAGGCACCGCAAAACGGCATGCTTCTTGTACTCCCGATAGTCGGTGCCCTTTTCGATGACACACAAGTTTTACGCCGATGGAGGGTGGTATGAGAGCACGATTAAGCGGTCTGTTCCGGAGAAAAGATGGGCTCCTCGTTGACAGAGACTCGAGACCAGGTTCCATTGAGGCGGAGATGTTGAAGGTCCTCCTCCGGACCGTGGCCCAAACGGGCCGCGGCGGTTTGAGCAAGAACTCGTCCTTTTCGATAGATAGGGGATAAAGGCCTGTCTGGTGCGGGGCGAGGGTATCGACTCGCCTCGGCTCCCCCCGCATAAGCATTATCTTGCGCATCATCCATACCTCGGTTTAGAATAGCGCATAGCCTGAAAGGAACAAGTGTGAGAATCCCCACCTGGTTGCTCTATGCGTCATTCACGGCCTTCTTCCTGGCCGCCGCTGACTCTTTCGTCAAGTGTGCGTCCGGACGTCTCTCGAATAGCCTGGGCCTTCTTATCTATGGAAGCTGTACTTTTGCCACGGGCCTCGGATGGGTGATCGTTCAATACGTGCGCGGTGTCCCTCTCACTGCTCAGCCGGCGGGAATCTTCTACGCCCTGGGAGTTGGCATTTCCTTCAGCATGGTGACTGTCGGCCTTTATCTGACCTTCGGTGCCGGCGCCCCCTTGTCCGTTGCCTCGCCGCTCATCCGCCTCGCCGGGCTCGTGACAGCCGGCATGGTTGGCTTCATAGTCTTGGGCGAGCCCTTTTCGTTTCGCTACGTGGGAGGCATCCTTTTGATTTTTTTCGGCCTTTACCTTATCGTCGTGCGCTGACCCGGCAACGGTCGGCTCCGCTCGTGAGTGGAGGCGGGCCATGGGGTGCCTGTGAATAATTCCTTTGCCGCATTATAATGGAAAGAGCGGGATATCTCATGACCGACAGATCGCGGCGCACAGCACTCGTTGCTAAGGGATGATGCCGGGGTCCTAGGAAACAAAGGAGACATCGAATGAACATCGGAGTTCAATACGCCCTCGAAAAGCTGAGCGTTCGTCCGGGCCAGGGCACCTTTGTGGAGCAGATCGATAAACTCCTGAGAGAGCTGCAAAGGACTGAATTGGAAAGAATGCTGAAAGAGGTCGACGAACAGGAAACGGACGGGTTCATCGTGGACGTTTATCAGTTTCTGCCGCAAGTCAGAATGAAGGAGCCGGCTCTGGCCCGGTTCCTCCTGCCTGGTTGGATTGGGTATAATAACGTATTCTGGCTCGCTCTCGGAGATTATCTTATACTCGCGCTTCATAGCATAACGGATGTGGCCTTTAATAGATCGAAGGGAACTCTGAAGGTCAGGTATTTCTATACCGATGATAGTAATAAGTCTCCGGAAAATGTGAGAGAAGTCATCAAAGGACTCGCCATTCTCATAAACGCGCGGAAGCTGCCCGTCGATTTTACGCACTTCAGAAGGATGTTCGACAGACAGAAGAGCATAGGAGAGATAAGCAAGAAGGAAGCGGTCGCAATCGGCGGATTATTTGAGGTCACGAAATTGCTTTTCTAAGATGCGGCGACAGGAAGTCCGGGGCGCCGCAACTGCACCAAAGCTGCACGTTTTTCTGCACAAAATAAGATGAAACCATCGCAAGAAGCCCTGTAATTAGCTGGATCGGCGTAAGGGGAAGGTATCCGGCCTTGAGCTTTCGTGAGTCACAGGGGTGACGCGGTATGTTCGAGACCGCGACCAAAGCCCTTGCGCCCGGCGCCCTCGGGCCTCGCTACTCCCCGTAAAATGAGGATAAACGTTGAAAATAGGCCCCTTCTTGGTGTAAACTTTTGTCCTGCAAGAATCCGCGTTCGTACCACGACCGTGACCTTCTTTTCGAAGATTGCTCGGCAAGGAGAGGATATGGAAAAGCAGATAAGGAAGGTACTGATCGCGAATCGCGGGGTACCGGCGGTTCGCATCATGCACACGTGCAGAGATAGGAAAATCGGCACCACTGCGGTATACAGCACACCGGACAGACTCGCCCACCATGTCTATATGGCGGACTCCGCCGTGCCCATCGGCGAGGCCCCGCCCCTCGAATCGTATCTGAACGGAGGCCGCGTGATCGCCGCAGCCCTCAAGACCGGGTGCGACGCAATCCATCCCGGCTGGGGCTTTCTCGCGGAGAACGCCAAATTCGCTGAAGACGTGATCGAAGCAGGCCTCACGTGGATTGGCCCGGCGCCTGAGGTTATCAGGTCCATGGGGGACAAGATCAGGGCAAAGGCCATCGCGAGCAAGGCGGGCGTCCCGATCATCCCCGGCATTCCCGATGTGACCAGCGAAGAACAGATCAGGGAGTGGGTCCGCAAGGATGCCATAGAATACCCTATCATCATCAAGGCGAGCGCGGGGGGCGGCGGCAAAGGCATGGTCAAGGTCGAGCAGGACGATCAGATCGGACAGGCCCTCCACCAGGCCCGGTCGGAGGCGCAGAAGTCCTTCGCCGATGACAAGCTCCTCGCGGAAAAGTATATAGAAAGGGGCAGGCACATCGAAGTGCAGATCATAGGGGACAGCTACGGCAATGTCCTTCACCTGTACGAGAGGGAGTGCACCATCCAGCGGAGGAACCAGAAGCTGGTGGAAGAGGCCCCCTCCCCCAGCCTCGATCCTGAACTCAGGCGTGAGATATGCTCCGCCGCGGTGCGCCTCATGCAGGAAATAAGTTACTCCTCCGCGGGCACGGTCGAGTTCGTCTTCGACCCCCGGCAGAGAAAGTTCTATTTTCTGGAGGTCAACACACGGCTCCAGGTCGAACATGGCATCACCGAGCTGATAACCGGTCAGGACATTGTCGGCACCATGCTCGACGTGGCCATGGGCAAGAAGCTCCAGATGACCCAGTCGGACATCGTCCCGAACAGATGGGCCCTGGAGGCCCGGCTCAATGCAGAGAACCCCCGCAATTTCAGCCCTTCCTTCGGCACCATCACCCGCCTCCTGACCCCGCAGGGCCCTGCTGTGCGTGTCGCATCGGGTGTTTACGAGGGGGCCGATATACCGCCGTATTACGACAGCCTGATCATGCTCGTCATGACCTCGGGCGTCAATCGCGACATCGCCATCCGGGTCATGGACCGGGCCCTCGGCAGGAACCTGCGTGTGGAAGGCGTGAAGACGCTCGCCCCCCTGCTGCTGTCGATCATCAGGCACCCGGCCTTCGCCTCGGGCGAGTTTTCGACCCATTTCATGGAAGAGCACATGGAGGAACTCGTCTCCATGTTCATAGATAAAAACAGCGAGGACGAGGTGCTGAAGATCGCCGAGTACGTCGCGGAAATATCTGCTCTCGGTCCTCAGGGCTGGATGTGAGGAAACAATGGTACAGAACCTGACGATGATAAAACCGGGCATGAGCCCGAAAGAGATAGTGACAGCCGTTCGGGGTGCACAGGGCGTCTGGCTCACATCGACGAGCATGCGCGATGCGGGCCAGTCGGATTTCAAGAACCGCCTCCGTATGCACGACCTTGTGACGCTCGCGCCTTACTATAACCGGATGGGTCTTTTCAGCGCCGAATGTCACGGCGGCGCGCGCTGGCACGTGGGCATCATGAGCAGGCGGGAAGACCCCTTCGAAGAGATCGCCATCCTCAGGGAGACCATGCCGAACGTGCTCCTCCAGACCCTGGTGCGGGAGACGAGCCTGTGGGGCTACAGGCCGTACCCGGAGAACATCATCAGGTACGTGGTGTCGAGGATAGACCTCGACGTATGGCGCTGCTTCTCTTTCCTCAATGACGTGAGGAACATGTGGGCCGTCGCCGAGGTGGTGATGGAAAGGGGAAAACTTTTTGAGCCGGCCATAGCCTACACCGAAGCGCCCTGGGCCACAAACGATTACTACCTCAAGGTGGTCGAGGAAATCGTCACGCTCGCAGGCGGCGCTGATGAGATCATCCTCTGCATAAAGGATATGGCGGGAGTCGGGACGGTGAGCGGCATAGGCCGCCTCGTCGATGCCATAAAACAGCGCTACCCCGACCTCATCATCGCTTACCACCGCCACGTGACCGACAGCCTCGCCATTCCTGCTTATCTCGCCGCCGCAAGGGCGGGCGCCCGCATATTCGACGTGGAGGAGGATTCCCTCGTCCGGTTTTACGGCCACCCACCGATCACAGCCCTGAGCGCCTACTTCGAGGAGATGGGCATTCCCGTGAATATTCGGCGAGAGGCGGTTGCCGGAGCCGTCCAAAAGGTAAGGGAATGGAGCAGTCAGTATGAATGGGCCGAATCGCCCTTCAAAGGCTTCGACCACGCAGTCACGTCTCACAGGATGCCCGGGGGCGCCTTTCCCAGCTCCTTCGAACAGGCCCAGAAAGGCGGCTTTCTTAACCTGATGGGTGCCATCCTGAGGGTCATGTCACTCTATAACAAGATCATCTGCTACTTCGATGTGACCCCCGGTTCGCAGATCACATGGGTCACGTGCAGCGGCATAGTGAACCGCTATGCAAAGGAAAGGGGCGATGCCGGGGTGAAGCACCTCATTAAACTCCTCGGCAAATTCGTGGAGGAGAAGGGACAGGTGTTCGAGTCGATGGAGCCTGCCGAACAGGAGGAGCTTCTCACTCTCTTCAAAAGCGCGTCGGGGGACTTCAAGAACCTCATCATGGGTAACTACGGAAGGCTTCCCCTCGGCTGGCCGGCCGATTGGGTCTACAGGAGCGCTTTCGGAGACGAATGGCAGGCGAGGATCGGGGAGCGGAAGGAATCATCTCCTCTGGACCTCCTCGAAGACGAGGATATGGTCAAGATGCGGGCCAACCTCGCGGATGCCCTCGGAAGGCAGCCTACGGAAGAGGAATTCATCCTCTACCTCATGCATCCGAAAGACGCGGTGGGTTATATCGAGTTCAGGGAAAAATACGGGGAGACACCCCTGGCTTTGCCCACAGACGTGTGGCGCCACGGCTTGAGAAAATCGGGAGACAAGGTCGAGTTCGATCTCTGGGGCAAGCCTTACTGCATCGAGCTGGTTTCCCTGGGCCCCGGCCAGGGAGGCGTCGTCCACGTAGTCATGAAGGTCAACAACAAGACGAATGTCTACTCGGTGCAGACAGACCGGACTCGGGTGGTCCAGATAAAAATGGCAAAGGCCGCAACCGAGGTCGGATCGCCCATAAACGGTAATATCTGGAGGATCGGGAATCCCGAGAGGGGCGCCCTGAAGCCTGGAGACATCGTTCACAAAGGTGAAGAGCTTGCGAACATAGAGGCTATGAAGATGGAGAACCCGGTTCTCGCGCCCTTCGACGCCCAGATAGGAAGCATCCCCGTGTCGCTCAACTCGGTAGTAGTGGAAGGGCAGCTTCTTTTCGTGCTGGAGTCGGTGAAGCCGGAAGAGCTGGAAGAGATGGAGCGCCTCGTCGGCGAGGAGTAGAAAAGCCAAATTCCATTGACGGCCTACCCGCTGAAGAGAAGATGAGGCGGCGCTTTCCCGCCGCAAAGATCAAGCTGACGAAGAGGCGAGCGAGGGCACGAGGTGTGGCCGGTCGGCTGGGAGGAATCGCGATCTGCGGCGCTCTGCCGCACCTCATGCCCATCCGCCGTACATCGAGTACGGCTGCGGTCAATGAGGCACGACAGCCCATCCACACCTCACGATCCCTCCCATCCGACCGGCCGGTGGCACGCGGAGCCGTATCACAAAAGAGAGCGCGGCTCCGGCCTTCATAGGATGTACACACCAACACCGATTTAAGAGGAGGGCGGCCCTAGAGGCCGCCAAAGACAAACCGCTTTCGCGATTCGAATTTCGCGACTTCTTTTTCGTCCCTCGTCCATCGGTCTTTCCCCTTTCCCCTTTTCACTTTCCACTACTCTTCCCCCGGAGGGCCCCAGGTGATCAGATAGGCGGCGTAGAAAAAAGAGTTTGCCGGTCCTTTGATGTCGGTTCCCATTGAAAAGATGAAGTGGTGCTTTTCGCTAAAGTTCACGATGGCCTCGAAGTTGTACCCCGTCTGGCTCGATGTGTCGACGGAAGTCGGAGTCAGGTGAAAAATCTCCCCGCCGATGGTGAGCCACTTGAAGATGTCCCTCTGAAGAAGCCAGCCCGCGTACCAGTAGTTCTTGTTGTCCGTGCCGGGGTTGACCCAGTAACCGCCGCCGCCGTAGGTGGTCCAGGGTCCCTTGCTCTTTTGCAGCCAAAGGGGCAAGAAGAGCTGCGGCTGCCCGGTTCCCAGACCCCGGCTCTGGCTCCCCGTCGGCGCCTCTAACAGGGGAAATATCCCCGCCATGGGCCGGTAGTCGCCTTCCTGGAGGAACCTGTACTTGACCCCGAGCTCCACGTCGCCCGGTCCTAAGAGAGTCGGCCCTCCCCGTGAATGGGTATAGGCGTCGGGCACGAGGAGGTGGAGCTGTACATTGGGCGCAACGCCGTAGTTCACCTCGAGGTGGGGAGCCGTGCCGGACACGTTTCCCCCGTCATTCTCATACTGGGTGGCAGTGTAGAATTCCCAATGCCGGTACTCCACGGTCTCGGGGTCGTCGGTGCGGAAAGGCGGTCCGGCAAGGGCAGGGGTAAAGCCCGACATTGCGACCAGGAGCGCGGCCAATATGGGAAGGGCGAGGAGAGAAGATAGTACCTGGCCGGATCTTTTCTTCTTCCGGGTCGCGGCCTTCCCACGCATGACGTAAATATAACCCTTCAGATAGGAGATTTCTCGCCCGATCATTGAGCCTGACGGTCTGCTGCCTGATCCTCGTCGGCAGGATTGCTTTTCGATGCGCAAAGGTCTATTATCTATATGGAATGATTGAGAAGATTTTCCCCAGCGGGATGAAGATGGGACGGGCAGGCCTATGGATCCTGGCCGTGATGCTGGTGATCGGACCTTTCTCGCGCTCCTTTGCCGAGGGAGCGCAGGTTGCGGATGAAAAGGGGATAACCGATCCGGTCCCAAACAATTACAGCCTCCTTTTCGCCCCGGCGAAGCCTTCGAGTGTTCCGGACCTGCTCACCATATCTCCTGTCGGAGCAAAGGGGCAAACGGGTGCGCCCGGGGCCGATCCTTCGCCGAATCGCGCTGCAGGCCTGGACCTTCTCAATCCGGCTTGTCCGGCCAAGCCTCACTCATATCTCTTCTCCTTCGAGAACCCTGGACAGGATAATCCTGTCGTGGGCCTCGCCATGATAGACCACTCGGACACAGGGCAGAAGGGCAGGGTATTTTACGATCAGTACAATACGGAGCTGATGGTCGGTTGCAATGTACCGGGGGGAAGCGTCCTTTTCGGCAAGGGCGTGCAGGTGCAGCGGCCGGGTGACACCTCTTTCAAGCTCAATGACGACGGCTGGCGGCTGAAATTCATCAAGAAATTCTGACGGTCCTCTGCCGGGACAGAGCGCCTCTTATTCTGATTCCTGCGCTTTAAGTTCCTCTTCTTAGACCCCAAGAAAGATAATGAGCGATATGAGGGTCCCGGCGATCGCCGCGAGTAAGTATATTTCGTTACGGTGAGCTCTCGACATATCCCATCCTCCCTCTAGTTATCGGACGGAAAGGGCGGGAAATTAAGGATGAACAGGAAGATCCGATGGGCAAGGCTGCTTTCGTCACCCTTCTGGTAATGGCCCTTATATTGAGCCTTGCCCTCCGGGGAACGTCGTAGGATCCGCTCCCTATTGAAAAGCTAAATCCAAATCCCTTATCATTTCGAGATCCTGGGCCGTCGACCTGCCGTGCGTGGTGAGGTAGTCCCCTGTCATGAGCGAGTTGGCGCCGGCAACGATGCCGAGAGGCAGGAGCTGCCGCAGGTTGGCTTCTTTGCCCCCGCACAGCTTGATGTCTTTGTCGGGAAGGATGAACCGGAAGAGAGAAAGGGTGATGAGAATATCGATAGGCCGAAGGGCGCCTGCGCCCGCCAGGGGGGTGCCGCCACGGGGATCGAGTATGTTGACGGGAACCGAATCGACGTCGAGATCCTTGAGCGTCAGGGCCAGCTCGATTCTTTGTTCCATGGATTCGCCCAGTCCGATGATCCCGCCGCAGCACGTGCTGAGGCCCGCCTGCCTTGCCGCCAGCACGGTATCGATATCTTCCTGGTATTCATGAGTGGTGCAGATGGTCGGAAAGAAGCTCCGTGACGTTTCCAGATTGTGATGGTACCGGAACAATCCCGCGGCCCGAAGTCCTTCTGCCCTGTCCTTCGACAGAAGACCCAGCGAAGCGCATGGCTCCATTTCCAGGGCCTTGATCTCTCGAACTGCGCGAATGATGCTCTCCCACTCGTCTTTGCTTTCGATCCTCGTGCCGCTCGTGACTATTCCGAACATGTGGACGCCGGCCCGCTTCATCCCGGCTGCCTTCTCCACCATCTCTTCAGTCTCCACCAGGTCGTATTCCGGCGCATTGGTTTCGTAAAGAGCCGACTGGGCGCAGAAAGCGCAATCTTCGGGGCATCGTCCGGACTTTGCATTGATGATGCCGCAGAGATTGATCGCCCTTCCCTTGAATGCCGTCCGTATTTCTGAAGCCGCGGCCATAAGAGAAAATGGCGCCTCCCTGCCTGCCCGGTAGAGGGCGAGCGCCTCATCAAAGGAGACCGGCTCCCGCGATAACGCCTTATCGGTCAGATATCTCAACGTGTCGTTCATCGGTCTTTCCCCTTTACACTTTCCACTACTTTTCCCCTTTTCACTTTTCACTACCGCAGCGATGCTTCAGTGTTCACTTATTGCCCTCGCCCGCCACTGGCCTTTGATCTTCCGAGCGACCAGTGCGGCGACGATGCATTTCAGGAAATCTCCCGGCAAGAAAGGCAGGAGTCCGACTATCGCCGCCTTCCTGAGGGAAAGATGCGCAATATAAGAAAGCCACGTAATTCCTGCCCCGTATATGACCGCGTGGCCCACCAAAGCGGAGGCAAAGAGCCACCACACAGAAGGATCCTTCCTTATCTCCGCGAGCTTCCCGATGGTGTAAGCCCCCAGCACAAAACCGATCAAGTAACCCCCGGTCGGTCCGAGCAACACGCCTATCCCCGCCTTTCCTCCTGCGAAGACCGGCAGACCCGCAAGGCCGAGGAGTATGTACGTTATTTGACTCAGCGCTCCCACACCGGCCCCGAGGAGAAGACCCGCCAGGGTGGTGAAGAGGTCTTGCAAGGTGATGGGCACCGCGGCGATGGGAATCGCAAAGAAGGCACCCGCCGCCGTGAGGGCTGCGAACATAGCCGCATAGACCAAGCTGTGCAGAGGCAATCTCTCGGCCTTACGGCCCGTGATGAGCTGAGTGATCGTTGTTAACCACATTTCAAAAAAAGGTTAACAATAAAATTGTTGCTTGTAAAGACTATAAGGTGTTTTTGGAAGGGGAAAAGTAGTGGAAAGTAAAAAGTGAAAAGTGAAAAGTGAAAAGGGGAAAGGGGAAAGTGAAAGTCAGCTTAGCTCAGCTCACATCTCATCCACATATGAAGCATCCGCTCCATGCGCTTGTCCACTCACGCGGAACCGTATCCCTCGGGCCCGCGGTTCCGGCCTTCATAGGATGCACAAACCGGCGCAATTGGATAGGGGCAGGGGCTCAAGAGGCCGCCAGAAAAGGAGTCCTAGGTTGCGGCTTTGCACCTACCAATGTGGCATTCAAAATTGCGAAATGAATTTACGCATAACCGACCGTACAGCGAATCCGCTTGAACGGCTCGGTATGCAGCCTGCCGCTCACGTCCTCACTCATCCTTCCTGTGTGTTCTGAGTCTCGAAGCCAGCTTGGTTCTTCCAGCGTTGGGTCACGGTGACCGACATGTCCATCATCATGTCATGAGTCGCCTATTCGTTACCGCCGCGCTGGCGTAGCAAGTCCGCCACATCCTTATGGCCATAGCTCACGGCTATGCGCAATGGCGTTCTGCCGTCATTGTCCTTGGCATTGATATCGGCCTTATTGGTCAGCAGCAAGTCCGCCACATCTTTGTTGCCATATTCCGCAGTCAGGTGCAATGGCGTTCTGCCGTCATTGTCCTTGGCATTGACATCGGCTTTGTTGGTCAGCAGCAATGCGGCCGCGTCCTTCTGGCCCGCAGTCGCCGCCAGGTGCAAAGGCGTCCGACCGTCGTTGGTCTTGGCATTGACCTCGGCCTTATTGGTCAGCAGCAGTGAGGCCACGTCTCCGCGGCCATATTCCGCCGCCAGGTGCAAAGGCGTCCAGCCGTCATTATCCCTGGCATTGACATCGGCTTTGTTAGTCAGTAGCAATGCGGCCACATCCTTGTAGCCCGGAGCCGTCGCCAGGTGCAAAGGCGTCCAGCCGTCATTGTCCCTGGCATTGACATCGGCTTTGTTGCTCAGCAGCAGTGAGGCGACGTCCTTGTAGCCATATTTTGCCGCCGTGTGCAAAGGCGTCATGCCGTCGTTGTCCTTGGCACTGACCTCGGCCTTGCCGGCGAGCAGCAGTGAGGCCACGTCCCTTGTCGCCGCCAGGTGCAAAGGTGTCCGGCCATGGGTATCTTTGCTGAAAACTAAATGAGGATCGCCTTTGAGCAGCACCTTGACCTTTCCCGAGTCACCTTGCTCGGCCGCATCATGAATCTCTCCGCTGAAGGCGAGACTACTCCAGGCCATCGCGACCAGCATCGCCAGTATGGCGGCGGAAAGCCGGGGGATTGGAGGGCGGCGGAGTCGGCTCAATAAGGCGCACATATTATCCATATTTTCCAGTAACATCAGATTTCGTAGCCGAAGGGTCATCCTCACCCCTTCATTTTTGCCAAGCTGACCGCGTTCTTCCCACCTTACCACGTGTATTCAGGCGACGCAAGCAAGTACTGAAGGGGTCACAGGGCCCCTGTCATTTCCCTGCCTCCCTCTGCCAAGAGGGAGCCTCCCTGGATAGCGGACAGATAAACCACATCCATGCCTGCACCTCAGCCTTGTTCAACCCATCAGGACTCAGGCGTTAGATTTGGGTGCGGCGCTCCGCACCGCCCCATCGGAGTG
>CAVVPU010000171.1:0-16837 GCA_963750015.1 uncultured delta proteobacterium | reverse complement strand
GCCTTTAGCGCATGTACAATCCGCCATCTACAAAGAAGTTCTGCCCCGTGATGTACTTTCCCGTTTCCACAAGAAACAGGATCATCGAGGCAATGTCTTCGGGTTTTCCAATCTCCGCAAGTGGTATGTCTTGTTCGTAGCGTTGTCGAATATCTGGATCGGCAAGCCGATACCGCTTTTGCAATTCCTTGGTATCAATCCGACCGGGAGTTACGGTGTTTACCCTTATTCTTGGAGCTAATTCCATTGCCATACACTTCGTCAAAACTGTCACGCCCGCCCGGGCGCAGCAGTAATTAACTCCGTTTTTTCTGCCCTTGATCCCCGTGATAGCGCCGATATTGACAATGTTCCCCTCTTTTCCTTCATATCGTCGTGCAAACTCCTGCGAGCACATGAAGGTCCCCTTTAGTATTGTGGATACTACCGCATCCCATTCTTCGTCTGTCATTTCCACCAAAGGCCTGTCGCGGTTCACGCCAGCATTGTTAACAAGAACGTCCAGTCTACCGAATGCCTGATACGTCTGCTCAAACAGTGACTTGACTTCACTTCGAGAGCTAATATCTGCTTGAATGCCTTTGGCCCCGGAGATTTTGCCCTCCCATGTCAACTCATCAACAAAACTTGCCACTTGGTCGCTGGTGCGATGATGATTGAGAGCAACCACATAGCCCGCGCCGGCAAAGGCACGGGCAGTCGCTCTGCCAATATCGCTCAATGCTCCGGTGATAAGCACAACCTTCTCCGCAATGCTCACGCCACCCTCCCTTTACTACCCCCGAACGAAAAAGCGATTTGTGGGGGCCCACAAATAAATCCAAGTCCGCCCAGTGGTGGAGGTAAGGACGTTGTCTCATTCGTTACGTTATGCGCGTCAGGGAACGCAATGCATAAAATGAAACAATGCACCCACCTCCTATTTTCTGCCCATCTGTGAGAATCCGTACCCTTGTTCCGGGATACCTCAGGCTCCCGGCTGGGGCTTCTCGGCCTGCTTCTTTCGTTCCATCTCTGTCTGAATTTCTTCTTTCAGTTGTTCTGAGATATGCTTTACCTTTTCCTGCAATTCCGGCATACGTTTCTGCATGGCTGCCATACTCAGCTGCACTGCCTGCGGCATCTTATCGAGGACCGACTGGCCGATGGGACTTTTGTAAAAAGCCAGCATGCCCTTCACCTCATCCTCCGTATAGACGCGCATGTAAATGTCGATCATGTCCTTCTTCATGCTTTTCCAGTTTAGGGTTTCCTCCATCACATTCACGAGCCTGTCGGTGAATTTGACCAATATCGGCTTCATGTCCTCCGGAGCACCCATCTGATTGAATTGCTGTTCCATCAAAGATTTCATCTGGCCGAAGAGCGGTTTCATCATTTGATCGACCTTCATCGTTTGCAGCAGTTCCTCGACGATCACTCTCTGCGATGCTTCATCTGCGTACGCGGCCGGAGCCGAGATAGACAGAACGATCACCGCCGCTGCAATTAGAATCTTCATTAGTCCCTCCTGTATCGTTATACTCAAGTGCCTTTCTTTACTTCTTTTCTCAGAAAGCTCCTAACCTCACTCCCCGCAGTCTTTTTCCGATTGGCCCGGAATGGCTTTGCTCGACCCTTGCGGTTTCAGAAACTTCACATATTCCTTATCTTCACCCGGCCCTAGGGCCAGGTCTTCAAATGCCGCGTTTTTCCTTCATGACTCAGTGTCCCCGGAGCAAATGACTACGAAAGACCTCGGGGTATGCCCTTAGCTCCACCTCAAACTATGATCGAAAGAAATCCACGCTAGACAAATCATCCAACCTGCTGAAAATAGAAGATTTATCAGCCAGCCACCAATCCATCCTGTCCCGGTCAATGGGCTGATCCTTCTGTTTCACCCAATGCTAAGGAGAAACCGGGCTGCAAGGCCCACCATGTAGGTGAGGACGCATGTTGCCATGATTATGACGACGTTGTGCGCGATGTTCGCCCATATATCCCTGCCTGACAATACCGCCATGAAGAGGCCGGCTATCGATATGCTCGTGACGGCGAGAGCGAAGGCGACGATGGCTGGAATCGACGGGCTCGAGCCCCACGCGTTCCCGATGAAGAAAGGCGCGAGGATGGGCAGGGCCCCGACGGCAAAGAATGTCGCCGTGGTCTTGAGGGAGTCTTTAGGATGAAGCCCGCCGGCGGTCGTTCTGATTGTCCTGACCAGGCTCGACAGGACGACCGGATCGCTCCCTACGATACTCATTATGAGGCTTATGGTTTCGCCTTCGATCCCTTTCTCCATGAGGTCGGTTTCGAGTTCCCTCCCCAGCACGACCGGGCTGACCTCCGTCTTGATGCCGAGTTCCTTGTTTCTTCCCTCGTCAAGGTCATGGTGATTCTTCGACGCGATGTAGGAGACTGATATTTCCGCGATCATACCTCCGAACATCGCGATGAGCCCGGTCAGTCCTATGGCGAGGGTCCGTTCATGGGCCGCGAGCAGGCCGATGACCAGTCCCAGGGTCCCTATGATGCCCGCCGTCATTGCCGGTATGGCTTCCCTGGCCTTCGTGATATAAAGTTTCCGGTCTGCAATCTGTTCCATCATGTGCCATTCATGACCGATTTCCTGCTTTATCACGTTAAGGATGATTGTTCTGGTTTTTTCGTCTTCTTTGTAAAGCTCCAGCAATCTCGCGTAGTCGAGGATGGCCTTTTTTTCACCGTGTTCGAGGTAGTGGATGAATATGGTGAGGGGCAGGAAAAGGGAAAGAAGCTTCGCCAGGGCTATCTTCAATTTAATGAGAAAGGAGACCCGGAATGAGGCGGCGTGGGCATCCTGAGCAAGCCTGTTCCAGACATTCGCATGGCCGTGCTCCATTCTTCCTATCTCGATGATAGTCTTTTTCCGCTCGTCGTCGTACCTATTTGCCAGAAAGCTGTAAAGGCTTTGGGCAACGATCTCCGACGACCAGAACGTTCTGAGCAGGGTCGGTGTTTCCTTCGTGTCCGTGGCTATGCCTCCTTTAAACAGGGGCGTCCTTTCGACGACTTTGATTTGATCATAGCTTCCTGTGCAATGGCACACAATCTCGTGCTCGTCACAAATAATACGAAACACTTCGGGAGAATCGAAGGCCTTATCCAGACCAACTGGACAGTCGACCCGGACGATTAAAACCGGGGTACATGGTGAGCCCTTGCTCTATCCATGTTCCTAGTCGACCTTTTGGTCAGTCGCCAGATCGGCTGTGTCATTGGTCATGGCTTGATCGCAGAAGCCCTGTTCCAATAGAAATAGGCCGACCCGTAGGGGTTCTGCCTTAGCTCATCAAGTTCGGCAAGAGCCTCGTCAATGAGCGTTTCCGATACACCGTTCAGTCCAAGGAGGCGACTCTTCGCCCCTTTGAGGATTTCGGCGCAGTTTACTATCCATGGCACGAAGGTCGGCACGTCGTGGTGGTGTATTTCCGGTCCGATAGACAAGTTGATCGAGACGAAACCGGCCTGCTTCATGTGGCTGAATAGCTTCTTGCCGATTTCGGCATCTCCCCCCATTTGTGACTGAAGCTCGGCGAACTTCCCCAATATGGGCGAACTTCCCCAATATGAAGGAATATGAAGGGCAATCCGGATAAAGCGCGCTGATGAGGATATTATTTTCCTGCACGAAGATTCTGCCATCGGCCTTGAGAAGGCGGAACATTTCCCCGAGGACCCTTTGTGGCTCGTGGACGTGCTCCAAAACGTACCGGCAATAGACCACGTCAAAGAGGGATTCCTGAAGGTCCAGGGCCAGCGCGTCTCCCTGAATGAATTCCAGGTTCGGCGTTCCCGAGAAATCCGCTCGTGCCTTGCGCAGCTGTTCCGTGGCGATCTCCACACCGGTCACGCGAACATCCGGGAAAGCCGTTGCAACACGATTGGCCAGAATGCCAAGACCCGACCCGACTTCCAAAATCGAATCACCCGGCCTGATGTCCATGAAGTCCAGAAAAGAGGCGTTCGTCAAGTCATTGAGCAATGACAGACGGTTCTGTTCTTCGGGAAAGGTTCCGTGGATGTAGGCTGCTTCTCGCGCCATGTTTTATCCCTCCTGTCCCCGCTCGAGCCGGTCCCGGTGCCTCCCTTAGTAGTTCTCCCCCAGCAGCTCGTAGTAGGCCTGGGGATGAGCACAGGCAGGACATTCCTCGGGTGCTTCGGGGCCTTCGTGGACGTATCCGCAGTTCCTGCAGCGCCACTTCATTGAGCTGCTCCTCTTGAAGACCTTCCCCTCTTCGATGTTCTTGAGAAGGGCGAGGTACCTTTTTTCATGTCCCGATTCCACTGACAATATCATCCTGAAAACCCTCGCAATCTCGGGAAAGCCTTCTTTCTCCGCGACTTCGGCGAAATCCGGGTAGAGGGTCCCCCATTCCATGTGCTCGCCGGCAGCCGCTTCCTTGAGGTTCTCGGCCGTCGTGCCTACGGGGCCGGCGGGGTAACTCGCAGTGATCTCGACGTCCCCGCCCTTGAGGAACGTGAAGAACCGTTTCGCATGCTCTTTTTCGTTGTCGGCAGTGTCGGCGAAAATCCACGCGATCTGTTCGTAACCCTCCTTCTTCGCTTGAGAGGAAAAGAAACTATATCTATTCCTCGCCTGCGACTCGCCCGCGAACGCCTTGAGCAGGTTTTTCTCCGTCTGCGATCCTTTCAAGCTTGCCATGTGTTTCCTCCTTGTTCTTATTTACGGTATCTATATTAGTCCTCAAGAGGACACCCCTATTCTTCCGGCATAAGCCTTTTGCACCCGTTTTCGATCTCTTGGAGAGCCATGGCCCGGCATGAAAAGGCTGCAAGGGGTTCCCAGGAGCCTGCCCCAACTGGACACCAATTGGGGGATGTTATCCGCAAAAGGCGGGAAAATGGTGTGGGGAAAGGAGCCGAACATGAGGTCTCCCACGAGGGCCATTTCATTATCTACAATCACGCTGATCGAGCCTCGCGAATGGCCGGGTGTATGAAGGAGCCGGGCAGCGAATCCGAAATCGGAAAGATCGAGGCCATCCTCCATGAGGAGGTCGGGGCTGCACTGCTCGTAATCAAAGGCCGGCTCCATTTTTTTTGCAAAGAGAGCCACTACGAGCTTTGTAAGTGCGAGTGTGCCTTTGGGCAGAGGGGACTTCCCACTTCTTAGGAATCCGGCTTCCGATTGATGGACTATGACTTTCGCATTGTATTTCTTCCGGATAAAGCTGGCGTTCTCGGCGTGGTCGAAATGGGTATGGGTCAAAACCAGGGCATCCAGGAAAGCAATGTGAAGTCCCTGAAGGCAACCCACCAGGTCGGCTCGAAACTTCTTCCGCCCCGTATCGACCAGTATGTTCCTGCCCCCGTATGAAAGCAGAAATACGTTCGAGCGCCTGCTCAGAACCTGAGTTATCCTGCATCCACCCGTGGTCGTCCACGTTCTCATATGAGCCTGCCGGGACCTCTCCTCTGCTTTAGGTTGATTCCTTTATCTTTTCTAAAATAGGGTTATCGGCCGAGATTATATTCGTGGTTTCAGCCTCGTCGTCAAAAACGAGAATTGCCAGTCCCTTCTCAAGCTTACGCTTCACCTGTGCGAAACTCGTTTCCGGAGACACCTCTACTGCACCGTAATCAGTGCCTTCTCTCAAAACGAATTCTTCGATGACGCCTCGCAGGGCTCCCGGGCTGAGTCTATCGACGGGAATTATATGGATCATTTAACGATTCAGTCCTCAGGGGGTATCTTAAATTCCCGTCAGGATTTGCTCGGCTTCTTTCAAATTTGACGGTTTGGAGAAATTTCACGATGCCCTCTACACGCTACCGCCGGTCCAGGCCACGTCAGGGATGGTTGCATTCCCGCCCTCACAGGCTGCTGCCTCCCGATATTTTCTCAGAAGCGACCGTGCCTGTCAAACCGGAATTTGAGTAAAAAGGCCGGTAAATGGCTATAGAATAGGGGAAGACGATAAAAAGGAGGGTAGTTGTTTTCTTAGTCAATTGTCAACGACCCGAAATCGCCCAATGAGGATGGGGGCGCGAAAGAACTACGTGGCGGGGCAGAATTACGAGGACCGGGCCCCGCGGTTGGCAACCTATCTCGGCCTGCCCGGCGTTATACAGTTGTCAAAGAGCTTACGCGGCACCGCGCACACAGGTTCGTCGCGGGCCGGGCCTTTAGTCGCGGCCTTTGATCGTGGCGAAGATGACTCCCCGGGCCGTCCCATATTTCCCGATCACAGCGGTCTTCTTCTGTTCCACGGTCTCCCCCGGTTTGAGCACCTGAATCCTCTCCGTTCTCGGTAGTGCGGAAGGACCAGAGAGATCGACTGCCTTCTCAAGGCCGCTCACACGCTTCTTGATCGTCATGGCGTTTGCCTCCCCTGCCTGAGGACCGCATTCTCCAAAGCACTCACCCTGCGGTCCAGCTCCTCGATCTCACGGGCCTTCATGAAGTAGTCGATCACTTCCGAGCAGGCCCGGAGACGGATATTCTTCTCCTCGGCCTCCACGAGGCCGGTCAACCCTTCGACCGCGAAAGCGACCGAGGACTTCAATCGCTCCAGAGCATCCGAGATCACCTGTCCTCTGTAGAGGGATACGGCCTCCTTCAAGGCCTCATCGCCCATCCAGTTGTACCATGTTCGCTTGGCGATACCTGCGGCCCGGCATCCCTCCTCGATGCTGCGAGCGGCCAATACCAAGGGGATGGCGTGCTTCTGCCGGTTGTTCAACTTCACGAAGGTGCACGAAAGTGCACGGTTTGAAGAAATCATAGGCCCTTCTCCTTCATCAGAGCTTGTTGATCCGAACCTAAGGTTACGGATTGGGTCACCACGCACCTCCTGACTACAATTTTCTCAAACAAAGCGCATATCCGTCAAACCGAAAGGGCCCATCCGAGGGGGGGTAAAGAGGGGGTATATGGGGGGTAAAGGGTAGGTAAAGGGGGGGAAAATCAATTTTGGATTATTGATTTTGGATTTTGGATTAAAAGCCCAAAATCTGATAGGTGGGGGGAAGTCCACGGGCGTAATGTTGAAATTCCCGGAAGAAGAAGCGGAGAGAGAGATGCTTCCCGTAGTCAGTCTTTCAGGATTCATATTACGCTTGCCGGCTTGCGGATGGTATTCAATGGAAGGGCAAATGGCCGCCGATCGTGAAAGGGCTACGAGGAAAGACTTCGTGAACACGTGGGCTTGTACCGGGTCATGCCCAGTTCTCAATCGTGAGCCCCGGGATTCTTTCGAATTCTCTCAGATTGTTGGTCACGAGAATCGCGTCAAGGCTCCGAGCGTGAGAGGCGATCATCAGATCCATCGCCCCTATGGGCAGTCCCGCATTCTCCAGATAAGTTCTTATCTCTCCGTAGTGGACGGCCGCAATGTCGTCAAAAGGAGCTATTTCGAAAGGAGCAAGAAAGCCCACCAGCGCTTCTTCGTTGCGCTTCGGACTGCCGCTCTTGACGACGCCATACCTCAATTCTGCGAGGGTCACCGACGATATGCCGACATCGAAGGGCTTCAGGGCCATGAGCCGTTCGGCCACGCCAGGGGGGTTCTTCTTGATGACGTATATGCAGATCTTCGTATCGAGCATGAAGCGCATCAAAAGTTCCTTTGTTCCACGGCCGGCTGCTTTCTTTCGGTCATAAAATCAGCGGAGAAGCGGCCGAGACTTTCGAAGAACGGCTTCCACGGGTCTTCTTTCGGAAAGAGGATTACGGTGCCTCCAACCTTGTTCACGTAAACCTCATCCCCCTCGAAACGATACTCCTTCGGCAGTCTTATTGCCTGGCTCTTGCCGTTCTTGAATATCTTCGCAGTATGCATGTCCGAGCCTCCTTCCTAGGTATATACTAATAAGTATATACCTAGTGGTAAAGAAGTGCAACCACGAAGACGGTGAATCCATGAATGTTTCAGGGCTCATGGACCAGGCGACGTGGTTGCAGACAGCATTCCGCGAGAGAGGCGACAATATCGAGAGTGAGGTGTGGTAGGTGGGTGAACTCGCCAGAGCGTAGTCTTCAACTCATCATCAACACTTCACGCCCTGTGCTCCTTCCTGTAAGCGAGCCGCGACATGTTTTTCTTGACATACAAGGTTAGCGGCGGTAATGAATTAACAGGCAGGTTGTGGGCTGGGTGACGGCGCGACGAAGGCGCGGCAAAAAAAAGGAGCGTGATCCTTTCTTCTTGGTGCGTCGGCACTGGATTTCCTTCAAATGTCACAATTTCACCAACGTCCCCCTCAACCCCCTACACTTTTGCGAAGGAGGGCGTGTGGCTGCTCTCGGAGAGAAAAAGAAAATCCTCCGTGTCGATGATGACCTCATACTGGCAGAGCTTTGCGAAGAGAGGCTCCAAGAACTCGGCTACGAGGTTATCGGCGTCGCCGACGCCGAGAGAGCGCTTCGGTTATTCGAGGAGAGTCCCAAGGACTTTGATCTCCTGATAGTCGATCAGATAATGCCCAAGGTGACCGGAACAGAGCTGGCAAGAAAAGCTCTCACTATCCGGCCGGACGTCAGTGTTCTGCTGGTGACCGGGCATGAGGGAGCAGTATCAGAGGTACAGGCAAGAGAAGCCGGCGTTAAGGAGGTTCTCGTCAAGCCCCTCACCACGGCGGAGCTCGCAGCGGCCATAGAGCGTGTCTTGGCATAGGTTCTCGGTCTTGCGTATCATTATCCAGGGCACAGGCTTCCGGTTACCTTGTCACTACTTCGGTCTTATCACCGCAAAGTTTCACCCGGTTCGTCGTAAACACGTGATCGTCCTTGTATCGTAAGGCCGTTCTGGTATAATGTACCAGCCAGGTTTACTCTTATAAGTATTCGTCACAATGGACGAAACGATAAGATGATCCATGGCCAAAGACGCCTCAGATGAATTCAACGAACCTTGTGCTCAGGCCGGTTCGTCCGGACGATACCTGATAGCCTCTGCAAGACCCGACACGGAGGAGCATCTATGATCGGTCAGAACGCCAAGGTTGGTACAGGTACCGGGGCCGGTCATGAACCATCACAGGGGTTAAGACCCAGGAGACTTGTACGCCTCGCGTGGCTACCCATTCCGCTATTGGTGGCGGCCATCATCGTTGCAAGGGCGGCCGGCCTCAATGAATCCTACATGTCCGAACCCCTGAGGCTCGTTTTGAGCCTCACCTTCTACACGCTGGTCTCGCTGGGTACCCTCTTTCTCATCGGGCACGGCTTCCTGGCCTCAGGCACACCGGGGCTGCTGCTTTTGGAGTGCGGGGTGGTCCTGTGGAGCCTATCCGGCACGGTGGGGGATGTGGTCGCCCCCAGCGATACGAATGTCAATGCCACCATCTTCAACACGGGCATCTTTCTGTCGGGACTGTGCCATCTGGCGGGTGCCATCCTCTCGCTGCGCCCGCGGCGAGCGTTCCACGCGACCCCCCTGTGGCTGGCAGCGGGTTTCGCATTCGCCTTAGCTGCGCTGTGGTTGATCACGCACGCAGCGCTGGCGAACTGGCTGCCGGTCTTTTTCATCCCCGGCCAAGGGGGCACGCTGGTGCGTTACTGCGTGCTCATCTCAGCCATTGCCGCCTTCGTGCTCTCCGCAGGTGTGTTGCTCGCCGGCCAGCGCGAGGCTCGTGTGCCGTTTACTACCTGGTATGCCTTCGCCATGCTTCTGCTGGCAGTGGGGCTGTTCGGCATAATGATCCAGTTGTCCTTCGGCAGTGTCGTGAACTGGCTGGGCCGCACGGCGCAGTGGCTCGGCGGGCTCTATCTGCTCCTCGCCGCCGTCGCCGCGCTCCGCAAGTCTGACCTGCCGCTTTTTCCGCCGGAAAAGAGCTCGCGTCCAGAGCGCTACGCCTATGGTGTGGCCGTAGCGGTTGTCCTTGCCGCCACAGCCGTGCGGTTTGCGCTTTCGCCGGCTGTCGGGACGGCCTACCCCTTTCTGATCTTCTTTCCTGCCGTCATACTGGCTGCCCTCTACGGGGGCCTGCGCGCGGGGTTGCTGACCACCGTTCTCTCGGCGCTCATCGTCGGCTACTCGTTGATCAAACCGGTGGGGCACTTCACTATTGGAGGGCCGACTGATTGGACAGCCATCTTCCTTTTTCTTCTGACCTGTACGATGATCTCCTTCGCAATCGAAGCAATGCATAAGGCCAGGGCTCGTCTGGTTCTGCACCAGGATCATCTGGAGGAGCTGGTCAAGCACCGGACTGCCGAATTGGAACGGGAGGTGGTCGAGCGCAGCCAGGCCCAGGAGGAACTCGTAAAGACGAAAACCCTTGCGGAGAACCGCGCTATTGAGCTGCAAGCGATAATGGAGGCTGTTCCCGCCTTGGTGTTCATCACCCACGATCCCCAAAGCAGCTATATGACCGGCAACCGTGCTACCTACGACCTGCTCAGGGTGCCCCTTGAGGGTAACGTTTCCAAGTCGGCACCTAAGGGAGAACAACCCGCGACTTTCCGCGCCATGAGGGACGGTCAAGAAATACCAGCTGATCAACTCCCGGTCCAGCAGGCGGCGCAGGGTCATGAGGTGAGAGACTACGAACTTGACCTTGTCTTCGCGGACGGCACGACCCGTACCATCTTCGGCAACGCCACTCCGCTCAAGGGGCCTGATGGAGGCATTAACGGTGCAGTAGGAGTCCTTATTGACATAACCCGGCGTAAAGAGGCCGAGGAGGCGCTGCGGATAAGTGAACGCCGTGAACGCGAGCGAGCGGAGGAGCTGGCCACCATGCTCGAGGCCGTGCCGACGCCCGTTATCATTGTCCATGACCCTGAAGCTACCCACATGACGGGCAACCGTGCGGCGGATGAACTCCTGCGGCAACCACACGGCGCCGAGGTTTCGCTATCTGCGCCCTCCGAAGTCAGGCCTGCCCATTTCAGGGCGATGAAGGATGGGTGCGAGTTGATGCTGGACGAACTGCCCGCCCAACGGGCTGCCCGGGGCGAACACGTGCGGGACTTCGAGTTCAGCCTTGTCTTTGACGACGGCGCGGCCCGCCACCTCGTGGCCTACGGCACACCCCTGTGGGACGATAAAGGGCAGCCGCGCGGCGCAGTCCACACGCTGGTGGACGTCACCGAACGAAAGGCGATGGAGACGGCATTACAAAAGGCCCGCGACGATCTTGAGCAACGGGTGATCGAGAGAACCGAGCAGCTTGCTCATAGCGAAAAGGAATTTCGCCAGCTTGCCGAGGCCATGCCTCAAATAGTCTGGATTACGAGAGCCGATGGCTGGAACATCTATTTCAACCAACAGTGGGTGGACTACACGGGACTCACGCTTGAAGAAAGCTACGGCCATGGCTGGAACAAACCGTTCCACCCCGACGACCAAAAGCGCGCGTGGGATGCCTGGCAGGACGCGGTAACGAACAACGGTACCTATTCACTTGAATGCCGTTTGCGTAAAGCGGACGGGACATATCGCTGGTGGCTGATTCGCGGCGTGCCCGTTATCGACGAGAAGGGTGAGATCACAAAGTGGTTTGGCACATGTACCGATATTGACGAGATCAAGAGAACAGAGACCCAGCTCCGCCAGGCCCAGAAGATGGAGGCCTTGGGCACGATGAGCGGCGGCATCGCCCACGACTTCAACAATATCCTTGCCGCCATCATCGGTTTTTCCGAACTGCTGGAGGGCCATATTTCCAAAGAGAGCCGGGACGCACGTCACCTTCACAGGATAATGGAGGCAGGTATCCGTGGCCGGGAACTCGTGAGGCAGATGCTCGCCTTCGCAAGAAAGGTCGAGCAGGAGAAGCGACCCTTGCCGGTGAGCAGCATCGTCAAGGAGTCGGTGAAGCTTCTCCGGGCGACCACGCCCTCGACGATCAACATCAGGGTCAATGCCTCAAACGAAGCCTTGATCCTCGGGGACCCCACCCAGATACAGCAGGTACTCATGAACCTCTGTACCAATGCCATCCATGCGATGCAAGAGAAAGGAGGCAGTCTCGACATAGAGCTGAGCGACCATAGTGTTTCACCCTCAAATGGCGACCCCCCTGGGATCGATCCCGGCCAGTATGTGATGCTGTCTGTCCGCGACACGGGCACAGGCATACCTGCCGACATCATGGATAAGATATTCGACCCCTTCTTCACGACAAAAAGGCTGGGAGAAGGGACAGGTCTCGGCCTCTCCGTGGTCCACGGTATTGTGAAGCAGCACGAAGGCTCCATTACGGTCCAGAGTGAACCCGGCAGAGGGTCCGCCTTCACCGTATACTTCCCAAAGGTTGCAGGAGGACTCGAAACCGGCGACGCCAGTGACGACGAGCTTCTCACGGGGTCCGAGCGCATCCTCTTCGTCGACGATGAAGAAGCCCTTGTTGAGATGGCTGAAGATATCCTCGCGGAGCTCGGCTACGAGGTCACATCCCGGATGAGCGGTCGAGAGGCTCTCGCGCTCTTGAAAATGGACCCATCCCGGTTCGACATAGTCATTACCGACCAGACCATGCCGGAGATGACGGGAGTCGAGCTTGCAAAAGAGGTCCTCGCCATTAGAGTGAATATGCCTATCATCATGTGCACGGGATTTAGTTACGTAGTCGACGCCGACAAGGCAAAGGCGGCAGGCGTTAAGGCCTTCGCGATGAAACCTCTTACAAAAAGGGAGATCGCCACAACGATCCGAAAGGTGCTGGACGAGTGATCTTCTGCTGCGACATTTTGAGTGGCAATCGATAAAACTGCGGGGTTCCCTCCATCCAACCTTCGTAGGTGCAGGGCGGATCTCCGTCATGTCCACCTTTGAAAGGAATGCCGTGACAAGTGTTGGTGCCGCGTCGTAGGTGCTTCAGATGTGATCGGGAGGGCCGGACAAGGGTTCCCGACGTTTTCAAAGCCGCAACGGGCAGACCGCCCAGGGCAGAGATCGCTTCTCGCCTACCCAAGGGCGGTGGCAGCCAGGTGTGAGAGTCTGTCGGTGGCAAGCCAACAGGAGGGCAAGCCTTCTGATCTGATGGTTATGCAACCGTAAAAAGTGAATCGTATTTATCTCGCGCGGCCTCTCGGGACGCCGCTCTTATTCAATTGATGTTGGTGTATGCATCCTATGAAGGCCGGAGCCGCGGGCTCTTTAATGATACGGCGACCCGTGTTACCGGCCACACCTCGTGCCCCAATTGGCTCTTTGTCCCTGTTGCCTTTCCGCCTTTCGCCTCTTTCGGCCTGTGCCCTGGCCCCTTCCTTCCCCCTCTTGTGCGGCTCCCCGGCTGATGGTAAAATTAGGGACACTTCTTAGGACAAAACGACAGTCGGGGAGGCGAGGGGAAACCCTCTGTAAGCCCCCCTCCTGCCCTGAAAAGACGAGGAGATAGGAACGGAGATGCTCAAATCAATGATCGACACGGGGCAGGCTTCATCCCTGATTACCCTGATAAAGGCCAATGAGGCCAATATGTATGCTCTCACACCTTTTCCCTACGACTGGCCCGGAGCGAGTAAATATGAGGGACCCGATCTCTCGTGGTGCGTCACCGACATACCCTTTCCGTGGTGCAACGCGGCTTTCAACGCGCGACTCGAGCCGAACCGGGCAGACCGGGCCATAAAGGAGTTTGCCGACATAGGCAGGAGGATGAAAGTCCCCGTGTGCTGGTGGATAAGCTCTGAGACGACGCCCACGGATATTGCCGTTCGCCTTAAGAAACATGGTTTCGTAAAGAGGGGTGAAACGACCCTCATGGCCCTCGATCTCTATCAGATGAATGAAGAGGTCACCTGCGTCGATGACCTGGAAGTGGAGCAGGTAAGTGATATGGAGGGGCTTCGCCTCTGGTGTAATGTCACGGCAGCCGGATTCGATATCCCCCCATATGCCGAACCGTCCCTTTTTGAGTGGTTCTCCACGGCAGTCGACCTTGGTCTTCCCCTGCAGTTCTTTCTCGGCCGGGTGAGGGGCCTGCCCGTTGCTACTTCCCTGCTATTCCTTGCCGAAGGCGTGGCCGGGCTCTATTTCATCACTACCGTTCATTCCGAGAGACGCCAGGGGATCGGAAATCATATGACCCTTGCTCCTCTGAGAGAAGCCAGGAGGATGGGTTACGGCGTGGGAGTCCTTCAGGCATCGAAGATGGGGATGGGTCTCTATCGCAGGATCGGTTTTATGCCGTGCACTACTATGACTTCCTACGTGCGCATGAACGAAGACTTATTGTAGGGCGGAGGCGACGCGCCTGGTCCACGACCTCCGGCACGCCTTCCATGCCTCGTTCCTGAACCCGCTTCACTAGGGCGTTGACGGTTTCTGGTCGTCCTTGCCTTCGATGTGGCTGACCCCTTTGTTTTCGTCCAGGGGTTCATTCAACGCCTTTTTGAAACCCCTTATTGCCTTGCCCAGAGAACCCCCCACCTCTGATAGCTTGCCAGGCCCGAAGATGATCAGGGCGATGACCAGGATAATCACGAGATGGAGCGGCTGGAACAGACCTTCGAACATTATACGACCTCCCTGTTTCCGAGACGTTGATCTATTATAACATCAAAATTAAACACTTGCACCTGCTTTCGGTTTTGTGAAGAAACAGGTCCAAAAAGGCGATCCTTAATGTTTTCTCGGAGCTTTAGGTTTATACTTTTGTCCGCCCCCGCGTTCCCGTCCGGGTGGGGACAAAGGACGAAACCTGTGATATATTGCGTGAATAGGGCCTCCCGGGGAACAAACAGGGGATAGGACGGAACCGTGAGGGTTGGATAATGACTTGTACTAGGATAAGTGAGGGCTGGAAGATCGAAGGACTCCTTTTCGGGGCCGGTCGGAACGAGCCTTGTAGAGCTTACACGGCGCCTGCCGGAATTTGAGAAGGAGGAAACTGTTGGCCACAAACCCTGAAGACGAAACATTGACCAAGAGGCTCCGCCACGCCGTAATTGGCGGGCCTCGAGATATACGGGACACCTCGCTCTTTCACAAGCTGAGCCTCATACCCATACTGGCCTGGATAGGCCTCGGGGCGGATGGCCTTTCGTCGTCGTCCTACGGTCCCGAAGAGGCGTTCCGGACCCTCGGGACCCACGTCTACCTCGCCGTCTTTCTCGCCCTCGCCACGGCGCTCACGGTCTTCATCATCTCTTATGCCTACTCTCGGATCATAGAGCACTTCCCCCACGGAGGCGGTGGTTACATCGTCGCCACCCATACGATCGGCGAGAGGGCGGGTGTCATTTCGGGCTGCGCGCTCCTGGTCGACTATATGCTCACCATCACGGTCTCCCTCGTTTCCTGCGCCGATGCACTTTTCAGCTTCCTGCCCATGAGCTTTCATCACTACAAGATAGGCTTTGTCGTTTTTCTGATAGTCCTTCTCGTGGTGCTCAACGCGCGGGGCGTGAAGGAGTCGGTCTTGTTCCTGGCCCCTATATTTCTGGTCTTCGTCCTGACCCACGTCGTGCTGCTCGGCTACGGGATATTGAGCCACACCTCGAATTTCGGGCCCCTCATGGGAGGCATACACGGCAACCTGAGTCACGACATGGGGGCCATAGGCCTGGTCGGGATTCTTGCCCTTATCCTGAGGGCATATTCGATGGGCGCAGGAACCTACACAGGCATCGAGGCGGTCTCGAATGGTTTACAGATCATGCGAGAGCCACGGGTAAGGACCGGCAAGAGGACCATGGCCTACATGGCAACATCCCTTGCGGTGACGGCAGGCGGTCTTTTCGTCTGTTATCTGCTTTGGGGGGTCCATCCGGCCGAGGGCAAGACCCTCAATGCCATCCTTGCCGATGCCATGTTCGGAAACTGGCCCCTGGGTCATGTGCTCGCCTTGCTCACGATTCTTTCCGAAGGGGCTCTTCTTTTGGTCGCGGCCCAGACAGGCATTATCGATGGCCCCCGGGTCATGGCCAACATGGCTGTCGACTCCTGGCTCCCTGCGCGGTTTGCCTCCCTCTCCGAGCGCCTTACCATGCAGAACGGGGTCGTGCTCATGGGGGTCGCTTCACTCCTGCTTCTCTTTTACACCCACGGCTCAATCGGCGCCCTCATCGTCATGTACTCGATCAACGTGTTTTTGACCTTTTCTCTCTCCGAGTTCGGGATGTCGCGCTTTTTTATCAGAAACAGGAAGAAGGAGACGAAGTGGAAGCAGCACCTCAGCGTCCATCTCACCGGCTTCACCCTCTGTGTGACCATTCTGAGCGTTACCGTATACGAGAAGTTTACGGAAGGGGGATGGGTCACCCTCTGCATCACCATGGGAGCAATCGTGATCTGTTATCTCGTACAGCGTCACTATAAGACTGTAAAGGCGAGCGTCCGCGGTCTCGACGAGACCCTCATGAACATACCGCCGGCCGGTCCGGTCAACATGGACCCCGTAGACCCTAAAGAGCCCACGGCCGTGCTCCTCGTGACCGGCTTCAACAGCTTCGGCCTCCATTCCCTGCTCTCGGTTGTCAGGTATTTTCCGAACGGGTACAAGAACTTCATCTACGTCTCGGTAGCACAAATCGACTCGGGCACCTTCAAGGGGGCGGCCGAGATAAAGGCCCTGGAGGCTGCCACCAGGGAAGGGCTGGAGAAGTACGTGAAAGTGACCAGAAGGCACGGGTTCCCCGCCGACTACAGGATGGAAGTGGGCACCGACGTGGTGGAGACCGCGACGCGCCTGTGCGAATCGGTCTTCCAGGAGTTCCCGAGGTCCATGGTATTCACAGGGAAGCTCATATTTCATCATGAGACCATCGTCGACAGAATACTTCACAACCAGACGGCCTTTGCCATCCAGAGGCGGCTTCAGTGGGCCGGTATCCCCACGATGATCCTGCCCATCAGGGTGAACATATGCAAGGACGACGAGCCCCATTCCCACGCAGCAA
>CAVVPU010000170.1:0-25560 GCA_963750015.1 uncultured delta proteobacterium | reverse complement strand
AAAAGATACCATTGAAGCGATCAGGCCTGTGGATCGAAGCTGGTTCGCCAGGGCCCAGGTCCGCCTGGACAGCCTCACCAAGCCGCCGGGAAGCTTGGGGAGGCTTGAGGAGTTCGCTGCCAGGCTCGTGGCCATCACCGAAAGCGAGGCGCCCAGTCATCGACAAGAAGGCCGTCTTCACCTTCGCGGGCGATCACGGCGTGGTCGACGAGGGGGTGGCGGCCTATCCGCGGGAGGTGACGGCCCAGATGGTCTTCAATATCCTGAACGGGGGCGCGGGCATCAATGTCCTTTCCCAGACACGCCGGGTCGGATGTGGTGGTGGTGGACATGGGGGTCGACTACGACTTCGGGAGCGTGCCGGGCCTCGTTGATTGCAAAGTAATGAGGGGCACGAGGAACATGGCCAAGGGGCCGGCCATGACAAAGGACGAGGCGACACGATGCCTGGAAGCCGGCATCGGCCTTGCGGAAAGCTGGGGTCGGCAAGGGATATACCATGTTCGGCACGGGCGATATGGGCATAGGCAATACCACTCCGTCGAGTGCCATCGTGGCGGCCATCACCGGGGCGTCTGCGGCTGAGGTCACGGGCAGGGGTACCGGCATATCGGACGAGGCCCTTACACGGAAGGTCGCAGTCATCGAAGCGGCGATCAGGCTCAACGCGCCTGACGCCAAGGACGGGCTGGATGTGCTTGCCAAGGTGGGCGGCACCGAGATAGGCGGTATTGCCGGGCTCGTGCTCGGGGCGGCAGCCCACAAAAAGCCGGTCGTCATCGACGGCCTCATATCCACGGCAGGGGCGCTGATTGCCTGCACCATTGCTCCGGCGACAAAGGACTATATATTCGCCGCCCACAACTCGGTGGAGAAGGGGCATCGGGTCATGCTCGCGGCTATGGGTCTCACTCCTATCCTCGATCTCTCCATGAGGCTCGGCGAAGGAACGGGGGCTGCCCTCGCCATGCTTTTGATCGAGGGCGGTTTGAAGATATACAGGGAGATGGCCACCTTCGACGAGGCGGGCGTGACGGACGAGGTCGTTAATTGATCAAGCCGTTCCTGCTCGCGTTTCAGTTCCTCACGGTGGTGCCTGTCAGGGTCCGGGGGGAGATCACCGAAGATGACGTGGCAGGATCGGCCTCCTTCTTTCCTTTTGTCGGAGCCTTTCAGGGGATCGTGACTGCGGCGTGTGCCCTGGCCGCGGCATTGGTGCTGCCGAAAGACGTGGCTGCGGGCCTTGCCGTTTTCTGCCTGATCCTGACCAATCACGGCTTCGATCTGGACGGCCTCGCCGACACTTTCGACGGTTTGGCGGTGAAGTCCTCGGGGGACCCGGAGAAGGACAGGGCAAAGAGGCTTCTAGTGATGAAGGACAGCGCCACCGGTGCGGCAGGGGTGATGGCCATAGCAGTGGTGCTCCTGCTCAAGTTTGTCCTCGTGAAGGCGATTCTAGGGGGAGCTTCCGCGGTTGCAGCCGGGACTGTCCTCTTTTTGATGCCCGTTTTTTCGAAATGGATCACCGTGCCCGCCATGTATCATGGCGTGTCGGCGCGGGAGGATGGCCTTGGAAAGATATTCGTGGAAGGGACGGGTCTGAAAGAAGTGGCGTGTGCGACGTGGCCGGTGGTGGTCCTGTGCGGGGCGGCGGTGGTGTCGGGGGTGACGGGGACAGGGTATGGCGCCGCGGCTGCCTTTTATGGAGGTGTCTGCGTCGGGGGCTATCTTGCGTGCCTAGGGACAGTCAAGTTTTTGAGGACGAGGTTCGGGGGGCTCACGGGGGATCATTTCGGAGCGATCACGGAGGTGGGGGAGGTGGTCTTTCTGCTGGCGGCGTGTCTATGGCTGGTAGGGAGAGGGCCGTGAAGGGTGGTGCCGCGTGGCACTGCTTAAAAGCAAGGGCGAGAAAGAGCAAGGGCAAAAGCGAGCAAAGGACTGTCGGAAATGGGTTATGTGGGTAAGGGAGAGCCGCATGGGAAGAATCGCGATCTGCGGCGCCCTGCCGCACCTCATGCCCATCCGCCGTACATCAGTACGGCTGCGGTCAATGAGGCACGACAGGTCATCCACATCTCATCGATTCTTCCCATGCGGCTCTCCATTCCACACTGGGTTCGGCCCTACGTGGGCCAAACCCAGTAGGAGTACATAGGATAGGAACCCTATTGGAATAGCGGTCCTGTAGACCGCTCAAAAGCAATCCCAATTGTCCCTCCGTGGGCCAATTGGGCACTTCATAGGATAAAAATTGAAGATTCATCCGGTTGATGTGTACTTCACTGGAATAAACAGCCGCAACAAAGGAGGATATCCATAGTTCCTCGGCTGGCTCAATCGTCTACTAAAATAGCAAGTTGAAAGAAAGTATTGAGAGATTACCACAGACATTGGCTATCTTGGTCAGCAACGTAACGAATGAAACAACGTAATATATTCTTTACCTCCTTACAACAAGCGTCCGGGACAGCCCTCCACCCGGAACAAATGGCCCGTGTGAAACTCTACCGGAGATGAAGCCTGTCTTACGGGCGTAGGCTGCTCTTTTCTTCCCGGTGCCGAGAATGATAAACTGCTTCAATTTTTATAAACCGCTGTATAGAATACTTGTGAACCACGGGGCTCAAAAGCTGGAAGTGATATGCGGCAGAAGCAGAGAATCGATGACGAGATCGACTTCATTGAGAAAGTGAAGCGGCATACCATCATTGCCATGTTTTCAGATGACTATCTGATGGAAACTCTCGTCTTGAAGGGCGGGAATGCGATGGATGTTGTTTACAAGGTGGCCGAAAGGGCGTCTATCGATATCGACTTCTCTATGGGCCTTGAGTTTACGAAGGACCAATTGCCGACAATGGAAGCAAGAATAAGGGCTGTCCTAAGCGACACTTTTCGAGAAATCGGCTACGTGGTTTTCGACACGAAATTTGTTGAGAGACCCAGAGATATCTCCCGAAGCATTTGGAGACATGCTGGGGAGGGTATAGGATAAATTTTAAGGTTATTGAGGCAGACCTGTATGACAAGAATCCCGATAATCTGGAATTTTTGCGTAGGAATGCAAGAATCGTTGGGGAAGATCGTAAAAAGGTTTTTCAAATAGACATAAGCAAGTTCGAATACTGCGAGGAAAAGGCTGAGAGAGAGTCGACGGATTTACGATCTTTGTATATACCCCACGGATGCTCGTATTTGAAAAGGTCAGAGCAATTTGCCAGCAAATGCCAATGTATCGAGAAATCGTATGCAGTGCAACATTCTCCTCGCGAGCACGCGATTTTTTTGACATATACATTTTGCTGAATCGATTTCCTTTGGACTTGGAAGCTGACGAGAATGTTATTCTGTTGAAGAAGATTTTCGAAATAAAAAGGGTCCCGATCGAGCTCATTCTACAAATTCGCAATTACAGGGATTATCACAGACTCAGTTACGACGCGCTCAAGGACACAGTAAGGGCCGGTCAGCAACTGAAAGATTTCGACTTTTATTTCGATTACGTTGTCGAGCGGCTCGAAGAATATGCCCCTTAAAACCCCTTCGGGTAGTACAATTTCCATCTTTTAGAGTATTCGGGGTCCTTCATTTGATGGGTTAGATAAAAGTCGAATTTTATGTCAAGTTTCTCAAGCAATCTTATCTGACTGTCTCGATAAAGGCCTGTTTTCTCCAAATAGAAACCGATGGCCTGATGATAGGGATAGGTGTAGTCGAGCCTGGTGAGCATACTGACGAGCTTGTTTATCGATACCCGCTCACATGCAAGCGTATACGCTTGCAACACCTCATGTACCCCACCCGAATAGGCCGGCCTAACGACTATGTCGATAAGGGTCCGTTCTACGTTCGTCACAGGTATCTTCTCTTGTTCTGAACGTGATACCTCAGCAACACCCAATCTGCCTGTATGCTTCCCGTTGAGAAGGTACACGGAGTAGTCCCCAAACCTCGCTATATTGTTAGTAACCCGTGGCACTCGTGAAAAAGCCTTGTCAATATTCACTTGCAGCAGTTTTGAATCCGCTGGCTTCTCCTGCTGCTCAAAGTTCAAATAGAATGCTTTTGGAACCTGCTCCGTCAAGTTCTGTAAGTACATAGCCGAATAGTGGGAAAAATACCCTTCCGGCTTCAGCGTACAAATAAGACTGAAGAGCGATACCTCTCCCCAGGTGTATCTCTTGATTGTTATCTTTGGAAAAACAAACTCGAATTCTTGGAGTGCGCCTTCGCCGCAAGTGACTTTATGAATTGACTTGTTCCGAAGTTAGAGGGCAGTCTCCAGAACTGTTTGTGTTTTCCCAATATTTCAGATATTTGCTTGAACGTATAAATGCGCGAAGTCCCTTCGTTGAAGAAAGAGACTATGTCCTTCTTGGCTATGTCGAAGCTTGTCCTTGTCGCCATGCTGGACGGTCCCTTATTAGTATATATACAAAATAAGGGACCGTCCAGCATTCTCAGCGCATCCTGAAGGCAAGTTCATCTTGTTCGTTCTATTATGTATATATACTAAATAGAACGAACAAGATGAACTTGCCTTCAGGATGGACAGACAGTTGAAAGCATTGGGTAATATGCCTTTCTGGAGCTCTCATATATGCTATTTTAGTGAGTATATATACTCACTAAAATGCATTACTTAGGCTTTCACTTCTTGCCACCCTCCTCACACCACTCTATCAGAATCGCAGCTCATCTTCCCGATGAGCAGGCTCACTCGGGAGAGGGGCATCCTTCAATTGTTTTAGAAGAGAACGGGGGTTGTTTCCCAGTGTGAATTGTGCCTCGGGAAGGAAGTCGGGCAGGGCCAGGACATAACAAGTGACAAATAAGGAACACTGGGAATGTCCCCAAAATTGCCCTGAGAGTTACGCCCCGCATGGCGGCAGGGGTACCGGATCATGTGTGGGAGATAGCCGAATTAAACCGCTTATTGAAATGAAAGGCTGCTAGGGCGGTATCGTTTCCTGAAGCAACTTTTCTTCGCTGCGTTCTCTTACTCCTTCCACAAAACTATATAACGAACAGAAGGCAGACCACCCCAATGCTACCTTTATAATTAGCTCAAGAATGTGTTTACTGATACAAGGCATGGTAAACAAATTGACTATAGAAGTCGTCACTAGGAGCGAACAGGCAACTGCAAAAGAGTAAAGGTAGTGACGCAAACGGAAAAAATGTAATATCTTCGTGTTCAAAATATCTGATCCTACATTCTGGTACCCTTTTATGACATTCAAAAAGATAGAAATCATGGCTATGCCGCAAGCAATTACTATGTAGGGCGGCGCGAATGCACCTAAATCGCATATCGGCATGAAACTCAATCTATCTTCCCGACGTCAGACAAGGTCGAGACTCTGCCTTAATGCCGTAAAAACGTTTAGAATACTCCGCAGGCAAAAAACGAACTTTAGAACATCTCTTGTAATAACGGTCCGTAACCTCAGGCCCGTGCGGCTGTTCAACATATACATAATCGTAATCCACGACCCTGAAATGACTGCGGTTAGGCTCCCGAATTGCAACACAACCCAAATACATATTTGGTTTTTTTGCGGCTAATTTGCCAAGTTTCGTGTTTCCAATGTCGGGGTTTTCGAAAATCATTTCTACTGGAATAGTTTTCTCACTCAGCGCGCTTAGTATACTATCATCGCTGTATGTATCGCCTTTACCACCAAAAAACAGAAGCCGTTCTTTTGATCGAGTGATGTCCTCAATCACCATGGCAGTTGCAAGCTCTTGGTTGTTTTTGCGCCAAGTCAAAGGCTCTTTGAATGTGCGTTTTATTGCCCTGTGCAGAAGGATAAAAACCGCGACCCCTATGAGTGTGGATACAATCGCAAGTATCACTGGATACATCGGCACACCTCCAGTTTATCTTGTCGCTGAATATGAGCAAAACTTAAAGGCCTCCCATTGCGTTCCTTCTTTCTTTTGAGGGGACAGCCTTTGCCCTGGTCCGAATGACGAACGAATGCTTCCGTAGCTTACGATAACCTTACCTCCAAAAGCACAACACCCCTCTTGCGTTCCACGTCTTCATACGCGGACGTTCAGAGGGGTGCACCACGTCCCTAACCCGATTTAATCACCTAGAGGAGAACGTGTCAAGCAAAAAGTGTGAGCCACTAGGGACGTCCATCCGCGAGCTTTCTAAGAGATCGCCCGTGCCCGCCTACCCACATCACTATTATCATTTCTACCTAATATGTACAAGAAATAAGACAAAATTCAGAGGCAAAGGAAGCAGTTGGCGGGTGTGAAATGTTGAAAAGCCTGAGGATTAAGCTCTCGGCGACAACACCTATGAAGCTTCGCCCAAGGATTTCGGCGCGAATCACGGATTACCGTTGGTAAAGATTACTAAACTGCAAGTAGACACTTGGTGTTCATTTTGTCTCATAACCGGAAAGAAAAAAGGGCAGAGCCGAAGTTCTGCCCTTTGATCGCTTTTTTTGGGTTAGCCGATGTATTTCCGCTTGAGAGCCGCCAAGCCCGCGAGGCCAGGCCCGAAAAGCAATAAACTCGCCGGAACGGGAACCGCTGTAAATGTGCCTGGGTCGCCCCAAAGTGCCGCAACAAAAGTCGGATTCACAGTATTGAAGTCGATTACTTGATCTTCGGCAAGGTTACCAGTGGAGTACGCCGTGAACTCCGAAGTTAAACGAATATTGTTACTTGCCTGAATGTCGGCAGCCCATTGCGTTATGTTTCCTTGGCTATCAAAAGAAAAGCCGTCACCATAACAATTGCCCGGTTGCATCACCGCCGTTACTATAGGCGAACCTGAAGCGGTGACAAGCGATATGCTCAAACTTTCGGCGACGACGTTTCCTGCGTTTGAAGCGAATGTGGCAGACATAACGATGTGATCGGCATTTGTTAAAGTCGGATCGGAGTTGAACGAGCCGGGAGGAAACGAATTTCCCAAGTAATTGTATGTCAAGTCCGCACGCGCCACCCCGAACCCCAAAAAGATCATGAAAACGAACAATGCCGCCGATAGAGTTTTCCGCATACAAGCCTCCTTAAATAGAAACCTTTCCTATCCGGTGGCGCGGCTGTCTGGCGGTTGAAGATCAAAGGGGAAGGGGCAGAGACCCGTGTGCTTTCCGTCCCGCCCTCGCAGGCGGTTTGGCTTTGTCGGAAAATCAGGACGGCTCTATTGTAAAAACAAAGTATCACGGAAATCAAGTGAAGTTTTCGTTAAGCAATAACGTTTCTCTTTCAGGATCAGGACCTACCAGGTGTAACAGTTTAGCCCCCGTCTCGTCCGACGTCTCAGCTTGAGTTGAAAAGTCCAAGGGGACGGTGTTATTTTGTCGCCTCACGAACCCCTGCCGTTTCCGCGCGCTTGCCAATTGGGGAGAGAATGGGGACCTTGTTTCCCTGTGTGAATTGCACCGCGGGAAGGAAGTCGGGCAGGGGCAGGACGTCACAAGCGACAAATAAGGAACACTGGGAAACAATGTCCCCAAAATTGCCCCTTCCGCGTCTGGTCTACCTACATTAAAAGGAAGCTACTTCATCGCATTTTTCATCCAATCATGCGCGAATATCTCCGGCTCACCCGTCCTTATGACGTCCATTATCAGCTCCGCGACATATTCGGAGGTGTCGGCCGGCGGGCGCCCTGCAACATAGTCGTCTGCGGTTTTGAGCTTGGGCTCGCATGAGACCAGGTTCTTGTAAAAATCACTCTTCGTGACATAAGGGTAGACAACGCTTACGGTTATCAAGTCATCCGCCAACTCGCTGCGGGCCGTAAGGGAAAGGCCGTTCAGGGCCCTTTTTGTGGCCGAATAGCCGCTCAGCCCCGGCGCGTACATAAGAGCGGTGCCGGAGCTTATATTCACTATCGCCCCGCCGCCTTGCGTGCGCATTATGGGTATAGCCGCCTGCATGGCGACCAGCGGGCCTATCACGTTCAGGTCCAGCAGCATGCGGTATTCCTTTATATCGATAGACTCAAGCGAGCAATGCATCCCCCTGCCGGCGTTGTTGACAAGGATATCTATCCGGCCAAATTTCGCCTGAACTTTATCTATCATCTCACGAACGGCACATTCGTCCGACATATCCGCCGGGAAGGCCGCCGAACCGGGCATTTCTTTGGATAATTGCTCAAGCTTATCCTCAGACCTCGCATTGAGGGCCAGCTTCGCACCGTTCTTTGCCAACAGCCTGGCGGCCGCAAGCCCTATCCCTGACGACGCCCCCGTGACCAGTACCACTTTGTCGTTGATATTCATCACATTCTCCTTTGTGTTGTTGCGCCTTGCATAATGCGGCGCTCCGGGCTCAAGGCTTCCGCCCCGTGACTATGCGCAGCGGCGGAAGATTTTTGAAGATCGGACCCGACAGCTTGACATCCTTCCATCCCAATTGACGGAGCGTCTCAACGTGCTCGCGGGTGGCAAAGATGTCCTGAAGGGCGATTCTGCCATTCGGCTTGAGGACTCGCGCGATCTCCCGAATGGCCTTTGCCCGGCCGTCCTTGCCGGGAACGTTGTGAATGGCGAGACTGGACATCACCGCATCCATGGATTCGTCGGGCCGCGCCATTAAGCAGGAGTCCGCGGCCGCAGCCGATGTCAAGCACCTTCTCGCTGCCGCCGAGCTCCAAGGCGTCTATGAGACGCTCCCGTTCGCGGAGCTTCGCGTACTTACTCCATCGCATCATCGACCCTACCTTGACGAGCATGCAAACCCCTAAGAAGAATACCACGATTGACAAGACCGCTCCCGCGACCGGTCGGCCCGGGATCGCCGTCACATAGCCGACGATGCCGACGACAATGGCAATCACGCCGGCGATGGTCAGGCTTCGCACAATTGCGGGGCCGTCTATTCCGTAGTCTGCTTTTGAGGTTGTCATCTCCCGTTCACTGTCCTGATAGTGGCTGCCATACCCTCTACCGCAAAGCAAGGCGGCGCGATCTGCCCCATGCTTGCTGAGACGTTCGCCCGTCGAAATTATTGCAAGCCGGGCAACTTCGGGGACCTTGTGTTTCCGGTGTGACTTATAGCGCGGGAAGGAAGTCGCGGTGACAACACCTACAAGTTCGCACCTCCGGCCTTCCATGACGGGCGAAGAATGCCATTCTAGAGCCGCATGCAATTTTTTTTTTACATACCTGACATTCGTTATTGACCGCATTACAATGCAGATAACTGAAAGAGCTAAACCGTCCGCGAGGGCGGGGCGGAAAGTCGACGGGTCTCAAGATCGCACGAGCGATTTCCTCCCATTGAGACGGCCGGGCTGCCAGGGCATAAATCTATTAAACAACGAGGAGAATGTCATGAAGAGACATGGGTATAGGATTATGCTCTTGACGGTGCCGTTCGTGATTTTAGGCATTCTTTGTGTCAGCGGGGCAGGCTGGGCGGACATAACGTACGACGCGAACAAGCCCTATCCTGTTGCCAGGAATGATTTATCCTGCTGGATCGCCTCGGCGGCAAACATGCTGGCGGCGGACGGCTGGACCGTGACGGGAGGCGGAACAGGCGTGGGCAATATGGATGCACCCGGTTATAACGAGGCTATTGAGACCGGTAACGCTCAGGATGCCCAACTGATCTTTAACATGTTGAGAGGACAACTGGGGATTACAAACGGCGGCTTCCAGAATACGGCCCTCAGCTATTCGATAAACAACACCGGCTTATATACTTCATACGACCCCGACGAGACTATCGACGTTTACAATTCCTGGCGCATGCCCTGGAACCAGAGCGCTGTCTGGATAAACGAAGGGCTGACGCCGAGAGGATTGATCGATCAGCTCCTCGGCACGGCAACTGCGGATGGTGCCGACGACCCTGTGGGGATCGCCTTTCATGGCGGCAAGATAGCCCATGCGGTGACGGCGTGGAGTGACGGCGCGGGGGGGCTTGTAATTACCGACTCCGATGACGGCGTCACTGGCACCAAGACTCTGACGTGGATCAATAGTTATACCCTCAACTATTACGGCACGGCTGTCACCGTGGACTACATGGCATTTCTGAGTGACGGGACAACGCCTGATACATTCAGCGATGAGACCGATTTTGTTGACGTGCCGGACTATCCGAGCCCTACGCCCGTGCCCATCCCCGGCGCCGTCCTTCTATTCGGTCCGGGCCTTGCCGGTCTGGCGGTGATGAGGAGAAAGCTCAAGAAGTAGGTTTGGCGTAACAGTATAGAGAGCGTCGTTCATAGATTCTCAGCGAGAGGAGGGTGTTGTCATGAGGAAATTGCTTGTCATTTTGGCCATCACCGCGGCGTTAACCAATTTCATGGCTCTGAGCGCACACGCTACCGGACTCATTCCCGCCGGTTCGACCGTGACGTTTAACCTCACCGACTTTCCGGGGGCTAGGCAGCACTATTTCTACCACCTTCGCTGGCGGCGCCACTATCTCCGGCAATCTGGAGATTTTCGGCTTTGCAGTGGGAACGCCGGGCGGTGGAGAGTGGGACTACTTCCAGTTGGCAACCACTGACGGAAGTCCCATAGGCGCCGCCTCAAGCGGCTATTGGTCCGTCTATATGAATTATGTCCTCAGCCAGCCGGTCTATTTCGACGGCGTGGAGCGCCAATGGCTCGACGGCACCACGCCGACGCCCGCGAGCCCATCTACCAACTGGGGCGTGGGCAATCCCGTATTTGGCCCCATCGGCAACGGCTACGGCAACGGCTACGGCACGACGGGCTCCCCCTTTAGCGCCTTGATTGCCGGAGGGTCTGAGACGAACTGGTTGGAAATATATGTAAGCCCGTACAGCTACGCCGCTTCCAACGGCGTCGATCCGGCTGCCACAGGCTACTACTTCGCCTATCACTTCGACCCTGCCCCTGTTCCCGTTCCGGCTTCACTGTTCCTCCTTGGTCCCGGCCTCTTGGGTCTTGTGGGAATGAGGAGAAGGTTGAAAAAGTAGATATCATTCACCCAACATCGGCGGCAGGGCCAACAAATGGCCCTGCCGCCGAGTGCACGCCCGCCACGTTCACACCGTCACCCTCAATCTTTCCTCCGTTTGCCTTCTCCAGGTCGGCATCCTCAATTTCATCCGAATCGGGCGACTCCTGCGGAAGCTGGGCTGCTGAAATATGTGGAGTACACCTTGTTGAGATCATGCCTGCACCAATCACTGTCGTTGACTCGCTGGAATCGCCGGGCCGGTCCGATTTTTGCGAAGAACGGGCCGTACCTTCAATTTTGCCGGTCCGGAGTGAGGGAAAATAGGCTGTTTGACAATTTTTTCACAGAGTCTGACAAAATTGTACATTTTCTGTTGACAAATTCAAAGCACGTGCATAAAATCAACGAATCGGCTCTCATTAAAAAACAGTTTTGGAGATTCCGTAGCAGACTGGTACCGGGCTGAAAAGCGAGTTCTTACCAATTCAATTTAAAGGGGGAAAACATGAAGGAAGAAAAGCAAAAACCAGAAAAGAAAGTGGTCGACCTTACCCAGGATGAAGAGCTCAAAGATCATGACCTGGATGAGGTCGCAGGAGGCGGTTGTCTGGACACAGTGCAACTAAGCACTACCACGTGCTCCTCCTGTGATTCCGGTAAAGCCAATAGAGGGAACCGGAATATGTGACCGGCGTAGTATCCGTTTCCGCATTTCCATGCTTCAGCGGATACGTGCGCTATTTGTCGTGCCGCATGTCGATAAGGATCGTGATCGACTCTTGGGTGATGTCCCCGAAGATATAGGTCATTGCTCCCTTTTCTGCATGCGGCACGACGCTGTTCCATATCAACGGAGCCGCTCCCGAATAATCACTGCCATTGTATGGCCTGTTCCAAAGACGCAAGAATGAATATGTTTTCGCGGGGGGCATGAGATGAGTTCCACTTTTCTGCCTGCGGGTGATCGAGTCTATTACGAGATAGAAGGCAAAAACTACCTCTTTGATGGCTCTACCGGCATGCTTGAGTATGATGTACCCTGTGGGAAACAGATTGGGGAGGAAGGGACCCAAAACCCGCCGGATATAAGACGTTCAGATCCGGACTCCTCCACCGTGAAAATTGCACCGGCTGATTTCCAGCCGGCCATCTTCAGCGTCTTCGTCTCATCGACATGCAATTTGAACTGTTCCTATTGTTTCAATCAAGGCGGTACGATGGGAATGAAAGACCGGGTTATGGATCGCCGTACCGCTCGCGACGTAATGCGCTTTTTGAAGAACCATATCATAGCCGCGAAGAACAAACATACCGTAATCCGTCTTTTCGGCGGAGAACCCATGCTAAATCGGGTTGTTTTGCTGGAAATTTTCGAAGCCGTACGTAGGTGGAAAGACGAGAAGATGCCTCCGTTCAGTATCGCTCTTGCCACGAACGGCACCATCCATGACCAAGAGGTGTTGGAATGCGTTAAAGAGCTTAGAGACTATATCACGCTGGAGATCAGCCTGGACGGAGGTCCGGAGCATCACAACGCGCACCGACGCCTCAAGAACGGAGCGGGCTCGTGGCAATTAGCCTACGATTTTACGCAAACCCTTCGTCACGAAGGCATTACGTTTGCGATTGCGGCCGTTATCCCTTATCCCTATGACTACAAAGAAATAGCGGAGGAACTGACTGCATTCGGATTTGATAGTATTGACATAAAGGATTTGGTTCCTCACTGCATGGGAGGAACAATCGAAACGGATGTCTTTCGCTCCGATGAGACGCTATGGCGCAGCAAATATATTGAATACAACAAGTACTGTTTAGACAGGGTGCGCCACCAAAATAAGGAATTAACGTCCGACCGGAGAGTTATGCTTACCGCTTATAAGAGCTCTTACAGGCATTTATCCAAGTTTGCTTGTGAAGCAGGACGGGTAAGGGCAACTATTGACACCAACGGGTACATCTACCCCTGCGAAGCATTCATGCGCTCCCACTTCATTTTGGGTGACGCCCGCAACGGTTGGAATTCGGAAGGGCTGGCGGCATTTGCCGACCTTCTCAATCAAAAAGGGTCCATCATAACCAGCCGGCGGGAATGTGGGAGTTGTTTCGCAAAACATCTCTGTCGCGGAGGTTGTTATGGATTGAATTGGGAGAAATCGGGCAAAATTGACGAAATCAGGACCGAGAGATGTGAGCATATCCGAGAAAAGACAAAGATCGATCTTTTCTTCTTGAGCGAGCTTAAAAGACTGAAGTCGGAACCCCATTCGGAACCGTCGTCTGCCGGGTCAGGAATCACAGGTTGATCGCAAAACATCTGCACATCGACGTGGAAGCCCTCCTGAGGCGGGCGGCCCCCCTTCATTGTTCGGCGGGAACCACCCCATTTCAGAACTGCCGTCCTCCATCTGATAACGAGATACTCGCGAAACGCATTCAACGCTGGCGGGATTTGGCCGCGCGAAACGATGAGCTGCAATTCCGAAGGCGTCTCTCCTGGGACGATTTGTCGACGGAGAGCGCCCCATTGGCGGTTGCAACCGAACGCCCCCTGGTGAAAGAGGATGAACCTTGGGCGTCCGGGACACGACGGTTGATCCATTATCTTGAGCAAAGCGGAGTTCGTAGGCATCCGCAGGGGACCTCCGCAAAAAGGGGCCCCACGGAGCTTCCGTCCTCCATACCCTTTGCGTCGGTCCTGGCAGCGGTGATTGCCTTTGCCGAGGCCGAGATGGATCGGTCATCCCGTTGGCCTTCATTGAGCGGTCCGGTTCGCCGACAACTCCTGGATTCGCTCTGCCGGCGTCTTTCAAACGTGTCGGATCGGTCCTTGGGCTTGGCATTCCGCAAATTCCGGAATGTCCGCCATTCTCCGGAGGGCTGCTGGGACGCTTTTGTCGAGCATATGCAGAACGGAGGACTGCTCCGGCTTTTGGAGCGTCTTCCGGTGCTCGCTGCGTTTGATGGCTATTGTCGTTGATTTTTGGATCGACGATACGTCCGAATTCCTGGCCCGGCTGGCGGAAGATGGCGCACGTATCGTCGATTTTCTTGGCCAAAATCCCGGTGAGATAGCCGAGGTCCAATGCGATCTCTCCGATCCTCACCGGGGCGGGCGAAAGGTGCGAATCGTCCACTTCGCCTCCGGCGCCGGGATAGTGTACAAGCCCAGAAGGCTTGACATGGATCTGGCGTGGTTTCAATTCACGGAGTGGCTGCGCAGACAAGATTCGCGCCTGGAGATCCGCGCACCGCGGGTCCTCCATTGCGGCGGATGGGGTTGGGTCGAACTCATGAAGCATGAGCCATGTCTTGACCTCGAAGCAGTCGCCCGATATTACTGGCGCGCCGGCTGTCTCCTCTGCCTGTTATATGCGATATCCGCCATCGATTTCCATGCCGAGAATCTGCTGGCATGCGGCGAGTACCCGGTGCCCATCGATCTCGAAACTCTGTGCTTGCCCGATTTGAAGGACTCTCTTTCTGAAGTTGCATTTCCAATGAGAAGATCCGTGTTGCGCATCGGCCTTCTCCCGGAGTGGCAAGACATTGGATCAGGGAAGGCGGCAATGGACTTCAGCGGATTTGGGTCCACCGAAGAAACTCTGCCCTTGTCTACGTTCAAGTCTTGGATTCACGAAAACAGCGATGAGATGGAATACGTCGAGATCCGGGACAGGCGCGCGCCCGGCCAAAATTTGCCGTTTCTTCGCCACGGCGAGTGTCCCGACCCGGGCGCCTTCGTCGATCGCATAACCGATGGTTTCCGGACGACCTATGGCTTTCTGCTCTCCCATAAGGATGATTTGCTCTCCCCTTTCAGCCCCCTTACGCCATTCCGCAATTGCACAACTAGGATCGTTTTCCGGAAAACCGATCTTTATCGCTCTCTGTTGGAGCGTTCGGTGAACCCGTTGTTCCTTTCCAGCGGTGTAGACCGAAGCATCGAATTGGAAGGACTCAGCCGTCACTATCTTGGTTTAGGAGAACGGTATGACCGGCGCGAAATGTTCAGGGCGGAAATCGCATCGCTCGAGCAACTTGACGTCCCTCTCTTTGAATCGGCTGTCGATACCGAGGAACTACTGGACTCGTATGGTTGCGGACTGAAGATCGACGGCCTCATAGAAGTCCGCGGATACGCGAATGTGCTCCGCGGAGTATCGGGAATGTCGGCCGAGGATTGCGATTCCCAGATCGAATCGATTCGGGCGAGTTTCGCGGCACGGGCGATGAGAGATTCCCACGAAGCGCAGCCAAAGGCAGACCCTGGGTTATGCGACGGTTCCGAATGGCGACTCCCCCGTTTACACCCCAGCCAATTTTTGGCTGCGGCACGCGAAATTGCCCATACCCTCGTGGGCAAGGCAGTTCGGAGCGAAGGGCAAGCGGCATGGATCGGGTTCGATGTGCTTCCGGCCAGCGGATACTTAAAGATGAATGCTCTCGGTCCTTCTCTGTATGCAGGATCTCCCGGATTAGCCGTGTTTCTTGCGGCAATGTTTGCGCTGGAAGGCAGAGAGGAGCATCGGGATGCCGCGCTGGGCGTCATTCGGTCCTTGAAGCGGACTTTCCTTACGAGGGCGGGAGGAGAACCTGTAAGCCCTCTGGCGGCAGTACGGTTTCTGACGTCCGGCATTGGGGCGGGATTTGGCGGCGGCTCGACGATCTATGCCGTCCATGCCGCGGGGAAACTGATCGACGCCCCGGAATCCCACGAGATTGCCCTCGCCTTGTCGCGTCTGATCGACGCAAGGGCCATTCGCGCCGATCGTCATCTCGATGTCATAGGCGGCGCGGCCGGAGCAATCCTTGCTTTGTTGGCGCTTTGGAAAGAGACTCATGAACCGGAACTTTTGGAGAAAGCTTTGCTCTGCGGCGAACATCTCATGGGCTCGCGAATCTCCCAAAACGGCGCGCCCCGATCCTGGCGAACCATCGGCTCGGCTCCGCTGGCAGGGTTCTCACACGGGGCCGCCGGCATCGGGCTTGCTCTGCTTCGGTTGTACAAAGCTTCGAACGATATTCGGTTCCGAGACGCGGCGATCGAGGGCTTTGCCTACGAGGGCACTCTCTTTTCACCCGAGACCTGCAATTGGGCCGATCTTCGCGAAGGAATCGTTGCCGATCCGGGTTTCGGTTCCTGGTGTCATGGAGCTCCGGGGATAGCACTTTCCCGACTGGCGGCGCTGGAAATAGTGGATGATCCACTCATACGCTCAGACCTCGATTCCGGCCTTCAATTTTTGGTCCGCTCTCGGATCGATTCCAACGGTACATTGTGTTGCGGAGAAACGGGCAAAGCAGATATCCTGCTTGAGGCGGGGCGCCGCCTGGCTCGTCCGGAGTTGATATCGCTCGCGCAGGACAGGGCTTGTGCAGTTGCCGCCGGCGTGGCGTCGTCCGACACAAGCATGCTGCTTCTGGGGCTATTTCAGGGAATTGCAGGCGTGGGATATGGACTGCTGCGCCAGGCGGCGCCGGACCGCCTTCCCTCCATTCTCCTGTGGGATTGAAGGAAGCCGATCCTTGGGGAATCTCATCCTCCTCGGAAAAAGCTCGTATTCACGGTCGCCACAAAGGGGTGACCCATCGTGAAAGTCTTGTGTCTACACCAGTTGCCGGGACGCCAGGTCCCTGAAGGGTCCCGGTCGGCTCATCAGACTCTTCGTATTTTCCCCTATCCACGATCCTTCCGCCGGAGAGCATGTAAATGCAGTCGGCATTCCGGATCGTGCTCAACCGATGGGCGATGACGATCCTCGTGACCCGCAGTCTCTCAAGGGATTCGCTCACCTGGGCTTGTGTCTTGTTGTCCAGGGCGCTCGTCGCCTCGTCGAATAGCAGGATTCGCGGTTTCTTCACGAGGGCCCGGGCAATGAGCAGCCGCTGCCGCTGACCCCCGGAGAATGTGGACCCCCCTTCCGGAACGAAGGTATGCATTTCCATCGGCATACGCTCGATATCCTTGTCGAGCCCCGCCATACGCGCCGCCTCCCAGGCGTCATCAAGGGTCAGAGGGGCAGAGCCGACGATATTATCGAATATGCTCCCCGGAAGGACCTGGCTGTTCTGTATGACCACGCCCATCTGCCTCCTGATCTTCTGCGCATCGAGCCCCTTGAAATCCTGGCCGTTATAATAGATCGAACCGGTCTCGGCCGTCTCAAAGCCGAGGAGCAGCCTGAGGATAGTCGATTTTCCGGCGCCGGAAGGGCCTACGAAGGCGGCAAATTCGCCGGGCCCCACGCGCAGGGAGACGTCATTGAGGATCATGGGCCCTTCCGGATCGTAACGAAAGGAGATATGGGTCATCTCGACCTCGCCTGTCAATTCGCCGGGATCGGCCCGCTCATTGTCCACCTCCGGCAGTGCTTCGAGGATCGGCCGAGCCCGCTCGTAGAGGGGAATGATCTGGATTACGGAGAGCGCTGCCACCCCCATCTCGAGACCCGCCGCGAGGAACGTACCGAAGGCGGCGTTAAAGGCAATGAATTCTCCGGTGGACAGCGTTCCCGCTCGGGCCGCGCTGCCGCCTTTCAGCGCAAAGACAACGATAAAAAGGCATAGAGAGGAGATAACGGGGAAAGCGCTGTTAAAAACGGCCAGCCGGTTCGACAGGGTTCGCGCCTTTACCCCCATCCTCTTTTGATCGGCGAATGCCCGTGCCCAGATGGCGAAAGCACGTGACTCTGCGGCAGCCACCCGAAGTTTGGAAATGCCGGTAATCAACTGGAACACTAAGCCGGCAATCTTTCCCTCCATTTCCTGAATAGCTCTCTGGTACCGCAGCTCCAGGACCGCCAGCAGAATGGTGACTATCAGGGCTGCCAGCAGAAGTCCGGAGGCTATGAGGGCAAGTCTCCAATCGTAGTAAAGGAGAAGAAAAAGGTTGAAAATAGAGAAGATGCCGGTCATCACGGATGAAATCACTGAATTGGTGAGGGCTTCTCTGATCTGTTCGATGCCGAGGGATCGAACCGCGAGGTCCCCGGCAAGGTATCGGCGAAAGAACGACACGGGGAGGCTGAGAATGCGGTCCCAGATACCTGCCTGCGTCGCGGCGCTTATCTTCGTTTCCGTCCTGAGGATGGCCAAACCCTTTGCCGCCTCCAGGAGCCCTGTGGAAAAGGCCATGGCAAAGAGCACAAGGGTGATGTGGAATAGTTGCCGTCGCTCCGCCCCCGGTATGATGGAGTCGAAAATCACCCCCGTTGCTATAGGCACGAGAAGACCGAGGATCCCCACGGCAATCCCTATCAGTGGAATTTTGACCAGGTCGGCGGAACCCGCTTTGAGGCTGAAGGCGATGAGGTCGAGGGCCGTGACCGCCCTCTCGGTCAAAGGGACGTAAAAGGTGTAAGCAAAGGGAGAGAGAGAAACCGCGTTGCGGCGATCGACGGGAAGGCGCGTTCCCCGCCCCACGTCAACGAGCTCATATCCCAGAGAAGGGGTGGGGAGGAGAGCGACGGGCGTCTGATCCTGTTCAACGTATCCCAGCATGGGACCGCTGTCACGGACCCACCAGTCATCTCTCAGAATGACCTTTCTCGTGCGCACGCGGGACGCCTGCCCGATGCCCGCGAGCGTCCCCGACGGCCTGAATTGGACGCCTATCTTTTCCCCTATGAGGCAGCACGTCCTGTAAAGCAGATCCTCGGGGCGTTCGCCGGCTTCCGGGGGTTCAGCGGCTTCCGGATTGATGACTGATGAAAGCCGGCTCAAGGCGCGGCGCATGGCGCGAAGGCCTCCCTCGCCCCGACGCGCGAGCATCTGCCTCTCCTCCTCCGCCCTCCTTCTGATCCCCGCCTCCGCGTGAGAGGCGACAGTGGAGTGCAAAACGGAAAGAGCGGGCCAGAGTTCGCTCAGGGAAGTTGACCGCAGGGTAAGGGGAGGTGGGAAAGCAGCATCGGGGATGGAAAGAAGGTGGTCTATCCATGGGCCGGATAAACCGGCGAGCTCGTCCTCACGGCTTTCGAAAAGACGATTGAGGGTTTCTCTCGCGCACCTCACGGTTGTGGTCCCCGGACCCGCCGTGGCCGCAAAGGTAATGAAGGGAGTGACCATAGCCGGCGTCGACCAAACGGCCTCCCCCGCCTCAACTCTGAAAAGGTGGTGCTTCCGCCCCCCGGGGTGTCCGTCCCGAGTCTCTCTCTCCACGGCGAAGACGTCCAGAGCCCCCGACAGGACAAAGAAGACCTCTTCCTTGCCAAGCTCGAAGGATCCCGGGTGCTCTTTCTTCGCCGACGGGCACTTCTCAAGGGCCAGCTTCAATGATTCGGATATCTGTCCCATGTCAATTTTCCGCAGCCATCAGATTTCTGTACGGTCCGTCCACGCTTATCAGTTCTTCGTGGGTGCCGCGCTGGACAACTGCCCCGCGGTCAAGCACGATGATCTCATCACAATCGCGAATGGTGCTGAGCCTATGGGCGACTATCAGACAGGTGCAGCCCCGGCGTCTCAGGTTGTCGTCAATCTGCTTCTCGGTAGTCGGATCCAGGGCGCTTGTCGCTTCGTCGAGAATCAGCACTGTTGGATTGCCCGCGAGGGCACGGGCGATTTCCAGGCGTTGTCGCTGCCCTCCGCTGAAGTTCCTCCCGCCTTCTTCAACGCGGCTCGCGTAGCCCCCCGATCTTGACACCACGTCATCATGGATGCAGGCGTCTTTGCACGCGTCGATAATGTCCCTTTCCGACAAAGTATTGTCCCAGAGAGAAAGGTTCTCTGTAATAGTGCCCTCGAAAAGAGAGATCTCCTGGTCAACCAGACCCACGGACGACGCCAGAAGCTGTCGCGGGATTTTTCCCCGGTCCACTCCTTCGAAAAGCACCTCGCCTTCCCAGGGTTCGTAAAGTCCGGACGCGAGCTTGGCCACGGTCGATTTTCCGCTTCCTGTGGCGCCTACCACGGCGGCACGGGCGCCCGGTCTCAGTTTCACGTTGAAGCCCTGAATGAGAGGCGCGTCGATCCTGCTATACCCGAAAGAGATATTCCGCAGCTCCATGTGCCCGGACAGCTTGGTGACATCTTCCCCTATCCGCCGCTCTTCCGCTTCCCCGAACTGCCCGTCCACGGCGCTCGAGAGGATATCGTCAAGACGACTCATGTCGCCCTCCGCCTCCTGGAGGGTGCTTCCCATCTGTACGAGGCCCTGCACGGGGAGAGTGAGGCTTGCCATAAGGCTCTGGAAGGCAACTAACGTGCCCATGGACATGCGCCCTTCCATAACCCGAAGAGCCCCCAGAGAGAGTATGATAACCGTGTTCAGAGCAGCCAGCGTTAAGGGCACAACCGAGAGGAACTGGCTGTAAAGGCCGAGCTCCTGCCTGGCGTTCACGACCTTCGCAAATTGACCGGCCCACCGGCTGAAAAAATCGGACTCCGACCCGGTAGCTTTCAGGGTCTCAATGGTCTGAAGACCGGCTATCGATGTACCCGTCAGCTTGCCTCTTTCCTGGAGAAACCGGGCATTTCTATCCTTTCTCTTGCGGGCCACGTAGCGGAGCACCCCGATATTGATGAGCGCCGCTCCCAGACCGACCAACGTGAGCGTGATATCGTAGAACATCATAAGAGTCACAAAAAAGACCGCGGTGCAAAGATTGAGAAAAGTGGTTGCCAGGCGTCCCGAGAGGAGTTGGGAAACACGATCGTTTATCGCGACGCGCGACCCTATCTCACCGCCATAGCGCTGGGTAAAGAACTCGACGGGCAGCCGCAGGATATGCCAGAAGAAATGGCTCGAAGTGGCAAGGGAAAGTTTTGTTTCCAGCCGGAGGAGATAGTGCTGCTGAATCCAGGTAAGGATTGCCCTGAGGACCGCTGTCAGGGCCATGCCGAGGAGGAGGGGCCTCACCCAATCGCTCATGCCCTGCACAAGGTAGTTGTCCACAAAGACCTTCGTGAAGACAGGAATGACGATTCCCGGAACAACGAGGGCCAGGCTTACGAGCATTATGTAGAGAAGCGGCCTTCCGGAGCCGGTCAGCCTTCTTGCCAAGGCCGCGAAAATACTCCGTTTTTCCCCGCCCTTCCGAAAGTCGGGACCGGGCTCGAATGCAAGAACAACCCCGGTGAATGCCTCGTCGAACTCCTGGTCCGTCACCACCCGCGGCCCCATGGCGGGGTCGTTGAGATATACCTTTCCTTTGCCGAAGCCTTCTACCACAAGAAAGTGGGCGAAATTCCAGAAAACGATGACGGGAAAACGAAAGGAGCGCAGATCCTCCGGTTCTTTCTTGAAACCTTTTGCTTTGAGCCCGTACTCCCGAGCTACCTTGACGATGTTGCTCGCCTTGGTGCCGTCACGCGAAACGCCGCAGGCCGTCCGCAACGCCTCCAGGGGTACGACTCTCCCATAGTAGCCAAGAATGATGGCGAGGGCCGCTGCGCCGCATTCCACCGCTTCCATCTGAAGCACCGTGGGAGTCTTCACTCTTCGGTGGACTGCATGTCCTCCCCTCATGGGCTACCTTTCAGGCTTGCCGTCATCGAGTTCCGGACCTGTGTAAAGACCGAATGCTTTTTTCAGGTGAGGGGTGAGGAGGCTCACGGGGCTTTGCCCCCGCACGACGATTTTCGCCGTGCAGAGAGTTCCGTTTTCAATGGGTATGTCGGGTCCTCTGGACGACCATTTGTACCCGGAAGCGCCTGTCTGATCCGTGAGCAGCCTGACGTGGACTTCGTAGGGGGGGCCGTCTTTGGTAAACCACTCTGCCAATTCCTTCGTGCCCAGGACGGTCTGCATTCCCTGTCTGCTCCGGGGAAAGGTGCTTACGGAGGTGACCTTTCCCACGATATACCCGAATTCTTCCGGCTTTACCGTGACCGGCGCCACGTTGACGGACATGCCGGAACGCACCTTTTTCCCGTCCGTCGGCGCCACGTACAGGATAGCCTCCAACGTACTATCGACGGGCCCGAGGCTGATCAGCGGCCCTCCGCGTTCGACCATCTGACCCTGTTGCGCGATGACTTCGAGAACTCTTCCCCTGAACGGGCTCACCACGGTGTAAACCTGGTTGGCTGCCCCGGCATCGGTGTCCCATCGAAAAAGCACTGCTATCGTCTGCCCCTCTTCGACGATCTGGCCCGGTTTCAAATTCAGAAGGTGTATCTGTCCCGACACCGTCGCTACCACGGCGGCCATGTTCCCGCTGCGAGTGATGATACCCTGGGCCGCGATCCTGGTCGATATTGTCGCGAAAAGGCTCCAGAAGATTCCGGCAACAAGGATAAGGATCAACGCGGTGAGGGCAAGCCACGCCTTAGGCTGTGTCACCTGCATGAGTCTGTCCAACTGCTCGGGGGATGAGAGCCTCTCAAGGGCTGCCTGGCGAAAGATTTTCTTTTCCATGGCGCGGATGCCTCTCCTATTGGTTTCCCATCAGGCGTTTCAGTATCCGGTCAAAGCGGGACCCGGCGAGGTGGACCGTGTCCAGGACGAGAGGATCGAGCTCGTCTTCGTACTCCGCCGCCTCGTCGAGGATTGTATCCTGGCCGAAGCCGAGCCGGCTCACCGTGCTCCTCAGACGGTCCGAAAGGAAGATCGCGAGGGCGTGATAAAAACGGGAAGCAAACCCCGTGTCGTTCTTGAGCTTAAGAGCCAGGGCACTCCGAGGTACACTCAGGACCGTGGTCTCCTCCAGCGCTTTTACGGTTGCCGAAGGGGGCCGCGAGTCGACAAAAGACATTTCGCCCACTATTTCTCCGCTCCCGAGGACGGCGAGCTCCTTATTGCCCATAGCGGCGACGAAGACAGAGAGTTTTCCGTCCAGGACCAGGTAAACGGAATCAACAGGCTTTCCCTCCACAATAAGCACGGTTGCGGCGCTTATCTTTTCCTTCCTTCCGGCGGAGAGCATCCACTCCACATCGGTGTCGCTCAACTGGCCCAGAATGAAAAGCACTTTCCTCATTCAGCACCCTGTCCGCAAGAATTATGCCGGACCCCTTTTCTGGAGATGGACTTGTATGATGCCACCGGTCTCCCTTGCCCCACCGGTCTCCCTATATTTAACACGCCGCAACCTCGAATGTTCAAGAGAAATACGAACAAATAGTATTGTCAGAGGACCATTTCCTATCTTATAATGGCGCAATGGTCTTCTCTCGTGGCAACCGTTTTTTTCTTGCCCCTTTCTTTGTCGTTCTTCTTGCCGGTTGTGCAGTGGGTCCCGACTTTCGCTCTCCCGACGAGGCTATTCCACAGTCCTACACCTCAGCTTCGCTGCCGTCGAAGACGGCGAGCGCCCCTGTGACGGGCGGCTCGGCTCAAGAGTTCATTTTTTCCAAGGACGTCTCCGACCAGTGGTGGACGCTCTTTGAGTCGCCGGAGCTCGACAGGTTGGTGAGAAGGGGGCTTGAGGGTAGTCCTTCATTGTCCGCCGCAAACGCGGCGCTCAGAAAGGCGACAGAAATGCTCTCTGCGGCGGCAGGTGGGCTTTATCCGGCATTTGACGCAAGCACCCAGGCAGCCCGGAGCCGAACCTCCACCAATACCTTTCCGCCCACCAGTATCTTTACCGTCTATAACGCTTCGGTCAACGTATCCTATACGTTTGATTTTTTTGGCGGCTTGAGACGACGGATCGAGGGGGCCCAGGCCCAGGTGGAGTACGAGCGCTATCAGCTTGAAGCCGCCTATTTGTCGCTCACTGCGAATATCGTCACTACCGCCATTCAGGAAGCAGCGCTGCGGGCACAGATAACGGCAACGGGCGAAATCCTGTCAGTCGAAGAGAAGCAGCTTGCAGTGGTGGAGCGGCAGGTCCACCTGGGCGCGCTTCCGCAGGCAGCCCTCTTTGCCCAGCAGTCTCAAGTGGCACTGACGAAAGCTATGCTGCCCTCCCTTGAGAAGCAGCTCGCCTTTGCCCGACATGCCCTTGCCCTGCTCATGGGTGAGTTTCCAGGAGAAGAAAGGCCGTCCGAACTGCTGCTTGATGCGCTCCATTTGCCCGGGTCTCTTCCGGTGAGCCTGCCATCAAAGCTGGCCCGTCAGCGCCCGGACATCCGCGCCTCCGAAGCCCTGCTCCGCGCCGCATGCGCCGAGGTAGGCGTGGCAACGGCGAACCTGTATCCCCAGATAAGTCTGAGCGCCAGCTACGGAGCGCAATCGGTGAGTACCGGCACACTGTTCAACGGCGAAAATGTCGCGTGGAATATCGGGGCGGGGTTGGTGCAGCCTATTTTTCACGGCGGAGAGCTTACCGCCAGAAAACGGGCGGCCGTTGCCGCCTACGATCAGTCAGCTGCGGAATACAGGCAGACAATTCTCAAAGCGTTCCGTGACGTGGCGGACGTGCTGCGCGCCCTCGAAACCGATGCCGAGGCGCTACGGGCGGACGTGGAAGCCGAGGGTGCCGCGAAAGCGGCCCTCGATCTCACAGGAGAACAGGTAAGGCTCGGAGCTTCAAACTACCCGTTGTTATTGATTGCCCAGCGGGACTACCTGAAAGCCCATCTTAATGTCATCGTTGCGCAGGCGCAGCGGTATGCGGACACGGCGTCGCTTTTTCAGGCCCTTGGGGGCGGATGGTGGAATCGTCCGGCTTTGCCCGTTTACGGCATGTCAGAGCGAGAAGGCGGGTCCGTCGGTCGTTGACGATCTTTTTCGCAAAAGGAGACAAGCTGTGGTGAAGCGCATAGTGGTCATCGCCGTGTGCTGCCTGGCGTTATTGGCCGGATTTTTCGCCCTTCGGTCATCGAAGGGGGAGAACAAAGGCCGTATCGGGCAGGAGAACGCACCCAGACAGACCGTATCGGCTTCCAGAGCGGTTCAACAGGAATGGCAGTCCCGGATAGAAGCTGCCGGCACCTTATCGGCTCTTCGGGGAACGGATATTTCACCGGAAGTAGGCGGCATTGTGTCCCGCATCTATTTCGCGTCGGGGGCAGAAGTGAAGGCCGGAACTCCTCTTCTGGAGCTCGACGCCACTGCCGACGCCGCCCGTCTGCAAGGTCTGAGGGCGACGGCGGACCTTGCGAGGAAGACCTACCTGCGAGACCAGGAGCAGTTCAAAATCCAGGCGATCAGTCAGGCAGTCCTTGACACCGATCTTGCCAACCTGCAAAACACGGAAGCGCAAGTGGCGGAACAACAAGCCTTATTAGACAAGAAATTCATCCGCGCACCCTTTGACGGGCGCCTCGGCATCAGGATGGCCGATCTCGGTCAGTACCTTAAGCCGGGCACTAAAATCGTGACATTGCAGGCACTGGACCCCATCTACGTGGACTTCGGTCTACCCCAGAAGGCTGTCAGCAGGATTTCCGCAGGGAGGAAGGTTGCCGTACAAATCGACGCCTTTCCCGGACAAATCTTTCCCGGGGACGTTTCCGCCATCGAGCCGAAGCTCGATGCCGTCACCCGCAGCGTTCAGGTCAGGGCGACGGTTCAAAACCCACGCCATATATTGCTGCCCGGGATGTTGGCGACAGTAACTATCGATATGGGGCAGGCGCGGCCCTTCGTCACCATCCCTCAGACAGCGCTCTCGTTCAGTCCGAACCGTGTGACGGTCTTCGTCGTTAAAACTAAGGGTGAAACCGGCGAGGGTGCCCCGAGCCTGGTTGAGCAAAGAGTCGTATCAATCGGTGAGACGAAAGACGATCAGGTGGCGATTCTTGACGGTC
>CAVVPU010000169.1:0-6783 GCA_963750015.1 uncultured delta proteobacterium | reverse complement strand
TCTCGACTCCTATTACCAGGAGGTCGGCCGCGCGGGCAGGGATGGAAAACACTCGACCTGTCTTCTCCTGTACGCGAAAAAAGATCACGGGCTTCAGTCGTTTTTCATCCGCGAAAGCGAAGCCCCGGACGAAATCAAGAAGTCCCGCTGGAGGTCCCTGGACGCCATCATCCAGTATGCCGAAGGCGGTGAATGCCGCCATTCCGGAATCCTCACCTATTTCAAGGACCGCGACCGCATTCAGTCCTGCGGTCACTGCGATGTATGCGACCCCGACTCCCCGAGGAGAATCCCCAATGAGTACGTTAAGATAACGAAGGTCCGTGTCCGGACGGGAAAGGTGAGGGAGAAGAGGGTCCGTCTCAAGGAAATCGCGGGCTCCTTCGACGAACGGGAAGCGGCGACGATGAGGGCCGTCAGGGAATGGCGGCTCGATTATGCGCGGTCCCAGGACATGCCCGCTTTTATCATCTTCAGCAACCGGACCCTGGAAGACCTCGCCAGAAAGGCCCCCCGGTCCCTGTACGAGCTGACGAAGATCTACGGACTCGGTCCCCAGAAGATCGACGCCTTCGGGCAAGAGCTGCTCGAAATCATAGAAAAGACGCTCTAGACTTAACGGGTGGCGTCCTCCCTTTCCATGTGATCTCGCAACGGCCGGTCTTCCTGCCGCAACCGATGCCTGGTCTTGTTCCTGTTGACAAACTATCTTATAGAGTTCAAGATTAGGGACCTTCACGATGACCGGACACTATGGCTGGAGATACTGTGCCGGACGATACATCGAGCTCAAGAAGCAACACTCCCCTCAGAGACAAGGCAGAGAAGCGCCTTTCTGAAAAACCGGGAACTATGTTGTCCCACCCCGATGAACCTCTCGCGCTTGTCCATGAGCTTGAGGTGCACCAGCTCGAGCTGGAGATGCAGAACGAAGAGCTGCGAAGGGCTCAGCTCGAGATAGAAAAGTCGCGGGAAAAGTATTTCGATCTTTACGACCTTGCCCCGGTCGGTTATCTCACCCTCGACGAGAAGGGTATCATTTCCGAGCTGAACCTCTTTGCGGCAGGACTTCTGGGCGTCGAAAGGACCTCTCTCATCGACAAACCATTACATGCGTTTATCAAACCGGAATCGCAGGACGCCTTTTATCTTCATCAGCGGGACACGCTCCGGTCTTCTACTAAGCAGACCTGTTTTCTTGACCTCAACAAGCATGAAGGCACAACCTCTCACGTCCGGATGGACAGTATCAGCGTGGAGTCGGACGGCCGGCAATCAATGCGCAGCATCATGACCGACATGAGCGGGCAAAGAAGGGCTGAAGACCGGCTGCGACTCGCGTATGATGTGCTCAATCTCCTGAACCGCGAAAGGGGCATGCAGGAGACGATCGGCGATATTTTGCGCCTCATCAAGAAGGCCATGGGAATTGAGGCTGTCGGGATACGCCTGAATGAAGGCGATGATTTCCCCTATTATGTCACCGCCGGCTTTTCCGAAGGGTTTGTCCGCTCCGAAAAATACCTCTGTAAATATGATTCGGCAGGCAAGATGGAGTGCGACGCAGAGGGAAATCCGGTACTGGAATGCATGTGCGGCAGCGTCCTGCGCGGAAGGGCCGATGGGGCGCTCCCCTTTTTCACGCCCGGTGGGAGCTTCTGGACCAACAGCACCTCCGACCTCCTTGCGTCGACCACCGAAAAGGACCGGAAGGCACGGACACGCAACCGCTGCAACGGCGAGGGCTACGAATCGGTCGCGCTCATTCCCTTTCATTCCGGACGCGATATCATGGGACTGCTCCAACTCAACGATCACGAGCGCAACCGGTTTTCGCCCGAGACGATCCGTTTCCTTGAGGATCTCGGCAACAGCATCGGCATCGCCCTTTCCCGCATGCACGCAGAAGAAGCGCATGCCAGATTGGCGGCAATCGTCGAATCCTCTGACGATGCCATTATCGGAAAGGATTCGAGGGGTATTATCGTTTCCTGGAATAAGGGCGCCGAAAGAATATATGGGTATGCGGCTGAAAAGGTTATCGGCAAATCCATATCCATCCTCGTCCCCCCCGATTGCATCGATGAAGTGCCTGAATTTCTCGATCTGATCAGGAAGGGGCAGAATATAGAACACTATGAAACCGTAAGGCGTAAGAAAGATGGCGACCGGATAAACGTTTCCCTCACGATATCTCCCATCAAAGATACGACGGGCGAGATCGTGGGCGCATCAATAATCGCCCGGGACATGACCGAACACAAGAAATCGGAAGAAGCCTTGCGGGCCAATCAACTTCGGTTGGCGGAGGCGATGGACCTTGCCCACATCGTATACTGGGAGTTCGATACCTCGACGGGAACATACATCTTCAACGATCCTTTCTATGCATTTTACGGCACCACCGCAGAGCAGGAAGGAGGATACCGGATCACAAGGAAGGATTATGCACGACGGTTCATGCATCCGGACGATTTGTCGCGCTACTACCAATTTGTGCAGCAAAGTGCTTTAGAGACGGGCCCCGAATCTGTTGCCGACATTGAACACCGGATCATTCGCCGCGATGGCGAGGTCCGCCATATACTTGCACGGTCGAGGGTCGTGAGGGATGATTCGGGCCGTATCGTGAAAAGATATGGCGCAAACCAGGATATCACCGAGCGCAGGAACCTCGAAGAGCAGCTCCGCCAGGCGCAGAAGATGGAGGCAGTGGGCACCCTCGCCGGGGGCGTCGCCCACGACTTCAACAACATCCTTACCGTCATCATGGGCCTGGGCAACCTCATGCAGATGAGCCTCGGCAAGGATGATGTCAACAGGCCCTTCATAGACCAGATCGTGACCTCGTCGGAGAGGGCCGCCGATCTCACCCAGAGTCTTCTCGCTTTCAGCCGGAAGCAGAGGATCACCCTCGAACCCCGCAGGGTGAACGGGGTCGTCACGAGCACGGCGAAGCTGTTAAAGAGGCTGCTCCCGGAGGACATCAGTCTCAAGTGCGAGATCACCGACGAACAGAGCCTTACCATGCTCGATCTCAGCCAGATAGGCCAGGTCCTCATGAACCTCGCCACTAATGCCAGGGACGCCATGCCGCAAGGAGGCTCCCTTACCATCACGACCGCAAGGGTAAAGCTCGACGAAGACTTCAAGAAGACCCACGGCTTCGGAAGGCCGGGCAATTACGTGAGGCTCTCCGTCTCCGATACGGGCACCGGCATGGACGAAGAGACCATGAAGCGTATCTTCGACCCTTTCTTCACCACGAAAGAGGTGGGCAAAGGAACAGGTCTCGGGCTCGCGAGCGCCTATGGCATCGTGAAGCAGCACAACGGCTATATCACGGTATCGAGCAGCCTTTCCAAGGGGACGACCTTCGATATATACCTTCCTATCGTCGATACACCGCACCGGACACGTGCCTCGGCGGCCCCGGAGATCAAAGGGGGTAACGAGACGATCCTCATCGTCGAAGACGACCGGGACGTGAGGCACATGCTCATGAAGATCCTCGAAAGCCGGGGCTATACGACCATAGAGGCCATCGACGGCGACGACGGGATAAGGCTCTATAACGAGCGCAAGGGAAAGGTGGACCTCGCCATCCTCGACGTAGTGATGCCGGGGAGAAACGGCAAAGAGGTCTTCGACGAGCTTGCCCGGATCAACCCCGCGGTCAAAGCGCTCTTCGTGAGCGGATACACCGGAGACATCGTGATCGACAAAGGCATCAGCAAGGAAAATGTCGATTTTCTCCAAAAGCCCCTCTCGGTGTCGGCATTGCTCACGAAAGTGAGAGAAGTGCTGGACAGGTGAGGGGGGGTCGCATTTCGTCGGGGGTGACATGAATGGTGGTGATTCACGGGTAGTGCTTTGAGAGCAAGGCAAGAGTGGGAGCAAAGGCAAGAGCAAAGGCGTCGGAAAATGGTTGTGTGGGTAAGGGAGAGCCGCATGACAAGAATCGCACGCACCCGCAAGCGGGTTCCCGGCGGCGCCCTGCCGCACCTCATGCCCATCCGCCTGAAGGCGCGACCCCCGTGGCAGTGTGGCTGCTCTTAACGGGTCTTGCGGAGACGGGGGTGCCCCGCCCTCCCTCTCGTGGAAGAAACAGCTTGTCTTCCTGCCTTCTCCTTTCATATAATGCGTCGGTGGATCAGAAACCTCTTGGACCTATCAAGGCCGGCACGCGCCGCCCGGCCCTCGTTGAAAGCCTCCCCGACCTCGTCACGTGGCAGGGCAGCCACATTCAGTACCGCTATTGCCGGTCCCGCCGCAGGACCCTCTGCATCACCATCTACCCCGACCTCATTGTCCTTGTTCGCGCTCCCTTGCGCGCCGCACCCGGTGATATCAGGGAATTTGTCCTTAGCCATGCCCGATGGATAATGAAGACACGGCAAAAGCTCGAATCGCGGGCGGCAGTGAAACCGCCGGCACCCCGCTACATCAGCGGAGAGGCCCATCCGTACCTGGGTCGGACCTATCCCCTCGAGGTGCAGCAAGGAAATAAACCCTCGGTCGAGTTTTTCTCCGGCTGCATCTGTGTGACGACGAAGGGCGAACCGGCACAGGAGATGGTAAAGAAACTCCTTCACCGCTGGTATAGGGCGCAAGCGGATATTGTCTTCCACGAACGCCTGGCAGCATGCCTTCGGACGATGCCGAAGGATTTCCCTCTGCCTCCTTTGCGGATCAGGCCCATGAGAAGCCGCTGGGGCAGCTTCTCATCACAAGGACGGATCGCCCTCAACCTGTGGCTTATCACCATGCCCCTCGATTGCCTCGATTACGTGATCTTCCACGAACTCTGCCACTACAAGGTCAGGGGCCACGGCAAGCGTTTCTGGGAGCTTCTGGAGAGGTTCATGCCCGAATGGAGGATGCGGCGCAAAGAATTGAACGCCCACGGCTTGCCCTGGATGCAGTGATGAAAGAGGCGTGCGGAGTACGCGGCTATGAACGCAGGGGCGCTGAGGGCCCTTTGTCAAGGATAGATTGCAATCCCAAAGCCTTGCGCAATTAGACTGTTTGGAAAAGTCATCGGCTGGTCTTTGCTAAGGGCCGACGGCCATTCCTTTGTTCGTTTTTCTCATGCGGAGGGCCTGCCGTGCCCGGTCGACGTTCCTGGTGAAATAGCCCCGCATGTTGGGATTATTGTATCCCGGGTCCCCGAGAAATTTGCCAAGCCCTTTCACCCGCTTGTTGATGCCCTCGTGCCATTTGCCGTAGGCAAGCTCGTCGAAGCCGTAGCCCTTCGGTCTCTGACGTACCGGGATCCCTGCCGCTCGCCCCCAGGCCTCGGGAATCCTCGCTCCAATCACCGCTATCTGCGAATGCAGATCGTCCTTGTCCTTGACGGGGTCGATATCACGCTCGTGCCGGCTTTTGTGCTCGGGCCTCGCATTATAATACTTAACCGCATCCTGCCAGGTACTGGCGGTGAACTGGCCGAGACCATGCTCCTTCGAAGATGCGGCGACGCCCTCGGCATGAGGGTTGAAGCCGGATTCCATCCCCATGAGGCCGATGCCGAAAGCGATCTGGTCCTCGGTGAGGCCCATATTCTCCCATGTGGAGACTGCGCGGTCGATGTTGCTGTTCTTTTGTTCCTCGGTGACGTCGCCGCACCCGCCCCTTCCTTTCTTGATCTGGATAGTATCCCACCACGTTGCCATCTTGCCTACCTCCCCTTAAGTTTGTATTCGACGATCGCGGGCAATGGATGCCCATATCGCCGGTGGAGCGCGTAATTCCATCTGTTTACGTACCTCAGGGTATCGACGAGCCATAGCCGGTCCTTGTTTCCTGCAAGCTCGGCTTTTATGGCGGCGAGGGTCAGCCTCTTCGAGAGGAAACCCGAGACGTAGTACTCAGCAGACCGGGAACGGGGCCCTCCTGCTTCGCCAAGGCTCCTAAAGAGGGTTTCATAGAGGTAGGGGTCAAGGGCGACCTGGAGCCTGCCCTCGACTATCTTCAGATAGATATGGAAGACCTCGAATTTTTCGGGGCCGAGAACGGTGACGGGCAGGTCGCGGACCATCTCCATCTCGATGAGGGGGTGGCCCTCGCGGTCCTTCTCGCTGATGATCCATACGGGTACATCCTGAAGGTCCCGGCCGTACACAAGGTCCTGGCCATAGGCGGGCTTGCCCGGGTAGTCGGAATAGAAACCAGGGGGCCCGTAGACCTCATGGGTTTCTTCGATCCTGTCGATGAGCTTCGCCGAATTCTTGTCGTATTGAAAGAGATACATGGCCCGGCAGTTGCCCGATCCTCCCGAGCCCCCATCCACCACGAAATAGTCGCCGCTCAGCGCGTAGTGGGCCTCACCCGCGGAGGCATACAGCTCGTTCACATAGAAGAACCTGCCATTATCCAAAAGGAAACCCCACTTCGGCACCCCCAATTCTTCGTCCTCGGGTATGAAGTAGGTGTAGGACCCGAACCTCATGTTCGTGCCCGGCAGCCTGAAGGCTTTATTGTAGCGGGGCACCGGCTCATACCGGGACCCGACCTTCTCTAAGGCGAAGCCGCGGACTTTCGGATGTATCACTTCCATCGGCTGCTGACCGCCCTTCCCGGACGGCTCGGCCCCTTGACCGTAAACGATAGGGCTTGCCGAGACCACGATGAAGCAGGCCAGCAGGCAGACGAGAAGCCTTCATGCTTCGATGCGCCCATGATCTATACCCCCTCAGGTGAGATCATTCCATACCCTCTTGAACGGGATCGAAGACGATAACCGGACTGCCTGAGAATCCTGAGATATCCCTCACGGTCAGG
>CAVVPU010000168.1:0-9685 GCA_963750015.1 uncultured delta proteobacterium | reverse complement strand
TTCCGGGCTTTCTGAACCACGGCGGCCTCCAGGGGTTATCAAGCGCAGGACGGTGGCCCTTGCCCCGAGGCACCTCATTGAGGGCGAGGGAAATGTTCCTTTTGGCGGCCTCTAGGGACGCCGCTCTTATCCAATTGGTGTTGGTGTGTACATCCTATGAAGGCCGGAGCCGCGGACCAAAGGATACGGCGACCCATGTCACCGGCCGGTCGGCTGGGAGGGATCGTGAGGTGTGGATGCAATTTGAGCCTTGCTGCCCGGATGCGTACTTAATCTACGTCGGAGGGCGCATGGTGAAAAGGGCGCCGCCGGGTGCCCGCTTGCGGGCGGCACGATCCCTCCCATCCGACCGGCCACACCTCGTGCCCCCATTCTCCCCTTTATCTCTTCGCCTCTTTCTCGTCTAGAGTGAATTAATGGACCGGCCAAAGCCCCTTTTTGGGCGACGATTCACAGCCAGTGGGTAAAGAGGTGGGAGAACCATTCCTTGACCTTGAGAGACAACGGCCTCTCTTTCCACTCCTGCCACCGGACTTCGTCGGACTCGGCGAGATCCCAGGCGAACATATTCTCCATCTCAACAGCGAACTCACGGCTCAGGATGACGGCGTTCACCTCGTCATCGCTCGAGAAGCTCCAGAAGTCCATATTCGTGGAGCCTACCGTCGACCAGACGCCGTCAACCACCAGGGTCTTTGCATGAAGCAAGGCATTGCGCCGCTTGTACAGCTTCACCCCCGATTTCAGGAGCCGGGAATAGAAGTACTCTCCTGCAAGCTGCGCCATGTTTTCGTCGGTGGTTCCCGCAAGGACGATCCGTACATCGACTCCGCGTTTCGCGGCCTCGGTGAGGGCCTTGACCGTCTGGTGGTCCGGGACGAAATAGGCATTGGTCATATGAAGGGAGTTCTCCGCAAAGGTGATGGCGGCTACATACATGATAAAGGTGATCCTGTTGGCCTCCCCGGGGGTACTGCCCAGTACCCCCACCAGGGCATTTCCCTGTTCCTTTATATCAGGGAAATAGTTCCGCATCGCGAGCTTCGCCCCTTCTTGTTTGTTCCACGTGTCGAGAAACAGCTTTTGGAACTCGGCCACGGCAGGGCCTTCGATCTTAACGTCCGTGTCGCGCCACGGCGTCTGCGCATCTGTCCCCTCTCTGTGTGCCGAAGGGCCGCTCGAATAGACCTGGCTGATGTTGACGCCCCCGGTGAAGGCTACGTGTCCGTCGACGATCATGATCTTGCGGTGATCAAATTTTGCCAGGCGCCATATTCCCCGGGCCTTGAACGGGTTTATCGGGTTGAACTCGACAACCGCTATTCCCCCGTCCCGTAGACGCTGAAAGAACGCAGCCGGAGTGGTGTGGCTGCCGACGCTGTCGTAGATGAGATTTACCTGAACGCCCTCCTGTTGTTTTTGCAGGAGCAGATCGGCGAATTTGTGACCACTCCCATCTTCGATATCTTCCATCGTAAAGGTTTCTATGTTGATGTGGTCTCTGGCGTTCCGTACCGCGTCGAACATGGCGGCATAGGTGGCCGGACCGTTGACGAGGAGGGTGACCCTGTTTCCCTTCGTCAACGGGCTTTGACTCACCGATTCTATGACGGTGTTATAGCGTTCCAGCATGTCCGTCCCTTTGACGGACCGCTTGAGGCGGTTCATGAGGGCCTTGCTCTGTTTAAAGGAGAGGGGTCCTTTGGCCGATTCGATCTGAGGAGACCCCCCGTTGGCCGGCGCCTCACTAATAGTCTCGGAAACGTTCGGCAGGGTTGCACACCCGCCGACAATCAAAAGGAAAAGCAGGAGCGGGAATGCGCGAAATAGCTTGGCCATAACTAGTGCTCCTCCATTATTCGAGACGCAATGAAATCAGGGACGCCCGGGCGTCTCCTTCCACTTCTCTTTCGCACCATATTCTCACCCCTGCCTTACTTCAGGAAACGTCGAGAGGAAAACTCAAAGCGTGCTTCCCGACGTAAGGTATGCCCCGCCCATCCCTTATGCCGGCTTTCGCCTCCTCCGGAGACTTCATCGATGGGGACCTGGGACCCATCTCTTCACGGCAAGTATAAGCACGAAGACGTATTATTACTGTATTACAGTAATTCTTCAGGCATAAACAATCAAAAGGAGGCAGTTTTCATGAAGGTCAATATTCTGTTTTTCCTCAGTCTGGCACTACTGGTAGTGAGTCCCAATGCCTATGCAGTTGACACGTCAATTTGCAATTCCAGTGCAGACGTCGTGGTTCATGAAAACGGATCATTAAAATCCTGCGAACTCAAAGATGATTATGAGGCGAATGGCATTCGATGCCGTAATGAAAACCGTATCAGCTTCTACGACAACGGTGGCCTAGAATCTTGCATACTCTCTACGCCGACTACCATCGGCGGGAATGAGTGCGGTCAATTCGCTTTAGTTTCTTTCTACCCCGATGGGAACCTGAAATCGTGCATGAAACCGGCCAACTAGGGCAACCGCCTTCGAGAGGACCGGGTCGCCCTATCCGCGATAAGGACGTGAGTCGCCTATTTCACCATCAGGCTATTCTTTACGGATCTGACTCCCTTGACGCTCCTCGCGATTTCACCCGCCTTTTTGACGGCGTCCTGAGAATCAACGAAGCCGCTCAGTTGGACCCTGCCTTTGTAGGTCTTGACACCGATCTCGAATGATTTAAGAAAAGAGTCTTCCGCAAGAAGGGCTTTTACCTTGGTCGTGATAACCGAATCGCTCACATACTTACCCGTACTTTCTGCTGCGTGTGTCGTTGGGCAGACCGCAAAGGCGGCGACCAGCGTAAGAAGGGCCACACAACAGAGAAGCGTGGTTCTTTTTTTCATAATTTTGACTCCTTTTGTATATTTGATGGTGAGGTAGTTGTTCTCCTTCTCTTTAAGTATCATGCGTCGAATTCACATATGCCGGTCTTTTTTTTGCGGGAGACCAAAACTGCCTTTCGCCGCACGTCTGTCAGAATCCTGATAGGTCACCAAATAGTGAGACCAAACGGATACCCGGCCCCTTCCCGTAGCTCCCTTCTATCACTCTAACCCATTGTTTTTTATGAATAAATAAAAATTTCTCATCCAGTCCGGTCGTTGGCAGACCATTTGCAACTACGAGTAGTACGATCATGCTCATCGTACGCATGAGGGTCCTTTCCGAGAAGCGCATGGACCTGTCACAAAGGGTTGCTTCGCTCATCGGCTGGATAAGGACGGAAGAGGGACGTGGGAGTCGTGCCTTTTGTCAGAGTATGGAATTCAAAAAAGGAGGGAGATTACCATGAGTACTACAGGGATTATCATTCTCATCGTCGTGTTGTTCCTCGTGTTCGGCGGCGGAGGCGGCTACTATTGGAGGAGACGCTGGTAGTATCAATAATTTCAAGTGAGGAGCCAGTGCAACGAGCTTGATCATAAAAACTAAGGAGGTACGAGATCATGAAGAAAGTGTTATTAGTCGGGTTGGCGGTCTTTATCAGTATGGCCTTTGTGACTATGGCGTTTGCCCAGATGTCTGAGAAAAAGGAGACGACTACCACCACCACAACAACAACGCCCGAGAAGAAAGAAACGACTACCACCACCACAACAACGAAACACAAAGGCATGATGTTCAGGGGCGAAGTCACGAAGGTGGATATGGCGGCCAAGATGCTGACCGTGAAAGGCAAGAAGGGTGACATGGACTTCGATATTTCGGGCGCCAAGATGAAGAGGGAGCCAATGGCGGGCGACAAGGTCAGAGTGAAGTATATGGAGCAAGACGGCAAAATGATGGCCTCATCGGTCCGCATGGGTAAGGCGAAGATGATGAAGACCACCACCACTACTACAACAACAGACACAAAAGAAACCACGAAATAGAGATTCCGGTCATACTTGGAAGGGAGGGACGGGGAGTCTCTCCCTTCCAGTGCGTCGGATGAGCCGGCTCAAGCAAAGAATATTTTGATAAACATCGGCCACGAAGTGCAGACGCATTCTGCATAAGGGAAGGGCGTCCTTAGTGCAGTGGCATCGCCGCATACAGGTGAAAAGGAGGACCTGTCGTGTTGAGAAAGAATATTTGCGGCATCACTTGCGGAAATCGATCTTTGTCGATAAAGAGGGCCTTTCTGTTCTCACCGTTTTTCTTTGCTGTCGCTTTGATCGTGCCGCTCATCGCTTTCGCAGAACTCTCCAATGACACGATACTCGGCCCGGGCCTGCGCTGGCAGCCGGCATACGACGGCTCTGCTTCGGAGCGCATAGAGTTTGTTCCGGTTGTGCGGTATCTCGGACAGCCCTGGTTCGTGCGCTCGACTCAGGGCGTGCTCGAGGGCGGTGTCCGCATGGAACTTGCGTCGGGACTCCATGTCGGGGCGCAACTTGCCTATGAGCCGGGCCGCGAGACGAGCGAATCAACTTTCGTCAGGCTTCACCATGTCTCCGGTATCGATAATGGAGCATCGATAGGCGCCCAACTCGAATGGGACCATAAAATCGGTCCCATGCCGATCACCTTCCTTGCGCGGGTAAGGCAAAACACCGACTTCGACCTGGGCGCCCAGGCCGACTTCCGCCTCAGCGCAGGTGTTTTCCAAAAGGGACGTGTCGCTGCGGGCGTGTTCACACAGGCGACGTGGGCAAATGGGAAGTCGACCAGCTCTTTCTACGCCGTCACACCGTCGCAGTCCGCCGTTACGGGCTTGCCGGCATACGCCGCGGGAAGCGGATGGTTGTTTGGCAGCGTCGGACTGCTGTGGTCGGTCGACCTTGTCCGAAACTGGGTTGCGGTCGGCAGTGTGGAGGCGCGCCATATGGAAGGTGACGCCGCGGGCAGTCCGCTTACGGAGCGCTCGACGAATTATTATGTGGCCGCGGGACTTGCCTATCGTTTTTGAGGGGCTGCCTTGAAAAAAAGGGGGCAATTGTCTATCCCGAATCTTGACGCTGCACACCACCCCTTAGAGCGATTGCATATCGCGCGCGAGAGCTGTCAGCGGGGGGGCTGCTCCACCGAGCCTCTATAGAAGACCTCGCACTTGCCGCCCTGAACGAAACGCTTTGCCTTCCTGTAGAGGTTTAAGAATGGACCGGCGAGAGATTCGACCGCGCTCACCGTGCCGACACGGGGGCTGGCAAAGGAGCCGGTGATGCTTTGCGTGAATTTTGCACATCCCCCGTCATCGAGAAGCGCCACTACCACATTGTCGTATCGCTCGCTGACAAGATTGAGCTTGCCTTTGACGGCAGCTCGATTATGTGGCGTTGCAAGAGCGCAGTCCGTCGCGTCGGCCTCGCCGTTTTCGATCTTCCAATGGGATTCAAATCTGGTAATGGTGCCCGTCCCTTCCTGGGTCTCGTAGTAAAGTTTTCCATAACGGTATCCCTTGAGCGCGACGGTACTGAGAGGTCCGACGAAGAGATAGCCGGCAAGGTCGACAAGGTGGAACGTCTGGCTGGATTCAAACGTGGAGAGGACTTTGTCGAGGTCCATGGTGTAACTGACAAGGTTATCGCCCCGGAGGGCGAATGTACCGTTCAGGTTGCTCATCAGAATGCGGCGTCCCTTTTCTTTGACTTTCAGGGAGGCGGAAAGATCGCCCTTCCCGCCGATCACTTTCTTGATGCCGAAGGATTCCTCAAGTTTTTCAAAGTCCAGCTTCGATACCTTCAGGTTGCCTTCATACCGGGCATCTGCTCCCGACATGTCTGCCGTCAGATCTCCTTCACCCTTCCCGCCGAGGGCGTCCATGGTAAGGGGTTTGAAAGAGTATATTCCCTTGCCTGCCTCCACGGGACCCCTGATGTTCTCGACCTTGAGGTCCTTGCGCAGGAGCTCCCTGCAATCGAAGCTTCCCGTGAACGAGATGTTGTTGATGATCTCCCCTGAGGTATCCGCTATTAAGAGGTCCTTTGCGACAAGATCGACGCCTTTCAGCTCGGTTTTTTCACCCGTCTTCTTGTCAAGGTAAGTAAGGGCCCCTTGGGATAGCTCGAGATCCTTCAAACTGAAAGCTGTTCCCGGTCCTTTCGTCGATGCCTTGTCACCACTTTCAAAATTGTATTTCCCCTCGGCGTCCATCACGATGGTGACGGCCGGCTTGACAAGCACGCAACGGGTGAGTTCGAGGTGTCTCTTCAAAAGAGGCATTACCTTCACCCCCACTTTCAGACTTTCGAGGGAGAGGAGCTCGGCTCCTTCACCGGTGACATGGATATCCCTTGCCGATAGACCAAAGGGGAGGAAGGAGAGCCCCATCTTCCCGTTGACCCTGACCTCCAGGCCGGTCGCATCCGATGCGGCCGTTTCGATCTTCGATTTATAGGAGTTAACGTTGAATAGCAGGGCAGCAACGATGCCGGCGACCACGATCAGAGCGACAATACCGCCCGCGATGGCGAGACCCCACTTTCTTTTCGTTCTCATTCGCTTCAATCCCGTGATACCCATCTATCTTGTTCCAATCAACCACCCGGTTTGTTCATCGGCCAGGCAGAACCCAATCCTATTCATCCTGAGAGAATATGACGACTGTGTACGGCCCGATGCTGATTTTACCCGAGCAGGGCAGCCCATCGGCTCCTTCCTTATCGGTTTCGACGTCGGGTGTGGGATAATTGCAAAAGTTTGGGTCGTACTTGTAGGAGTCGCTGTTGAAGCGCGTTTTCCACAATCCGGCCCGTGGAAAACCGATAAGATACCCGTCGCGGTTCTGGTTCGTCATATTCACCACCACGACGACGCTATCGGTGGGACCCTCTTTCTCCCAGCGATGGAAGGCGATGAGCTTGGCCCCGTCGTCAAAATGATAAATATGGATATTTTGACCGCACAACCCCCGCGTCACACCCGGCAGATTCCGCCGCAGGGCGATCATATCCCGGTACATCCCGAGAATGCCGTGTTCGTCTTCGGCTCGGGACCAGTCTATCGGTACCGTATCCTGGAACCAGCGATCTTCCAGCAGCTCCTGCCCTTCGAAAATCATCGGGATGCCAGGTGAGGAAAGAACAAGGGCGCCGGCCAGAGTGGAGCGCTTCTTGGAAAACCAGCTATCCACTCTGCCCGGCCAGATCTCTTCGGGCACGCGGGACCGGCCATTAGCGACCTCGTCGTGCGACTCGGTATAGATGATCCGCCGAAAGGCGTCCATATCGTAGCGATGCTCGATGGCCCGGCTGACCGCTCCCAGATCGCGTGAGGCATCATCACGGGAGATGACGGCCTGACGAACGGGATGGACGAACTCGGCGTCCCACTGGGCATTGAATCCTGCACCTCCTGCCCCGACATCCTTGATGACCCAAGGGTTATTCTTCATGCTCTCGCCGATGCTGATTTTGCCGGGAAAGCGTTGATGGATTTCTTCGTTGATCCACTGCATCAGGCTCCAGCCTTCGGGGATGTTTTTGTCCGGATTGTCGTCACTGCCGTCGATGCTTTTGATATAGGCTATCATGTCCCAACGCAAGCCGTCGGCGTGGTACTCCTCGAGCCACATGAGGGCATTATCCCGGACGTATTGGCGTACCTCACCCCTGCCATAGTCGGGGCGCGTTTCGCCCCACGGTGTTTGCGAGCAATTATCGTTGTAGAAGTAAATTCCTCCTTTCCCGTTTTCACTCCAGCCGTCAAACTGCCACAGGTCGAGGTCGGAGGGGCCGAGGTGGTTGTAGACGACATCGATGATCACCGCAATACCATGCTCATGGGCTGCCTTCACAAATCGCTTGAGTGCATCCGGCCCGCCGTAAATATCTTCAACGGCAAAGGGATGCGCCGGATTGTAGCCCCACGAAAAGTCACCCGAAAACTCCGTGACGGGCATAACTTCCACGGCATTGATACCCAGATCGCGAAGGTAGGGCAGCTTTTCAACGGCACTATCCAGCGTACCCGGTCGTCCCTCCTCTTTGACGTAAAAGGTGCCGACGTGCATCTCGTAAATGACAAGCTCATTCCCCGTTGCCATATGAAAGGCGTCATCACCCCAGTCAAAGGCCTGGGGGTCGTAAATGACCCCATTGCCGATCGAGTTGGTGACCCTTCTGGCATATGGGTCGATGCGGGAGAGAGGAGGGAGGCCCCAATCAACGGGGGTGTGAATCAAATATCGATACTCGTCTCCGATTTTGGCGCCCGCCATGTACGTGGACCAGTATCCGTCCTTTTCCTTAGAAAGGGGTGTTGAGTTTTCACCCCAGGCGTTGAAGGTACCGGTCACGTAAACCTTTTCGGCGTGGGGCGCCCATACGCGGAAAGTCACGCCTTCTGCTCCAGGTATGGCTCCCATGCCGGGATGACTCGTCTCAGCTCGGGCTTTCTCCGGCATGCGCTCCTCCTCTGTCACACTCACTGCCGCACGGATTCGGCTCGTCCCCCCTTCAGGGGCAGGGTAGAAACAGATCCGCGGCAATCATGCTCCCTCGTCCACCTTGCAGTTACTTCCCTACACGGATCTGGGAAAGCGATCCGAGAACTCCAAAAACGCTGAGGAGCCACAAGACAACGGCAATGACCACGACGGCGTTAAGGATCGATTTGATGGGACCGGCCATCGGGATGAACCGGTTGATGAGCCCCAGAATAACACCAACCACGATCAGGACCACCACCACATGAATCAGGGGCATGATTGATATACCTCCCTTTCTTGTTCCGGCTCGGTCGGATGCGCCGATGGGGCGGCATTTCCACGCTGCCCCATCGGCGCTATTCCATCCCTGATAGGGCGCCTATTTCACGATCAGATTATTCTTTACGGACACGACTCCTTTGACGCTCATCGTGATTTCACCCGCTTTGGCGGCGGTCGCCTGAGAATTGACGAAGCCGCTCAGTTGAACGATGCCCTTGTAGGTTTCGACCCCGATCTGGAAGGACTTGAGGAAATTATCTTCCGCAAGCAGGGCCTTTACCTTGGTCGTGATGGTCGAATCGTCCACGTACTGGCCCGTGCTTTCATGGGTGCGTGTCGATGCACAGGCCCCGAAGGTGGCGACCAGCATGAGAAGTGCCAGACAGCCGATGAGCATTCTGTTCTTTTTCATTGGGGTTACTCCTTTTTAGGATATTTGATGGTGAAGTACTTACGTATGAAACTTCTCTATTCAAAGTGTCACAACGTTCATGGTATCCTTCCCGACCTTGTCACCCACCTCCTTTCCACACACCACGCCTTCCGGCGATGGCCCCTATCGTTACAACACCCTTCGTCCCTGAATGAGCCGGACCACCAGGACGATGATGGCGATGACCAGCAGGATGTGGATAACCCCGCCCATCGTGTAGCCGCTCACGAGTCCCAGAAGCCATAAAACCAGGAGAATCACGACAATAGTCCAAAGCATAGTATCCGTCCTTTCGCCCAAAGTATTTACGTGCCGAGCTGTCCTCAGCCCGGTGACTCTTGGTTCTTTCTACCTGTCTTCTTAAATTGTATGTCTTGAATTGCGATGCTGCACATCACTTCTTTAGCGATGGCCGAGGGTCCTTTGAACGACTATCTGAGCCTAGAGCATTAAACAAAATAGAGTGACGATTGAGCGGGCGCGGCCATTTCTTGAGCGTGGCATTTCCTCTTCCTAAGAATAGGTCTTATAGGACTTATACGACCTATTCTTAAAGGCTCGAAAAGAGGTTGAAAGGGGAATCAATTCTGCGGAACGCTCTAAACCAACCG
>CAVVPU010000167.1:0-14142 GCA_963750015.1 uncultured delta proteobacterium | reverse complement strand
GTTTGGCGCAGAGCCAGACGCAGCCTTTGCATGCAGAATAATTGAGATCATTAAGTTTGACAAATTCGGGCTCACATCCAGTTTCTGCCATGATAGCTTTTACCATCCGGTCTACGTTAGATTCGCGCCCCACGACACCGGAACTAAAACCGATAATCTTCATTTGAATAACCTCCTTTTCTTATCCCGGAAATCCCTATCATCGAAGGGCCACGAAAAACCGTCTCCGGAGAGCGAACCTCCCCGAAGGGATACCTTATTTCCAGCCCACACCAGAGTTGCGACCCCGACCTTCCTTTACCGACACTCCTCGGCTTGCCAACCACGTCTGATGAGCACGTCCGCGTGGACTTCTACCGGACCCGCACAGCCGGTCACACTCAGGATGCGCTGGAGCTCGGCCGTCACCACATCGATTATCTCCGTCACCCCCCGGTTGCCGTTCGCGGCCAAGCCCATAATAAGGAGCCATCCGACGAGCACGGCGTCGGCACCCAGGGCCAAAGCTTTCATGATGTCCGAGCCTCTCCGGATGCCACTGTCGACGAAGATGGGCATGGCATCGCCGATCACCTGCTTGATCTCGGGCAGCACTTCCAGGGGATGGGCGGCATAATCGATGATGGCCCCGCCGTGGTTCGATACGACGATCCCTCCTGCCCCGACCTGAAGGGCTTTTTCAGCATCACGGGCGCTCAAAACCCCTTTCAAGATAAAGGGAAGCCCGGTCGACGCAACCAACCTTTCCATCTCGGTCATGCTCTTGGGCGCCATGGCCTTCGGGGCAAACGTGCGATCTCCCCGTTTTGCTCCATAGAAAAAGTCGATGTCGGTCCCCACGGCGATGGCCCCGCCAGCTTCCGCCTCTTTCAGCTCCCTGATCATCGCTTCAAGATCCCGATAGGGCTTGACGATTCTTACGGCTGGGACCCCTGTATCGAGCACCTCCTTAACCTGATCCGACGAGGCGATCCCTACCCACATCATTGAGCCGCTGTTTTTCACGCCCAGGGCGATCTCTTTCAGCGGCTTATCCACGATATCGGTCATGCCCGAAAGAGCACCGCTGAACACCGGCGTCCTGAATTTCCTGTTAAACAACGTAACTTCGGTAGAAGCTTCCTGGGAGTCGATCATGCTAAACTTGAAGCCGAAGCGGTCAAAGTACGTGCGATTGAAATGGCCCACAAAATTTGTTTCAGGTCCTATTCGCAGCAAATAGTTCTTCAAGCCCTTGGCCTCCAGATTGGCCTCTGCCATCCTGATAATCTCGCCGTAATCCATGTTCAGCCACCTCCTTGCCTTCGATTAAAGCATGTGATACTACTACCTGCGTAAAGTGTACGGGCAGCGCAAGCTGACTTCCGTAGTGATTGCTACAACAAGTTTTTAAGTCTCCGGGAATGCGGTGATCCCTACCCACCGGGCAAGATTACGACGTGAAGGAGCGCCCGCGAAGACAGGGATGGGGGAAGAATTCAGAAAGATACACGCTCGTCAGTCCGCCATCGGGAAGAAAGGGTGACGAGCGACCCGTTCAACCGTCCTTTTTGCCCGGCACCTCGAGGACGCCGTCGCCCAACACGTCTTCGAGGTCGAACCACCACTTCTTGGAATAGTCGGGTTTCCCATATCCCAGTAAATCGTCTCCCTTGATCGCGACGCTCCTCGCGAGAGAAGATCTTCTCATGGCCCAGCCTATTGCGCGGTGAAAAGGCGTATAGGGCTTGTTCCAGGGACAGACCTTGACGCAGGTGCCGCAGCCGGAACCTTTCTGGTTGCCCACGCGCATTTTCGTGCACTTTTCCACGTCGGTCGGCCATTTTTCGTAGCCGTTGAACATCTCCTTGCCGCCGTCGCTCAGGGCACCGCTGGGACACTCACGGGCGCACTTCTTACACTTCGAGCAGAAGTCCTGCAGCCCGAAATCGATAGGCTTGTCAGGGGCAAGAGGAAGATCGGTCGTCACCACCGCTCCCTTGAACCGCGGTCCCATGAAGGGGTGAAGGATACAGTCTCCGATCCTCGACATCTCGCCGAGTCCGGCCCACAGAAGGATTGGAGGAAGGGCTACCTGATAATTGGACGCGTAGTGGGCCCTCGCAGGATAACCGAGGCGGCGGATATATTCGGCGAGGATTATCGCGATGAATCCTGAATTGGAATAGGAAAGCATGCTCATAGCATTGCTTATCCAGTCGTGGCCGGTAAAGGCCTCGGCGGTCGGCCAGTCCTGATCGATCAGAACGGCGATGGCGTTCTTGTGGTTCAGATCCACCGGGATTCCGATATCCGGGTTCTTTGGATCGTAATTGTGGGAGTAAACGGCATAGGGAGGGAGCTTACAGATGCCCACCGCATCGGCGCGCAAGAAATAGGCTGTCTCTTTGATATGGCGCGACAGAAGCTCAGGATCGTTCGGGATCGGCGCCTTACTCGCCGCCGCCATTCCGTCGACAAGGGTCTTCATCTTCCCCATCATCCAGCTCTGGGCCCCTGACAAGGGGTGCTTCGGCACGAAGCGGCCTATTTCCTTCTGCATGACCGGACCATAGATGCCGCGGCGGGCTTTCATGAAGCCGGCATCAAGTTCTCTGACCCTCGGGACCAGCTCGTCCTGAATTGCGGTCGTGGGGCGATCGACCCTCCGTAGGGTATGTGTAGGAAAGGGCTCCGGGTTTCGTTTGTGGTATCCGCTCACGGGCGCGCCTCCTTGACGGGTGATTCCCTGATGATAAGTATACACCATTGAAGGCTCGCTGTTGTAACAATCGCTACAGACGCTTCCGACTTTGGGTGTTATGGTTTTGATGGACAGTTCTGAGCCATTACCTTCAAGGAGGAACCTATGTCAAAGGATCTGAAAGAGTATTTCAACAAGATGCCGCGTTTGGGGGCCCTTGCCACAGCGGGCAAGGACGGAAAGGTGGACGTCGCCTACTTTGGATCGGTCCGGATGATCGACGAAAAGACGATCTTCATGGGGTGCGGCAAGAACCGGACCCTTGCCTATCTCCAGGAAAACCCTCACGCGGTGTTCGCGATCATGGAGCCGGGTCAGACCCCTGCGGACTGGAAGGGAGTGAGGGTCTATCTCAAGATGACTGAGTGTCAGACCTCCGGCGAGAAGCTTGACTCCCTTAAGGCCGAGCTCAGGGCAAAGGCCGGGGAGGGGGCCGCGAACATGATGCATGCGGCAATCACCTTCGAGGTCCAGGAGGTCAGACCCTTCGCGGACTTCGGACAGAGCTGGGAGAAGTCTATATAGGCCCGCCTGCGGGAGGGGCAACCATGCCGGTTGTCTTGGGGGCCCCTCTACCCACTTCCCTTAGTGCTCCCGGTGCAATCTATACTTTGAACCGAGTTACAAGGCAAGAGGCGAATGGGGCACGAGGTGTGGCCGGTCGCATGAAGGGAATACGCCCTCTGCGGCGTGCTGCCGCGCCTCATGCCCATCCGCCGTACATCGAGTACGGCTGCGGTCAATGAGGCGCACCATCCCATCCACATATGACGCATCCCCTTCATGCGACCGGCCGGTGGCACGCAGAGCCGTATCGTCTTGGACCGCGGCTCCGGCCTTCATCGGATGTACACACCAACATCAATTGAATAAGAGCGGCGGCCCTAGAGGCCGCCAAAGGCAACAGTCCCTTTTCCCTCGCCCTCGATGAGGGGAGAAGGTCAGGGTGAGGGTGGACCTTGCTTTTTTCCTTAACTTTCGCGATTCGCGATTCGAGCTTCGCGATTTCCTTTCTCGGCTCCGGCCTTCATCGGATGTACACACCAGCGTCAATTGAATAAGAGCGGCGTCCCAAGAGGCCGCCAAAGGCAACAGTCCCTTTTCCCTCGCCCTCGATGAGGGGAGAAGGTCAGGGTGAGGGTGGACCTTGCTTTTTTCCTTAACTTTCGCGATTCGCGATTCGAGCTTCGCGATTTCCTTTCTCGGCTCCGGCCTTCATCGGATGTACACACCAACATCAATTGAATAGGAGCGGCGGCCCTAGAGGCCGCCAAAACCAAAACTTGTCGCTTCATCGATATACTTCCCTTCTGTGCCCCACCTTCACAACCCATACGGTGAGCTCTTTGTCTTGAATGGAATAGACAATTCTATAACGGCCCTGACGAATACGGTATCTCTCTCGGCCTGTGAGCTTTTCATGTCCCTTGGGTCTCGGATTCGTGGCGAACGCCTCTATTCGACGAAGGATTCTCTGAAGGTCTCTTTTGGGTATGGAACCAAAATCCTTTTCAACCGATTCTTTGAAATAGACCTTATATTCGGCCATCTTTTTTCAGTCTTTTGACCATTTCGTCATAACCGATCAACGGCTCTTTGGCTCTTTCTTCAAATGCCGTAATGTCCTCAGCATCTTCCGCCAGAGCCTCCCTCACAGCGTCATTTACCAGTTCCGAAACAGACCTGGATGTCTCAACTGCTTTAAGCCTCAACGCCTTATGCAGGTCGGGGTCCAGATAAACAGTTGCTCGTCTTGTTGCTGTTGCCATGACGTCACCTCACATAGTAGTCAAGTAACTATAACATCATGACTACAAGTAGTCAAATCCGAAGCAGGGAAAGTAAAGGGGTCCCCAGATGAATTACTTGGTTGCGTTCCCCACTTCGGTCTCCCTGACAGAACTCATTATGGACTTGAGATCAGGAGCCGGGCCGAGAACTCTTCCTTCATCAAAGCCGATGGCACTTATCGTAATACCATAATGTTGGAGCGAGAGGCAGTTACAACAAACTGGTCCGGATAGCCTCCTCGGTTAACTTGTTCTGTGCACCTCCAATCCGACATACCGTTAAGAAGAGCCTTAGGACGCCATGGGCGTCCCCCATGGCGTCCTTTAGTTGATGTATATCCGCGAGAAGGCCGATGATCACCATAACAACAAGCAGCTCGACGAGGGTAAAGCCGGGGGAAGAGCGAGAAGGACGGAAGGGCCGAAAAATGCTTTCGCTGCGGTTAAGTCTCGTTGTCACGGGTGCTCGCTTTTGGGATGGTTTTGGCGGTAGTCCGGAAAAGCGGTTGACAAAAGGCACACATTGTCGTAGTCATATTGCATGAGAATCTTCCGATGGGATAACGAAAAGAATGAACTCCTGAAGAAGACGGGAGGCGTATGTTTTGAGCAAGTCGTCATACTCATGGGAAAGGGTGACGTCCTCGATACGATAGAACATCCGAATCAGGATAGGTATCCGGGACAGAAAATTGCTGTAATTGCGATTGATGAGTACGCGTATCTCGTTCCTTATGTCGAGGTCGGTGAAGGGCTATTCCTGAAGACCATTATTCCCAGTAGAAAGGCGACAAACAAGTATGTGAGGGCAAAGAGATGAAGAAGATAGTTTTGGACGATGAAGAAAGGGACATTCTCGAATCCTATGAGCGTGGAGAATGGGTGCCGGTCAAGGCTCCAAAAAAGGAAATAAAGAAGCTTCAGGAATACGCGAGGAATACCTTGCAGAAAGACAAAAGAATAAACATTCGAATGTCATCGAAGGACCTCGACCAGGTGCTGGTCATCGCCGCACAGGAAGGAATTCCCTACCAGACTTTCATATCCAGCATCATTCACAAATACGTGTCCGGTTATCTGATAGAGAAAAAGAAGGTTTAACAAGAGGCTGCACCTGACGCGGAGGAATGTCGGGCTATATTTGAGAAGTCTCTGCAATCCTTTCTTCCCGTCCGTGCAGGGGTGGCACGCTCAGCCCTCGACAGCAGACAACTCCTTCTCCAGCTTATCCATGTTTTCCCGCACCTTTCGGTCTTCTTTCATGCGGGTTTCCAATCTGCTCACTATCTTCGTCACCGCGGAGTACGTGACATTTCCGAAGTAGGCCCCGATCTGCGGATTGGACAGGGCCGTATGCTTCCGGGATAAATAAACCGCATAGTTCCGGTAGGGCGAAGAGGTGAGGGCTGTTTCCGTGGAGATTTTGAATCGGGCGGCTACTAGGGCCACGATTTCATCGAGGTCGATGGCTGAAGCGCGAAGGGTTCTGCGGGACGACACCTCTTTCTTATCGATTTCCTTCAACCCTTGAAGCACCTCTTTGATGAAGCTCTTCCTGCCGAGAATCATGCCTCCATAAATGTCCTTGGAAGGGCTTTCCAGTTCTTCGGTAAGACCCGATTCTACAAACCGGCGATAGCTCTCGGGACCATGGCTCATGGCGAGTATGAGATCGCGAAAGACGAACGACTCGCGTCGGGGATCGATGAAGGCAGGGTAGCTGCTGAAGGGGTATGCTTCTGGTGCATCAGCCATACGGGCACGGACGGGATTCAGGTGGATATAGCGAGAGAGCTCCAGGAGGTAGGCGTCCTTGTCGATAAGGATGGATTTGTACCTCCCCTGAAAGAGATGGCCTGACCGGCCTCTCTTTGATATTAAAATAGGTAGTATATCCGCTCTGGATCGCGTGCATAAAAGAACTGAGGTTGGCTTTCGGGGTTTCCACGATCAGATGGTAATGATTGCCCATGAGGACATAACAGTGGATGACTACAGAGAAGCGTTCGGCTGAGGTGCGGAGATTGGCGAGGAACTTCTCATAGTCGGCCTTGGAGAGAAAAACCCTCCTTTTCTCGTTCCCTCTCGCCGTTATGTGGTAGAAGGCACCTTCGTATTCGATCCTTAAGGGACGGGCCATGGGTCAGCTCCTTGGTAGAGGGTAAAACCTACTCCTAATCTACCATCCAGAATTGTCTACTGTCAAGGGCTGACCCCTCTCTGCTTACAAATTGCATCCACACTTCACGATCCCTCCCAGCCGACCGGCCGGTGACACGGGTCGCCGTATCTTTAAAGAGCCCGCGGCTCCGGCCTTCATCGGATGTACACACCAACATCAATTGAATAGGAGCGGCGGCCATAGAGGCCGCCAAAGTCCGACCACAATTCAGCGGCCTATATGTAGCATTTCCCCTCCTTGGAGAGAAGGATCCTCTTTCCCTCGTTACCCCTCGCCACGACATGGTAAAAGGCTCACGGGTTTTGTCTTGACGAACTTAAATGTATCGTGATATAACCAATCACACACGCTGAAAAAGCCAAGCCACCCGCGAGGGTGGGACGGAAAGCCAACGGGTCTCAGAACTGCCTCTCTGTGCTCTTCACCCGCCAGACAGCCGAGCCACCAGCAGTTTCGTGAAAAGGGGGATGATTATGTTGCGGAGGGCCAGCTTCGTTTTTTTTGTCGTAGCATGGGTAGTGTGCGCCCTGACGATGGTTATGCCGGTGGGGGTGCATGCTCAGAGCACGGATATCGTTGGTACAACTACTTGGACCGGATACACGTATGTTCAACCCGGAAGCGGCATAGATATTTATGCCGGTGGTACACTCAATAACTCCGGCGGCACATGGATTAATCCCGCAGGCTACCCTACCTTCAACGGCGCCATATTGGACAATAACGGCACGGTGAACAACTCCGGCACGCTCAACAATACTGGGCTCCTGCGTGACCTGCCCCCGAGCGGCACTACCTCCGGGGGGACCCTAAACAACTACGGGGCACTGACGGAGAGCGGCAATGGACAACTAGCTAACCTCAGTACCCTTAACAATTACTCCGGTGGCTCGATTACGGTGAATAACTCTGGTAATATACTCGGCGGCGGCCTGGGTCTCTACAATATTTACGGCATCACGGTGAGCGCCGGGGGTACGGTGACGGTAAACAACTCCGGCGGCACGTTCAACAATTACGTCGGCGGCACGATCACGGTAAACGCGTCCGGGGGTTTGTATAATGGTGCCATACTGAATAATTACGGCACTGTGAACGACTACGGAACTGTGTACAATAGAACTTCTGCCTTTGTAGGGCCGGTCACCCAGACCGAGTACGGCACCCTTAACAATTACTCCGGTGGCTCGATCACGGTAAACAACTCCGGTGCATTCCACAATTACGGTGGTACGCTCAACAACTCCGGCGCCATTACGGTAACCGATTCAGGCACTCTCTACAATTCTTTCGTCAGCGGCGGAAGCGCCACCCTGAATAACCACAGCACGGTGACGGTCACCGGCACCGGCAGTCTGCAGAACTCCGGCACATTCAACAACTATGGTACCTTGAACAACTCCTGGTATGTCCGCAATGACGTCAACGAGACCTCCAGTGGAGTTACCACGACCTACTACGGTACGATCAATAACTACGGCACAGTGGTCAACTCCGGCGTGATAACCCCCGGCATGGCCGCTATCAGTACGATCAACAACTACGCCACCATACAGAACAACTCAGGCGTGATATCCCTCGGCAACTCTGTAAACTCGGGGGCGCTGACCAACGACGGTGGCGTAATTGTCAATCTCGGCACGATGACTAACTCTGCCAGCGGCGTATTAACCAACAATGCCGGCACGCTGAGCACCAGCGCTCTCGCACTGAATCAGAGTATTGACCAGAGCGCATTTGGCACGCCGGGCCATCTAACCGCGAGCTCCGGCGGCACACTGGTCAACGGCACAGCCATCGGCAGTTACACCTATCCCGCTATCCTGATCAACAACGGCACCATTAACGGCACCGGCACCTATGTGCAGAATGTGGGACAAACCACGAACAACGGCAGCATGACCCAGGCGTCCGTCACCGTCAAGGGCGGCACGTTCAATCAGCAGGCCGGCACCCTAACCGCTACCGGCACCGCCAGCTCCTCCAATATTACCAACAACGGGACGTTCAACTATACGGGCGGCAGCATCACCGCGAATATCCTGAACAACGCCCAATTCAATATCCAAGCGGCTACGCCGGGTAGCCCGCTCACCGTGTATGGCAGCATGATGAACTATGGCGCCGTCAACATAACTCAAACTACCGCGGTCTTCACCGGTGGTGTCACGAACAACGGCACGTGGATTACCGATCCTTCCACGATAATCTTTGAAGGGGGCTACTCCGGCACCGGCACCCTCACCCCTTCTGTGGGGGACACGTACGAGTTTCTCCAACCTGGAAACGTGACCATCACCCTCAACGGGGACGCGACATTGACCGGCTTGGCCCTCGGACAAGGAGTGAACCTGACTGTCCTGGGAGGCACTCTCACCGTTACGACCCTCTTCGATCAGAGCGATTCCAACCCAGGCCTCATAGCGGGGCTTAACCTCACCGACACCACCTATGAGCCGCTCAGCGACGCGCCGGCCCCGACTCCCGTGCCGGCCACCCTGCTGCTTCTGGCCCCTGGCCTTGGGGGACTTGCAGCCATGAGGAGAAGAATCAAGAAATAGGCGTTATCCGCCAGACATCGCGGGCAGGGTCAGCACATGGCCCTGCCTTTTTTGCTTGTCGCACCTTCACCATTACCGACTGAACTGTGGCACGGAAAAATAAGGGCGGACAGGCTCTGTTACAGGAAGATAGCCATAAGACCCCGGTACTATATCATTACAAAAAGTTCTTAACTCACAATTCAAAATTAGGACTAAAGTTTCGCTCGCCGACCGATGGATATAAGCGCGGGGCCCAAGGGGGACGCCCATAACTAAATAACTAAGTCTGTTCCGTATCGGCGAGAAGTACATAGCCCCTCTCCCTTACCAGCCTTTCACCCCGCGCGACCGCTGCCGCCACTCCGGGCTGGGTCATTCCCAGGCGTGCTGAAAGCTGTGTCTGGGACATGCCGAGTTCTCGGACTGCCCAGTAACACAGGAGTCCTTTGGCGGTAGCAGGAGTCTTTTGTCTTCCCTGGCTATAGAGATCATCCCGTGATAATTCGCAGAGGTCAAGAACTCTCTTTTCAACGAAGGAAAGATCAATGCCCAGGGTCTTCATTCGATAATGATGGTCCAGCTTCTGCTGTGCCTTTGAGAGCACGTCGAGCACGAACTCGCTGTCGCCGAGAATACGCACATCGCTTTTCAATCGCTGGGAAGACGTGATAATTTCAGTCCAGCCTCCCGTGCTTCTCACGAGTCCGCCACCGGTGAGATCGGTCCTTCGGCCCCGGGGGGCCTTTTTCACGAAATCGAGGTATGCCCTCCTTGCGTGACGAAGGGATGCACCGAAGACGGAGAGGATGAATGCAGTATCCTGCCAGGGATACTCTCTCTTTCCCATAAGGGAGGCATGGCCGGAATAGGGGTAGGACGCCAGAATCTCAAGATCCGGGACAGTATTCGCCCGCACGGGATTCAGGTGTATGTAACGGACCAATTCTTTGAGGTAAGCATCTTCCTGGCACACAATGGATTTGTAGCGGTTCTGGAAGAGATGACCATGCCGTCGATGGACCCGGTTGAAGTGAACCGCATAGCCGGTAAGCAGACGTGCCATAGTGGTGGATAAAGGAGCGCCGCCTGTGCGCAGGAGCAGGTGGACATGATTAGGCAAGAGGGCGAAGGCGTAACATGAGGTCTTTGTCTCCGGAAAGATCACTCCGCAGCGATCGAGAAAATCTCTCCGGTCGTTATCGTCTAAGAATATCTTTTTGCGCTCGATGCCGCGTATGATGACGTGATGAAGAATGCCTGCCGCATCAAGCCGGGAGTGTCGGGCCATAGGTGGACTTTATCATAAAGACGGAAGCCGGTCAAGACTTAGTTATTTAGTTATGGGCGTCCCCATCGACCCCCCGGCCATTCCTTGAGCGTGGCGCTGCTTCTTTTTAAGAATAGGTCGTATAGGACTTATACGACCTATTCTTAAAAGTTCGAAAAGAGGTTGAAAGGGGAATCAATTCTGCGGAACGCTCTAGATGGTGGAGACCCCGGTTTGAGCCCTTTGTGAGGTCTACTCTGAAAATGAAGCTTACGGACAACGAAGGAATTTGCCGACCGGTCTTCTCTGTATGATTTTTCTTGACATTATTGTGATGCTTGATATAACGTAGAGAAACAACCGAAAAAGCCAAACCGCCCGTGAGGGTGGGACGGATGACTATGGGTCTCAGTTAAGTCATCATGGGAAGGGCCATCAGCCAGACGGTCTGGCCGCCTGAAAACCATAATAAGAGGGGGTCTGTATGAAGAGGCTTAAAGACGGATCGCGTATGGCAAAGATATTGTCAGTAGTGGTACTCATTGTCGGGGTGCTTTTCTTAGGTACGGCTCACGCTACCAGTCTCACCATAGACAATCCTTCTTTCGAGTCTCCTGCGCAGGGCCAGGGTAGTTACGGCACCATTGTTGCTGACTGGACGCTGACGGTAGCAGGAGCAGCGGGGGTATGGTATCCAGTTCCCGGCCAGTACTTCACGGGCGCTGCTCCGGATGGCAACCAGATACTCTATCTAAACGAGGGCAGCGTGTCTCAAACGCTTTCCAGCGTCCTGACCGCGGGAGCGTACACGCTCGCCGTAGATGTGGGGCATAGACTCGACGGCGACTTTGGGTCTCCTACGATATCACTCCTTGCGGGTGGCAACACCCTGGTTTCCGGAGGATCGTCCTTCGATCCCGGCAGCGGTAATTTCGGCAACTTCGTCCTCAATTATACAGCAACGGCCGGCAGTCCATACCTCGGGGAACCCCTCGCTATAACAATCTCATGGGGGGGAGGGCAATCGGATTTAGACAACGTGAGGCTGGATGGTCCCGCCTCCGCCCCTGTACCTCTGCCCTCGGCTTTCCTGCTCTTGAGCCCTGGCCTCGTGGGTCTTGCGGCAATAAGAAGAAGGTTTAGGAAGTAAGCGTTATTCACCCAACATCGCGGGCAGGGTCAGCAAATGGCCCTGCCCTTTTTTGTTTCTCATGCCTTCGCGATTACCATTTCAGGTGCGGCATTACGAGGAGAAACCTGAGAGTAACTAGTTCAGCCATAAGACCCGCGGGCCTATTCATCGCAAAACGAAGTCAAAATTCAAAATGAGGAGGGGGCTCTTAATTCAAAATTCAAAACTAAGAATTCAAAACTGATTTTTCCCCTCCCTTTACCTACCCTTTACCTGAATATGCCTATCGCTGAGACGTATGGAGGGTGACAAGGATCGGATCAAGTCCATCGTGGCATGGCCCTGGATAATAAACTCACTTATAATTTAGAAATGGAATAAGATCTATGGCCGTAAGTGTGTTGGGGGGCCCGGAAGTGAGGAAAAAGCCCGCCTGCGTCGAGAATGCCGGGTTCGACGCCGCCGTGTACTGACCCGTCAAGGATGCTGGCCGGTCCATATGAGACATGCCGGGTACTGATAACGCTGAGGTGCGGATTCGTTTTTGCGTGAGAGGCTCGCCGACCGATGGATACAAGCGCGGAAGAAGGCGAGAGGAGAGGTGCGCACTGAAACGGCAGGACGTTGCTAAGTCATTGAAAATTATGGAATATGATTCGTTATGAAAAGTGGGCTTGACAGGAGGACTATAGGATGTCCCCTATGTATGCCGGTTTTCAAAAAAGGCCCTTTATACCTAGTTATGCGCTACGTTTTGGTCGTTTGCACGACGCGGAACGAATTTCAGACCGCTATCCTAAAGAAGCGTTTTAGGTCGAACATTCGACCACAGCAAAAAAATTACGGCTCAGGCTTAGCCAAGCTACATAACAAGAATTTCTGGGGGGAAAAAGTTGATATGAAGCGAGAAGGCAATAACAGTCTCTCAATCGGTACGAGCCGGTCACTTCGTGAACAGGCCATGAAGGGTGGTTCAATCAAGCGAACGCTCCGCGTTTTCTTATGTACCGTTTCGGCGCTCGCTTGTGTCGGTTGCTTTTTCGTCACTGAAGCAAAGGCGATTGACGTTGCAAATCAGACCGATTGGAATACCGCGGTCGCAGCGGTCGCCGCGGCAGGTGCGGGTTCTACAACGACCATCAACATTACCAGCGGCTTCACGTTGTCGAGCTCGTTGGCCCAGATTCAGGCCAGTAACGCCAACGTTACCGTAATCGTCACCGGCAACGGCCAAACGATTAATGGCGCGTCGAGCTATCAGGGCATCCAGGTGAGTGGCGCCAACGCACCGACCGTCAATATCTCCAATCTGTCGGTTGCAAACACTACAGCGATCGGCGGCAACGGCCAGAACGGCCAGAACGGTTACTACAGCGCCGGCTTGTCCTACGGCTCGGGCGGCGGTGGTGGCGGCGGCCTGGGCGCCGGCGGAGGCTTGCTGGTCGGCAGTGGCGCCAATGTGACTCTCACGTCCGTGACCTTTACGGGCAACACGGCCCAGGGTGGCGCAGGCGGTAACGGCGGATCCGCACAAAACGCGGCGGCCGACCCGGTCAACGGGGGCAATGGCGGCGCCGGCGGTGCGGCCAATAATGGCGGCGCCAGCGGTGGTGGCGGCACGGGCGGAACCGGTGGCCACGCGGGCGGACAGGGCACGGCCGGGGGCGACGGAGCGACATTCGGCGCCGGCGGCGGCGGGGGCGGGGGCTCCGGCACGACAAGCAGCACGTCTTACACGGGCAACAACAACGGCGGGGCCGGCAATTCAAACGGCGGCAGCGGTCGGGCCGGCGGCGACGGCGTCACCAACAACGGCGGCAGCCAGGGTCCCGGCGCGGACGGCGGTTCCGGTGGTGACGGCGGCAGTGCGCTTGGCGGAGCGATTTATGTGGCCACCGGCGGCACCCTGACCATTCTCGATACGCCGATCACCGGCGCCGCCGTGACCGGTGGCACGGGCGGCAGCTTCGGTGTCGGCCAAGGTCCGAGCTCGATCAACGGAGCCACGGGTGCGGCGGGCTCGAGTCAAGGCGGAGCGATCTATCTCAATGGCGTGACCGCCAATATCGGCGTCTCCACGGGTACGGTGACTTATGCCAGCTCCGTCAGCGGAACCGGGCTGAACACCGGCGGGGTGACTACCGCGATCAACAAGACCGGCGCGGGCACGCTCGCATTGTCCGCAACGAATGACTTCACCGGCAACGTCAATATCACCGGGGGCACTCTCTCGATTGCCACAACCGCCAACCTCGGCAATGCCGCCAACGGCGTGGTGATGTCGAACGGGACTACCCTGGCAATAACCGGCACGACCACGCTTGCCAATGGCCGCGCATTCAGCATCGCCGGTTCGTCTACTATCGATGTTGCCTCCGGTACGACAACGACGCTGCAAGGTGTCATCGCAGACGGTGCGTCTGCGGGTTCCCTTGAGCAATACGTTATGCCGTTGCAGCGCGCCGCTCGGCCCCGTCTTGTTCCG
>CAVVPU010000166.1:0-44000 GCA_963750015.1 uncultured delta proteobacterium | reverse complement strand
CGCGGAGCCGTATCTTTAACAGCCCGCGGCTCCGGCCCTCATAGGATGTACACACCAGCAACAATTTAAGAGGAGGGCGTCCCTGGAGGCCGCCAAAGACAATGGGCAGAGAAGACAGGCCCTTGGTCCGACTTTCTTTCTGAAAGAGAGCATTCCATGATTTATCAGCATTCCATGATTTATCTTGCAACCTGCAAATTCGAATGGTAATCGTTAAAGGGCCACATCATTTGAAACCACGCGCCTAACAAAGCATAAAAAGGATGTTAGGACCACAAATGGAATTCACAAAAACAGAACAAAAGATATTGTCTTTGCGATATGACAAATGGGACAAGCTGCTTCTGTGGACCGGCATTCTGGCTCTTTGTGTTTCATTGGGCCTAATCCTATATGAAAACCATTTGAATGACCGGCTTAGGCAAAAGTTCGAGAAAACGGAGTTCAATCTTACCAAGAAAATCGAGCCTTCTACAGAACGAGAAACACAACTGAAAAGCATGCTGCTTATAGTCCTGGCAGGACAAACGGAGTACAGACTGAAATATTTTGAAGTACGATATTCTCTGCTGCCTGTAGTTCTCTTCTTCGTGGGCATCAATTTTGTGGGCGTCTACTTCATGAAACGTAGATTCATAAGGCTGATCAGAAAATTGCAGAAGTCGGCCGTACCACCCAGCGGCTGATGACGGTGTTATGAGAGTGCAAGAACCTTGAAAGGCGACATGGAAATAGCGCACATCGCATACGCCAGAGCATGGTGTGCCAACGGTTTCAGGTATTTCGTGACCAGAGGTCCTCTCACATGGTTTCTTTTGCTATATCTCTGTGCTACCGCATTTGCTGTTTTGAAGGGAACAGCGCCTTCGCCCGTTCGGATTCTCATAAATCTATCCATCGCGATTGTCTGCGGACTCGTTGTGGGAATTGCAGTTTTTCCAATCATGAAATGGCAGAGTCATAAATGGGATCGGACACTGACGGACAGCGATAGGCGCAAGGTACAGGAAATACTGACGGATCTGCATCCATTCCGTCAGATAGATCTCTTCATTGTCGGGCTTACGGTATTTGGCTTTCTGCTTAGGTGGCTTTTTGGACTGGTTCATTAGAGCGATACAAAAGAACCTCATAGCCGGTCATTCAAGCTGACTGCCCAAACAGCGGGCACCTGCTAGTCTCTTTGTTAGGTCATGAAACCAAGTAGGGCGTAGATAAAGTGAGAACCAATAAATCTGATTCTATTGAAACCATACCCGACGAAAGAAGAAAGCTCCGAAAAAAACTGCGTCTGTTCTTGATATTCAACTATCTTCTTTGGCCAGGTTTGGCTTGGCTATTTTATCGTAACATAGGGAGCGCTCCGATGATTGAACGACAAAAGATGTTTACGTGGATTGTTATCGTAATCACAACTGTCGCTTCGGCTGTGGGCTATGTCGCGATTGAAATTGCCACCCGAAAACGCAAAAAGTGAACAGACCCAACCGATCGTTTCAACCGACCCGGAAGAATAGTTGGCCTGTTTTCGGCCCTGCCTCGGTCGGGCGGCTGAACTCTTTGTTGTCGCTTTCGAGTGGTAACCTTCGCTTTATCAGACTTAGGTCAACACACGAGTAGGTGTACTTATTGCGTATAGGCAGTGGAAATCTTGTTCTGCTTTTGGCGGCCTCTCGGGACGCCGCTCTTATCCAATTGATGTTGGTGTGTACATCCTATGAGGGCCGGAGCCGCGCTCGCTTTAATGATACGGCTCCGCGTGTCACCGGCCGGTCGGATGGGAGGGATCGTGAGGTGTGGATGCAATTTGAGCCTTGCTGCCCGGATGGCGTACTTAATGTACGTCGGAGGGCGCATGGCGAAAAGTGCGCCGCAGATCGCGATTCTTCCCAGCCGACCGGCCACACCTCGTACCCTCACTCGCCTCTTCGTCGTCTGACCCGTTTCCCAAATGCGTTCGCCCTGGCCGTACCGCTCTATCTTGCTTTATCCTTTGCGTCCTTCGCAATACTTCTTCGCGGCTCTGAGGTAAACCCTCACGCGGCGCAGATTTCTTTCCTCCAGGATAAGGGCAAGCTCTTTCTCGTCGAGGCCGGCAAGACGGCTGACGGTGTCGATACCGTGTCGTTCGAGGGCCAGGTAATGTCGCAGGCCGAGGCCCTTCAACTGGATCATGTCGAGTCGTTCCCTTTCCTCGTGGGTGAGGCTGCGGGGGTCTATGGCATAGCTCGTCTCGCAGCCTGATGCCTCAAGGGCCGACCTGGTGTTGCCGGTAAGGAAGGGAAGTTGATCCACCAGGGCTGTGTGGGAAAAGACGGTGTAGCGGTCGATGGAAAGGAAGGAGATAAAGCAGAAAAGCAGGGCGAAGGCCGATAGGGCCCATTTAGAGCGAGAGAGCCGCGGGCTCGAACGAAGCAAGGTGAGAAAGGCCATGGTCTCGACGCCGAAAAAGGCAAAGCCCGCAAAGCCCAACGCGGGCATCTCGAAGAGCTTTACCTTCTCGAAGAACGGGACGGTGTAGATCCACTTCGTGATGGACCAATAGTTCCAAAATTCCCATAGGAAGCCGCACATCATGCCCGAGGAGCCTGCGGCAATCAGACTCTTCAGATTGCCCCTCTCAACAGAGCCTGCGAAGGAAGGATACCCCGCGGCATAGTTATGACCGTCGATGATGAAGATGAGGAAAGCCCAGGCGAGGGCGAAAGCATACTCCGGGAGGAGAAGGGCACAAGCGAGGCAGGCAAGCCCCAGGGGAAGAGCGATTGAAGGATACTGCCTCAAGGAGAGGGGCTTTACCCTTATGTCCGGAAGGACGCGGAGGAACAGCTCGTTCGTCAGATACAGAGCGGGAATGACCGTGGCGAAGGCACAAAAATAGCCTGAGAAACGAAGGGCCGCGCTTTGGGGGATATTGATATAGAACCAGTTCTGCAGGCGAAGGTTGATCACCTCGAAGACGCACCAGAAGGCCGCCGACATGGTGACGAGAAAGGCGAAGCCCTCATTCAGGACGAGAAAGCGCCTGCTTCTCAGGCTGAGCATCCCATCGAGAAGGCAGACGTAGGACCACCATGCCATGAGATAGAACTGATACATGAACGGCTCGATCCGGCGGATGAGAGTATAGTAGGCGAAAGAAAGAAGAAGAAGGGCGAGGGGGATAAGAGCGAAGGACTTTCTGTTCAAGTAAGGACAAAATCGGATTGTCAGGAATCTATTGTTTCGCCTCGGGATCTTCCGCCTCGGGCGCCGCCTTTACCCTGACGGCCCCCGTGTAGGTCCTCATAAAATAGGCTTCGGACAGACGGTCGACCTTCACGCCTCTACCGAACAAAGAGGATGCATGTATGAACTTGCCGTCTCCGATATAAATACCGACGTGGGTAGGCTCCTTGGCGTGCCGCTTTGTCTTGAAGAAGACGAGGTCTCCCGTGAGCAGATTCTCTTTGCTGATCCTCGGGCCTGCATAGAACTGCTCTCTCGCGCACCGGGGTAGCTGCACTTCGAAGATCCCGTACATCTTTTTCACGAAGGCCGAGCAATCGAGGCCGCGCACGCTGTCCCCGCCGAACCTGTAAGGGGCGCCGGAGAAACTTTCCGCCACCTTCACCAGGATGCCTTGCTCCTCCTGGCTCTTCCACGGCTTCAGGGGCCTTTCGACGAGCGCCACCGGCTGTTCCCCGTCCGCCTCTTCGTCGGTCTTCGGGATATAGACGATTGCCCCGGGCATCAGACGCCTTCCGGCCACCCTGTTCAGCTCGGTAATTTCTTCCTTGTCAATATTGAATCGCTCAGCGAGCTTTTCGAGGGTGTCCCCTTGTTTCACCCTGTATTCCATGTATTCATCGCCATCGTTTGTTCCCGTGGGGGTCTCTTCGGCCAGGGTAATCCGCTTTGCGGCGTGGCCGTGCTTATGTCCCCGTCCGGTCTGGAGGCGAACCGGTTCTTCGGCCGATTCGGCGAGGAGGCGGGATGAGCCGATCGATGCAGGCTTCCCTTTCCTCGCGACCTTGGGCCTGCTTCCCTGGCGGCGGTGTTCTTTTGCTGTTCTTTTTGGGTTCGGCGAGGATATCTTGTGGGTGGATGAATAGGCCTGACCGGCGAAGAAGAGCAGAATCACAAAACAGACGCCGGCGACTTCGAGACTTCTTCTCATAATCCCCTTTAATCCCCCTCACGCCCTGTCTCTATTTACGTTCTTATGTATCAAATGTGTGAAAAGTAAGTCAAGCATTTTCTTTCGGCTTGGGGGCTATATAGGGGCCAAGAAACCGATTTTGTTGGTCTTTATTTTTTCTATTGACTTTCTGGCGCTATCTGGCAATTATGTATACCTGTTCATATTCAAATTAAAGGAGGTTTGAACAATGGCCGCAAAAGTTGATGAGGATACCTGTTCAGCCTGTGGCGCGTGCGCGGAAGTCTGTCCGGCGGATGCTATCAGCGTTGAGGACTTCGCGAAGGTCGACCGGGAACTGTGCACGGAATGCGGGGCCTGCGTAGAAGAGTGCCCCCTCGAAGCCATTTCATTGGAAGAATAGAATCCCAGTGACGGAATAGATGAGGGGATGGCTTAACCATCCCCTCACTTTTCAATCTTCCGTTTCCTATCCGCTTTCTTACAGTCCCCTGGCAACGATCTCGGAGATATCAAGGGCCTTCATCGACTCGGACTTTTCCTTGTCCTTGATCGCATCTTCCATCATTATGAGGCAGTAAGGGCATGCGGTGATCACGGTTCCTGCCGATATGCCTATGGCTTCGTCCATTCTCAAATGGCATATCCTGTCGTGGTGCTCTTCCATCCAGATCTTGCCGCCGCCGCCGCCGCAGCAGAAGCCTTCTTTCCTGTTTCTCGGCATCTCGACGAAACTGCCCTTTGAAACTTGTCCCACCACACTCCTCGGCGCATCGAAGACGTCGTTGACCCTCCCCAGATAGCAGGGGTCGTGATAGGTGGCGATGCCGTCGAGGGTAGGCTTGATCGATATCTTGCCGGCCTGGGCCAGCGAGTTGATAAACTCGGTGTGATGGAAGACTTCGAAGTCGGCGCCGAGCTGGGCGTAGTCGTTCTTCAAGGTGTTGTAGCAGTGGGGGCATGCGGTGACGATCTTCTTGATGCCGAGCTCCTTGAGCAGTTCCACGTTCCCCTGGGCCAATTCCTGGTACTGATACTCGTTTCCGGTCCTGCGAAGAGGATCGCCGCAGCACTTTTCATCGGGGCCGAGGACGCCGAAGGAGACGCCGGCCGCGTTGAGGATGGTCGCCACGGAGCGGGCGATTTTTCTGTTGCGGTCATCGAGGGATGCCACACAGCCGACCCAGTAGAGCACATCGACCTCGGTCTCGGTCGCTTTCTTCACGTCGAGGCCCTCGATCCACTCCAGTCTCTGTGACTTGCCCATGCCGTAGGGATCGAACCTCGTTTGCAGGTTTTTGTACAGGAGCTTCACTTCCGGCGACATCTTGCTGAGGGTCATGGTGAGGTAACGCCGGAGCTCCATGGTTTTGTCAAAGGTCGGGATAGAGACGGGGCAGTTTACCTGGCAGGAGAGGCACGCGGTGCATGACCAGACCGTCTCTTCTTCTATCACCTTGTCGAGGAGACCCTCCTCGTTCTTGACACCCTCTGCGGCCCGGAGCCATTCCTCTTTCAGATCCTGGATCAGCTTCTTCGGGGAGAGGGGCTTCTTGCTCAGGTGGGCAGGGCACCTATCCTGGCACCTGCCGCAGCGGGTGCATGCATCGAGATCGAATATCTGGCGCCAGGTAAAATCGTTGATCTGGTTGACGCCGAACTCCTCGACGTTTTCGAAATCGGCGATGGCAGGAATGGCGCCTCTGGGCGCCTCCTCAACCCCCCTGAACATCATGTTGAGGGACGATGTGACGATATGAAGGAGCCTGTTGGAAAAAACGATATAGGCGATGAGGCCGAAAGAGAGGAGCATGTGTAAGTAATAGATGATTATGTGGGTAATCGAAATCCCTTCTTTTGAAAGACCGGCGAAGACGGGCGAGATCGACCATCCTATGAAGCTTACAACCTCATAATCGGGCCTGTCATAGGCTATACGGGCCGCTTCGACGAAGAACCCTGTCACGAGGACCGCAAGAATCCACAGAAGGACGAGGAGGTCCTCACCCTTACTGTCGTTGATCCTCTCGGGCTTTGTCCCATATCTGCGTATGAGGGCCATGACGATGCCGACTACTGCGGCCAATCCCGCAAGATCGAGGATGAAGGAAAAGATCAGGTAAAAATTACCGTGCAGATAGGTGATACCGAACAGAAGACGCAGAAAATCGTCTTGCAAGGCGATGATTCCCGAGCCGGCAGCCAGGATCAAAAACCCCCAAAAAATGAGGAGGTGCATCAGCCCTGGATAGCCTTCCCGCCGACGGAGGATACTACCGTGGAAGATGCCGTTCTTGATGTAGTACCCTATCCGACTCCACAGCAGATGGCCGAAGGAGAAGGGCGTGGGCTTGCCTATCTTCCACATTGTATAGCGCTTCTTTATTCCATATACGATCAGGACGAACGAGACCACCATGAGAAGGTAGGCAATCCAGCGCGCAGTCTGACCTACGTTCCAAAAAATCTCCCTCCCTATGTCCATCTTTTCCCTCCTCCTTTATTGGTTGCATAATCATAATGTGAAAAAAGGGACAAAATCAATTAGTTTAAGTGCTTTCCTGCCAAAGAAGGGTGAAAAGCGAGGCGCCTTCCCTTCCCATTGACAATGCAAGGTTAATCCCTATAAGATGTTCCTGTGAAAGCCTTTTTCAGCGACATGATGCTCGATCTCTGGGAGAACTTTTCCGATGTTTTCCGGAATATTCTCGTCATGCTGGGCATCATGATTGTCGGGTTTGCCTTGAGCTGGACGGTAAGGTGGCTCCTCGAAAAGCTCCTCGTCCTCTTCCGGTTCGACAAGTGGGCGGACGACATTGGCATCGTTACATTTCTCGAAAGAGGCGGGGTAAAGGCGAGACCCTCCACCATTATAAGCCGCATCATTTTCTGGATTCTTATCGTCACCTTCTTTTCCTTCGGCCTCAACATAGTGGGCCTACCCCAGTTCACCGAGTATGCGTCGCGGATCACGAGCGCCCTGCCTTACATCGTCATTTCCACGATTATCGTCATCGTGGGAATGATATTCAGCACGTTTTTGAGCCGGGTCATCTATATGGCCTGTGAAAACGCGAACATAGGGTATGGAGACATAATCTCGAAGAGCGTGAGGATACTTCTTATCGTCATCACCTTCGCGATTGTCTTCGAGTACATGGGACTGGGAAGCACGGTAATCAGCATCAGCTTTCTCATTATCTTCGGAGGGGTGATCCTGACCCTTTCCCTTGCCCTCGGAGTGGGTTTGAGCGGCGTGATTACCGAGTTCATCAAACAGAAGATGAGCGTAAGCAAGAACAGGAAGAGGCGGACCGACTCATCCCCGACGCCGGTGACGTCCGATCACTACCCCCGGGCTACGGATGCTGCGGGAAGGACTTCAGACGAGGAAACGCCTGAACCACTCCAGTGAAACGCTGAAAGCCTGCTGCCTCAATCGGGGATCGGAAAGGGTGTGGTCCCCGCCCTCAATCATCTCCAGTCTTTTCGGCTCCATGAGGCTTTGAAAAATCGCCTCACCCTCCCTTGAGGGCACAACCTCGTCCGACGTTCCGTGGATAACGAGGCCGCACGACACCTTGCGTGCCTCGGCGAGGAGATCGTAAGCCGCGAAATCGGTAAAGATTTCCTTCTTGAACGCTATGCCTTCGGCGGAAGGGTCCTCTTTGCTGTCGAGCATGTAGGGCGTGGCCCAGAGCGATACGCACCTGATGCGTTCATCCCGGGCTGCCTTGAGGAGGGATGTGCTGCCGCCGAAGCTGCTTCCGAGGAGACCTATCCTGGCCGCATCCACACGAGGGTCTGAAGCGACGTAATCGAAGACTGCTTCCAGGTTCCCGAGCCTTATGGTGAGTGTCGTCTCTTCGATAGGCCCCGCGCTTTCCCCGCAGCCCTGATAATCGAACCTGCAGCTTCCGATCCCGCTGCCGGTAAGGAGACCTTCGAGGGCAACGAACTTGTCGCTCTCTTTGCTGCTGATGAGGCCGTGGGAGAGGATAACACAGGGATGCGTGCCGGCTGCCCTCGGCAGGGCCAACACCCCCCGTATCTTGTAGCCCCCTGATTCTACCTCAAACTGCCCGGCCAAGCTCAAGCTCCTTTAACTGCTCGAAAAAAATCTCCTCGAGGGGGATGAGGTTGAGGACATCCTCTTTGTTGTACTCCAGAAGCAGCCTGAGGGCACTCTTCTGACCCCTTTTTATGTACTTTTCCCACAGGAGTATCGCCTTGTAGCCGTTTATGCCTTCGGTCTTTCTCTTGATCCCGTACTGCTTTTCAAGCTCCTTCAGTCCACCCCGGAGGCCGAGGTTCTTCTTTACCTTAAGAAGGTCCAGGGAACAGCAATTGCCTTTGAGGTCAAGATTGAAATACTTGTCCAGCGTGGGCAGGTCGAAGCAGTCACCGTTGAAGGTGACGATGGTCTTTGCTCCAGAGAGGGCATTTTCAAGGTTACTCGCCGTCACGTCGTTTCCGTAGAACTGGACGAAGCCGCCGGGCTGGCTGAAGATGCCTATGACGCAGACATTGCCCTGCCTGTCCGTTTCGATGTCGAGATACGCCTTCATGTATAAAAAATCTCCTTTCCGAGATTAGTCTCCCTAATTGCGCTATAGCTTAGCACGGATCATGTCCTCACCGTTATGATGCCTATGACGCCGGAAGAAAAGAAGAGGGCGTTCGAGAACCAGGCAGCGAAAAGGGGAGGAAAGATTTCCGAGTATCCGAAGGAGAGGGCGATGGAATGACAGAACCAGTAAAGCATTCCTATCAATATGCCGGAAAAGATGCCTTTCGACACATTCTTGGCCTTCGAATACCTTAAACCCACGGAAAATGCGGCGAGCACCATTATTACATTGATGAAAGGGAAGGATATCTTGCTATCCAGGTCGACGAGGAACTTCTTGACGTCGTGGCCGTTTTTCTTGAGCCTGCCGATATACGTGTCCAGTTCCTTATAGCTCATCTGCTCCGGGCTCTTGTCGGCAACCTTGAAGACCGAAGGCGGCTCTACTATCAGACCCTGCATAGTCTTGTGCTCGATCCGTGATTCTATGCCGTTATCCTTGAAGGTTCTCTCGGTGACGTCTTCGAATTCCCACGCGTTGCCCTTCCATCGGCCGATTTTCGCATCGTACCGTCTTTGAATAGTGTAGGCGTCGGACATCTCGAAGACCGTAAGTCCTTTAATCTCATCCGTTCGCGCATCGAATAGGTCGATGCAGCAGATGGTGTGCCCCCGTTTCAGCCATATCCTGTCGTTCTTGAACTCCACATAGGTCTCTTCCTTCTTTATCTTTACCTTGTAGATATACTCACTGAACGAAGAGGTGAGGGGCACGACCCATTCCGCCAGGGAGAAGGAGAGGACTACGAGAACGAGAGAGAATGTGATCAGAGGCCTCATGAGCGAAAAGGTGCTTATTCCCGCAGTCCTTGCCGCGATGATCTCATTGCCCCGTATCATTATAATGATGAGGATGAGCATGGAGACCAGAAAGGCGAGAGGGAGTATGAGGTTGAAGTAATTAGGCACCTGGAGAGCGAGATAGGCGAGGCCCAGCATGAATTTACTGAGGCTCTCCGTGAAGACGTCGAGGTGCTCGAAGAAGTCTATCATCAGGAAGATAACGATGCCCACAAGCTCGCTGACCACAAGCCATTTCAGGGTGTTGCTTACCAGGTATCTATTGAGCCTTCTCATTATCGGCTTTCTGCGCCCTTTCCTGCCAGGCCCCATCTTTGTCTCAGCCGGTCGAACTTGAATCGCTGATCCTCATCGTTCAACCCGGACGTCAGGTAGAGGCCCGCGAGGGAGAATACCACGTTGGGGGTAAAAGAGACGAGAAGAGGCGAGACGTCGTAGAGCTTGCCCGCATCATCGCATATGGCCGTCATGAAGTAGTAGGCGATGAAGATGAGGAGGCTGTAAACGACCCCCGAAACCTTGCCTTCCCTTTTTCTTCCTATGCCGAGAGGAACGGTGAGGAGCATGAAGGCCACCACCGAACAGGGCACACTGACTTTCTTATACATTTCGAGAAGATAGTCGTATCTGTCTTCCGCTTGGGCTGTTTTGAAGGCCTTCTTGAGCTCGTTGATGTCCATTTCCCAGGGTTTCTTTCGTAGCACCGGGTTGGGAATGAGGCTCGACAGGTTGAGGTGAAAGTCATAGTCGTGAAAGGCAATGCTCTGGTATGAATCGCTCAGCTTTTCCCATCTGTGAAGGCTTCCGTTTCTAAGGATGAAGGAGAGATCGAAGGTGCTCAAATCGAGGTTGAGGTTCCCCTTCTCGGCCATGAGCGTCTGCCTGATCCCTTCGTCTCTGTCGTCGGAGATTACGATGCCGCCCAGTCCCCCGTTTTTCTGGTCGACTTTATCGACGAAGATAACCACGCCCGGAAATTCGTTGAAGACGCCCTCCTCGATGGAAAACTGCCTTTTCCCTATATTGATGAGGGTTTGCCGAAGGGCGTCGCTGCTCTTGCTCAGGAGAAAGGCGTTGTTCAAAAACCCCCCAAGGAAGACGATAAAACCGAGCATGGCGACGGGTACGAAGAGGTGCCGTAAGTTCACTCCGCTCGCCTTGAGCACAAGGACCTCGTTCTCGGCGGACAACCTTCCGAGGGCCACGACAGAGGAAAGGAGGAACGCCATGGGAAGGGTGAACGTGAGGAAAGGGGGTGAGGAATAGGCGAGGAGCAGCAGTATGTCCTTGAGGTTCACACCCTTGTTGATGACAAGGTCAGCCATTTTTCCCAGGCGCCCCAAGACAAAGATAAAGGTGAAGACGGTCACGGAGAGAATGAAGAAAAGAAGGAAGCTCCTTAAAGAGATATAGATGGAATTTCTTGCCGAGCTTCGTCCTTCTCATGGCATAATTTAGCATCCGCCGCTGCTATAAGTCAATTTGGCGAGAAATGATAAGGGTTTATGCCCTTTAGGGCTTAAGGCGCATCGGTCGTGACGGGGCAGCCTGTATCTTCGGCATCGAGGCTGCCCATGTCCCTTATCTTCAGGTGCTCCCTCAGGGAAAGGGAGAAGCCCGCAACCGTATACGGTACATACCAGGAGGCGTGGTAGAGAATCGATATGGTGAATCCCTCTGATTTAGGCACGCCGAAGATGGAGAGCAAATAGACGATCAGAAACTGATAGACCCCCACGTAACCCGGGGAAGAGGGGATGGTTATGCCGAAGTTGAGCAGCGCGCAGACGAAGGGAATGCACGCGAAGGGAATCGGGACGTGGAGGGCGCACGTGACCAGATAGAGGGCTACACTCATGGACAGCCAGTCGAAAAAGGAGATGACCACGAAGAAGACGATGGTCAAGGGAGAGCCGATGCGCGTCAGATTTTCCTGAACCTCAAGTACCCTTCTGGTGAGGCGCGAAAGGAGCGACCTCTCGGCGGTGAAACGCTTTGAGAGGTAGCCGACAAAACTCTCCCGGCTTAAAAGGATGATCAAGAAGATGCAGAACACGAGCACGCCGATGACGATGAGGATCCCGTCGGACACCGCACTTGGCAGCCTGCCGCGGGGAAAAAAAACGAGGGCGAGGAGCAGGAGTCCCGTGAGGTCGAAAAACCGGTCGAGGGCCACCGTCGAACAGGCATAGGTGAAGGAGAGATTTTTTTTGTGACAAAGAACATACCCCCTCACCACTTCTCCCAGCCTCAGGGGAAGCACGTTGTTCGCAAACATGCCTATGAGCATTGCAGAGAAAGCTTCCCCGAACTTTACCGAGGTGCCCGCGATGCGCGACCAGCGGAATGAAGCCAGGGCGATGGCCGCACCGATGAACAGAAGGGGCAGGAAGGCGAGAGCGAGGCTCGTCTTCTCCAGAGTCGCCCAGATTTCTCGAAACTCGATGCCTTTCAGCGAGAAATAGAGGAGGGTTATGCTTATGACGAATCCGAGAACGGCGATGAACTTGTGCTTTTTCATGGGTGCACGCATTATATTTTAAACTTTGCGCTTTTTCCATGTTTTTCTCACAACGACCTCTTCGGACAGTTCACGGCCGGCTCACGATAGATGGTGAAATCTATTGAGTTTATCGGCATTCCCGTGGTCTAATTAGAGGCAGTCCGGGGGGACTTTGGAGGTAACCAATGTGTCAGACCGTAGCCTACGTTGTTGAAGAGGGAAAGGAGACGGAAGTGCTGCAAGATGTGGTGACCGTCGTTCCCATGGCCGGCGCCATAAGGATGGTGAACCTTTTCGGTGAGGAAAAGGTTGTGCAGGGAAGAATAAAGCAGATCGACCTTCTCACCCACCGTATCCTGATCCAGTCCGCCGCGGCATGAAGGTATGGGTAAACGAGAAGAGCCTCGATATTCTCGGCGAGCTGCCGTCGGGCAAGAGTTAGAGGGCCCGGAGGCGCCCTGTGATATGAGCTCACATGCCCTCGCCTTGCATGCAATCTGTTTCGCTTGACAATTGACCGTCTATCTGACTATATACTCAGAAAATCGGCGCAGATAATCGGATTTGGGGCACGAGGCGGATGCCCGGACACAGGAATGAAAGAGGTCTGAATGAAGAGGATAGGTATTATAGGAACAGGGTCATACGTGCCCGAAAAGGTGTTGCACAATACCGACATCGAGAAGTTTCTCGATACATCCGATGAATGGATATATACGAGGACCGGCATAAGGGAAAGGCGCATCGCCGAACCCGGTGTCGGCGTTTCTTCCCTCTGCAAAGTGGCGGCGGAGCGGGCGATGGAGATGGCGGGAGTCAAGCCCTCTGACATCGACCTCATCGTACTCGCCACGATCACTCCCGATACCCATTGCCCTGCCGGTTCCAACTGGCTCGAAGCCAAGCTGGGCTGCGACAATGCAGTCTCCTTTGACGTCACCGCAGCGTGTACGGGCTTCATCTTCGCCCTCCATGTGGCCCGGGCGATGATCGAGGCCGGTTTTAACAAGAAGGTGCTCGTGTCGGCCGGTGAGATCATGAGCAGAGTGGTCAACTGGAAGGAGCGGGAGTCCTGCATCCTCTGGGGCGACGGGGCAGGGGCGGTGGTCCTGGCCGAAACCGACCAGGGCGCCGAGGTGCTGTCGACCCACATCCACACCGACGGAAAGAACGGTACGGACCTTCTTATGCCCGGCGGCGGTTCGCTGACCACCCCCATTTCGCACGAAAGTGTCGACAAGGGCCTCCATTTCTTAAAGCTGATCGGCGCCAACACTTCCCTCAGAGTGGCGGTCAATCATTTTTCGATGGCCACCGAAGAAGCCCTTTCGGCGAACGGATACGGAGTCGACGACCTGGACGTTGTCATCCCTCACCAGGCGAACCTCAGGATCATACAGGGCGTGGCGAAGAAGATGAAGTTTCCCATGGAAAAGGTCTATTTGACCATCGAGAAGTACGGCAACATCTCTTCCGCCACGGTCCCCATCGCCCTTGACGAGGCGGTAAGGGATAACACGATCACCAAGGGTAAGCTCGTGGTCCTCACGGCCTTTGGCGGGGGATTGACGTGGGGGAGCAGCCTGATCAGGTGGTAAAGGGGCGGCCGGGCGCTTTTTGGCCTAGCTTCGTTTGCCGCTCGCCCATCGCACGCTTGCAGGGCGTCCTTCCGGCCCACCATTGGGACCGCGACATCCTCACCTACAAAAGAGTATGCTCCGGCGCGGGGCTCCTTTGTTATAACGAGGAGATAGCTGTGGCGACGTCCATACCATTCGTACGAAGCAGAGGTAGCGCATTAGGCGCCTTGAAGGGCTTCCTTCGGGATGCAGCCATCGTGGTGGTCGCAGAAGATCTCTTGGCCCACGGCGTCAAGCTCCACGCCGCGTATGAAGACAAGTCTTTTACCCTTATCCTCTATTATTCCGACAAGACCGGCCGATCGTCCAAGGTGGTCCTTGAGAAGGAGACCGAGGAGATAGGCAGGATCGTCGCCAAAGCCCTTGCCGCATCAGTGCTGCCTGCCCCGTCTGTCCTGTCCAACCCTTTGTTGGAGGCTCTTCGCGGAAAGCGGCGCATCGGCATCGACGAATCGGGAAAAGGCGATTACTTCGGGCCCCTCGTCATCGCAGGCGTCTGCCTGATCGCCGAAGATGAGGAGAGGCTCGTGCAGATCGGCGTAAGAGACAGTAAACTCGTGTCCGACAAGCAGGTGGTACCGCTTGCCGAGAAGATCAAGGCCCTCGTGGGTGAGCGCAGATACGACGTGATTCACATCAATCCCGAAAAATATAACGAACTTTATCAAAAAATACGCAACCTCAACAGGCTCCTCGCCTGGGGACATGCGCGGGTACTCGAGAATCTGCTGGAGAAAGCCCCCTGCGATCTCGCGGTGTGCGACCAGTTCGGAGATGAGAGCCTTATCAAGAAGGCCGTCATGGAGAAGGGAAAGGCGATCAGGCTCGTCCAGACCCCGAGGGCGGAGCAGGACCTCGCAGTAGGGGCTGCATCGATACTTGCCCGTGACACCTTCCTGAAGAAGCTCGGTGAGATGTCACAACTTTACGGCGTCAAGTTCCCGAAGGGCGCTACCCACGTCGTAGAGTTGGGCAGGGACTTCGTGGGCGCCCATGATTCCTCGGAACTGGGAAAGGTGGCCAAGCTGCACTTCAAGACCACCCAAAAGGTGCTCGGGGCCATGTGAGGACCCCGGCGCGACCTTTAGAGTTGAGAGGCTTCGTCAACTGTGATAGAGTGACTATAACGCGGAGGGATGGCTGAGCGGCCTAAAGCGGCGGTCTTGAAAACCGTTGGGGGTTTACGCCCCCCGTGGGTTCAAATCCTACTCCCTCCGCCACTTTTCATCCGATTCCCGTTGTCTACTTTTTCCCAAATTGTATAGTTTTTGTATAGTCAGTGCCTTCAAAGATATCGTCCATCACGTCAACGGCCGCCGCTTTGTGGGAAGGTGCAAGGTGAGCATACCGGAGTGTCATGGTAAGGGTCTTGTGCCCCAGGAGTTCCTTGACAGTCGTGATGTCCTTCCCCGCCATAATAAGCTGAGAGGCGAAGGTATGGCGGCAGTCGTGAAAATGAAAATCCTTAATCCCCGCCTTCTTGCAGGCCCGGTTGAAGCCGGTCTTTATATCGCCGTATGGCCCGCCCGTAACAGGATTCACAAAGACGTTTCCACCGTCAATCCGTCTCGGCAAAGCCTCAAGCGTCGCCCGGAGAGTAGCGCTTATCGGTATCTCCCGGCGCTCCCCGTTCTTTGTCTTGTCGAGAAGGATGAAACCATGCCGCATGTCTACGTTATCCCATTTGAGGTTTAGAATCTCGCCCCGGCGCATACCCGTATTCAAGGCCATTATCACGATGGGCTTTAGATGATCCGCACATTCGGCCACAAGCGCCCGACACTCTTCCTTTGAGAGATACCGGAGACGGCGGTTGTTCTCTTCAAGGAGCTTTATCTTGCGTACTTTCTTCAATACCTCTTCTTCTACAAGCTCCCACTCGAGGGCCTTGGTAAACATATGCTTGATGGTTGCAACGTGCCGGTTGATGGTACCCGGCTTATTCCCTCCGGGGATGCTCTTCTTCGCTTGCTTCCGGCTCTTCTCCATGCGCTCGGTCTGGTAATGCTCCAGGAGCCTACTGTTGAAGGCCCGTAGAGGATAGCCCCCGAAGATGGTTACAAGCTGGTTGACGAGCTTCTCCTTCTGCCGGAAAGACCGTTGCCGTCTCGCCCATTGTAGATAGTCAACGGACAATGCCTTGAAGGTGACATTTGGAATCTTCTTTCTGATCTCGGGCTGCTTCCCCCTCCCCACGTCCGCCTTGCGCTCATGGAGCAGAGCCTCTGCGTCCTGTATCCTGGTGCCAGGTCTGTCGCCCTGCTTCGCCGATTCGAAGATGATCTTTCCGTCGACACCCGCGTACCGAATCCAGTAGATATCGCCCCGCCTATAAATCCCCTTCGGCAGGTCTTTCTTATCCTTCTCGCCTTTCTTTGCCATAACTACCCCCTTTTCGTTTCTCCGTTTTCCTTTTCCTTCAATTCCCTCTCGATATAGTTCAAGGCCAACTTCAAGGTCTTACTCGGTTGCTTTTCTGCCCTCTCAAGCAGGCCGACATAGACTCTAGTTACTCCCAAAAGATCGGCAAGCGCCTTCTGAGTGATGCCGGACCTTGCCCTCAATTCTTTGATCTCTTCCGGGGTCCAATCTCTCATCACGCCCTCATTGTAAGATAACTTAGTTATCCTGTCAAGGGAAAAGATAGGGGGAGCACAGACTATACAATTCACTATACAGTCTTGTGGATTTGGTTGCGAATAAAGGGATGATCAGAGCAGTAGACGGACATGATGACCGTTGCTCACCTCATAATTTTCAGCCGCGATGATAGAGGATGAATCGCCGGGGTTCTCAGAGAATCGAGCCACTTGTCTATCTCCCGTTTCCGGAATCGAAGCTGTTTGTTTGAAATCTTGTAAAAGGGTATCTCTTTCAGGTGTGTCCGCTCGTGTACCCACTTGGGCGTTACGTGGAGGTAATCACACAGGCCAGGAACGTCGAATACGGTGTCACCGCTGCGGCCAAGTGTAAGGTTCTGAAGGCCGGCGCTTAGTTCTTCCCGGATGGCGTCCCGGAATAGCTCTTTGAAAGGTTGAAGGTCTTCAGGTTCGAGCTTCATGGTGTGTTTTCACAAGAATTCGCACGTAGCGATCACCCTGCCCAGGATGCTCGCTACGATCCTGCATGAGCGCTTATCCAGTTGTTCCTGTTCATCGTGGCCGGCAAACTCTATCCAGAGCAGGTGGTTCTTTCCCTGTCTTACGACGCTCAATTCCGCAGTGCCCACCTGATAGATCGCATCGGTGTTGAGGAGATTGCCGGTAAATGCATTCAGGGTCTCCATGAACCGGATTGCGTCCAACGGGTCGGAAAGCACCATATGTCCCCAATGGGACAGACACTGAAAGCGGTTGCGGAGTCTGAACGACCCGCACATTATTCGTATACTTGGATCCAATCGTTTCAACCCGGTGACAGATGGTGACGCTCAGCCCGCCTTCCAGGGGAATCGTCCGTTCTATTTCCTCGATGGTTCGTTCAAACCGCGGGTTACGGTAGAGCAGATCGTCAAGGCTCTTCATGCTTGAGCTCCGCCCAGATGTTGCGGATATGGATGTAGCTGATCTCGAAGTGCTTATACCGTTTGAGGAACCTTGCAATCTCCCGGAAGCTCAGTTGTTCCCTGGTGCGGAGTTGTTCCACGAGCCCCCACATGCCCATGAGCTGCTTCCGCTTCGGGCTCGACTTTTTGGTTCTCTGCGCTCGTATTCGCGCCGCCTGGATTCGCGTGACCTTGGCAACCGACTTGAGGTCGTGGTCGGGCGATTTGCGGGAAAGGCCTTTCTCCACCTGCCGCATGCTCTTCAGGGCGGTGCATAATGCGGCGTAGTACTTCTCTCCCTGGTTCAGGGAGCTCTCCTCCCTGATCTGGTGGTAGCTTGCCGCCATCAATCCCATCGCCTCGATCCGTATGGCATCCGGCTGCCTGGCCAGCCACTTGAGGAGCCTTTGCCGTGATACCTCATCGGTCTTAGTCAACATGGATACAGTCATCCCTTAGCTTCCGAATAGGTAGTGATCCGTAATGGAACCTCGCTCGTGCTTCATCTCCCAGCTCACCTCTTGCCGCGCCTCTTCATGGGTCAGCTTGTGGGCCTGGAGTTCTTCTACCCGCTCCTGGGCGAAGTTCCACCTGAACCCGTGGGTACCTTCAGGCTCTTCCCCTGTGGATCGGGCCGCCTGCGCCACATCGCGCTGATACTCCCGCTCGTCCAGAGAAAACCTGCCGTTCTCCTCGATGTAGTCTTTCAGATCGGCATAGGTGTCCGGCGACACCATGACCGTTCCGCCCTTGCCGCCCTTCTCCTCGGTGTAGATGACGCCAACGGTCTTGCCGGTGAACCGATCTGTGCCTATACCCTTGAGTTGATCCGGTTTGATGAGCGAGACGCCCTCAAGCCTGGCCCCTCCCTCCGTTTGAATCCTGGCCCCGATCCGGTGTTCCTCTTCCCGGAGATTGCCGATAACCCCGTGGGGGTCGTGGTAGGCCCGGTCGTGATAGCCATCCCGGAGTTGTCCCAGTTCCTTTGCCTGATGAAGGACATCAAGTCGCGCGGAGAAATCACGCTCGCCGGTCTTCCCGTGGAAGTCGAGAGCCCTTTCGAGCGCCCCAAGGCCGCTGCATATCTTCTCAAGCGTCTGTTTGGCGACGCCCTCTGCGGCCTTCCGTTCCATATATGCCACGACGTGGGCCGCGGTGATCTTTTCGAAATCCTTGACCCCGTGCTCCGCCTTGACGAATTCGCCGAAGGGATTCCAGACGCTCTCCCTGTAGGTCTCCATGGTGCGGTAGGACGCTATTTTGCCAAAATGGGCAGACTCTGGATTCACCCTCTCTGCCTTGCTGACGCCGGCCTCGAAGACAGCTTTCGCCAGCTCACCCGTTTGCCACTTGATCGATCCACGCACTCCGTGCTCCTTATTGGGCCGTCTTTCCCCGGCCCGGGGAACAGTGTTAAGTCAATGAGCTTTTCTGGGAAAGCTGTAACCCCTTCCGTGTAAAGCAGGACCGGAAGGCGTCCCCTTCCTTGCGCTCCATGCAAGGGTAGTGCACACCTCCTGAAGTGTAGAGTATTCGAGCTAAGCTCTAATGAAGATACTGGGGCGTTGTAGAGAGACCTTCACTCCACAACGATTTTCGGAGAGGTCCTAATGAAAATACTGGGGGGCCACAAACGGCCACGATGAAACGATGGATCTATGTAACTGCTACAAGGTAAAACAGTTTTCTCCATCCGTCAAGCACTTTTTTCCCTGGAGTGTGCCCTGAACAGGTCCTGCACCGTTTCTGCGCAGAGCCGCAGAAACGGTGCAGGTGCAGATAACGTTGTCTCTCAATGGTAAATATTATGTGGTGTTGCTTTTTGCTTATTTTGCTTAAACGACCAAAATAAACGGAAAGGAAACAAAGAATGAGCGCTCACCAGTTGGACAGGCGGTCTTGAGGGGAGGTCTACCGAACCTGATAAAACAAGACTGACGCCACTGAAGGATGGGCATCCCAGGCAGCGTTCGGCCGGGCTTGAGTGGTGGTCGCCGGCATTCTTTCTTAGTTAGTGGTTATCATTAGACTTATCTCGATGCCGCTTTTCACGCGGAAAGCGAGACGTGATCAACCAAGAGAACTTGACTCCTCGGTTCAGAGGACTCCCGTTTCGAATGCCCCCTTTCGCTTCATTTCGCGAGAAATAGATAGAAAAGACAAAGAGCCAGTCGTCTCCGCCGTTCCCGATCTCCGCCTCTCCGCGCATGGCGGCGGCCATTGTGCATCTATATAGGTTCATAGGCTGCCTGCAACTGTTGATAGTCATAAACTCACGTAATATCGTGTACTTATAGCCTATTGATCTTCTCCACAAGATGTGAGAAAATTGATAACAAAGTATTCAATCACGAACTGGCCCTTGATCGACCGGCGCTGGAGCTTGTATGATCTCACGTAAATTCGTAGAGCTTTGGGCGCCCCGGTTTGACACTCAAAAGTTTCCATGCGATTTCTATCTACACCACGTTGCCAGCGCACGAAACACGGAGCAACCTCGGCAGTTTAAGGAAGATTTGCTCGCCTTGCTACATTGGAAAGATGGAAAAGCCACACAGTTCGTACCTGGAGAAGACCACGCCAAGCCAAACATGCTAGGCCCAATTCGGAGGCTGGATGGCTCTTCTCTGGCGGATTTTAAGCGGATATTCGACGATCTGGTACGGAGTGAAGATAACCGTCTTGGGGTGCGTATTGAGAATCTACGAAGGACGTTAACCAGCATGTATAACACCGTGGTCGTGCCGGCTTTTCTGCTCCATGTGGCAAGACCCGACCATCTGCCGATAATCGACCAACATACCGTAAGGGCCTTCTTTGCGTTGACCCGCAGGGAGGTGCAGGAAAAACCAAAGATCGATTGGGAAGTTTGGAGGGAGTACGTCGCCTTTTTCCAAAAAGCAGCCTGTGGACGCAGATTGCAATCATAATCGGGAAGAGCGCTGCCGCGTCGATCACGCTCTTTTCACCTGGGGCAAAACATTAAAGAGTTCGGATAGACTGTTGCCGGGCGCCGAACCGCCGGAACCAGCTAAATTGAAGGCTGAAGAAAAAGAGCCGGAGATGAAACCGCCCCTTCTTTGGGGGCAAGATATCCCGAGGACCGGCATAGTCCCTACGTCCGCCAATGTTCTGAAGGCGTCAGAGGAGTACGTTCGGGCCGGCTCGCTCGATAAACTTAAACAATTCAAGAGGCGGAACCTCCGCGATTTGCATTTGGACAAATTTCCGCAACGTGCTTTACTAGAGCTGTTACGGGAACCAGGCGGCAGAGCGGCCAGGGAACTTCTCCATTACTACAAAGAAACCATGGGTGGAAACGCTGACATAATGAACCTTCCACGACCGATTCGGGACGTTTTTCTCGTCGGTTGGGCAAGCTGTTGCGGAACCACGAAAAAGGCCAAGCACCTGTATAAGTTCCGATTTGGCGGCACCGAAAGGGCGGCAATGGCGGTAGTCACAGTTGGAAAGAGCACAGGACGATTGTTCGGTTTGCTTGATGATTCCGACACGCCAACCGCGCTCTTCCATGAGTACTTTGAGTTCAAGCAGTAGAAGGCGCAAGAAACCGGTGAAGGGAGGGCGATATGAGAGGTCTCATTCACGCAGTGGTGGTTGGCTGCTGTATGGTGTTCCTTGCAGGATGTGGCCTGATGGCAGCATACGGCCTGTACACACCATCCCAGGTTGTACGGGTCTCGGTTAATTCAATCAATGATACCATCAGGTTACAGGGGAAAAAATATGTGCTCTTTTCAGGTGATGCTAAAATAAGTGACAATGATCTACAATTTAGGGAATTTGCCGGGTACGTGAGAAAAATCCTTTCATCTCTCGGGTATGTAGAGGTTAATAGCCCGTCGGCCGAGATAGCGATCTTTATGCGCTACGGAATGGGACAGCCCACCCGCGTCGATTACTCAAACTCCTCGCCTGTCTTCGGCTTCGTCGGCGGCGGCACTTCTTCCTTTACTGCCTTCTCCTCCAGCGGCCAGGTAACGATGGGCACGATATCTTCTGCTCCGCAATTGGGCGTGGTCGGGCAGAACTATAACAGCGGTAGTTACTATCTATATTCCCGCTGGCTGAGGTTGGAGGCCGTCGATCTTGTAGCGACAGGAGACACCAAAAATCCCGTCATAAGTTGGCAAACCACGGTCGTCAGCTCGGGAACCTCAGCGGATTTGCGCCTGGTCTTCCCATATCTTATCGCAGCCGCCAAAGACTATATTGGCGGGAATACGGGCAAAATGGTCAATATCGTCATCCGGGCAGGAGATAAACGAGTATCTGCTCTAAGGGCTAAGGAAGGGACGACGGATCAAAGCCCCGACACCGGATGGTCGAAGCGCGTCGATGCCCTGGAGGCGGCGCAAGACTGGCAGGGATTGCTTGAGTGGTGCCGGAAGTGGACGAAAAGCGAACCGGAAAATGTCGTTGCCTGGGGCACCCTGGGAGAGGCTTACGGTCGCCTCAACCGTTACGACGATGCCGTCGAAGCCTACCGCCAAATCATCAAAATTGCACCGGAGTTTGCCCTCCCCTGGGAGAGCCTCGGAGGGGAATATCTTCATCTCTACCGCTACAACGATGCTGTCGAGGCTTACCAGCAAGCCATCAAGATTGATCCGGAGGTTCCAGGGGTCTGGCTTAACCTCGGCAGCGCCTACGATGGCCTCAAGCGGTACGACGACGCCATCCAGGCTTACCGGCAAGCCATCAAGATTGATCCGGAGTTTGCCCCCGCCTGGAGCAACCTGGGACTCACTTACAGCCATTCCGGCAACAGGACAGCCGCCTTGGATGCCCTCCGGGAACTGCGACGCCTCGATCCGGCAATGGCCGATGAGCTTCTTGATAAGATCGCACCGGTTGATGCAAGATAACTCTTTCAAACGACACCCCAACATCCCTAATGCCTTTCAGCGTTAACAGGTATAGGATATCTCAGAAAGAGTAACAACATGCCAGACGTCACAATTAAGTGGCTCCGATACGCGAATTTCTTCGATCTTTACAATGTGCACAAGAATGAACCCAAACTGATCTATATCATTGGTGAGAGCCATCATTGCTATATTGGTTCTGTAGGTTCGAGAGGAGGCACTGATGGCTTGGCTAAACGATACGAGAAGCAATACATTGACCGCAGTCGCTCCATTTTTGGTGCAGATGCACCTCAGAATCAGCCTGCCTACGTGGGTCAGTTTCTTAGCCCCGGCAATCCAGCGCCGGAGCTAATTGGGCAAGTGGAAAAAACGATTCAGAAAGCATTTTTGGACAAGGTTGGCGATGCAGCAGCCTTGTTTGCTTTGCGCGGATTTATCCAAGACGTACCGATAAAGCACCAGGGCTTAGAGATTCCGACCTTTCTGGACCACGCAGAAGATTAGCAAAATAACTGAGGTTGTTGTATCTGAACATGGGTATGACGAGCTTGCGAATGATGGTCTCTTTGCCAGGGAAATCGTGGAGGGATTTGCGGGCGGCCGATTCGTGTCGAGCAGCCCTTCTTCTACATTTTACGGCGTATGCGAGTGCCGGAGCGGGCGATGACGGAGAAGGCCCCTGTTATCTCTTTGCCGTGCTCATGAATCAGGTTTGCAACGGATTCTGCCTTATGCGCCGCAGACAGACCCGACAGCCTGATCAGAATCACGCCGGCAGAGGCGCGTCTCTGCCGGAACACCAGTTCGCCGAAGTCCTTGTCTGCCGTGAGGAGCAATGCATTCTGGATATTCGCCAATTCGAGCACGCTGTCGTCAGATATGCCGGGGTCCATCTCGGCTATATAGTAAACGAAATGACCCTCGTCGCGGAGTCTATCGACGATCTGCCTGTCGATGCCCTCATCGGCAAGGAAGATCAAGCCGCTACCCCGGCGGGATATACCACGTCGGATTTCAAAACGTCCGCGGCAAACGCAAGGGCGGCGCGGATCGCGTCAGGGCTCAGGCGAGGGTGTGCCTCGATGAGATCATCCATTGTCTCACCGGCTGCCAGTTTCTCCAGAATCAACTCCACGGTTATCCTGGTTCCCTTGACGACGGCTTTACCCATCATAACGGCAGGGTCCGAGACTATCAGGTTCTGTTCCATCCTTTTTCTCCGTCTTTCGTAGTAGATAGGCATATTATACCCTCCGTTTTCTTGCACCGCAAGGATGGTTGTGGAGCAACCGGTCTGCCCCTACGCCGAGCCGCTGAAAAACGCTTCGGGGGTGGATGCCCTTTCACGGCCCGGAAAACACCAGATGCACGACGACCGGCCGTGAACGGTGTTGTCTGCCGCCCCTATCAAGGACTTATAGGGAAATCAGGCCGAATATCAAAGGCTTCGAAATTCAACTCTTTAGCTCTTCAAAAGCGGTGGACGGTGACAGGAGACCTCTTGGGCTTCCCGATAAGGTACTCCGGCAGGGGGGATATGGGGAGGTTTACGGACACTGCTACTCGCGCGTACACCAGACGAATAAGAATACCCTTCCCCTGCTTGTGTACACTTCCTGTCTAGTACCCATGGGTTTTCTGTCCCTCAAAACCGGGAAAAGCTACCGGCCGGAAACAAGCTTTCAGTGCCGTGAGGACTTGAAAAGCAGGAAATAGGGAAGGAGTAGGATATCGTCCGAGGATAACTTGAAAACCGTTGGGGGTTTACGCCCCCCGTGGGTTCAAATCCTACTCCCTCCGCCATTTTTCATCCCGCCCGTAACAGGATTCACAAAGACGTTTCCGCCGTCAATCCGTCTCGGCACAGCCTCAAGCGTCGCCCGGAGAGTAGCGCTTATCGGTATCTCCCGGCGCTCCCCGTTCTTTGTCTTGTCGAGAAGGATGAAACCATGCTACATGTCTAGGTTATCCCATTTGAGGTTTAGAATCTCGCCCCGGCGCATACCCGTATAAAGGCCATTATCACAGGGGTAAGTATTATTTGGTGAAAGGACGAAGAATGAGGGCTCGCCAACTATCCGGCCTTCCGTCGGGCCGCGCGTTGTTGCCGGTGGTTTTACTCAGGCCAGGCTCTTCAAGAGCTGTGCATCCAGCGTAAGCAACGGCGCGTCTGCGGCACGGGAAAGCCACAGGTAACACGCATCGTATGCGGTGAGTCCCGTTTTCATTGCCAGCGAGACTACTTCCGTGTAGTCAACTGCGCCGATCTCTATCGGCAGATTTCTTCCCACGTCAAAAGCCTTTGCTATCTTTGCGTTCATCGCCGGATGGGCCCTCGTCTTCTTGACGCATATGTTCGCAAGCTCGAACCAGATCAGGACCGGGGCGATCAGCCTCATGCCACTCATGCGGCGAGCCATTTCTTCCGCTTCTCTTTCCCCGAACACAAGGGCGCCCAGGGCGGACGCGTCAACGACGACGGCCTGCATCGCGGTCTTGCCTGACGAAAGCAGCTGATTCCGAAGGGGTCTCAAGCCCCAGTGCCCTCACCCGTCCAAGGAGTTCCATGGGCGTAAGAGCTTGTTCCTCAGCCACGCTCTCTTCCAGGATGGCAATGAGCTCACCCTGAAGAGAGCGGTGCCGGCTGGCGGCCCTTTGGCGAAGTTTTTCGGCAAGATCATCAGGCACATTCTTGATGGACAAGCTTACAGGCATAGTCCCCCCAGTCGGTGTCGTTATGGTTCTATTATAGAACTTTGTAACGCTTATTGCAACATCTGATTCCAGACTATGCCCACCGAGGATTACAAGGAGGAGAGAGAAGAAGTCACGTTAGTGGACTACGCGACTCCCACCCTGTCCAACTCTTGGGGTCCATCTCGGCTACATAGTAAACGAAATGACCCTGCTGCGGAGTCTATCGACGATATACCACGTCGGATTTCAAAACGTCCGCGGCAAACGCAAGGGCGGCGCGGATCGCGTCAGGGCTCAGACGAGGGTGTGCCTCGATGAGATCATCCATTGTCTCGCCGGCTGCCAGTTTCTCCAGAATCAGACTCCACGGTTATCCTGGTTCCCTTGACGACCGCTTTGCCCATCATGACGGCGGGGTCCGAGACTATCAGATTCTGTTCCATCCCTTTTCTCCGTTCTTCTTAGTAGATGCGCATACTATAACCCCCGTTTTCAGGCACCGGAAGGATGGTTGCATATCCGGGAAAGGCTGCCGGCCGGAAACAAGCTTTCAGTGCGGTGAGGACTTGAAAAGTATGAAATAGGGAAGGAGTGGGATATCGTCCGAGGATAACTTGAAAACCGTTGGGGGTTTACGCCCCCCGTGGGTTCGAATCCTACTCCCTCCGCCATTTGTTTCCCGTACGGGAAAGTTTATCCCCGCACCCCCATTGCCCGACTATCAGGACGGTTCTCATTCGCTTACCCATGTCCACCCCTTACCTTGCATACAGCCCGCGAATATAATGGGATCGAACAGCAGTGCTGTCCTGTTGGTGGCCCGGGCGTGAACCATGCATTGTCCTCGATCACGGTTGAATTCATCCCTAGATGAATCCTTTTTGTACCATGAGCCTTTCAGACTATTCGACTGCGGGCTGGTGGCGCATGAAGTCATCAAAAGACAGAGAATAGAACCTGCGAACAAATTTATTAGACCAGTTTTCATAGGATCCTCCGTTCGGGTTGTATGTGTGAGACAGGTCAGAAGTCAATTCCGATTCTATCACACACTTTTTTGAAAAACGGACTCGGGCGTCCGACCGTGCGCGACGAGCGCCGGTCCTCCGTGGCACATGGCCCGCCCGATGGAAGTTGTGCCTTGGGGGTCATTCCGATTGGACTTAAGTTTTGTTTTAACCGGTCGAAAACATATTTCGTGGCCTAGGTGAGGAGCTGGGCTTGCCGAAGGGCAGAATCCCTAATTCTAAAGTATCCGTAAGGAGGCAACACGATGAAAAAGCAAATTATAATGATGGTGTTAGGCTGTGCCTTATTTTGGAGTTTTGCGATCGCGTTGCAGATTCCAACACCCAGTGACGCTAAAACCATGTTCTCGACCGCAGTTGACTACTGCAATGGACACGGGACGGGTAAGCTCGTTGCAGCGGCCGAGTAAAGCCCGAGCGGCACTGTTTGCAAGAAAGGCAGTGACATCTTCCGTTTCGCGGAAGATATAAAAGGGGATGCTCTTAGCTCACCAGGACAACATGAAAAAGCCGAGATAGGAAAAATTTCGGTTATGTGCCGGACAACAAAAAGGGGGACTGTGAAGTCCCCCTTTTTGTTGCTTATATTCGTTTGGCGCGCTTGTCAGTACATGCCGCCCATGCCGCCCATGCCGCCCATGCCACCTCCCGGAGGCATCTGGGGAAAGCCTGCGCCGCCTTCTTTCGGTTTCTCGGCGATCATGGCTTCCGTGGTCAGAAGGAGTGATGCCACTGAAGAGGCATTCTGGAGCGCGGTCCGAGCAACCTTCGTCGGATCTATGATGCCCGCCTCCTGCATATCGTCGACATAGACTTCCTTGCCTGCGTCGAAACCGAAGCCGCCCTTGCCGTTTTTCACCTTCTCGACGACAATGGAGCCGTCATGGCCGGCATTGAGCGCGATCCAGCGCATCGGCTCTTCGAGGGCCTTCTTGACGATCTGCACGCCCATCTGTCTCTCCCCTTCGAGTTTCAGGGTATTCAGCTTTTCGATGGCCCTTATGAAGGCGACGCCGCCGCCGGGGATGATACCTTCCTCGACTGCCGCTTTGGTCGCGTTGAGGGCATCCTCCACGCGAGCCTTCTTTTCCTTCATTTCCGATTCGGTCGCGGCGCCCACATTGATCACTGCCACTCCCCCTACCAGCTTTGCCAGCCTTTCCTGGAGTTTCTCCCGGTCATAGTCGGAAGTGGTTTCTTCTATCTGGGTCCTGATCTGTTTTACTCGTGCCTCGATATCTTTTCTTTCGCCTGCGCCGTCCACGATAGTTGTGTTGTCTTTATCGATGGTAATCCTCTTGGCGGAGCCGAGGTCTTTGATACTGATGCTTTCGAGTTTGATGCCGAGCTCCTCCGATACGACCTGGCCGCCGGTAAGGACGGCGATATCCTCCAGCATGGCCTTTCTTCTGTCGCCGAATCCCGGCGCCTTGACCGCGGCAACCTTGATGGTGCCCCTTAGTTTGTTCACCACGAGGGTCGCCAGGGCCTCACCCTCGACGTCCTCGGAAATGATCAAAAGGCTCTGACCCATTTTGGCAACCTGCTCCAGAACGGGCAGGAGGTCTTTCATGTTGCTGATCTTTTTCTCGTTGATGAGGATGACAGGCTCTTCGAGGACCACTTCCATCTTGTCGGGGTTAGTCACGAAGTAGGGAGAGATGTAGCCCTTATCGAACTGCATGCCCTCGACGATGTCGAGGGTGGTCTCCATGCTCTTGGCCTCTTCCACCGTAATGACGCCCTCTTTCCCAACCTTGCCCATGGCTTCCGCGATGATGTTGCCGATGGTCTCGTCGTTGTTCGCCGATATGGTCCCTACCTGGGCGATCTCTTTCTGGTCCTTTGTCGGCTTGGAGAGCCTCTTCAGCTCCTCGATCACCAACTCGACCGCCTTTTCTATACCCCGCTTCAGCTCCATGGGGTTATTTCCCGCAGCCACCAGCTTTGCCCCTTCCCGGTAAATTGCCTGGGCAAGGACCGTTGCAGTGGTCGTGCCGTCGCCGGCGACATCCGATGTCTTGCTGGCCACTTCTCTCACCATCTGGGCGCCCATGTTCTCGAACTTGTCTTCCAGCTCGATCTCCTTGGCTACCGTGACGCCGTCTTTCGTGATGGTAGGAGACCCGAATGACTTATCCAGTATGACGTTTCTTCCCTTGGGTCCTAAAGTGACCCTTACCGCGTTGGCGAGGGCATTTACCCCTTTGAGGAGCGCCTCTCTCGCTTTCTGATCGTATAGAATTTCTTTGGCCATGATATCTCCTTGTCCTTTTAGTCTTCGATTATGGCGAGAATGTCGTCTTCCCGCAAGATGAGGTGTTCCTCGCCGTCAATCTTGATCTCCGTTCCCGAGTACTTGCCGAAGAGGATCTTGTCGCCCGCTTTCACCTCGGGCGCCACTCTCTGACCCTTCTCCGTCATCTTACCGGTCCCGACGGCGACCACGCGCCCCTCCTGGGGTTTCTCTTTGGCGGCGTCCGGAATGATAATGCCACCCTTCGTCTTCTCCTCTTCCTCGAGCCTCTTGATGATTACTCTGTCCTGTAAGGGTTTGAACTTCATTGTCTCGCGTCTCCTTTCCCTGTTTTTGGGTATGACGAAATTAATGCTATGGTTTTGTTTGTTCCGTTCCCGCGCTTCCCGCGGCCCTGCCCCGGTCTGTTTTCGCCTCCTGATCCACCCGCAAACCGGGGCTCCGTGAGGCGCACTACACTATAACTATTGATAATAAAGAGGATTCAAGATGAGAAGACAAACCCCCATTTGCCTCCACCTATACCCGGCATCTCCTCTAATATAAACCCTATTATCGCGGTTGGCAACAAAGCCCGGCGAATTAGGGCCTTAAAGTCCGGTCGCTAACGTGGCTCGACTTGAAAAATTTTTCGAGCCACAGCCACCCGACCGGCCAGGTCCGGACCCTCCATTTCCTCGGCGACTTTGGCAAGGATGTCGGGGATCGGGATTCCCTGGGGGCACTTCTCCAGGCAGGCGCCGCACTGGACGCACTGGGAGGCATACTTCGGCTGCCCGTCGACCAGTTCACCGCTCAGCCGGACCGCATACATGAACTTCGTTTCTTCGACTGCGCCGAACATGTGCATTTTGTTATATTCTTCGAAACAGCCCGGAATCGACACGTTCGAAGGGCAGGGCATGCAGTACCCGCAGCCGGTGCATCCGACTTTCATCAGCTCCCGGTATGTACGGCCGGCCCTCTCCACGAGGCTCAGCTCGTCCGGCGTCAGGGCATTGGCATGGGCGCTATTCGCAATCGAGAGATTCTGACTGATGTGGGCTTCCTCATTCATACCCGAAAGGACTAGGATAACCTCCGGTGAATTCCAGACCCACCGAAGGGCCCATTCGGCGGGTGGACGGCTTATTTTGGCTTCGTTCCAGATCGCCCCGATTGCGGGGGGAGGTGGGGTTATGGCGAGACTGCCGCCCCGCAGGGGCTCCATAACGACTATCCCCAGCCCCTTTGAGGCCGCGTACTTCAGGCCCTTCGTGCCTGCCTGGTTGTCCTCGTCCAGGTAGTTGTACTGGATCTGACAGAAGACCCAAGGGTAGGCGTCGACGATCCGCTCGAAATCCTCGAACAATCCGTGGAATGAAAAGCCGGCGTTGACGATGCGCCCATCCTCGAGTGCTTCGTCGAGAAATTCGAGGGCGCCGAGCCGCTGGAGGTTATCCCACGACGCTCCGTAGAGGGAATGGAGGAGATAGTAGTCGATGTGATCAACCTTGAGCTTCTCCATTTGGGCTGCCAGATACCGGTCCATGTCCTCCCGGCTCTTGATCATCCACGAGGGCAGCTTGGTGGCGACCCTGACCCTTTCCCGGTAGCCGCCTGCCAGCGCCTTTCCGAGGAGAGTCTCACTCTCGCCGCCGTGATACGGCCAGGCCGTGTCAACGTAGTTGACTCCCTGGTCGATGGCATAGCGGATCTGGTCGATCGCCCTCGGTTCATCGATCTTACCTTCTTTGAGGGGAAGACGCATGCAGCCGAAGCCCAGGATTGAAAGGTCATCGCCGTTTTTCGGCATTTTTCTATACAACATGAGGCACCTCCGTTTTACGTTTTTAAAGACGGGCTGACGACCGTCGTCATGCCGTCTGCCTGCCGCTCTACATGGAATCCGAGCTTTCTGCAGAGGGCGAGCATCGTCCTGTTCTCGTTGAGCACGGTTCCGTAAATCTCTTCGAGACCCTTGTCCTGCGCTATTCCCATGAGCATATCCATGAGCTTTGCCCCGAGTCCCATGCCCTGGTACTGGTCGGCCACGAGGATCGCAAACTCCGCCCTCGGGGAATCGGGCTCGCTCACGAGCCTGGCTGCCGCGATGTGGATCTTCTTGCCATCCTTCCTGATCTCGGCGACGATGGCCATCTCCCGGTCATAGTCGATGTTGCAAAACCTGATGAGGAGGTCACGGGTTATCTCCCGAATAACGAAGAACCTCGTGCGCATGGTCTCCTCCGACAGGCCTGCCAGCATCTCCCGGCCCAAAGGCTCGTCCTCGGGCCGTATGGTCCTCAAGATCACCTCGGTCCCGTCCGGAAGGTTCCATATCTGTGTGTACCGGGACGGATAAGGGGTGATAACGAGATGGGGATAGGGGAGGGTAGTGCTGTATTCCCCGGCAAGGAACATGTTCACGCTCGTGGCGGCTAGGTTCGATTGCTCGACGGAGAGCACGAGGTCTATCCGTTCGATTTCCGGAAAGTCGACTATAAGGTTAGAGAAATTGACCAGGGACTCCTCGAGAGGCCCAGGAGCAGGCTGTCCGTCCACGCCGGCCGGAACAGCCTGGTAAATACCTGCCTCATCGAGAAGACGCCGGGCAAGAGTCTGGTTAAGGGGAGGTAGGCCTATGGAGCCGGCATTGACCTCGGTCCCTGCGCCTTGACGGGACAGCAGGATGACCGTGCGGAAATCGGGGTCCCTTCTCGACTGAAGACTGAAAGTAAGGCTGTTTGAAGCCACCGGCTTTTGAAGCACGATTTCCGCGTTGCCTGTCTTCGAGCCTGCCTCGTCACATGCCTCTTTAACATCTTCCTCCCTGGCAAGAGATCTCTCGTAGCTCGCCTCGTCATCGAGGCTCTTCCAGACGAAGGACAGGGGGAGGCCCATCTGGCGAACCTCTTCGGGCACATGACGCACATCGTTCACCACAACTGCCCGTGGCGCCCTGATCCGGTAGTTGGTCAGGAGGTCGCGGGCGTATTTGGTGCTCAGTCGATACTTCTTCTCCTTTATTGCGTTTCTGAGGATCGCTTTCAGGTAGTTCTGAAGGCGGGGGCTCGTCTCGCCCACCTCTGCGGGCGTTTCGTAGAGCAGCTCGATATTTTTCTGGTACCGGTACATGTAAAGATAGGTCTTTACCGCCTCCTCGGGGGTCGCATAGGCGGGAAGGTTGGCGTCGAGAAGGATCCGTCGACCTTCGGCAGCCCGGGCGCCTCCCATCCAGACGGCGATGATCGGCTTTCCGGTTTTGCGCGACGTCTCGACCAGGGCTTTTGCGAGTTCGACCGCGTCAGCAGTCGCCCGGGGTGTATAGATGACCAGGACTGCGTCTACCCCTCCATCGCCGAAACAAACTTCGATGGACCTGAGATAGAGGGGTATGTCGGCATCACCCACGATATCCACGGGGTTGTCCCTGTTCGAGTCCCGGGGGAGGAAAGATGCAAGCTTCTCCATGCTTTCCTCAGAGAGGCGGGCCAGTTCGCCGCCCAGCTCTGACAGTGTGTCGGTGGCGATGATGCCCACGCCTCCCGCGTTCGTCACGATGGCGAGCCTCCGTCCCCTGGGCAAGTAGCGCGAATCGAGGACCTGGGCCACGTTGAAGAGGTCGGCCACCTCCTTGACCCTGATGAGTCCCACCCGCTTGAAGACCGCGTCGTACACCCTGTCGTCGCCTTTTCGGCCGCCGGTGTGGGAGGTCATTGCGGGGAGGCTCTGGGCATACCGGCCAGGCTTGAGCACGACGATCGGCTTGCGGAGGGCGAAGCCGCGGGCGGCGCTGATGAAGCGTCTCGCGTCCCCTACGCTTTCCATATACATCATGATGCTTCTGGTGGGGTAGTCGTCGCTCAAGAAATCAATGAGATCGCCGAAACCAACGTCGATCATAGAACCCAGCGACACGAAGACCCTGAAACCAATCCCTGAGCTCGTGCCCCAGTCGAGTATGGCATCGCCGAGGGCCCCGCTTTGAGATATGAGGGCCACGTTGCCCGGCTCCAGCTCGGTCGTGACAAAGGTCGCGTTGAGTCCAATGTGAGGGAGCATGACGCCGAGGCTGTTAGGCCCGATGATCCTTATGCCGAATTTCTTCCGGACCTCCATGACCTCCTTTTCGAGCCTTCTCCCTTCCGGACCTGCTTCACCGAAACCGGACGACAGGATGATCATACCGCCGATGCCGGTCTCTCCGCACTCCTCGACGAGGCGGGGTACGGTGGCGGCGGGAGTCACGATGACCGCGAGACTGACGGGCCCGGGCAGATCGGCGATGCGGGGCAGACAGGGCAGACCCATCGCTGTCTCTCTGTTGGGGTTCACGAGATAGAGCGGCCGGTCTTCCGATTTGAGGAGGTTGGTGAGAACACCGCGGCCGATTGACCCCTCCCTGTCGGTGGCGCCGATGAGGGCTACCGATTGAGGGTTGAGCATGTCCCTTATGTTGCCCATATGTTTCGCTCCCGGCGATGACTTGATTTCAGACCGTTTCCATTATAGCAAATGCTCTATTGAAGTTACAGCCCCATGACGACCGGGGCCAGGGCGAACGCATTTGGAAATCCAAGGGGGACTCCAAGAAACGTATGGCAGCCTTCCTCGAAGAGCACGCGGGTCAGACTGACAAAGAGACGAAAGACGAGAGAGATAAAGAGACGAAACGGCCAATAGGGGCACGAGGTGTGGCCGGTCGGCTGGAAGAGATCGCGATCTGCGGCGCACTTTTCGCCATGCGCCCTCCGACGTACATTCAGTACGCCATCCGGGCAGCAAGGCTCAAATTGCATCCACACCTCACGATCCCTCCCAGCCGACCGGCCGGTAGCACGCGGAGCCGTATCGCAAAAGAGATCGCGGCTCCGGCCCTCATCGGATGCACACACCGGCAACAATTTAAGAGGAGGGCGGCCCTAGAGGCCACCAAAAGGAACACCATAGAGACGTATGTTCTGTTCTTGTCCCTGGAGGGAAGAGTCTCAACTTTCGCGATTCGAGATTCGAGTTTCGCGATGTTCCCATCTTTCCCCTTCCAAGTGCGTTTGCTCCACCCCCCGGTGCATCTGATGGAAGGGGCATGAGGAAAATGATAGAATGGTGTCATGAGAGTGCTCTTTGTATCAGCCAACCGGACGGAAATCTACATGCGGACCCTCCCGTTGGGCCTGGCCTGTGTGGCATCGGCGGTCGAACGGGCGGGCCATGAGGTGAGGCTCCTCGATTTGCTGGGGACCGCCGATGCCACTGAGGCTCTATCGGATGCGGTCCGGGATTGGAATCCCGAGGCGATCGGAGTATCGATCAGGAACATCGACGACCAGAACATGAGTTCGGCTCATGCCTTCACGGCTGAAGCGAATGGTATCGTCCGACAGATAAAGGGCCTCTCGCCGGCGCCGGTCATACTGGGCGGGGCGGGCTACAGCATCTTCCCTGAGAGCGCCTTGGAAGAGTCGTCGGCAGACATGGGTATATGGGGCGAGGGCGAGGAGGCATTTCCTTTGCTTCTGGAAAGACTCGATGGCGGCCGGCCCGTCGCAGGGGTGCCGGGGCTTTACGTGAAAGGCAAAGGGCTCCAAGGGAAGCGCCTGCTCGTCAAGGATCTCGACCGGTTTCCTCTTCCCGATGGTAGCCTGCTTCCCCTGCCCGAAGGGAGCAATGCGACCCTTCCCGTGCAAACCCGCCGCGGCTGCCCCCTGGCCTGTTCCTACTGTTCCACGGAATCGATAGAGGGAAAAGCGGTCCGCAGACGGTCACCCAAAGAGGTGGTTGCGTGGATCGGCACATGGAAGAAGGAGCACGTGCGCCAACTCTATTTCGTCGACAACACCTTCAACCTTCCTGCGACTTATGCCAAAGAGCTTTGCCGGGAGCTTGCAGCAGCATCCCTGGGCCTGCCCTGGCGCTGCATCATATACCCCTCCCGGTTGGACCGCAATCTTGCTTCCCTCATGAGCGCGGCAGGATGCGTGGAGGCGTCGATCGGCTTCGACAGCGGATGTCCGGCAATCCTCAAGTCGATGAACAAGCACTTCGGCGTGGATGAGATCGTGGGGACGAGCAGAGTCCTTCAGGGGGCGGGCATAAGGAGGATGGGCTTTCTTCTTCTCGGAGGACCGGGAGAGACGAGGAATTCCGTGAAGGAGAGCCTCGCCTTTGCCGATTCTCTCGAACTCGATTCCCTGAAGGTGACTATCGGTGTTCGTATCTATCCTCACACTCCCCTGGCTGCTCAGGCGAGGAAGGAAGGGGCTATTGCGGAAGACGACGATCTGCTCCACCCCCGGTTCTACATGGTACCGGGGCTTGAAGACTGGATCAGAGAAACCGTGGCCGCATACGCCGAAAGCAGACCGAACTGGATTGTCGATAAGTAAGCGAAATGGCGGTATTACCGGCAGATTACACCGGCTTTTTCCTCAAATCCGCCCCTACGGAATGGGCCTTTTCGAGAAATGACCCCATCCGATAGTAGTCACGTTTTCCGGGGATGTAAAAGAATGGGTCCATTCTTTCGATGTCGATGGCGCCGTCACCGTCGAGCACCGAAGTTTCGGCTTTGACGTCGAGGACCTGGCCTATGAAGCGGGTGTGGAGCCCGAGCCTCGATCGCGTGGAGAAGCCTGCATTCGAGAACGAGCGGGAATTCCGCAACATAAGGCGCGTCGACGAGTTCGCTTCTTCGCGGGGTCAGACCTGATGATTCCCACTTGTTCGTTCCCCTTCCCGAGACTATGCCCACGTAATCGGTCTGCCTCACGTGGACAGTCGAAGGAATGCTCACCGTAAAGGCCTTCTTTTCCATGATGCTTCCATACGTGTAAGTTGCCTTTCTGAGAGAGACGCCGATGCAGGGAGGGTCGGAACAGCAGACGCCTCCCCAGGCGGCGGTCATTATGTTGGGCCTGCCTTCTTTATCATAGGTGCCGACGACCCAGACAGTTGTGGCCCCGACGATTATACGTGCGCCAAGAGACTCTTTCATGATTGCTCCTTTCATTGAATAGCCTGCCGGTCCTTCACCGGATCTTCAGAAGCGCCAACACACCGAAGGTCATGATGATTGCCCCGGATATCCTGTTGGTCCATCTTATTCGGGGCAGGTCGAACTTGTTCCGAAAAATGGCGGCACCTCCGCTCAGGAGAGTCCACCAGAGGGCCGATCCGATGAAAACGCCAAGGACGAGGGCCCCGGCAGAAAAGTAGCTCACCTCTGCGGGTGCGAAGCCTACCCCCGCGAAGAGGGCGGCAAAAAGGAGGATTGTCATAGGGTTTGCGATAGTCAGAAAGAAAGTGGAGACATAGGCGCCGGCAAGGCTGTTCCCTTTGGCTGCGGGAGTTTCTTCTTTTGGTTTTGCGAAGAACGTTTCGAGACCCAGGCAAAGAAGGAGGAGGCCCCCCACGAGGCGTAGCCAGCCGTATTGGCTGATAAGGAAATCAGAGATGAAAGTCACGCCGAAGGCGGCGATGCTCCCGTAGATCGCATCGGCAGAAGCGGCGCCAAGACCGGAAGCGAAGCCGCAGGCACGCCCCTCGGCCAGGGTGCGGCGCAGACAGAGGAGGCCTATCGGCCCGACGGGTAAGGCGATCAGAAAGCCGATGACGAGACCCCTGAAGAAAAAGATAAGGTTCATTCTTTTCTCCCGACGAAGCCGAAGGAATCAGGTCATCATTGTAACATCTTTTTGCCCAACGTCAACCAATGGGGCTCGCGGCAATTAATGGGGCTCAGCGCCCCCTCGACAGGCATAAGCCTGCCGAGCCTCCCCGCTCAAGCTCGCTTCGCTCGTCGGGCAATTAATGGGGCTCGCATCGTCCCCGACCCGCTTCGTGGGTGCCGGGACTCCCCCTCAAAGACTCGCTGCGCTCGTTGTATTGGATACCTTGCTGCGTGCAGCAGGTCATTTATTGAGAATCGCTCTGTGGGTTTGGGGTTATTCGGTACGTGGCGTCATCGCTACGCGCGTGCCTTCCGTTTTTGGGCTCCTTTTCCGATGAAGAGAGCGGCGAGGAAGAGGGGCAGGGTGAAGACGAGGGTGGAGGGGTAGGCGAGGCCGTACACCAAGGGGGTCAGAAGCCATCGGGTGATCATCCTCAAAGCGGTGTGCTTTGCGATGACGCGAGCCACAGGCGGTGAGAACCGGTAATAAAGGTCGACGAAAGCCCTCCCGGCCCATGTTTTGAGAAGAAAATTGTCCCTGAAGGCCCGAAGCACTGCCACGTGGGGGTCGAGATAGGAGCCGTATGCGGCGGTTGCGATGAAACAACTGTTGGTGTGCTTCTTCTCGGTCTGGAAGGTCCAGGTGTAGTTGCCTGCCAGGTGGTTGCCCGAGGTGTCTGTGACCGCGGTCGTGATCGTTGCAGTGTAGTTGGTAAAATGACTGAGATCCCTCGACGGAGTGAAGGTCGCCGTGTTGGTCGTGGAGTCGTAGCTGATCGCTCCTGCCACCGAGGGGGTCAGGAAGAAGGTCGAGGTAGTTAAGGTAGACGGGTCTATGGCAGTGCCGAAGGTAACGCTGATCGGTTTGTCCACCTCGACGTTGGTCGCCCCACCGAGGGGAACCGTCGTTGTAACGGTGATGAAGACGGCCAAACCGCTCGATATGATCTGCTCAGGCGAAACCTGGGAGGTGGTTGAGCCATCGCCTAACTGGCCGCTGTCGTTGTTACCCCATGCCCAGAGGGAGCCATCAGAAGCGGTGGCTACAGCGAAATTGGAGCCTGCCGTGACGGCGCTCCACATCTCGCTGCTCGATACCAGGGTCGGCGTGTTGGCACTGCCTACTGAAGTACCGATCCCGAGCCGGCCGTTCGCGTTGTCGCCCCACGAGTAAAGCGCGTTTGTAGAGGCAAGGGCCAGGGCGAAATCATTGCCGGCGGCCACGGCAGTAAAGGTGATACCGCTGAAGGTTGAGCCCGTCGCTATCGGGCCCGGGGTATTGGTGCTCGTGTTCGAGCCGTTTCCAAGCTGGCCGGTTATGTTGTTTCCCCACGTCCAGAGTGTCCCGTTCGACTGCACCGCGACAACGAAGGTGGAGCCCGCGGAGACGGCTCTCCACGTCGCGGTTCCCACTACTTTGGTCGGTGTAGCGCTGTAGCCTCCTGTCGTGCCGTTCCCGAGCTGCCCGTACGTGTTGTCGCCCCAAGACCAGAGGGTGCCGTCCGTTTTTTTGATGGCAACGACGAAGTTTGCCCCCGCGGAGACGGTACTCCATTGACCGGGCACCGATATCTGGTTCGGGACGGAGGGGTTCACGGGGGTCTGTCCGAGCTGGCCGCTCGCGTTGGCCCCCCAGGACCACAGGGATAAGTCAGACGAGCTTATTCCCACCATGAAGTTCAAGCCGGCAGACACGGCCGACCACGTCATGGCGGAGGGCGCTATCGGGCCCGGGGTGTCGGTGCTCGTGTTCGAGTTGTTTCCGAGCCTCTCCGCTCGTGTTGTCGCCCCACGTCCAAAGGGTGCCGTCTAATGCGATAGCAGCCCCGAAGTCGGGACCCGCTGCCACGGCGCTCCAGGTCTCGCTGGTCGTTAATGTTCCGGGCGTGTCGGTGCTGGTACTTGTTCCCGTCGTACCGTTTCCAAGCTGGCCGCTTGAGTTGCTCCCCCAGGTCGACAGGGAGCCGTCCGCCATGATGGCCATTGTGAACTCATATCCGGCCGCTATTTGGGAGGCCCGGGCGGGGCTGACACCGGCGAGGAGAAACAAGGCAAGGAGCGCTGCTGCGTATATAATGTGCTTCCGGTCCACGATGACTTCCCTTAGGAGAAGTGAAAGGACGCTACCCGTCTATCGTCTCCCTGATTATTATGATGACACATCGGGGAGAGAAAGAGAAGAGCTTTAGCCCCTTCTCGCCTCTTTGCCTTAGATAGGGTAAGACGGGGCTTCGAGCTTTTCAACGAGAGTCGCGCCCGGGGCTCGTGACAAAATGGGATGCCCCGGGGACAGACCGGCCAGGAAGACATTTAGGGCACTTTAAAATCGAAAGTGTGACATTTGGCGCAAAAATCGACCGACGCCTTGTGACCGTGATGACAGCTTTCGCATTCGAGCTCGCCCTGATGAGAGGCGTGGGGATTGGGTTCCACTTTTTCCGTCCTGGCAGCGAGCTTGTCGTACGGGCCGTGGCATTGGAGGCAGACTTTCGTGTCAGGCGGCTTCGACTGGGATTCAATGTGACACGCGTTGCAGTCGAGGCCTGCGGCTTTGTGCTTGTCGGCAAGAAAAGTATTGGCAGCGGCAGGAGCCTGGGTCCCTGCGTCGGCGGCGAGGACCGCATGAGGCACGGCGGCGAGCCCGGCCATGATGGCTGCGACGAAGACAAGGACCAGGGCGGAAGCCCGGTGTCTAGGGTATGAGCAATGGCGTAAAGACATAATCCGCTCCCGTTTTTGTGTTCTGTTCGATCACTTCCATGGTGTGTTCGCCGCGCCGTTTCTGCCTGCTATTCTCCCGAAAATGAGGCACTCCGTGAGGTTCCCTCCGCTCTGATAAACGAACTTCAGGGCTGACGAGACTTCTCCGGCCGTGTACAACCGGGGGATCGGCTTCATGGTCCAGTCGAGGACCTCCCTTTTTGCGTTGGCGGCGATGCCGCCTTTCGTATTCGGGCCCCCGGCATAGAGGGGAAGAGCATAGAAGGGGCCTTTTTCGACGGTCCCCATAGTCCGCGGCGCCCGTGCAAAATCCTCGTCCTTTCCCTTCTTGCTGAAATCGTTGTATTTCTGGACCGTCTTCACCAGGGCCGCGCTTTCCATCAGTTTTCTGTTGTCGCTGTGGCCTTTGATCTTCTCGGCCAGCCCCTCGATGGTGTCTGCCGTCAGTATCCAGCCCTTTCGCACGGCATCCATATTGTCCGCCGACCAGGGCACATAGCCGTAACCGGCGGTCGATACGCCGAGGGACGTGATGGTCGTGCCGCTCATCATGGTCTGGTCGAAGATCATCCAGCTCGGACAGCGGGGATAGGCAAGCTTCAGGATGTCGAACTTGATCGCCTCTTTATAAAAGAAATACCGGCTGGGGTCGGTGGTGATCAGTGTTTCCGATGCATAGCGGTTGCCGTAGTTATCGACGACCATCGAGTTGGGACGGCCGACCGAGTCGGTGATGAGGCCTATTTTCAGGCCGTTGACCCTTATGGGAACCGCAAGGATGATCCTCGCCGCCGCTTTTCCTGCCTTCATGAGGCCGGCCCCCACTTTAAGGGCCATCTCGATCCCGTCTCCCGTGTTGGCGGTGCTGCCGTAGAAGGCCCATCCCTCCACACCCGGACCTTCGAGGAAGGCGCTCCTCATCTCTTTATTGTACTCGTAGCCGCCGGTCGTGATGATGACCGCCCTTCGGGCCTTGCAGACGATTTCCTTTCCGTCTTTGGTCAGTGCCCTGGCACCGATGGCCTCGCCTTTGTCGTTCATGATGAGGCTCTTTGCGGCGGTGTCATAAAGGACCGGGACCTCCCTGTTCTCCACGGCCTGGCGAAGGACCGCGAAAAAGGCCTCCCCGTTCATCTTCTGAAGCTTCGGAGCGTCCTTGGTCGGAACATCGGTGTCTGCCTTTCCCGTATAGGTCGCTATATACACCTTGTATTTCGATTCCCTGGCGCCGGGGAAATTCGGAAAGGCAGCTCCCCCATAGTCGCCGTCTTGAAGTCAGGATCAAGCTTTTTCAGCCAATCGACGTTGTGCGGCGACATCTCTGCCCAGGCATCCGCAAGGCCGTCCGATACCTCCGGCTGCTCACCCTCCAGCTTCCAGGGGAGGTTTTCGCCGCTGAACATGGCCTTAGCATACTCCTTGAGCGCCGCCCGGTCGCCTGTCGGGTCCGGGCTATGGAACAGACCGCCCGCCATCCTGGTGTTGCTGTAGTGCGTCTCGCGGGGTTGTTTCTCGATGACGAGTACCTTGGCCCCGGCGTCATGTGCTTCTATTGCGGCTGCGGCTCCGGCCCCACCCATACCCAGGACGAGCACGTCTGTTTCGTAGTCCCATTTGCGGGGAATTGACGACGGGGCGGCCGCAAAGGATCGCTCCGAAGAGAGACCTGCGACGGCCGCAACTCCCGCACCTGCGACCGCGCTCTTGAGAAACGTTCTTCTCGTAACCTTCTTTTCTCCGGTTTTTTCGCTCACAGGATGCCTCCTTATGTCTGCCCTTCCTTCCGGTGTCGATCTCTTCCCATCATATAGCAGAACCGAGCCTGCCGGGCAATACTTTTCCGCGCCGGGAGCGCGCAAGAAAATGAGGGGGGGTCCTTTTCCCGAAGTACGTAGGGTTGGTTTGGGGATTGCCTTTCACCATTGATTTTTGCCCCCCCTCTCGTTTACAATATTGCCGGATCGTTCGTTTACTAAGACCTGACTCATATCGAAAGAGCATATCGGAAATGCGGGGCATCAGGGCAGGAAGGCTTGCCTTGCGTCCCTCGCGCATAGTAAAGTGCGCCACCAGAGGAGGAAGCACCGATGGAGGAAAACGGAAACAATGGAGACAGCACACAGGAAGAAATAACGAACGTGCTCGGCGAACTGAGCCGGCCCGCACGGATTGAGAGCGTGCCTGAGTTCCTCGAATTCTCGGCGTCCATCGAGCGGCAGGAAGGCTTCGGTGAAGAGAGGATCAAGGAGATAGAAACGGCCCTCCGGGAGGCCCTTACCAACATCGTGAAGAGTGCGGGGAAGGGGGGCGGGGGCGAAGTCACCCTCACCTGCAGGCACGACCACTGGGGAAAGCTGATGATAGTGATCGAGGATAAAGGTGAGCCCTTTAATATCCTCCTGGCTGATATCGTCTTTCAGGGCGAGAAGAACCCGGTGGACGAAGAGAGGATGCATTCGGCACGGCTCATAAAGCGTTTAATCGACAATTTAGAGCACAAGCGGGTCGACGATTCGAACATCCTGACCTTCACCGTTTCACCTCGTCTCCGCACCAAGTAAGAGGCTTCGAATCGGGTAATCCCTTCCGGAAGGCCGCCCCTTCGGGGGCGCGCCAGGGCCCGCAAGGGAAGTCGGGAAGAAGAGACAAGGAACGCGTGGCTACGAGACTTTATCTGATCAGGCACGGAAACACGCAGGATGAGGAGACCACGAAAGTCTACAAGGGGCGCCTTGATATACCCCTCTCCGCGAAAGGGGTGGCGCGCATGGAAAAGGCGGCTTCCTTCCTGAGCGGCGTTAAGGTAAGCAGAATAGTCACGTCGACCCTCTCCCGCAGCGTCGAAAGCGGGAGCATTGTCGCCCGCGCCCTCGGTCTGGAAATCGAGGAGGAGCACGCCTTCGACGAGGTCGCTTTCGGCGTCTGGGAGGGACTGAGCTTTTCCGAGATCAAGCAGCAATACCCGACAGAGCTCGAACGCTGGATGGAAGACCCGGGCGCCAATCCTCCTCCCCAGGGCGAATCTTTCGCCTTTGCCCGCAAGAGGAGTATGACCAGGCTCAAAAAGATCCTCGGGGAGAACGCAGGCCAGACCATCGCCATCGTGGCCCATGCGGGAATAATCAGGATCATGCTCTTTGCTCTTCTCGGCTTTCCGCTCAGGAAACTTTTCAGGTTCGGCCAGGATTACGGTTGCATCAACATCGTCGATATTTACGAAGACGGCAACACAACCCTGAACCTCCTCAATTTCACCGAATACTGACCCTCCTCGCCTTCTTAGAATACGATGCCTTTGTGACCCCCGCTGTGCTACAATGAGCGGATGGACGAAGTTTCAGCACGGGAACAGGAGCTTCAGCTCACATCCCCGATCCGGCTCCTTGCCGAACATGTGTTTTCGCGAACCTCCGGGGCTCCCCTGCAAAGGGGTAACAGTGTCATGATCCTGAGGGACGGGAGGGAGAACTATCCTGCCTGGCTCGAGGCGATCGGCTCTGCAACGGCCTACATCCATTTCGAGACCTACATCATCTATAATGACGATATCGGCAATCAGTTTGTCGGCCTGCTCGCCGCAAAGGCCAGGGAAGGCGTGAAGGTAAAGGTGCTCTACGACTGGTTCGGCGCCATCGGCAAGACTTCCCGTAGCTTTTGGAAGAGATTGAGAGAGGCCGGGGTGGAGGTGCGCTGCTTCAACCCCCCACGGGCAGACAGCCCTTTCGGCTGGCTTACCCGCGACCATCGGAAGATGATCTCCGTGGATGGGAGAATAGCCTTCGTCACCGGGCTCTGCGTGGGACGCAGGTGGGTCGGATACCCGGAGCGCTCCCTCGGCCCCTGGCGCGATACCGGGGTGGCCGTCCGTGGGCCTGCGGTGGCCGACATCGATCTCGCTTTCGCCCAGGTCTGGGAGAACATAGGCGACCCCTTGCCCGAAGAGGAGCTGCCTGAACCTGAGAGCATACCGGTGGCAGGCACTACTGCCCTGCGGGTCGTCGCGAGTCTGCCCAATACGGCCGGTCTTTACCGGTTGGACCAGTTGATCGCGGCCCTGGCCCGGAATTCCCTCTGGCTCACGGATGCCTATTTCGTGGGGGCCACCTCCTACGTGCAGGCCCTCAGGTCGGCGGCCCTCGACGGAGTCGACGTGCGGCTCCTCGTGCCGGGAAGCACGGATATTCCCATCCTCGGCGCTATATCGAGGGCCGGCTACCATTCCCTGCTCGAAGCGGGTGTCAGGGTCTTTGAGTGGAACGGTCCCATGATGCATGCCAAGACCGCGGTGGCCGACGGCCGGTGGGCGAGGGTCGGTTCGACCAACCTGAACGTGTCGAGCTGGATGGGCAATTACGAGCTTGACGTTGCCGTGGAGGACGAGGTATTTGCAGGGACCATGGAAGAGATGTATCTAGAGGACCTGAGCAATTCCACGGAGATCGTTCTCGGTGAACACGGGGTTCATCCCTTGGGGAACCGTACTATGTGGTCGGTCAAGCAAAGGAAAAGAAGGGCGGGCAGGGTCACCCGCGCCGGCGCCGGAGCTATCAGGATTGGAAGCGCTGTGGGCGCTGCCATGACGAACCGCCGGGTCCTCGGCCTGACCGAGGTAAAAACCATGGGTGTCGTGGGGAGCCTGCTTCTCTGCCTCTCCGTAGTCTTTGTGGTTTGGCCCAAGTGGATAGGGATCCCCGTGGGGGTCCTCGGTGCGTGGCTCGCCGTGTCGCTTCTCATCCGTGCCTATAAGCTCTATTTGATCAGAAGGAGAGAAATGGGTACGGTTGTGCACGAAACGGATAGGCAAGATGCCGTTGCCCAGGCCCGCACGAAGGAGGGAAAAAGAGGCGCGTGAAGGCACCCGCAAGGAAAGGTGACCGTCTGCCCCTAGCGACAGATTTCCCGTTCCGGGATGCGGGGTGAAAGAGCGGAGGGAGCGGCCGATTTGCAAAACCTGGTTTGCTTTTTAACCTTCAAGTAAGTATAATTTCTCCCGATGGAGAGATGACCGAGAGGCCGAAGGTGCTCGCCTGCTAAGCGAGTGTACGGCTTAAACCCGTACCGAGGGTTCGAATCCCTCTCTCTCCGCCAGATATTCGCCGCTTATACCCCTGCCGCTTGTTTGTGTCTCCCCTTTTTGTTCTCTATGTCGTAGTGTCGCGGGAAACGTACCCCTCCTTGATGATGCAAACCCCGTGTCCTGCGGGCGCACCTTCCTCTATCCCCGCCTTTCGCCTGTGTATGAAGGTCATCTGCTCAAGCAAGAGGGCTCCCTGTGGGGGCCTTGAAATATTTTTGGAGTAGTCCCTTGACAGAGCGCACCGGAGGACTTAACATTGCATTATAAGGGCGGGTAGCCGAAGGCAGCGATTAGGCGAAGAGAAATAGCCGCGACCGAAAATAAAGCCGCCTTTTTCGGACCTCTTCACCGAAAGCGGAAGACAGCACAGTTCTTGCGCGCAGAACACCTGTCAGGCCTGAGGGGCCCGCCTCCCTAT
>CAVVPU010000165.1:0-5485 GCA_963750015.1 uncultured delta proteobacterium | reverse complement strand
CTTTCACCATTGATTTTTGCCCCCCCTCTCGTTTACAATATTGCCGGATCGTTCGTTTACTAAGACCTGATCATATCGAAAGAGCATATCGGAAATGCGGGGCATCAGGGCAGGAAGGTCTGCCTTGCGTCCCTCGCGCATAGTAAAGTGCGCCACCAGAGGAGGAAGCACCGATGGAGAACGGAAACAATGGAGACAGCACACAGGAAGAAATAACGAACGTGCTCGGCGAACTGAGCCGGCCCACGGATTGAGAGCGTGCCTAGTTCCTCGAATTCTCGGCGTCCATCGAGCGGCAGGAAGGCTTCGGTGAAGAGAGGATTAAGGAGATAGAAACGGCCCTCCGGGAGGCCCTTACCAACATCGTGAAGAGTGCGGGGAAGGGGGCGGGGGCGAAGTCACCCTCACCTGCAGGCACGACCACTGGGGAAAGCTGATGATAGTGATCGAGGATAAAGGTGAGCCCTTTAATATCCTCCTGGCTGATATCGTCTTTCAGGGCGAGAAGAACCCGGTGGACGAAGAGAGGATGCATTCGGCACGGCTCATAAAGCGTTTAATCGACAATTTAGAGCACAAGCGGGTCGACGATTCGAACATCCTTGACCTTCACCGTTTCACCTCGTCTCCGCACCCAGTTCCAAGAGGCTTCGAATCGGGTAATCCCTTCCGGAAGGCCGCCCCTTCGGGGGCGCGCCAGGGCCCGCAAGGGAAGTCGGGAAGAAGAGACAAGGAACGCGTGGCTACGAGACTTTATCTGATCAGGCACGGAAACACGCAGGATGAGGAGACCACGAAAGTCTACAAGGGGCGCCTTGATATACCCCTCTCCGCGAAAGGGGTGGCGCGCATGGAAAAGGCGGCTTCCTTCCTGAGCGGCGTTAAGGTAAGCAGAATAGTCACGTCGACCCTCTCCCGCAGCGTCGAAAGCGGGAGCATTGTCGCCCGCGCCCTCGGTCTGGAAATCGAGGAGGAGCACGCCTTCGACGAGGTCGCTTTCGGCGTCTGGGAGGGACTGAGCTTTTCCGAGATCAAGCAGCAATACCCGACAAGAGCCCTCGAACGCTGGATGGAAGACCCGGGCGCCAATCCTCCTCCCCAGGGCGAATCTTTCGCCTTTGCCCGCAAGAGGAGTATGACCAGGCTGGAAAAAAGATCCTCGGGGAAAACCCAGGCCAGACCATCGCCATCGTGGCCCATGCGGGAATAATCAGGATCATGCTCTTTGCTCTTCTCGGCTTTCCGCTCAGGAAACTTTTCAGGTTCGGCCAGGATTACGGTTGCATCAACATCGTCGATATTTACGAAGACGGCAACACAACCCTGAACCTCCTCAATTTCACCGAATACTGACCCTCCTCGCCTTCTTAGAATACGATGCCTTTGTGACCCCCGCTGTGCTACAATGAGCGGATGGACAAAGTTTCAGGCACGGAAACCGCAACTCACTCACATCCCCGATCCGGCTCCTTGCCGAACATGTGTTTTCGCGAACCTCCGGGGCTCCCCTGCAAAGGGGTAACAGTGTCATGATCCTGAGGGACGGGAGGGGGAACTATCCTGCCTGGCTCGAGGCGATCGGCTCTGCAACGGCCTACATGCAACTCGAGACCTACATCATCTATGATGAGAATATCGGCAATCAGTTTGTCGGCCTGCTCGCCGCAAAGGCCAGGGAAGGCGTGAAGGTAAAGGTGCTCTACGACTGGTTCGGCGCCATCGGCAAGACTTCCCGTAGCTTTTGGAAGAGATTGAGAGAGGCCGGGGTGGAGGTGCGCTGCTTCAACCCCCCTCGGGCAGACAGCCCTTTCGGCTGGCTTACCCGCGACCATCGGAAGATGATCTCCGTGGATGGGAGAATAGCCTTCGTCACCGGGCTCTGCGTGGGACGCAGGTGGGTCGGATACCCGGAGCGCTCCCTTGGCCCCTGGCGCGATACCGGGGTGGCCGTCCGTGGGCCTGCGGTGGCCGACATCGATCTCGCTTTCGCCCAGGTCTGGGAGAACATAGGCGACCCCTTGCCCGAAGAGGAGTGGCCTGAACCTGAGAGCATACCGGTGGCAGGCACTACTGCCCTGCGGGTCGTCGCGAGTCTGCCCAATACGGCCGGTCTTTACCGGTTGGACCAGTTGATCGCGGCCCTGGCCCGGAATTCCCTCTGGCTCACGGATGCCTATTTCGTGGGGGCCACCTCCTACGTGCAGGCCCTCAGGTCGGCGGCCCTCGACGGAGTCGACGTGCGGCTCCTCGTGCCGGGAAGCACGGATATTCCCATCCTCGGCGCTATATCGAGGGCCGGCTACCATTCCCTGCTCGAAGCGGGTGTCAGGGTCTTTGAGTGGAACGGTCCCATGATGCATGCCAAGACCGCGGTGGCCGACGGCCGGTGGGCGAGGGTCGGTTCGACCAACCTGAACGTGTCGAGTCGGATGGGCAATTACGAGCTTGACGTTGCCGTGGAGGACGAGGTATTTGCAGGGACCATGGAAGAGATGTATCTAGAGGACCTGAGCAATTCCACGGAGATCGTTCTCGGTGAACACGGGGTTCATCCCTTGGGGAACCGTACTATGTGGTCGGTCAAGCAAAGGAAAAGAAGGGCGGGCAGGGTCACCCGCGCCGGCGCCGGAGCTATCAGGATTGGAAGCGCTGTGGGCGCTGCCATGACGAACCGCCGGGTCCTCGGCCTGACCGAGGTAAAAACCATGGGTGTCGTGGGGAGCCTGCTTCTCTGCCTCTCCGTAGTCTTTGTGGTTTGGCCCAAGTGGATAGGGATCCCCGTGGGGGTCCTCGGTGCGTGGCTCGCCGTGTCGCTTCTCATCCGTGCCTATAAGCTCTATTTGATCAGAAGGAGAGAAATGGGTACGGTTGTGCACGAAACGGATAGGCAAGATGCCGTTGCCCAGGCCCGCACGAAGGAGGGAAAAAGAGGCGCGTGAAGGCACCCGCAAGGAAAGGTGACCGTCTGCCCCTAGCGACAGATTTCCCGTTCCGGGATGCGGGGTGAAAGAGCGGAGGGAGCGGCCGATTTGCAAAACCTGGTTTGCTTTTTAACCTTCAAGTAAGTATAATTTCTCCCGATGGAGAGATGACCGAGAGGCCGAAGGCGCTCGCCTGCTAAGCGAGTGTACGGCTTAAACCCGTACCTAGGGTTCGAATCCCTCTCTCCCCGCCAGACATTCGCCGCTTATACCCCTGCCGCTTGTTTGTGTCTCCCCTTTTTGTTCTCTATGTTGTAGTGTCGCGGGAAACGTACCCCTCCTTGATGATGCAAACCCCGTGTCCTGCGGGCGCACCTTCCTCTATCCCCGCCTTTCGCCTGTGTATGAAGGTCATCTGCTCAACAAGAGGGCTCCCTGTGGGGGCCTTGAAATATTTTTGGAGTAGTCCCTTGACAGAGCGCACCGGAGGACTTAACATTGCATTATAAGGGCGGGTAGCCGAAGGCAGCGATTAGGCGAAGAGAAAAAGCCGCGACCGAAAATAAAGCCGCCTTTTTCGGACCTCTTCACCGAAAGCGGAAGACAGCACAGTTCTTGCGCGCAGAACACCTGTCAGGCCTGAGGGGCCCGCCTCCCTATTTCAGGAACCTAAGCGATCCCGTTCATGTCCGTCGGATACTGAGTTGCCGGAAGCCACTCAAACTGAAAAAGACTTTCGACCCCGCCAAATGAGGGGCTTTTTCTCCTTCAACGTTCATTTAAAGCATGAAGGCCGGACGCATGGGGTGTGTTTTTCTTGCGCTCGGCTTTAGGTTCTCTTATCACTGTATTGTACAGTTGAAGCGATGGTGGTCCGGGGTGAAATATGCGGTGCAGGCAGGGCCATTAGCTGGCCTTGCCTGCACCCGTTCGATGCCGGTTAGGCTTACTTCTTGAAGCGTTTCCTCATACCGATCAGACCCATAAGACCGGGAGCAAACATGAGCACTGAAGGCGGGACAGGAACAGGCGCCGCCGTTCCGTTCATTTGCACGTTCAGACCGGTGGGGTTACCGTAACTTCCGCCCTCGTTTTGCACCACAAAATCTAACGTGTTCACTCGCCATGAAGCCCGTATCGATCGTAAAGGGGTGAAACTGGAAATCTCCTGGATTGGTGGTATCCAGGCCATCCCCATTGATAATGATATTCAATCCCTCGTTATCCGTTGCCCACTGCCCGGTAATCTGGGCCGTCGTTGGGTCAAAGCCCGCCAGGTTGAAGCTCACCTGATAGATGTAGATGGAGTCTTCGGTATGTGTCAGTAGGCCGTCGGAATAGGACAGGGCGGGAACGATCCACTGTGAGGCGGAGCTGTTGTCCACCCACGGACCGCTTCCGCTCGCCAGAGGCCAGGTGCCGGTTGGCAGGACGTAGGCGCTACTCGTGTACGGGGCAGGAGGATCGATGAGGGTATACTGCTGGTCAATGCCGTTGCTGACCTGAACGCCCGTGTTAAACAAGCCAGGTATGATGTCGGCGTGTGCGTTGGCTCCCCATAGAGAGGCCATGCCGACGACCGCTAAAATTATGATGTTCCGTAACACTCTTGTCATGACGCCTTTCCTCCAACGGTTCAGGATTGTCTGGCGGTCAGGCTGTCTGCGGGAGATCCTTGACTTTCCGTCCTGCCCTCGCAGGCAGTTTGGCTTTATCAGAATGTTATAGTATGTTATACTTATAATAACAAATTGTCAAGAGGAAATAGGCGGGTTCGAAATAATCGTCTCCACTCCCTTTGCGCGCAGCTTGTTGAACTTCCTGTTGACGTTATTGCTCGCCAGTGGTAGTAGTCGGGAGACGGGCGGTCGACGCCGCCGAGCCGGCACGAGGTGGAGGGAGAGGCAGACATCGTGTCCAAAAGACCGGCAAAGACGAATTCGGTTCAAGCGGAGCTTATTGCTCCCTGCGGAATAAACTGCCGCCTCTGTCGTGCATATATGAGAGACAGAAAACCCTGCCCCGGCTGCAGAAGTAGCGGCGGTCCCAAGCCGAAAACCCGCGTCTCGTGCGGTATCAAGAATTGCGCGAATATGCCGAATGCCGGTCCTGGACATTGCTTCGACTGCGACAGCTTTCCTTGCCATAGGCTGAACCATCTGGACAAGCGGTATAGAACCAAGTATGGCATGAGCCCGGTTGAGAATCTTGAGAGCATCCGGGAATTCGGCATGCAGCGTTTTATTGAAAGGGAAAAGGAAGATTGGACTTGTCCCGAGTGCGGTGGGCTCATATGCATTCATGAACCGCGATGCCTCCTGTGCGGATACCTCTGGCGATAGGGAAGCAGGTGCATTTCGGCGGGGAGACTGGTTCATTCGTGCGTTACGCGACAGGCCGCAAGAAGGCGGTTCGAGGGGTGGGTCCACCCCCTTTGCGCTATTCAAGTGTCAAGGAGCATCCTTTTTTAACGAACAGTGCCCGGGGGACTTGGGCCCTTTTCTCCTGATTTACGTGATACGTGTCTCCTGTCGCCCACAATTTGGTTTTTCTTTTTGCGCATC
>CAVVPU010000164.1:0-9196 GCA_963750015.1 uncultured delta proteobacterium | reverse complement strand
TTGGTGCTGTTTCCTTTTAATAAACAGGGGTTTGATTACCTTCAAATATATCTTAGCAGCAAAAAACATGCCGGTAAAGCAAGCTTTTTTTAGACCTTGCGATGCGGCTTCGATTCATGGCGGCAATGACTTTCCGATTGGCGATAGCGCACTCCATGCGGTTGGTTCATCAGGAGGACCTTCGATATTACAAACATAAAAAGGGAGGGGATGGTGATATTTCGCGGAAGGTAATGATATATCATTACTCACCTTAAGCCGCATGTCTTTTTGCTCGAGGTTTGTTCCGCTCCATGCCCCGGCTTCTCCTTGCCGTGCCTGCTATGCAGGCTTGCAGACAAGAGGAACCGGTTTCGAATTTGCAGAGAAAAGGTTATTATGGACGAGATGAAGCTCCTCATCGACATAGGAAGTACTTTTACCAAGGCCACGGCAATCGACACGGAGAAAGAAGAGGTTCTCGCGACGGCGAAGTCGCCCACTACGGTCAAGCAGGATGTGACCATCGGCCTGAAAAACGCCCTGGAAGGCATAGAAGCGCAGATAGGCAGCGTGCAGGGGATGAGCCTTGTCGCCTGTAGCAGCGCTGCCGGGGGTCTGAGGATCGTCTCTATCGGCCTTGTGCCCGATCTAAGCTCAGAGGCGGCAAAAAGGGCGGCTCTGGGTGCGGGGGCAAAGGTTGTGGGCCACTTTCATCATCAGCTTACCAAAAGGGAGATGAGACAGATCGAGGAGATGTCTCCCGATCTTATCCTCCTCGCGGGCGGCACCGACGGCGGTAACGAAACGACCATCATTCATAATGCCGCTCTCCTTTCCCGCTCTGCAAGCACTGCTCCCATAGTGGTGGCAGGTAACAAATGCGCCTACGACGCGATCGAGGATGCCTTCGACGGGTCGGACAAGACCATAAGGCTCGTCGACAATGTCATGCCCGAGATAGGGAGACTTGAGGTCCAGCCATGCAGGGAGGCCATCAGGGCGGTATTCATGGAGAACATCGTCAAGGCAAAGGGGCTCGACCTGGTCGCGCAACTCGCGGGCACCATCATCATGCCTACCCCGGCGGCGGTGTTGAGCGCGGCACTCCTGCTCGGAACCGGTACGACTGACGAGGAGGGACTGGGCGAGCTTGTCGTGATCGACGTGGGAGGCGCCACGACCGATGTCTACTCCATCGCAAAGGGAGCACCCACAACGGCGGGGGTACTTCTGAAGGGCCTTCCGGAGCCTTTCGCCAAAAGGACGGTGGAGGGAGATCTCGGGGTGAGGCACAACATAGATACCCTGTGCGAGATGTGCACTGACCAGGGCATCGTCCTTGACCAGGATGTCCTATCCTCGTTCCATGCGGATGCGGGAAGGCTTCCTGAAAACGAGAAAGAAAAGGCTGTCGATGCTCAGCTCGCCCGTATAGCCGTGGAAACGTCCTTCGAGCGCCACGTGGGGAAGCTGGAGGTCCTCTATGGACCCCAGGGAGAGACCCTCCTGCAGGTCGGTAAGGACTTGAGCACGGTTAACACAATAATCGGCACGGGCGGTCCCATCATTCACTCTTCCTCTCCCGTGGAAGTATTGGAGGGAGTGCTGGCCCGATCCGATGACCCATACTCGCTCAAGCCGAGGAAAGCCGATTTTTACCTCGACGCAGAGTATATCATGTATGCCCTCGGCCTCCTCGCAAAGTCTCATCCCCGAACGGCCTTGAGGATAGCGAAGAAGCACCTAGAGCGGCTTTGATCTCTTACTGCCTTCGCAGGTCTTCAACGCACCAGCAGTGAGTGGGGTACGATCTTCCACAACCACGCGAAAAGACGCCATCTTCGTGTCACATAGGCGCAGCTTCTTCTTTTCTTGATCGCCCCATGTATCTGTCGGGCCGCTTTTTCAGGGGAAGCCATCCAGAAGATTCCCGGACCCTTGGCCATGGCGGTATCCACGAACCCAGGCCGGATATCGGTTACGATGATCGGCAGTCGAAGGTGCCTGACCATGCCTCGCAGTCCCTCGAGGTAATTCGAGACGAAGGCCTTTGATGCATTGTAGGCGGGGGCCAGAGGAGAGCCGAAGAGGGCTGCCACCGAAGATATACCGACGAGATGGCCGTGGCCTCGCTTTATGAAATACTTGACGGCAGCGTCGGCAATGGCGCAGAAGCCGGCGACATTTACCTCAATAGTCGCCCTCTCCTTGGGCCAGTCAAGGTCCGGGTTAATGAAACCCGTTCCCGAGCTGATGACAACGAGTTCGACGCCCCCCATCTCTTCGACTAATTCATGGAACAGGGCCATTGCCTCATCGGGCCGGCTCACATCCATCTGTTTGATGAGGCAGCCATCACGTCCGGTGCGGAGTGCGGCGAGCATCTCCGCCCTCCTCGCGCACGCACCCACCTTGTAGCCTTGGGCCGCCAAAAGACGGGCGAGCGCTTCGCCTATGCCGCTCGAAGCCCCTACTATTATCGCGTTGCCCTTGTTTTCTGCCATGTCTTTCCCGAGCATTCCCGACGGGGGAGCACCTTAGTGGACCACACCGATGAGGTTGCTGAGTTATCGGTCCGGACCCTCAGAGTCAGCCTCATTATTATCACTTTCGAAAGACGTGCGCGCAACAAAAAAACGAAGCCCCCCGTGACCGGAGGGCGAAAACTCCCGGAACTTCCATCTTGATGCTCGGGGTGCTGATAAGTAGATTCTCTTAGTAAACCGGCAAGAGACGATCGCGACTGAAGGGGATGTCTCCTTAAGTCGCGATCAGGCTAACCCTTCCGTCTCTTCTATGAAGTCCTCTATATCCACCATCATGTTGCCACCGTCGGGTATATCGGGCATATCCCATTTCGAGAATACCTCGGTTTGCCAGGCCTTCGTGTTGGTTCCCTTGGTCGCTCTCAACCGGTAATTGTGGGCCGCGCACAGCTCGAAGTGGCGGCCCCTGTAGATGGCGCACTCCCTGCAAATCGTCCTCGAGAAGGGGCAAACGGTTACGTCGGCTATTTTAGGCATCGTCTTCTCCTGGAGGACCGAAAAAGACCCCTTGCGATCAACGCGACTGTTCCTCTTCGCGTCTTGCCGCCGGGTGCTTCCAGGCCTCGATAAATTGGTCAAAGAAAGGACCCGCTATTAGTATAAACACCTTGACAGAAAATAACAACTCATCTATAAAATAGATATATAGTCCATAATGGAGAAAGACGCAATGGGGATCCCCGAGAGAAAAAGACGCGAGAGGGAAGCAAAAAAGGAACTGGCAATAGGCGCTGCAATGCGCATTTACGACGAAGCCGGCTACCACGCGATTACCATGGAGAAGATCGCTGATCTGTCAGAGCTGAGTCGGGCCGCCCTTTATCTCTATTTCAAGAATAAAGAAGAGATACTCGTGAGCGCCATAGTCTCCCATGCGGCCTATTTTGCCGGTCTCCTGCGGGAATTGTACGATAGACGGGAGACGGTCAGGGAAGACCTGCTGGGAAAATTGTGGGAATGCTTCCTGAGATTCTACGAAAAAGACCCTGTGACCTTTACTGCGTGGCAGTATTTCCACCAGGGTGAAATGATCGGCAATCTTTCGCCCGAGCTGCGCGAGATTCTTCACAAGTCAGGCTCGGAAGTCGTCGCCCTCCAGCACAAGATCGTCGAATACGCGGTTTCGGAGAAAATCTTCATCGACTGCGATCATAAGGCTCTTTCGGAAGTCATATGGTCCTCCTTTCTGGGTATCGCCTACATAGAGCGGAGCAAGAAGGTTCTTTCACGCAAAAGCCATATGGCCGCCACCCAGAAGCTCGCCGAAAAGATCCTGGCCCGCGGCGTTCTCAGTCCCAAAGTAAATGACCCTGCTGCAAGCAGCAGGGTATCCAAGACAACGAGCGAAGCGAGTCTTTGAGGGGGTGGCTCCGCTGGCTTTGCCCGCGGGGCACCCGCGTAGCGGGTCGGAGGCGACGCGAGCCCCATTGGTTATCACAAGGGGCCGTGCGCGCCTGCGGCGGTTCTTCCTTTTTATGAGGGGGAGTCTCTGCGGGCTTATGCCCGTAGAGGGGGCGACGCGAGCCCCATTGAGTTGAGGAAGAAGAAGGACGTGGACAGGGATTGCCGGGAGTCCGATAAACGAGTCTAAAAGCCGATGGGGAGGTCCCCACTCACGTAAGGCCTCCCCATCGGCTCTGATCCTATCTTTATTGTTTAGGTGTACTGCTTCTTTATTTCCCGCTTGAGTATCTTTCCCGCCTGGCTCTTAGGAAGCTCATCGACCACCACGATCTGCTTCGGCACCTTGAAGCCGGACAAACGAGTCTTCAGGTGGGCCTTTACCTTGTCGGCCTCTATTGTCTGGCCCTTCTTGGCCACGATGAAGGCCGCCACTTTCTCACCCCATTCCTTGTCGGGAAGACCGATTACCGCGCACTCCTCGACCTCGGGAACAGTATAGAGGGCCTCTTCGACCTCCCTGGGGAAGACGTTCTCACCGCCCGTGATGATGAGGTCCTTGAGGCGGTCGACGATTGCGATGAAGCCCTGCTCATCCATGATGCCGATGTCGCCTGTCCGGAGCCACCCGTCCTCGTGCCTCTTTTGGGCATTAAAAAAGGTGGCCTTCGTCTGCTCAGGGCTCTTCAGGTATCCGTTCATCACGTTCCGTCCCCTGACGCAAATCTCTCCTTCATGGCCGGGTTCGAGGATGTTTCCCGAGGTGTCCCTGATCTGCGTCTCCATTCCGTAGACTGCCTGGCCGACTGAGCCGACCCGGTGAAACTCGGGATGGAGATGGTTGAAAGTGATGGGCATGGCTTCCGTCATTCCGTAAGACTCGGCGATGGTGATCCCTGTCCTTGCCTTCCACTGCTTCACTACTTCCATGGCCATGGACGCGCCCGCGGAAAAACAGTAGCGCAAAGGCCCTATGTAGTTTTCCAGATCGGGAAGGGACAACAAGCGGATATAGACGGTGGGGACGCAGAAGAACTTGGTGATCTTTCCTTGCTTCATCACCTGGAGGACCCGCTCCATGTCAAAAGAGGGCAGAAGCTCGAGACATCCCGAGCTGAAGATCGTCGAGGTCATGATGTGGAGCTGGCCGAAGACGTGGTTGAAAGGCATGAAGCAGAAGGCCAGGTCTTTCTCAGTAGACTTCTCGTAGTAGGCGATGCTGTAGCTGGAAAAGAGCGTATGCTCGTGGGAGAGCATGGCGCCCTTCGGCACCCCCGTGGTGCCCCCCGTGTAGAGGACGGCCGACACATCCCGTCGGTCCCTGTCTATCGCCTGGAAGCTGCCCGAGCCCGTGGCCATGAGGGACGGAAGGTCGAGATCGCCCTTGGGACAGATGATCTTTTCGAGGCCGGCCTCTTGTTTTACCGCCTCCAGGTCCTGAAGCTTGCTTTCCTGGGTGAAGATGAACCGCGGGTTAGCGTGACTGATAAGGTTCGTAAGCTCTTTACCGGTGAGGTTGCCTGCGAGGGTAATTGCAACGGCCCCGGTCTTGAGGATGCCGAAGTAAGTGGCGATCCATTCTGATGAATTAGGCGCACAAATGGCGACCATTTCGCCCGGTTTAAGTCCCATCTTGATGAGCCCGGTCGCAATCCTGTTCGCCTGATCGTTGAGTTGGGCGTAGGTGATTATTACCCCTCCTTCGCTGATAGCCGGTCTATCAGGAAAGAAAAAAGCTGAAGATTCCAATGCGCGAGCGAGATTCATGTGATACTCCTGAAATAGATTGACACCGAGACGTGTCTGTGCCTGCAATAATGTATACAAAAACCATGCCAGTCCATCCCTTCGGAGTCGCTGTTTTTCTAAGCAGAGCCTTCACATAAGTAAACCGGTTGAAGACTCCGCTTAATGCCGTTTCCCGCGATTCTTGCGAGACGGCTGCCACCCCTATTGGAGAGCAGGCAAGATGTTCGGTTATTATATATCATAACCGGCGGCGAAATATAGCTATTTTAAGCAGTGGGGGGAGAAACGGGGCACAGGCAAAGGCACGGGCAAAGGCAAGGCAAAGGCTGGGCAAAGGCGTTGAGATGGGAGTGGTATGCCCGTGGGGCGCGTATGGCACCCCTTCCTCTCGCACAAAGGCTCCGCTCCCGACCATCGTAAGCTCCGCTTGAGCTTGATGTGCATGGTGGCGTCCGAGCTAAAAGCAGTTCGAGCATGACACATCATCCTTCGGACCGCTCAAGCTCCGCTAACGCTGGTTAACGGTCGCTGCGCAATATGTGCGAGAGGAACGGGTGCCATACGCTTATGGGCTTGTCAGGGGGAAAATGCCTGTGCGCTGAAAAAAGAAGAAAGGTAAAGGATGGAATGTAATGGGCGGCCTATAAGGCCGCCGCTGTTATCAATCCTCACCCTACGCTCTGGGGAAAGGGCACTACGCGCCTGCGGCGGTTCTTCCTTTTTATGAAGGGGAGGCTCGATCCGGCTTATGCCGGCGGGGCACCCGTGTAGCGGGTCGGAGGCGACGCGAGCCCCGTTAATTGCGCCGCCGCTATTGTCAACCGTTCTGGGGTGCACCTGCTGAGGTTGAAGGTGAGGGAAAGTGGTTCTTTTGAATTTTCAACAGAGAAACCGCTGATCGAAACTGTACTCTTCGATTTCTCCAATCCGTAACTTGGCCATGTCACCATGGGCAGGGTTAATGAGGTAGTTAAACTCTTTTGCTATAAGCGCCGACGGAACGCACAATAGGAGTGTCTCCATCGACATGGCCCATCGCCCGCCTATGTCCGCAAGGGCATCAGGCGCCGGGTGGACATTCCATCCGGTAGGGGGGTCCTCAAGGAGAAGCTTCTTTATGGAGACCCCGTCAGGGACAATGAGGGACACGAGACTGAGGTTTGAGAGTGTTGTCACTCGCCCGCGGTTTGCATAGAGCTCAAGTGCGGCGAGTGCCCTGCTTTCGGCTGCGTATATTACATTGACTCCCTTAGGGTTCCACCGGCCGCCGTGAAGTCCGGCACCCACCCCGGAAAGGTCAAGAGCATGCAATCGTGAACAGATTCGGTACGCAATCACGAGAAGATGCCGTGCTCTATCCTGCCGATGATATCATCGACGAGCTCAACGCCCATCGTTGAGTTGAGTATGCTCACGGGGGTCTTGTTGCCAAGGGCAACGACCGGCGTTTGAAGCCACGTGCAGAATTCCCCCTTGGCCCCGAAAACATTAATGCCGTGAGCCGTAAGCTGGGCTAACTTAATAGCGCGTTCGGACACATTCTTATCGAACAGCTTCCCCTCAGGTTGCCGCTGTATTGTCCTCGGGCTGACTGCGAGAAGATTCGCCATGGTCGTCATCGACAGACACATCTCCCCGGAAAGTCTATTGATCTGGCTCTTTGATACTCCTTTGGCCCCGAGGTCGATCAAATCGAAAGGATTCTCAATCTTCTCTTTTAGGCCAAGAACGTTTTCGATGGTCATGACGGCCTCCTTCAAAAAGCGACATTTGACTGTATAGTAACGACAATTGTCGTAAAAGTCAACACTGAGATGGAGGTGTGCAGGCGAAGCTCTGCCGTATTCGGCCCGAAGAACGCTAATTTTTGCGTCCTGCCGGGGAAGAACAACCCACGCCGAAGAGTAGTCCGTCGCCTGTATAGGCGCAGGTTTTCAAGGTGTGTAATCTGCACTGTTGATCATCGCTTCGTGCCCGTGGGCTCCTTCTTACTGTAATAGGATGCGCAAACAGAAAGGGCAGGGCTATTTGCTGACCCTGCCCTCGATGTTCAGTGGATAACCCCTACTTCTTGCTCCTTCTCCTTATCGCTGCTAGAGCCACGAGGCCGGGGCCAAGAAGAAGCATCGTGGCGGGCACGGGAAACAACACCGTTTCAGGTACCGAAAGACTGAAGTCCCAATAGGCGCCGGCGTAAGAAGGCCCGGCCCCGGGGAGAGGAGGCTGGTAGTAGCCAAAGATCTCCTCCCACGGATTGGCGAAATCCACCACAGAGGCGAAAATGTCGAACGTATAGTTCACCCCGGCGTAAAGCGCGCCGGTTAAGTTGAGAGTAATGGGGGAGGTTATATAGGGAGCCCCATCGGTGGCGGGATTCGGACCCGCGCCGATCAGAGAATAGGCGCCTCCCGAAAAGGCTACACCGCCCCACGGAATAGGTTGCGCTTCGTCATATCCGTCCACGAATTCTTCTTGCCCTGTTGCCCGTAATGATAACGAAAGATAAAAGGTGGTGTCGATAGTTGGCGTGAAATTAAGGATGAACGCACCACCAGGGCTCTGCGAACCATTGCCGGTGAATGCAGCGGCGCCCTGAGCGAACAGTGATGAGCCGGTATACGCGACATACGTCTTCATGGAAGCGGTTGTATCATCGTAGTCGTAAGGCGCAGGAGCGAAAACCCCAAGCCCCTCGGAAGAAATCCCGGGATACCGGTCGAAGATAGATAGACTCTGTAGTAAATCCGCCCGCGCTGTCCCTGCCTGTAACGATAGTAACAGGGCCGCAACTATGATTACCGAAACCGAGTTCCGCACCATGCTCTTCCTCCTCTTGCGTTGTTTTGTGACCGGAAAAATGAAAGGGCTTTTCATGGGCCGCACTCCGTTCATATCTGGCGGTCCGGCTGTCTGGCTGACGATAGGCAAAAGGGGCAGGTCTGAGACCCGTTGGCTTTCCGTCCCACCCTCGCGGATGGTTTGGCTTTTCAGATTATGTCTATATGTAATACGGTGTATAGCTCGTGTCAAGGAGGACGTACAGGGTTTGAAAAATAGACTCCTCTCACTTTCAGGCGGTATCCTTCACTCGCCCGAGACACCCGTGCGCGAGGAGTAGGTGAACACCGAAGACGTATGAGGTGAACGCCGGGTCAAGATTACGTCATCAGTCCAGCACAACACCAAGAGAATCATGTGGACAAAGTTCTCCCGGATTATATATATACAAGGGAAAGGGACGAATCGTTCTTCGGGCTGTCGGTCGATGACCGATGGCGGGGATGAATGAATCGAATAGACAGGAGGAGGGGGACTATGAGGCATTTCAGGGACATGGCAGCGAAAGCCGCAATCGTGTGCGCAATCGTTTCTCTGCTTTTCGCCATGGGAGGAACGGCCGCCCGTGCTGCGGACACCATCAAGATAGGACACGTGTGCAGCATTACCGGATGGGCGGGCATGCTCGGCAGCCCTCAGAGGGATGCCATGCTGGCGATGGTCGACAATGTGAACAAACA
>CAVVPU010000163.1:0-7531 GCA_963750015.1 uncultured delta proteobacterium | reverse complement strand
AACTCATGCGACCATGGGGTGGAAACACCGGAGGAGCGAAAGGCTGCCGGGAAAGCGGAGGGGGGCACGATCCTTCTCAAAGCATGGCAGGAGGGAAGCGATCTCTTCATTCAAATCGTCGACGACGGCAGGGGCATAAACAGGCAAAAAGTCTACGAGAAGGCGATAAGCCTCGGTATGAACGTGGCATCACCCGACGACGACTCCATTCTCGGGGCCATTTTCATGCCGGGTTTGTCGACGAAAGCCGAGGCGACGGACTTATCCGGCCGCGGTGTCGGTATGGACGTCGTGAATACTGCGGTGACGTCCCTCGGGGGCGAGGTGGAGGTTCACTCCGAGGAGGGCTCGGGGACTGAAATAACGCTCACGATTCCCATGAAGATGGGTGTGAGTGACGCTCTTCTTGTCGAGTCACTCGGTAAAACATACGCCTTCCCCCTCGATCATGTCGTCGAAACGGTAAAAGTGACGCCCGAACGGTTGCGAAGACTCCATGACCGGTGGGGGTTCTGCCATCGGGGCGAGGTGCTCCCCGCAGGCACCCTTCAGACCCTGCTGGATGGAGGGAGCAACGGCGGCGGTAGACTCGTGAAGCGGGATATCACCTTAGACAGAGAGGAGATTCCCATGGTAGTGATACGGGTCGGATCGGGTAAGTTAGGCGTCGTTGTCGACCGTCTCCTCAAGAACATGGAAGTTGCCATCAGGCCGGTTCCCGAAGCACTTTCACAAATAGATGTGATAAGCGGGGTGAGCATTCTCGGGGACGGTCGCGCCGTTCTGGTGCTCAACCCGGAAAAACTCGTTTAGTCCCTACCTCAACTCTCTCCGCACGCGGGGAGGAACAAGGACGGGACGGGAGGTTTAAGTGTTCTTATCTTTCTGGATCTTGGCCGTCCTCTTGCTCATAGCAGCAACGGCCGGGTATGCGCTATCAGTCGTTTATTCTCGATGGGATGGATCGAAGTCACGGAGAGCCGAGGGGCAAAGCCGTGTCAGCCATCTATCCCCCCGGACGGATGAGCACCTCGAGAAGATAGCGAACATGATTATGCCCTTGCAGCGAAGACTGATTGTAGCGCGGGAGACAATCCCCGTGCTCGTGGGACAGCTCAGGGATGCGTCGTCGAGGGTCGAAGGGACGGCCGTCGATCTGGTGACCCGTTTTACCGGACTGGCTGATGAGATCTCAAAGAACATAGATACAACAGTAAAGGTGTTGAAGGGTGTCGAAGGAAGGCTCCTCCTGGCCGACGAAAAGCGCCAGGCAGGGCTTTCACGGGACGACGAGTCAGGCGGAGGAGGCATTTTTGGCCATGAGACCATCGTTAGGGGCCTGAGTGAAGACCTGCAAAGAATCGTGGAACATAAGGCCGATTTCATGCTGAAACTCGACGAGATTCTGGGCAAAGTGAGAGGAGTCCTCCCTTTTTCGGACGAAATCACCAAGATGGCAGACAATACCAGGCTCCTGGCCCTGAACGCAGGTATCGAGGCGGCCCGGGCGGGCGAAACCGGTAGGGGGTTTGCCGTGGTGGCGGAGGAGGTGGGTAAGCTTGCCATGAGGTCCTCGGGGTCTGCCAAGAAGGTCAAAGTCGGGCTCACCTCGACAAATGCTTTTATCGAGGAAGCACATGCCTCCATCAAAAAAGCAATAGAGACAGAGAAAACCTTCATTAATTCGATCATAGCGCGTCTCAAGAGTTTCCTTTCTTCCATGGCTGAAACCACCTCGCAACTGGCGGCCATGATGGAAGAGTCAGTCGGTGACTCGTCGCGCCTGAAAGACGAGGTTGAGGCGATCATCGTCGATCTCCAGTTCGAGGATATGACGAAACAGACGGTCGGCCACGTTGTTCAGATCCTCGATACGATGAGAGAGGAGCTTTGTGACGCAGATGCGCTCACGGACATCGAGAGTGAACTTGTCCACCTCGGAATGAAAGAGGAGCTTCTAAAAAAGCTTGAAGCAGTTTATACGATGGAGCGGGAGAGAAAAGTTGCGGCAAATGTGCTACAGGGCCCGCCGGGACCGTCGAGCAAAGGAACAGGTTCCACCAATGGCAGTGAGGATGTCACGTTTTTTTGAATGTGTGAGAATGGAGCGGGTACGATCGGCTATCCACAAAGGCAGTTTTGGATCAAATGAAGGAGAAGGAAAGACAGGATAGACCAGTGTTGACGGTTCAATGATGGAGGAATCCTGCCAGCCGGACAAACTTGTTGTTGCACGCAAGAATGTTACCCTCTCCCCGGGCCGGCGTTGTCGTCACTCTCTCAATTGTTCTTTGAAATACGCTTGAAAACAGAGGTTGCACATCACGTGGGTGGTCCGGGAAGGAGATTTCGCCACCCAGGCCGGGACCCAATCCCACTGGTCGGTTTCCTTCATGTTCTTCGTTCTTCTGCAGGAGGGGCACTGACGAATGACCCCATCGTCGCTTCTGTAGAGAGTCTCCAGTGCGTCGTGAGGTTCACGCGTCTGTGGGCCCTCGACGACAATTGAATTCACCACGAGGATGCCTTCTGAAGCGCCGAGGCGATAGAGGGTCATGAGATACCGGCGATAGGTGTTCGGGCTCGAGCATTCGTATTCGTGCTGAACGGGCACAGAGAAGGGCTGCTTTCGTGAGAAGACCGACTCATACAGGTCTTCGTAGAAGGTCTTGAGAACGTCGGGAACAGAGTTCATGACGGGTGTGCCGAGGCCCCAGTGAAGCGCTATGTCAGGCTCACCATCGTTTTCTTTTGCGAAGCGAAACCACCAGGGGTTGAAATAGGCAAGGCGCAGATCGGGCCACAAGCCATAGACACTTCCCCTGTGTCCCTCTGCGCCGTCAAGATCGAGAGCCTCTAAAATGTTCCGGAAACCGGGGCTGACTCGCTTCGCCAGATCAACCATCCGTGCCGGAAGTCCTTCACTGTCCTGAGTCTTTGTCATCCAAGAAACTATAGTTCTGCCTCATACCAGTTTCAAAGAGGAGCGTCACGGTTCTTATGAGCCGTGGAGCGCGCCGATCGCTAAGAATCGTTACTGGCAGATGATAATAAGGGTAAAAGCCCCGCTCAGCCTTGTTAGATGGAGGGTTCGAAACTCAAGCGAACTCAATGAGAAAATGTGATCTTTTCCTTCTGAAGTTCTTTAACGACGACGACCAATTCGTCGGAATCGTCGAGAAGCGGTACCAGGGCGGTCGCTGCCTCCTCGGGAAAAAGAAAGGCCAGTCTGTCCGCCATCCATCTCCGTGCATCTCCGTCTGCATGACTGCACAGGGAAATAAGCCTCTCGGGGTCATGACGCTCTTCTTCAGAACGTCGCTCCTGAAAAGAGCCTACAAAATAGAAGGGGGGTGAAGGTATCAGGCAAGGGGTGTATGGTAAAGGATGACATAGGCGTTGCTATGACCCTCGGGTTGTAATCTGCGATGCCCGCAGGTCAGCGGAGGCCGTGGGTGCCTTCCTTAAGGCTAGACTTACCCTGCCTGAATGATGACCGAACGTTACATCTGGTAATGGGAGGCAGTGGTGGATAAAAAGGGCACAGCCCTCTTCGGTCGTGCCTCGCGGTAGTCGGCATCGGTGGACAGGGGCCCCTATCTCGGCCGGGGAGAACCCCTCCTACAGCGAATAAGGCCCCGCCGCTTCCCTCTCGATGTCCCTGATCTTCTGGGAGAGGACCTGCTCGACGGATCTCGTGACCCCCTCGAACTCCAGGGCGGCAAACATAAGATCGTTATTGAAACCTTCCGATGCGCCGTCCCAGGTCCTGAGGACGCGTGCCTCGAGGTTGTAGGTCTTCTCGTTCATCGCCAGGCTCGTTTTCGCCATGGTGTCCTGGTGCAGCTTGAGGGAGGGGTCGTAGCTTATCCGCGCTCCCCCCAAAGAGAGATCGAGGAGGTTGACCGGTGATCCGTGGATGCTCATGGAGATACCGCTTCTTCCCGTGGGTGACACCCGGTAGAACATCCTCACGTTGTAACGCCTGGGCTCTCCGGTCGGCTCGACCTTGAGAGCCTTCACGGGCGTCCCCGAACTCAAGGTATAGTCGACGAACTCCGTAATCTTCCCAGGGAACCCGTCGCGTACGGTCTTCCCTTTCTCGGTGGTAAGGTAGGTGACGGCAATCTCCTGACCGAGCGTCGACTTGAGCACGGGCGGGTCGGTCTGGGCGAGGAGAATGGTCGTGCCCTGCACGTCGTAGACGATGGAGCCTTTGACGGTGATCCTCTCTTTGCCGAGGTCCACATCGGTGACGATCCTCACGTTCTGTCCGGGCCTGATGTCCACACGTATATGATCGGATAGTTCGCGGGGCAATTAAGTATATCTCCCGGAACATTCAAAAGGGCGTCCAGGTGGGTGCGAGCAGTCGATTACCGGCATCTCCCGCATTTCCTTATCCGGTCGCACGACGGGTACCCCTTCAGTTTACTCAATCCGTCAGTCAACCACTTTTTCCAATGCCCCGTCAGATGCGGGCGTACGAGCTTCATCCCGTCGTTTTTTCATTCTGCAGGAGCCGTTAAGGACGCAGCCGCCCTCAAGGACCATATCGGGTGTCGTGATGCTTCCCCTGTGCGAGGCAGTCCCCTTGAGTACCACCTGCTCCCGCGCGATCACCTCACCTTGAGTCTCTCCGTGAGAAACGAGCCCTCCAGTAAAGATTGTGGCGTTGATCTTCGCCGACGGTCCAACTATGAGAAGCCCTTCGGAAGCAATCTCTCCCTCAAAGGATCCCTTGACCAGGACGGATGTATCGAACCTCATGCCTCCCCGGATATCGACGTCTTCCCCAATGACCGTCATTGCCTCGTGCTGCTGATCCGGAGTCTGAAACTCACCATCCGCCATCCTTCCACCTCGCGCCCCCAGAAGCCGATCCGGCCCCGGGATGTTCGGATATATAGCAGTATTACGAACATGACGTCAAGGATTTTACGGAAGCAGCAGCGTGAGAGAACCCTCACTCTTTCGCTCCCTCCCGAGCTTATCCCGCGAGCCTCTTCCGCCAGGCCGCTCTCTTTCAGGTATGCTTCCAGCATTTCTTCGGTCTCGTCCGCGATCCTTAGTCGGGCGAGATAGAGGGTGCTGTCCTTGGAGAGGTTCTTGACATTGTCAAGCTCGACGGCAAGACGAAAGAGGATGTCGTACTTGTCGTTGTCTTCTGTGCTCTTCCTCGTCCCGTAACGAACAAAGAGGAGCTTGAAGAAGTCACCGAACCCGTACGTGAAATCTCCCCCGAAGGCGAGCTGCCGGGCGATGTCCTTCTCGGAGTATCGAAAGGTGCCCTCTTTGATACCAATCCCCGTGTGAGTCACTGCGATGGTGACAATGCGACGAAGAGTCTGCTTATCGAGTTTCGATAATACCATTCCGGACTGTACCGGCATATTCCCCCCTCAAAGAAGCTTACCTGTCAAAACTGGTTACCGGCCGTTCGGGACCATCATGAACCGGGTGTGCCGGAAGAAGGGCACACCATAACTATTTTTCGGCCACCGATTTCGTCTCCTTAAGGGGCAAACAAAGGGCACCCGGTCGTGTTGAAAGGGCGGGCTCGCCGCCGGGCAGCGACTTGTCGGCGTGCTGCGCGGTCTGAGCGTCGTCAAGATGGTGACAGGGCGATTGGGGTCGTCAACATTATTAGGCGCACATTGGCGGACGATTGCGGCCCGCATTCCGTTGGCACGTTCATTGCTTAGTCCGATCTCCGGCACACAGTAAGATGAGGGGGGAAGAAGAATGGGTCTGCCGGAATGTGCGAAAGAGGTAAGAGTGCCAATGAGCAACAATTACGTCATCGATAATGGTCTCATTGCCTCGACTTTATACGAAAGACATCGTCAGGACAGAAAAACGGATGAGATCACCGTCAAGATCGGCCGGAGGAAAAAAGCCAGAAGAAGGGGAGTCAACGGTATCGAGTTTTTTGCCTGGTCGAGGTACGGAACACCTGTTTCCGTGATTCGCCGGGCCGGACCTCCCTGCGGCTCAAGCCTCGCCGATGTGATCATATGCGTGCTCGCAGGTTTTAGCAGGCTCTTGCGTGCCACTGAAACTCGGTTTGTCCCCCGTGGTCGGCCTCTTCGCGCTGTTCGCGGAGCACCTGTCAGCAAAATTCCCCCCGGAGAATGAGGCCGACAAGGAAGGACGGCGGAACGAGGGGGAAACCGCCTTTTTGTTCTGCCGCCGTGACAGGAGGTACTCGCTTACGTTACCGGATAGGTAGGCGGAGCCCACAGATTTCTATGAGGGGCGTAACCTTCACCTTTCTGCCTTAGTTCGATGCCGTGGGCTCCTTCCTGAAAGGCTAGGTTTTGCTCGTTTTGGCCTGCGTCAAATGCTACAATCGGTAATGATGAATCGGGATGGGCATCTGCTGTCCCGCGGGGTCATTGCTCAGTGGCCCCTATTCTATCTCTTCGTTGGGAGGAACAATGAAAACCTCTATGATGACGCTGTGCATAGTCTTCATTGTCGCGCTCTTATGCACCGACTGTCGTGGAGCCGATAATTCGGCATTGATAGCCAAGGAAACTCAAAAAACTTTGACCAAGGAAGCATTCTTACGGGTCGAGCCAACCATAAAGAGCCTAATTCCCGAACAGCCCATTCATAGCGTCGGCCTCAAGTGGCCGGTCCTCGGCATAAGAGAAGGGAAAAAGTTCGTCGGGCTGATTGCAGCGTCGGATGGTTGGGCGGGCGACCTCTCCGGAAACGTGGTCGGGGCAGATTCCACTCTCGGCGCCCTCTTTGCCATGAAGGATGGCTCGATATACGGCCAACACATCTACGGATATATAATCCAAGAAGGCATATTCATCCCTCGCTACGCAGTACAAGTCAAGGCCACTATAGTGGATAGTTCGGAATATGAGTCGCTAAAAGCGCAACGAATCTCCGATATTGGCTGGACCTATAGGCCGGGCAGACAAGAAAAGGTGTTTTTCAAAGGCGCAAGGATCGCCGGTGTAAAAGAGGTTGCGATGCCCGAAGAGAGGTATCTGGCGATGTACACGAGGAGACCACCTGTTCTTAAGAACGCGATAGCCGACTTGTACAGTCCAGAACGATATGACAAGATTGCTGACACGCTCGCAAAACTACCTTTGGGAACAGATGCCATCGATACGATTGTCAAGCTGGACGGAACTGTTACCGCGAACCACGGTGGAACTACCTTCACCTTCTTTATTGATGGGTTTTTGAACTACAAGGGGGAGTATAGGTTTACCGGGGTAGTCGCAGACGCCATCTATTCGATCTGGCCTTTTGGCTACGTCGCTGAGGATAGAGAGATTCCCAAGATGGCATTAATATTCAAGAACGGCGTTTTGGAAAAAACGATCCCTTATTCGTCCCGTGCGGAAATGGAAGTTAATTTGGGAAAATGACTTTAGGGCGACGATTTCATGCAGCCCCCTCGGTTTCGTTTCGCTTCTCGTAGGTTCCGTCCGTCTTTGAGACGATTATCAACGGTAATCGAGAGCCGTGAAGGCTTGGAGTAGGCGAGACTTTGTAGGTGTTA
>CAVVPU010000162.1:0-12907 GCA_963750015.1 uncultured delta proteobacterium | reverse complement strand
CAAACGGACGGGCGTCTTTCACCAGACGGGGAGCGATGATTTCCCAAGAATAGCCGAAGGATATAAGGGGTCGAGCACGACCCACGAGGTTTTCGCCTTCACGGATAAGATGGAGAAGTACTACAACCTTGCGGATATCGTCATCGCAAGGGCGGGTGCCTCGACGATCTTCGAGCTTTCCTATTTCGGAAGGCCGGCCATCCTCATACCCTATCCCTTCTCGGCCGGCGGCCACCAGTGGAAGAACGCCGCTGCCGTCGAAAAGGCCGGCGGCGGATATATCATAGAGAACAGCGAGGTCACCGGCGAGAGGCTCTATTCGGCCGTCACCGAGCTGCGGGAAAACCCGGATATGCTCGCCCGCATGAGGGAAAACATCAGATCGATCTACATCGAAGACGCGGAGCACAAGCTCATAAGGGAGATAGAGGCACGTGTTTCACAAAATTAGGAAGATTCACTTTGTCGGCATCGGGGGGATAGGCATGAGCGGGATCGCGGAGGTCCTGCTCAATCTCGGCTTTGTGGTGACCGGGTCGGACTTGAGGAAGACCGAGATCACGGCACGGCTCGAGCAGCTTGGGGCCCGGGTTCTTTACGGACACCGACAGGAAAACGTGCAGGACGCCCACGTGGTCGTCATTTCTTCTGCCGTCAGGCCGGACAACCCTGAGGTGCTGGAGGCTGGCAGGCGTCTCATTCCGGTCATACAGAGGGCGGAGATGCTCGCGGAGTTGATGAGGATGAAATACAGCGTGGCAGTGGCCGGGGCTCACGGAAAAACGACCACTACATCGCTCGTCGCTTCCGTCCTGGGTCACGCAGGCCTCGATCCCACGTGCGTCATAGGCGGAAGGCTCAACAGTCTGGGTACGAACGCGAAGCTCGGGTCGAGCCAGTACCTCGTGGCCGAGGCAGACGAGAGCGATGGGACCTTTCTGAAGCTCTTCCCTACGATTGCGGTGGTTACCAACATCGACCTCGAACACCTCGATTTCTACCGGGGCATGGATGACATTAAGGAGGCCTTTCTCGCCTTCGTCAACAAGGTCCCGTTTTTCGGGCTTGTGATCCTGTGCATCGACAACGAGAATCTCGCAAGCATCATGCCCTCGGTCAAGAGGAGGTGCCTCACCTACGGTCTATCCGAAAAGGCGGAACTCAGGGCGGTCGATCTTTCCCATAACGGCTTCACCACAAGCTTCACCGTAGTCTATAGGGACGAGACCCTGGGTCGGGTCGACCTGGCGACGCCGGGCGTTCATAACGTGGTCAATGCCCTTGCCGCCATCGCAGTAGGCATAGAGCTCGACATCGACTTCAGGCTGACGCGGGAAGCTTTGGGGCAGTTCGCAGGCATCCACCGGAGGCTCGAGCTGAAATGGAACGACAACATAAAGGTCATCGACGACTACGGCCACCATCCGACCGAGATAAAGGCCACCCTCAGCGCCATAAGGTCCATGTGGAAAGGGAGGATCGTCGTCGCCTTTCAGCCGCACCGTTACACAAGGACGAGGGCCCTCCTTGACGAATTCGTCACGTCCTTTGCCGATGCCGACGTGCTCGTGCTCACCGAGATCTACGCAGCGTCGGAAGAACGGATAGAGGGGGTCTCGGGTAGCCTTCTCGCTGAGAGGATATCTGCCGGAGGGCACGGGAACGTCCAATTTGTATCGACGAAAGAAGAGATGGTCCGTCTGATTTCACAGATCGCGCAACCCGGTGACATGATCGTCACCCTGGGTGCCGGAGACATATACAAAGTGGGAGAGGAACTGATCGGCCAATGGAGCCACGAGTCATAAAAGGGCAGGTCGTGAGGGACGCGTCGATGAAGCGGTATACCTCTATGAGGGTCGGAGGGCACGTGCCCTATCTCTTCTATCCTGAAGACGAGGAGGACGTAACGGCTGTACTGATGTGGCTTCGGGATCGGGACCTTTCTTTCCGGTTCCTCGGGAACGGCACGAACGTGGTAGTCGCCGATGAGGGCATGTCCATCGGTGTGGTACGGGTTACGAGGATGAAACTCCTGCGGTTCACCCAGGGGGCGGGCGGCGCAATGGTAGAAGCATCGGCAGGTCTTCCCCTCAAGACACTCATCAGGGAAAGCGCCGAGCGGGGCCTCTCGGGACTCGAGAACCTGTACGGGATACCGGGGACCATAGGGGGGGCCATCAAGATGAACGCGGGGAGTTTTGCCGCCTCCGTCTCGGACTGCCTGAAGTCCGTAAGGCTGGCAAACCGGAACGGAACGGTGGTCTCCCTGGAAAGAAAGGAGATGGAGTTCGGCTACAGGACATCCTTCGTGGGCGCCGGACAGTGCATCCTCTCGGCAGTTTTCGAAATGACGGATCGAGACCCGGCGCTCATAAAAGCCGACATGGAGAAGGTCTGGCACGAGCGTTTGGAAAAGCATCCCATGGACCTGCCATCTGCCGGGTCGGTCTTCAGGAACAAGAATGGCAGCGCGGCCTGGAAAAACATAGACGATGCAGGACTCAGAGGCTTCACTTTGGGTGGCGCACAAGTGTCGGAGAAACATCCGAACTTCATCGTCAATATTGGTCATGCCACGGCATCGGACATAAAGGGGCTGATCGAGGCAGTGAAGAAGCGGGTCCTGGAGAGCACAGGGGTTGTCCTGGAAGAAGAAGTGGAGATGTGGGGTTTCTAGTGGACAAAGGGAAAGACCTGAAAGAAAAGCTGATCGCGGTCCTCATGGGCGGCCTTTCTTCCGAGCGTGAAATATCGCTGAAGAGCGGGAATGCCGTGCTTGGAGGACTCCTGCGAGCAGGCTACAGGGCAATGGCCGTCGACGCCGGCTTCGATCTGGCCGAGTCTCTCCGGAAGGAACCCTTCGAGGCCGCTTTTATCGCCCTTCATGGGAAGTGGGGCGAAGACGGCACGGTCCAGGGACTGCTTGAGATGATGGCGATTCCTTATACGGGTTCGGGCGTGCTCGGCTCTGCCCTTGCAATGGATAAATGCCTGGATAAGGTAGTTCTCGGGAGCCTCGGCGTGCCGACTCCTGCCTACCGGATATGCGCGTCCCCGGAGGGTGCCGACTTTCCCCTGCCCTTTGTGGTAAAGCCTGCCTGCGAAGGCTCGAGCGTCGGCATCTCGGTCGTGAAAGAGCCTGATGAGGTCGGCTCGGCCATGGAGCTTGCCTTCAGGCACGGCTCGAAGGTCCTCATAGAAGGATTTGTTGCGGGAAGAGAGATCACCGTGGCCATCGTGAACGGCCTTGTCCTGCCCATAGTCGAGGTGAGGCCCAAATCGGGTGTTTACGATTACGAGGCGAAATACACGAAAGGCATGACAGAGTATCTCGTGCCCGCGAAGCTTCCCCGGGACGTCGAGAAGGCGGCCCATGACGGGGCCCTCACCGTGTGGAGCCATTTCCAGCTGGACGGGTGCGCGCGAATCGACATGATCGTCGATGAGTCGGGGTGCCCCCAGGTTATCGACATCAACACCTCTCCGGGTATGACCGAGACGTCCCTCGTGCCCAAGGCGTGGGCGTCCCTCGGAAAGACTTTCGACGAGCTCGTCGAGGAGATCATGAAAGGAGCGAGCCTGAAGGCATGAAACGCGCCATGTACCTGCTCTTTCTCATACCCCTGTGCCTTCTTTCGGTACTGACGGCAATGTACCTCTTTTCCCGGACGGAGCCGGTCTTTCTCCTTAAGAATATCAGGATAAATGGTGCGACTCAGCGGCCTGAGTCGCAAATCCTCGCGAAGATATACCCTTACTTGAGAAGCAGCATTTTCTCAACCGACATGGGAAAGGTCAAGGAAGCCATTGCTGCCGATCCTTTCATCAGGGACGTGAGGGTAAGAAGGATCTTCCCCTTTTCGATCCTCATAGATGTGAAGGAGCGGATACCCTCCGCGCTGTGGGTGGGAGCGCAGGGCGACATCCAGGTACTCGACGAGGAAGGCGCGCCCTACAGGAGCCTCATGAAAGGTGACGGAAAAGGCCTGTTTGTCATAAACGCACCTGAAAAAAACGACGCCCGGAGCATCTTCAGGGAGATCTCCGGCTGGGAGCGGGACAATGTCCTGCACAAGGACGACCTCTCGGAAGTGATGTACCGGGACGGCAACATGACCCTCTTCAGCCTCGAAGACGGGGTGGAGATCATACTGGGGAAAGAGGACCAGAAGGAACGGCTGAAACGGGCGGTCGCCGTCCTGGACGACGCGAAGAGAAGGGGCCTCCTCATCAAATGTATCGACGCGCGCTTCGAGCAGGGCGCGATCGTCAAGGAGAGGAAGGGGTAATATGGCAGATAACGGGACATTCCTCGTGAGCCTCGACGTGGGCAGCACGAAGATATGCGTGGTGGTTGCCAAGGTCCAGGATGAGAAAGTCAACATCGCTGGCATAGGCTCCTACCCGTCGACGGGGCTCCGCAAGGGGGTCGTTGTCAACATAGACAGCACGGTCAATTCCATCAAGAAGGCCCTCGAAGAGGCGGAATTGATGGCGGGCATCAAGATCGCGGGCTGCCTGGCAGGGATCGCAGGGTCCCATATCAAGAGTTTCAACAGCAACGGCGTGGTGGCGGTCAAGGACAAAGAGGTGCGGAAGGACGACATCGCACGGGCCGTGGACGCGGCAAAGGCGGTGGCGATCCCCGCGGACCGGGACCTGATCCACGTCATACCGCAAGAATATATCGTGGACGACCAGGACGGCATAAAGGACCCCGTGGGCATGAGCGGGGTGAGGCTCGAAGTCAAGGTTCACATAGTTACAGGCTCCATTGCCTCTGCCCAAAACATCGTCAAATGCTGCTATTTGGCCGGCCTATCGGTGGACGATCTCATCCTCGGGCAGCTCGCCTCAGCGGAGGCGACCCTGACACCGGAAGAGATGGAGATCGGAGTGGCTTTGGTTGATATAGGGGGCGGCACGAGCGATCTCGCTGTCTATGCAAACGGAAGCATACGGCACACTTCCATCCTGCCTCTCGGAGGCAACCATATCACGAGCGATATCGCCATCGGCCTGCGTACGCCCATCGAAGAGGCGGAGAAGATCAAGAAAAAATATGGGTGTGCCCTCTCGAAGATGGTCGGGGCTAACGAGACCATCGAGGTGCCGAGCGTGGGCGGAAGAAAGCCCAGGACACTGATGCGCAAGACACTGGCAGACATCATCGAGCCAAGGGTCGAGGAGATCATCACCCTGATCCATGAGGAGATCAAGAAATCGGGATATGAGAAACTCCTCGCCTCGGGTGTCGTTATCACGGGGGGGTGCTCGAACCTGGAAGGACTGGTCGAGCTCGCCGAAAACGTTTTCAGCCTGCCCGTGAGAAGGGGCTATCCCATAGGGGTAGGAGGTTTGGTCGATGTAGTGAACAACCCCATATACGCAACCGGCGTAGGTCTGATCCTGCACGGGTACCAGGAGAACAGGTGGAGAAAAGGCGGCTACGAGAGGAGGGAGTCCTTAAAGAAGCTGCTCGATCAAAGGCTGCTCAAGAAAGTCAAGGAACTGTTTAAAGAAATCTTCTGAGGGGGAGCGACATGTTCTATATGGATGAAAATAACGGGTTTTCTGCAAAGCTGAAGGTCGTGGGAATCGGAGGCGGCGGCTGCAACGCGATCAACAACATGGTTGAAGGCGGCCTCCATGGGGTTGAATTCCTCGCCGTGAATACGGACATTCAATCTCTTACCTCGAACAAGGCCGCGGTGAAGATCCAGGTGGGCTCGAAAGTGACCAGGGGCCTGGGAGCAGGGGCCAATCCTGAGATCGGCAGACAGGCGGCCCTTGAAGACGCCGAGCAGATTGCCGAGCAGCTCAAAGGCGCCGATATGGTCTTCATCACCTGCGGCCTGGGCGGCGGCACAGGGACCGGCGCCTCTCCGGTGATCGCGGAAATTTCGAAAGAAATGGGCGCCCTTACCGTCGCGGTGGTCACGAAGCCCTTTGCCTTCGAAGGGAAGATGCGAAACTGCCAGGCGGACGACGGACTCGAAAAGCTCAAATCCCATGTCGATACCCTCATTACCATACCCAATCAAAGGCTGCTCTCCATCGGCGGCAAGCATATGACCATCAAGGACGCTTTCCTGAAGGCGGACGAAGTACTTCTCTATGCCGTGAGGAGCATATCCGATCTGATCGTCTCCTCGGGCCACGTGAACGTGGACTTTGCCGATGTGAAGACCGTGATGAGCGAAAAAGGCATGGCCATCATGGGCGTAGGCGTCGCCTCAGGCGACAGGCGGGCGATCGAAGCGGCCCAGAAGGCCATATCGAGCCCGCTCCTCGAAGACATATCGATACACGGCGCCCGAGGTGTGCTGATCAATGTGACGGGCAGCACCAATATGACCCTTCACGAGGTGCACGAGGCATCGACCCTGATTCAGGAGCAGGCCCACGAAGATGCAAGGGTCATCTGGGGGCTCGTCTTCGATGAGTCCATGGACGACACCGTACGGATCACGGTCATTGCCACCGGTTTCGAGGAACAGGTCGTCAAGGCGGCGGAGAACCCGGAGTGTGCGAAGACCGAGAAGCTCTTCGACGACAAGGGAGTGCCTGCCTATCTCAAGCGAAACGTGAAGATCGACTACAAGGGTGAGACGAGATCGAGGTCCACGGGCATCGACCTCGACGACGACCGGTACGACATACCCACGTTTTTGAGGAAACAGGCAGACTAGGTCGGGGCTCAGCGCCCCCTCGGTCAGCAAAGCTGACCGAGCCTCCCCGCTCACCTCGCTTCGCTCGTGAAAGGGGCCTTATTGAATAGACGGGAAATCCTCTCCCTTGAGTACGGGACGGTTCAGAAGAAGTGGACCAACAGGGTGCCGGTATGCGTCGTCTTCCCCAACGCCTACCGTATCGGCATGTCCAACCTGGCGGTCCACTCGCTTTATAGCTGCCTCAATGGGCAGGATGAGGTCGTGTGCGAAAGGCTCTTCTTCGACGGACCGGGAGAGGCCCTTTCCGTGGAGAGCGGCCGTCCTATAAGCGCCTTCGAGATAGCCTTCTTCAGCCTCTCCTTCGAGACCGATTTCCTCAACATCCCCCAGCTTCTCGAGGCGGCATCCGTCGCCCCTTTCGCCGCCGACAGAGGAAAGGACTCACCCATTATCGTGGCAGGGGGGGTCTGCGCCATGGCCAATCCCGAGCCGCTCGCCGCCTTCTTCGACCTCTTCCTCATGGGAGACGTGGAAACATGCATCCCCCCCTTCATGGAGCGCTATCTGATGATAAGGGATGAAGGGAGGCCGAAGGCCATAGAGGGCTTAAGCGCCTGGAAATGGGTATACAATCCGGCTCGCCTCGATGTCTCCTATAAAGAGGATGGAACTATCAAGGCCTTCGTCCCTTCCTCTTATCGGGTCGAGATCGAGAGGTACCGGGGAGGAAAGCTCGCGAGCTCGTCCATAGTGACGAGCGAGACCGAGTTCGGAGCCATGCATCTCGTGGAGGGGAGCCGGGGGTGCCCGTCCCGGTGCGGCTTCTGCCTCGCTGGCAATATATACCCTTTCATCTCGGATAAGCTGGAGGATATACCCGCCGGAATAGAGGACGTGGGCATCATAGGAGGGGGGGTCTCCTTTCACCCCCATCTGGCCGAAATCATCAGGCGGTTCAAAAAAGCAGGGGTCAATGTCCATCTACCCTCCTTGAGACTCGACGAAGTCGACCTGGAGGTGATAGACCTCCTCAAGGATTCGATCAAGACCCTCACTTTCGGTATAGAGGCAGGGACCGAGGGCCTGCGCAAGAGAATGGGCAAGCCCCTGAGCGACAAGGCGATTTTCGACCGGATCGAGGCGATCGCAGACCTGAAGTCGTTCAATTTCAAATTCTATTTCATGATCGGCCTGCCGGGGGAGAAGCGGGAAGACGTGGAGGCAATAATAGAGCTGATCAAGCAGGTCCTCCATCTGCTCGTGAAAAAGGGAAGCCCGAAGGGGAGGATCGGGGGCATCACGGTGCACGCGAGCCCCTTCGTGCCAAAAGCGAGGACCCCCTTTCAATGGCTCGCAATGGACGAGGCAACAATGCTGAAGGAGAAAATAAGCATACTGAAGAGAGGGCTCGGCAAGGTGGCCAACTGCCATTTCACCCATGAATCGGTGAAGTACAGCGTTCTCCAGGCCATCCTTGCGAGGGGGGACAGGAGGCTGAAGGATGTCATACTGGGACTCTCGAAAGGGGTAAGCCTCGGAGCCATAGGGAGAGAGAGCCCGATAAACCTGAACTTCTATGCGGCAAGGGAGAGAGGGGAAGACGAAGTCTTCCCCTGGGACTTCATAGGGCAGAAGGGGGACAAGGAAACTCTCCGCAAGAGGCTGGAAACGTGCCTGGGGCGGGGCAGTAGCGCGAAATGATCTCAGTGCGTCAACAAGAAGTTAAGTGCGCCGAAAGCGGGGGGTACGAGGTGTGGCCGGTCGGATGGGAGGGATCGCGATCTGCGGCGCTCTGCCGCACCTCATGCCCATCCGCCGTACGTTTAGTACGGCTGCGGTCAATGAGGCACGACAGCCCATCCACACCTCACGATCCCTCCCATCCGACCGGCCGGTGGCACGCGGAGCCGTATCCTTTGGTCCGCGGCTCCGGCCTTCATAGGATGCACACACCAGCACCAATTGGATAAGAGCCGCGGCCCTTTGAGGCCGCAAGAACAAGCGGATGAATACACGTTGGCGTTTTTTCTTGTGCGGGGTCAGTGCTGTAAGGAAGGCAGGGTCCCGTGTAGAGGCAATAAGCCAGTCGCAAGTGGGGAGACGTCATGCGATACGATGAGATTGGTTACTGGTCGGAGGTGAAGCTCGACATCGTTCGGGACTACGCCGCCGCTTACTCCACTATAATGAGCGCGCAAAGCCGTCTCTATCATATTTACATCGACGCCTTTGCAGGTGCCGGGGTACACGTCTCGAAAGCTACTGGCGAATGGGTGCCGGGGAGTCCCTTGAATGCCTTGAGGATCAAACCACCCTTTCGGGAGTATCATTTGATAGATATGGACAGAAAAAAGGTGGACTCTCTGAGGGACCTGACGAAGGGATATACCAATGTGAAGCTCTACGAGGCGGACTGCAACTCGGTTCTTCTCGATAAAGTACTCCCGCTCGCTAAGTACAGGGATTACCGGAGGGCGCTGTGTCTTCTCGATCCTTATGGGCTGCACCTTAATTGGCCGGTGATAGAGTGTGCGGGAAAGATGGGGAGCGTAGAACTGTTCTTGAACTTTCCCGTGGCGGACATGAATCGTAATGTGCTGTGGAGGAACACGGAGAAGGTTGATCCGGAACAGGCCCTACGGATGACGGCCTTCTGGGGCGACGAGTCATGGAAAAAGGCCGCCTACAATACCTCCGGTAATCTCTTTGGCTTTGAGGAAAAGCAGGGAAACGAGGCGATTGTGAACGCATTTCGGCTGCGGCTAAAGAAAGTGGCTGGTTTTGCTCAGGTGCCCGAACCGATGCCGATGAGGAACAGCACCAACGCTGTCGTCTACTATCTCTTCTTCGCCTGTCAGAAACCCGTGGCATCGCACATAATAGAGCAGATATTCGAGAAGAATAAGGACAGGGTTAGCTAATGGCACAATACACTAATATTGAATGGACCGGGGCCACGTGGAACCCATTGACGGGCTGCTCGAAGGTGAGCCCCGGATGCATGAACTGCTACGCTGAACGCATGGCAAAACGGCTTCAAGCTATGGGAAATCCGAACTACAGAGAGGGATTCAGGCCGACCATCCACGAGCGTATGTTTGACGCGCCTCTCAAATGGAAGAAACCCCTAAATATCTTCGTTAACTCGATGAGCGATCTTTTTCTGGACGATTTCCGTGATGATGTAATCAAGAGACTCTTCAATGTCATGGGTCGCGCCCATTGGCACACCTTTCAAATTCTCACAAAGAGGTCGGAACGGCTTCAGCGCTTAAGTCGTGAGGTCGTCTGGGCACCCAACCTGTGGATGGGAGTCACAGTGGAGAATCAGGACTGCCTTTACCGGGTGGATCACCTGCGCAAGGCGGGGGCCGCCGTTAAGTTCTTGTCCATGGAGCCACTTTTAGGACCGGTGACCGACCTCGACCTAACCGGCATTGATTGGGTCATCGTAGGAGGCGAATCCGGTCCGAAAGCTCGCCCAATGCAAGAGTCGTGGGTTCTCTCGATTCGCGATATCTGCGTGAGCGGTCACGTACCCTTCTTTTTCAAACAATGGGGCGGGGTGAACAAAAAGAAGGCAGGCAGGAGCCTGGAGGGCAGGTTGTGGGGAGAAATGCCGTGTCCGAAATCTGGTTTGCTTGGATAAAGGTGGGCAACGGTCTGAGCCTGACAATATCGGGGAAGCCTAAAAGGGTAGAGTAGAGAATTGGGGAATGGGGTCAGCCACTGACAGGCTGTTGAAAACCTTGCTCTCGAGGATCGGAGAGGGCCTTTTTGCGCGGAACTGCCTTGAAACATATTGAAATCATTATGTACAAGATCAGCGCTCTCACACTAAAATCGATGAGCCGAAGTTTTCAACCGCCTGTAAACCTTTGACCCCCTATACCCCCGATTGGGCAGGAATCGAAACTGTCATTCGGTAGGTTGAAACGGATGAAAGCTGGACATACGGAGGGGACGTCATGGTAATAAGGCGGCGAAAGACTGAGGACATAATCAATGGGGCGGCAGAATCGGTGACTGAAGTCATATTGGACAGTCCACCTACAGCGGACGAAGTGGATATCGAGGCACAGTACGAATGGAGTCTACACGAGCTTGGAAATTATTCAACCCTTGATTGGCCCCACATCGCAGACATAAGAAGAGTAAAAGCGAGCATACGGCGGTATGGGGAGGACGAAAGCCGCAAGCGCCCCTTGAATATTATGATGCTTGCAGAACCCGGATCGGGAAAATCTCACCTCATCAAATGCTTAGCTGAAAGCATGGACCGGATCGTAAGCCCTGTTATGTTCAATATGGCAACATTAGACCGCATAGAGGAATTGCTTCAGCCTTTAGATGCCGCGAGAAATTTCAAAGTTCTTGACAAGCTCCCCCTGCTGTTTCTGGACGAATTCGATAGTGATGCTGACAAATATCCGCTTTTGCTTCCTTTGTTGTGGGATGGCGAGCTACATATAGGACACAGAGAACTCAAGCTGGGGAAGATAGTTATCATCATCGCTGCAAGCGGGACGACCATGAAGAAAGTGATGGAGGCAGCGAAGTCGATGAAGGAAGTACCGAGTGAAAAGAGCAAGGAGGCAAAAACGGTTGACCTCCTTTCCCGCATAAATGGAGGGATTTTGGAAATTCCTAATCTCGATCCGGATAGGAGGGTAGATAAGGTGTGCCTGACAATCTCACTGCTTCGGCATCGTTTTGGGTCACAGCTCGAATCAGCCCCTTGGGCACTTCTCCGCTTTGTAGCGCTTTCCCGTTTTCGTTACGGAGTCAGGAGTATTACGCATCGAGTTGCACGAGATTCCGACGAAAGAAGAAGCAAAGCAATTAGAGTTAACTGACATACTCCTACCGTTGAATACCGAAGAGGAGCTTCAGGAAAGTAGCTTGGCTTATCATTTGGTTAGCGAGAGGGGAGCAAAAGACATCGTTAAACTATGGAAAGCTTGCTCAACGTGTGAGTCGCAGGTCAAGTTCTATACTCCTCCAAAAGAAGGGGACGATTATCTGTAGCCTAAGAACAAATATGGAAAGGGGTTAAAATGTCCACGCCCACAAAGGTTTTGATTTTCACCGGTGCTGGAGCAGGGGTACCATTGGGACTTCCCATCTCCACAGGCTTCATCAAGGATGTTCGTGATGGAATGCAGGAAGTTACGGGGCTGGCAATGCGATACCTTGGAGGAACGTCTTCAGAAGATATTGAATGGGTTCTTTCAACCCTGGAGACATTTTGTACGGACGTTACTTTCACCGAACATATGCTGCCGGCGCTAATGGCCGGACTTTCAAATCAGCAGAATTTACAAAGCCACATAGAAAGCCGACTCGGGATGTTCAAAGGGCAAGCACGTTCAGAAACTACGCGTATCAAGAGACTTATTTTTGAAGGTCTCGCCAAGTACGACCGCAAAAAAGCAGTTGCTCTCTATCGAAACCTTGTTTCGGAATTGAAGGCCTATTTCGGGGAAGCGTCATTCTCGGTAATGACCACCAACTATGATTTGACTTTTGAAACGGCAATTGAAGAGGATTCCGCGAATTGGAGTATTTTCGGAATTGGGGACTTCGAGTACGGATTCTCGAATCTATTCGGTCGGCCGGTGTACGATTCGGACAAAGATATTGAATGGCGCCAGGATATACTGGTTTATCTTAAAGCGGGGCTGAGGGGTCTGCCCTTGAAAGCGGACAACTAATGTTACGTAACATATTGATTTAATTTAAAAATATTCCCAAACAACAATCACCTACCTCTCATGGGTAACTCCGGGGGCATTTCCAACGCCGCACGGCCGCACTCGGCTATAGGGCACCCTACGTTCTCTCGCCCAATAAATCGCTCTTTTCAGCGTTCTCTTGACAGTGCCGTACAATGAGGTTTATTTCATACGTCATGACAGCCAAGCTCACCTTACGCATGGACAAAATCCTCGTGGAAAAGGCCAAGCATGAAGCCAAGCATCGGGGAAAGTCGGTATCCGGAATGGTGGCCGATTACTTCGCGGCCCTCGGTGAAGAGGTGCAGCCGGCGGATATGATGCCCCCTGTTACGGCGTCCCTGTTCGGAGTTCTGAAAAAGGCCTCCGTGACCGAAGAGGATTATCGGGAGCACCTGAAGGACAAGTATCGTTGAAGGTAATCGTCCATACCAACGGAAACGCGGGGTCACCCATTGGAAATCATGCAAGTCCCACGAATCGGATATCCCGTAC
>CAVVPU010000161.1:0-3715 GCA_963750015.1 uncultured delta proteobacterium | reverse complement strand
TGGCATGGGCGGCCTCTCCGGGCCGCCGCCGTCATGCTTCGGATGTGACGAAATGGCTTGACAGTTGGTTATATCATCTTGTACATAACTGCAATGCTGTCGAGCCGTCATAAATTTTGCAGTGGTGCGAGGGTGGCGCAGAAAAGACTTCTCCCGGAATTGCTGATCGCCGTTGCTGCGTGCATGTTCCTTTGGGGAATTGCTTCCGCTGAGACGAGGGAGAGCCGGGAGGGGCAATCCGTCACGGTGACGGACCAGCTCGGACGCACTGTCACGGTCCCTGCCGGGATAGAGAGGATCGCGGCCCTCCACTTCCTGCCCGGGAAAATAGTCTTCGCCTTACATGAACAGGACAAGCTCGTGTGCCAGGGGCTACTCCGCGACGAGGGGAAAGCCATGGCGCGCATCGATCCCGTATTCGCGTCAAAGCCCTCCATGATGCCCGGAACTTTCGGTATCGAGGCGCTCATGGCTCTGCACCCCGATGTGGCCATCGTCTACGCTTCCTTCGACCGGGCAGAGGTCGGGAGGATGGAGAAGGCAGGAATCAAGGTCATTGCCGTGAGAGGTGAGAACTTTTCGGAAGGCTATGAGGCGGTGAGGCTGATAGGGAGGCTCCTTGGCTGCAAGGAGAAAGGTGAGGCCTACATAAGGGACTGCGAAAGGCTCCTCGGCCTGGTAAGAAAGCGTGTTGCCGATATTCCACGGCGGAAACGGCCAAGGGTCATGTTCCTGGGCCCGAAAGGCGCCTACGACGTGGCGACGGGCGAGATGCTTCAATCAACCATCCTCCGGGAGGCGGGAGGGGAAAACGTGGCTTCGGGCCTCAAGGGACGCTGGCCCTCGGTCTCACCAGAACAGATAGTCGCCTGGGACCCTGACGTGATTTTTCTGGGTTCGACCTGGGGAAGCTACGGGGTTGACCGGGTCCTCCACAACAGCCAGTTGCAAGGGGTCAAGGCGGTACGCAATCACAAGGTCTTCATCTTTCCCTCCAATATCGGCTGGTGGGATTATCCTGCTCCCCACTGTGTCCTCGGGGTCCTCTGGGCGGCGAAGGTCCTCCATCCCGACCGGTTCGAAGATATTTCCCTGAAAGCAGTGGCCGACGACTTCTATGCCCGCTACCTCGGCCACTCCTTCACGGCTCTTGGGGGTAAGATAGAGCCGTAGCAACTCCCGTCCTTTTTTTTTCACCCGCGTAATCAGTGCCGGAGCCCTTCAAGTCTGAGTCGCACGGTTGGGAGCCCCGCCAGCCTATCCGACTTTTTCTGTGATGCCTGCCACAAAATGCTTGACTCGTCATTATATCCAGAGGTATATAAAGATACGCTATTATTAGTCATATACAGCGTCGCAAAGAGCGCCTCCGAACCCGGCACGGAAAGGAGGGGTAGAGGCAGACAGGTGGCCGGCCCACGGGCAACAACGCGGCGTGCGGATATTCTTAGAGGAAACGAGAGAAAGGAAGAGGAGGAAGGTATGAAGCGGTTATTGTGCGTTATTGCGGCACTTATGTTCATCGCAACATTTACCCCGGTTATCCGGGCACAGGAGGCGCCGGCCAACGCGGGCATTGAGGCGCAGAAGGGGCCTTCGACCCTTCCCAAGAATTATGATGCGTACGATCTTGGAGAGCTCTACGTGAAGGGCGAGAAGCTGCCCACTTCCCAGGCGGTTACCCAGATGTCGACGGTGACCCAGGATCAGATCGAGGTGTATCACAGCCGGAACGTGGCAGAGGCCTTGAGCCACGTTCCGGGCATCACGATCACCACGGGCGCGAAAAACCAGCCCAACGTCTCCCTGCAGGGCCTCAACCAGACGGAGACCCTCGTCCTGATCGACGGAGTCCCTTACTACGAGACGAACTACGGACTTCTTAATCTGAAGACCATCCCTGTGGACATGATCGATCACATCGAGGTGACAAAGGGCGTCTCGTCCGTGTTGTACGGGCCGAACAGCCTCGCGGGCGTCATCAACATCATCACCAAAAAGCCGACGGAAAAACCCTCCCTAGACCTTAAGGCAGAGTACGGGGACTACCAGGCATCCGATTTGAGCGTATCTCACGGCATGAAGGTGGGCCCGCTCAGCTACTGGTTCGGCTATGATCGCCAGGATTCGAAGGGATGGTATTTGTCCAATGATTTCCAGCCCCAAACCACATCCATCGCTCACAGGCCGGGGGCTACCACGACCGCAGTCATCGAAAACGGCGGGGTCCGGGACAACTCCGATTTCCATATGGACAGTTTCTGGGGCAAGGTCGGCATCGAACCGTCCAAAGGTTCCGAGTACTACCTCAACATGAATTATACGAGCGCCAATTACGGCGGCCCGGCCTCCCTCTATTCGGATACGGTCTTCACTTCACCCGGGTCCCAGTTCTCCCAGTTGGACCTGGCCTGCCTACAACAACTGGGGTGCAGACCTTCTTGGGCCAGCAGAAGGTGAACGATTGGATGACCCTGAAAGGCAAGCTCTTCTATCACAACCATAAGGACGTGGGCGATTTCTACTACGATCCCGCCCTCACCCAGGAGATAGCGAGGAGCACGTACAAGGACAACACCACAGGCGGGAACATCCTCGACGAGATAAGCCTCTCCTCCAACGATACCCTGAGGGCGAGCTTTCTCTACCGCAGGGACGACCACCAGCAGACCGCGCTGACCTACCTGCCCTTCCAGGAAGCGACCTCCTATACGGGCTCTTTCGGCGTGGAGGACCAGTTCGATCCCATCAAGCCTCTTTCCATCGTGGCAGGTGCGGCTTACGATTTCTGGGACGTCACCGGCTCGACTCAGACCCAGACCAAACTCATCGGGGGCTTTCACAGGCTTCACCCACCTCAAGACCCCGAGTGCCGACAGGGTAGACCCCATGGTCGGCGCCGACTATACCTTTGGTTGACAAAACCAAGCTCTTCGCCTCCTGGGCGGAGAAGATCAGGTTCCCCACCCTGACCCAGCTTTATCGGCAACTACGGCGGCAACACCAATCTGAAGCCCGAGAAGGCCGACAATTACGTGGTCGGCGCTTCCCGCCCTGTCACCCAGTATGCGACCGTAGAAGCCTCCTTCTTCGTTCATGATGTTTCCGACATGATCGGCAGGAACGGACCGACTCCCACGAACCAATATCTTAACTTCGGAAAGATCTTCATTTGGGGCTCCGAGGTGACCGCCGAGATTTTCCCCATGAAGGACCTGAGCTTCGGCATCGGATACACCTATACGAACGCAACCGACGAAAGCCCGAACACGCCGACGAGCAGGGTTCTCTACACGCCTTCAGGCAAGGTCGATTTGAGCGCAAAGTACCTGATTCCCAAAATAGATGTCCAGACCGACCTTACCGGAAGCTACCTGACCCGTATGTGCAGCTATCTGCCCACCACGGCCAACCCGTCTACACCTTCCTTGAGGACGGGCGACTATTTCATCGTGGGCGCGAGGATATCGAGGGTCTTCTATGACCAATTTCGAGGGCTATTTCGTGGTCCAGAACCTCTTCGACAAGAACTACGAGGAGCAGGTCGGATTCCCAGCACAGGGCAGGATGTTTTTCGCAGGAGTGAAGTACAGCTATTAGGCTTCTCTGCATAGGATCTACCCCTCTTTCGCCCGGCACGCGGCGGACAAAGGGGTAGATCCTAACGTCGTCTGGATGGGCTGCGCGCCCAACCAAGCGGGCCGCGTGAAGTAAA
>CAVVPU010000160.1:0-26578 GCA_963750015.1 uncultured delta proteobacterium | reverse complement strand
TGATCCGGCAGGCTCATCCGGAAGGGGCCGAAACGAGTGTCTCTATAATTTTCGGGTGAAGAAATTGTGCGCCACGCGAGGAGGGGCCTGCGGATATCTTACGCGGACTACCAGTACCTTACGCGGCCTACGTCTATGTGAACAAACTCCGAGTATTTCCCTACTCCGCCCGCGGCAAAGAGCTTCGCAGTCCTGCAAAGCTCTCCCGTTCCGATGCCGTCGATGACAAAGTCGATGGCGAGGCCTGCCATGTGGAGGCTCCCCGCAGCTACGTGTCTCCCCAGTCGTCTCAGATACTCATTGTACTCGGGTGAGCGGTACCCGGAGATAATAGTAATCTCTTTACCCGGGGCCAATCGGTCCTTTATATTGCAAAGGAGGTCGATAACTTTGGGGCTTATAGGCTTCACGGCGTTTGTATAGTGGCACCGGAGGACGTAGTTGATCCGACCGAGCTCGTTTTCGTCGTAGCAGCCATCCGTGCAGTATCGTGTGACGAGCCTCTCACCTGTGTGGACGTTGTGGAGGCTAAGCGTCTTCTCGGCGCCATTGGTGGTAAGAGCAGACGCGGCAATCCGCGCGGAGAACAGGCCATAAGCCCCCGCTGCACCGAGAACGCCTCTGAGGAAATCCCGCCTCGATATCATTGCGTCACATCCTCGGCGAGGCCCGTCTTGAGCTCTATCACGTTTTCTACTTTCGTCCAGTCCACCTTGTCCGAGAGCCCGCGTATTTCTATCGCCGCCCTGGCTTCGTCCGCCATGGATTTAACCATTTTGTAGATGTCCCTGTCAACTTGCAGGAATACACGCCCCTGTTCCGACACGGCCACGCTCACCGGCTGGTAGATGATCTCGCCGTAGGCGCCCTTCTCGACCATTTCAAAGAAGCCGGCCTCCATGTTCTCGGGGAGGACCCTGATGCAACCGTGGCTCCTCCACTGGTAGATGGTTGTGGGCCATATGGTTTCATGGATGAGGATGCCCGGCAAGGACGTCTCGAGCGCGTATTGTCCGAGAGGATTATCGGGGCCCGGCAAGACAACCTCCCTGACAGGTTGCCCCTTCTTTGCCATCTCGCGCTGGATAGACTTGGGAACGTGCCAGGTCGGATTGTGCTCCTTTCCCACGATGACAAAGCTTCCGACGGGCGTCGGCCAATCCCGGCTTCCGAGGCCGACGGGGAAGAAGCTGACGAGCGCACTATCCCTGAAGAAGTAGAGCATCCGGTCAGGTATGTTGACGATGATCCCGTTTGCTATGACCTTCGGAACGATCTTCCTGTTCGTGATGGTGAGCGGAGTCCCGATCCTGCACTGGTTCTTCGACTCGATCCGGTTGCCCCTGGCAATGACCTGCCAGTCGACGCCGACTTTGGCGCTGACCGCCAGGAGGCAATCGCCTTTTTGCACGGGATAGCTTATATCCCCTCCTATGATCATATCGGCAACCGCCAGTGAGGGGAGAAGAAGCGAAATAAAGGAAAGGGCGAGAAACTTTTTTATATAACGGTGCATGTGAGCTCCCGGCTATTGAGGGTCTCAAATCAGAATTATATAATATATGCCTTGCGAAGCGCGAAGGTTTGGGGCTCGCACCTGCAATGCCGCTCTGCGGCTGAATGACTATACTAAAAATATGGTTATCTTTGAAAGGGCTCACTGAGATGGGAGCGCACGTGATAGTAAAGCAAATGGAAGTGGGACGGATGGCAGTGTTCGCCTACCTCGTGGGATGCGAGAAGACAAAGGAAGCCCTCGTGATAGACCCCGCGGGTGACGAGGACCGGATTCTCCAGGAGGCGACCAAAAAGGGCCTGAAGATAAAATACATCGTCAACACTCATTCCCATGTGGACCATATACTGGGTAACAAGCGTATGCAGGATGTGACCGGAGCGACCATCGTGATTCATGAGAAGGAAGCCTATGCGCTTACCCACCAATCTCCGCAGATGCTGGACATGTTTGGAGGGAAAGCCTCTCCTGCCGCGGGCAGGACCGTAAAGGACGGCGACGTCATAACCGTGGGAGAAGTAAGCCTGTCAGTCATTCATACCCCGGGTCACGCCCCCGGGGCCATCTGCCTTTACGGCCACGGTCTCGTCTTCACCGGCGACACGCTGTTTGTGGGAGCTGTCGGCAGGACAGACCTGGGAGGCGGGTCCTCTGAGGTGCTCGTTTCCTCCATCCGCAACAAGCTCTTTACACTACCCGATTCGACCGTGGTGCTTCCCGGCCACAATTATGGCAGTGCGCCGAAAAGCACCATAGGCATGGAAAAAGCCACCAATCCGTATGTGGGCTCCCGTTCGTAGCCTCGTCATGTTATGCGCTAAATTTGATCGGCATAAAGTATGGGACGGTTCTTACCCTTTACCGCAACCCCTTATGCTTACAGTAGGGGTCTCTGCTAGTCCTATGGGCTCGGGATAGTCGAAAGAGTAGACGCCTGTACTTGCGGAGGTGATTTGGCGTTATGGCCCACAAGTCAAAGGGGCTCACCGGGCGAGAATCAGCATTATCGATGCCGTGTCTCCGGCCCGTCGGCACAAACAGCTCATTGCCGTCTTACGAACAAGCTGATATAGTAAGTATTCTGAATAACTCACATAAGGCTGACCAACATGATGAAAGCAGTCGTTCTGTTTTGCATTCTCCTCGCCAGTTCTCTTTGTTATGCTGGCGATCCCGGATATCATGTCGTCAAGAAACTGCAAATCGGGGGTATTGGGGGTTGGGATTGCCTCATTGTGGACGGGGGGCCAGACGGCTCTATATTTCCAGGTCCACCCACGTCATGGTGGTCGATATCGATAAAGACAGGGTTGTCGGCGATATTCCCGATACTCAAGGCGTACATGGAATCGCCCTGGCGCCGGAGTTGAACCGGGGTTTCACGAGCAATGGAAAGGCAAATACGTCTACCATGTTCGACCTTAAAACACTCAAGGTAATCGGTCAGGTGAAGACGGGAGAAAACCCCGATTTTATTTTGTACGACCCCGCGTCTCGCCGGGTGTTCACCTTCAATGGCGGCAGCAAGGATGCCACGGCATTCGATGCCAAATCAGGTGAGGTTGCAGGCGCCATCGCCCTCCATGGCAAACCGGAGTTTGCGGCCGCCGACGGCAAAGGGAAGATCTACGTGAATATAGAGAACACAAGTGAAGTCGTTGAAATAGATAGCCGAGAGCTTTCACTGACGAAGAGGTACCCGCTCAAGCCCTGTGAGGAGCCGAGCGGAATAGGGCTCGACAAGGAACATCGCCGCGTCTTTTCGGGGTGCCACAACAAGATTATGACCGTTCTCGACGTCGATAGCGGCGAGGTTGTTGCCACCGTGCCGATCGGCGAGGGCGTCGACGGGGGAGGGTTTGATGAGAAGACGGGGCTCGCCTTTAGCTCAAACGGTGACGGTACCCTTACCATCGTGCGGCAGTCATATTCCGGGAAATATGAGGTGATGGAGAATGTTGCCACCCGAGCCGGGTCCCGGACGATGGCGATCGACCCCGAGACGGGTAACATTTATCTGCCGGCAGCGGAGTTTGCTCCGCCGGCGTCCGCAGCAGGTGCGAAGTCCCGCCCCGTGATGATCAAAGACAGCTTCGCGGTTCTCGTAGTTGGAAAATGATGGCGATGGCTTACTATCGGAACTTCGTTCTCGCATCGGTGAAGCCCGGCCTGAGGGGTGGGCATGAGTCCTACGTCCACCCCTTCGTGCTATTCAATTGTCAAAGAGCCTAAAAAGGCATCAAAAGGGTCGGATAAGCCTTTATAGATCACCCGGACTCTGCACTGAGAAACTGCCTCGTTCGGGGTTTCATCCCCCATCCAGTCATACATATCTGTCCAATGATGGTCTGCCAGTCCGAAGCCCCCTCGATGCTCTCGCGTCCGCCAGTAGCAAGGTTTGCGCGTCTTGAGCCTGTCGGTCGACTTTACGGAACTTTACGGAATTTGACGGTTTGAAGAAAATTCGGGCCACTTTGTATACAAGCCAGGTCTGGGGACGAGCTTCATCGAAGCGTGCTGATTCGGACTGGAGGTCGGGAAAGGGCTATGCGTTGCACCTCATGACTATAATTTTCCCAGAGAAAGGACGGGATGTGTCAAATCGAAATGGGCCTTGGGAGGGGGGTAAAGAGGGGGTATATGGGGGGTAAAGGGTAGGTAAAGAGGGGGAGAAAGTAGTGAAAAGTGAAAAGGGGAAAGACAATTTTGGATTCTTGATTTTGGATTTTGGATTAAAAGCCTAAACAGATGATCGTTGTGCAATGAATAGACGCGGGGTTTGGGGCCACTTTGCTGAAACCATGCGCCTTTGTTCTCTATGGCGGATGAAGAGACTCAGGCCGTGAGGCGTATCGCGATGCCGATAGCGCAAGAAGCCTTCGGACTTACCGCACCACCGATCCTCTGTTTACTTGTGCATCTTTGCCAAAGCTTCGTCCATGGCCGTGAGCTGAGCTTTGAATCTCTCCGTGAGTGCCTTGTAGTCGCCGTCGATAAGGATGCTCGTTATCTTGTCCCCAATGACGATGTCGTTTACGACCTTCTGATCCTGGGCGCCGAGAACCTCGCCAAAAATTGTGTGCTTCCCGTCGAGCCAGGGAGTTGGGCGATGGGTGATGAAGAATTGGCTGCCGTTCGTGTTCGGGCCGCTATTCGCCATGGCAAGGAGACCGGGCTTGTTGAAATGACGATTGGGAGAGAACTCGTCCTTGAAGGCGTAGCCGGGTCCGCCCGTGCCATTACCTTTGGGATCGCCCCCTTGGATCATGAAGTTGGGAATGACCCTGTGAAATGCAAGACCATTGTAGAAACCCTTTGTCGATAAATTGATAAAGTTCATGACGGTGAAAGGAGCGTCTTCGGGAAAGAGCCTGAGCCGGATGTCGCCCTTCGTCGTCTTCATGGTCGCGGTTAACTGGCGCCGACGGTGCCCTTCTGCTCGATTTTCTGAGTATCGCTTTCAGCGGCCATTGCGGTCAGACCGAAAGCGAATAGGACCAGCATTGCCATCATCACTACATTTGCTCTTCGCATTTACAAGCTCTCCTCCGTCATTTGTAGTCGGGTGCTTTCAAGTGTAGTATAACCTGGCCGGCAACCGCAAGGCTTCGAAGTTATCAGATGAGGTGTACAGTTCAGCAGTGAGCCTATTTGTCAGAATAAGCCAAGCGGCGCTTTGACGGCGAAAGGGTAATCTTCACCCTTCGGGGTTGTTTCGGCTCCGTGTAGCTTCCTGTAAGCCCAGATTTCTCTGGCATAGAGCACTGTCGCATGTTACAGTTGGCAATTGCTGAATGGAAAATCGTGCCCTAAGCAAGCGGGTGATTGCAATACGCGGGAAAGATTTCTATAATCTTACGGGGGTGCGTTTTTCCCACACAGACCGAGCGAAACGGAATAGACGGAACTATGTCCCCTCGGCCCTGGTGAGAGGATTAGGCCCTTCTGTGTCAAGCTTAGGTGGGCGACATCTCGATTATGCTGCAGGGAATTCTGCCCCTCAATAGGTCCCAGGTGTCCGCCGACATCATGGCGGGCATCACCCTGGCGGCTCTCAACATCCCCCATGCCATGGGCTACGCCAAGATTGCCGGCACCCCGCTGATCACCGGCCTCTATGTCATCCTTATCCCCACGGCGCTGTTTGCCTTGTTCGGCTCATCCCGGCATATGGTGGTGGGAGCGGATTCTGCCACCGCGGCCATTCTCGCTGCCGGCCTCACGGGTCTGGCCGCCTTGGGCTCGCCCGATTACATGGCCCTGTGTGGTCTTTTAGCCCTCATGGCGGCTGTCCTCCTCATCGTGGCCCGTTTCATCGGGCTGGGTTTCCTGGCGGACTTTCTGTCCCACACCGTGCTTGTAGGGTTTCTGACCGGAGTCGGCGTCCAGGTATCCCTCATGGAGATTGGCGGGATGCTGGGTCTGCCCGAGGGCGGCCATGGCCCTATGGGCCGTCTCCTCCATGATCTCCTTAACCTCCACCAGACGAACTTTCGCACCCTGGCGGTAACAGTCGCCGTCCTGGCCGTGATCCTGGGTTCCCAGAAAATTTCCAAAAAGTTTCCCGGGGCCCTCGTGGCAGTGATCGGTGCCATTGTAGTGAGCTGGGCCATTGATCTTAAAGCCGCGGGGGTGGCTACCCTTGGGGTAGTTCAGAGCGGCCTGCCGAATTTGGGCGTGCCACGGATCGAAGTTAACGCTGATCTCCTCATGAAGCTTTTGCCCACGGCCTTTTCCCTCTTCGTGGTTATCCTGGCCCAGAGCGCCGCCACTTCACGGGCCTATGCCACCCGCTACAGCGAGCATCTTAGTGAAAATAGAGATCTGGTGGGTTTGGGCTTGGCAAACATCGGGGCCGGACTTTCCGGCGGGTTCGTGGTGAACGGCAGTCCCACCGCCTCGGAGATGGTGGACAGCGCCGGGGGTCGCAGCCAGTTGGCCCAGATCGCCAGCTGCATTGTCGTGCTTTTGGTGCTGGTCTTCCTGACGGGGCCGCTGGTCTACATGCCGGCCTCGGTCTTATCCGCGGTAGTTTTTCTCATCTGCATTCATCTCATCGACGTAAAAGGCATGCGGCAGATCTACCGAGAACGGCCCATTGAGTTCTGGGTGGCCCTCATAACCGCGGCCACCGTGGTTGTCGTGGGAGTGAAACAGGGCATCCTGCTGGCTATGTTCCTCTCGCTGGTGAGTCATACCCGGCATGGTTACCGTCCGAAGAACGCGGTGTTGGTGGCGGCGGAGGCGGAAGGCTGGAAGGCCCAGCCGGTGGCTACTCAGGGCCAATTTCTCCCGGGGCTCCTGGTCTACCGGTTTGCCCATGGCATGTACTATGCCAATACCGAAGCGTTGTCCAAGGAGGTCACCTGGCTGGTCCTGGAGGCCAAACCTCCCCTTAACTGGTTCTGCATCGATGCCGCCGCGGTGGACGACGTCGACTACTCGGCGGCTGCGGTTTTGCGCTCCCTTTATGATCTCCTCCAAAAGCATGGGGTAAGACTGGTATTTTCAGAAGTCTCGGATGGGGTGTATGTTCAGCTGGAACGCTCGGGGATCACCGACCTCCTGGGCCGGGATGCCTTTTACGCCACAACGGGGGCGGCGGTCAGCGCCTACCGTAAGAAGCCGGGGCCTTCTGCGTGAGACCGGCCGCCGGAAGTTCTTCAGGAGCCCAGGCTGCGACAGGCCTTGGTAGGCGCCGGCGGGCGGACCTGCAAATCTGCCTGACCACCCGGTCTCTGAGGTGACCATGGGGAAGATCAAGAAACAGTTCTATCGCTTTATCTGGGAGCTCAATGACTTCAGCCGTACAGGGTTGTGTCTCTTCTTGGGTGGGGCGGTGTACGCCATCGGGTGGCGGCTCGGGTGGGGGTGGGAACTCTCCTTTCTGTGCAGCTGGATTGTTGCTGTCACAGCTTATCTGGTGCTCCTCTACATCGCTATTTTTACCGCCGATGCCCAAATGACCCGGGAGCGCATCTCCCAGGTGGACCCCACCCGGTGGTTCCTGTTGATTGTGCTGACCCTGGTTACGTTCCTCGGCCTCGTGAGCGTGGCCGTGATTCTCACCGCGGTAGGGCAGCGTTCGGCGCTTCACGCCCGTCTCCTCCTGAGCTTGAGCGTGATGGCCGTGATCCTCTCCTGGCTTCTCCTGCACACCGCCTACGGCCAGCACTACGCCCGGCTGTACTATGAAGACACGGACAGGCACGGCCGCCCTTTTCCCGAGGGGTTGCGCCGGGGCTTTGTTTTCCCGGGGACGCCTGAGCCCACGTACGGAGATTTTCTCTATGTCTCCTTTGCCATAGGCTTGACCTACGCTATGAGCGACGTCAACGTAACCGATGAAGTCCAGAGACGGACGGTCCTCATCCATAGCATCATTTCCTTTTTCTTTTACTCTACGCTTCTGGGAGTCGTCCTGAACGCCATCGTCACTTGGCAATCTTTCTTGGCGGGTACGAATCTGTAGAGGAGGGAACACGGGGTCAACCGCAGCCCCAGGAGGTGTGAAAACGGTAGGAAAAACTCAGTCGTCATTTTTGCGGTGGAGTCGGGACACGAAAAGAGATACCTCGCCCTTCTCGAGAACATCGAAAAGAGGAGGGTCTTTAAGAGAGATGGCTCGGTCAGTTGGCGCTGCAAGAACTGCGGCTACATCCACGAAGGTCCCGAAGCGCCTGCGGAATGCCCTACCTGCGCCCACCCCCAGGCCTACTATGAGCTGTTGGGAGAGAACTACTAGAGTGGATTTCTGTTGGGAGTGTAATCTTCAATGACCTGCGTTGATCCATATCGGAGGTCTTCTTCCTGGAAGCGATGATCCGACATTTTTCTTGAGGAAAAGAAATACACATGGTGATGATTCCCTCCAGATGAAGTCGAGCTTTCGGGTGGTGCGGGGGCTACCGGTTAATTTACTTTGGGAATCAACGTCCCCTACCCGTGCCGGGGTGTCCTCAAAGCCGACATCTACGACCTGACAGGGGCCCTCTAACGGGTGACCCTACGAGCTTTCCCCAGGACGACGTGACGCGTCAAAGGGACGGGGAAGCCCACCGCAACCCCTGTTTCACGGGACCGGGACTCTGTCAGGTTCTTTCCATTCGGGGGCGAAAACCTGAAGGGCAATGAGGCCTCCCGGCAACTTCGCGGAATGGACCGTGTTCATCGGGATATGGATGACCGACCCTGGTTTGATGTCGGTTTCCTTTCCGTCTATCACCATCTGTCCGCTCCCTTCGATCACGTAGAGGGTCTCGGAATGGGTTTTGTGCACATGGGGCTTGACTTCGGCACCCGGCGCAAATCTCGCCACGTTCAGGGTTGAGGTTTCGTCGCCGGCCACTTGTATCGCCTGCGACATGTCCCCGGCCGGGAGAGGATTGGCCTTGAGGACCTCGGCGTAGTTCACTATCGGCTGGCTCGCCGGACCAGCCGCATGAGCAAAAGCGACGAAGACAAACAGCAGAAAAACTGATGTTCCGCAACGGGCTACGGTTCTTCTTGGTGTCATACTCTTACCTCCATGTGGGGGATTTCTCGGGGCTTTGCATTTCTCTCGTTGGCTCAAGGCAGGGCTTTGCCCCATGGTATCTCGTCCAGTATTACCATGGGATGCCGGGTAGTGCAACAAGAAAGGAGAAAAAAGGGAGGAAAAGAATGAAGAAAGGGGGCAGGCTCCTTTTTTCACCGAAGTCCACGGGCGTAATGTTGAACTGCTCGCAAGAAGAAGCGGAGAGAGGCGTCCTTCCTGTACTCGTTACTTTTACGTTTCCACCCCTGATACTAAAATTCGAATGGCAATCGTGAAGGTAGGAGAAACAGAAAGGGCAGGGTCATTTTGCTGACCCTGCCCACGATGTTGGATGAATAAGTCTTATTTGCCGAGTCTTTTTCTTATGAGAGCAAGACCAGCGAGGCCCGGAGCGAATAAAAGAAAGGCGCCGGGAATCGGGGCGGCTGCAGGCGTCGCCTCAAAGCCATAAGTGACGCCATTCATCTCGTACGCCCCGACAATCGTGCCGACATCATTAATACCGGTGGCTTCGGTCCACCCAGCGCCAGGGACATTGAGGGTGGTGTAGTACCCATTGCTCAGAACGAAGCCATACTCGCCACTCACGCCCGCGTACGTCCCGACAATCGTGCCCGCATTGTTAATGCCATAGGCTTGGGTAAACCCAGCGCCAGGGACATTGAGGGTGGTGTAGTTCCCATTGCTCAGAACAAAGCCCAATTCGCTCTGGCCACCACCCGAGGTTGCGTACGTCCCGACAATCGTGCCCGCATTGTTAATGCCGTAGGCCCAGGTAATAGGCGCGCCAGGGACATTGACGGTGGTGTAGTTCCCATTGCTAATGGAAAAGCCACTGCTCCCTGTATACCCTACAATCGTACCCGCATTGTTAATACCCCTGGCATAGTATGCGTCGGGATAATTCAGCGTAGTATAGTTTCCATTGCTCAGGGAAAAGCTACCGTTTCCACGACCGCCTTCGTAGAACCCGACAATCGTACCGACATCATTAATACCGGTGACTGCGGTAAACCCGGCGCCAGGGACATTGAGGGTGGTGTAGTTCCCATTGCTAAGGGAAAAGCCACTGCTCCCTGTATACCCTACAATCGTACCCGCATTGTTAATGCCATAGGCCCGAGTGATTGCTGCAGCGCCAGGGACATTGAGGGTGGTGTATGTGTAGCTGATGCCGGCATAAACCGCGTCGGAGCCTAAGAAGATCCCGAGAACAATAAGCACCGTCAAAACTGCCTTGCCCATGGCAACCTCCTCGAATGAAATTTTTCTATCCGGCAGCTTGGCTGTCTACTGGAGAAGACTCAGGAAAAACTATCCAAGACCCATCGCTTTCCGCCCTATAGTCGCCCATAGTTTGGCTTTTTCAGATTTGGAAAGCGTACCTCAACGATGTTGCAATTTTATGAGCGCGTGATAAAGCTTTTGTAAAAAGCGACTCTTTTGAACGGTATTCTTCACTCGCCTGTGAAACCAGGGTGTAAGAAGTTGTGAAGTGGTGACGCAGGACTCGACCTCGACATACAAGATTTCAGCTATTTTTGCACGGCCTCTAGTGGCCGCCGCTCTTATTCAATTGATGCTGGTGTGTGCATCCTATGAAGGCCGGAGCCGCGGGCTTTTAGAGATACGGCTCCGCGTGCCACCGGCCGGTCGGATGGGAGGGATCGTGAGGTGTGGATGGGCTGTCGTGCCTCATTGACCGCAGCCGTACTCGATGTACGGCGGATGGGCATGAGGTACGGCAGAGCGCCGCAGATCGCGATCCCTCCCATCCGACCGGCCACACCTCGTGCCCCCATGGCCCCTTTGCCCCTTTGCCAGTCTGACCCGTGTGTTCTTACCCCCCCTCCCTTGATCTTTTCTCCTCTTCACCGTATAGTATGGCCTCTATGGACAAGATATATTTGGAAATGCTCCCTGCGACCAGTCAGATTGACGGGGCCAAGAGGTGGGACGACGAGAAGGGCGAGTTTGCCCAGATCTGCTATCAGGAAGAAGCCCGCCATATCGCCTTTTTCACTCTCAAGGCCGGCTTCTGGCGGGGCAAGCATTATCACGAGAAGAAAGACGAAGTTTTCTATGTGATCTCCGGTCGCATTCGCGCGGTTTTCGTCGACGTCGACTCAAAGGAGCGTCAGGATCTGGAGCTTGTCAGGGGTCACAGGCTCCGGGTCGGTGTGCACTGCTGGCATGTCTTCTATGGCATCGAGGACTCATCTGTTGTAGAATATAGTCCGCAGGATTACGACAAGACCGACGCCTACAGGGCGGAAATGGATGGGTGATCGTGGCTGAGATAAAGAGCGCCATAGAGCTCGCCATGGAGCGGACCAAGAATCTGATCATGGACGAGGAGGAGAAGAAGCAGCTCCTCCGGAAAGACCTCGAAGACAAGCTCAGGGCAGTCATGCGCCGCTTCCTCGAAGGGATGACCGACCGGGAGCGGTTCTACGCCGACTACAGGGGGATCGAGGGGGACAGGCTGTTGAAGAGATCGCTCCTCACAGACCTCGCGATTCACGGTTTCGAGGAATCCATCGACAAGGCGAGGCTTTTCGAGCTTCTCGAGATCCTGGGCGAGGATGCGGGAAGTCTTCTGGGGGACGAGGCAAAGGCGTTGAAAACCGGCTTCGAAAGCGAGCTGCGCTCACGGGAGGCAGGTATCCGCAAAGAGATAGTCGACCGCCTCGAGGCGATGGAGATCTCAGGCGCCGCCGTGGAGCCGAACGTGGCCGAGTGGGAGGAGTCGAAAGAAGCGGCACGGGAGATAGCCGCCCACTTGAAGCAGCACCTCATCGAATGGAAAGACAGGGTCCTGGCAGTTCCTGCGTAATCTTCGTCAATTCGAAATCGGAAGGAAACAGAAAGATCAACCTGCAGCTCATATATGAGGAGGAGAAGGGAAGACTCGCCGCTCTCGTCGGCCGCGATCCGGTGGCCTTCCTCCATAGATTTTCCGATGGGAGGGACATAGAGCTTGCCGGCTTTATCGCCTCGCAGTTTGCCTATGGCAGGGTGGGGCAGGTCACACGCTTTCTCGATCTGCTTTTCGGCCGCATGGCCGGGGGGCCTTATCGTTTTATCACCGAAGGCGATCTCACTACCTTGGGCGATCTTTACTACCGATTTCAAAAAGGGCGCGACATCATAGAAGTCTTCCGGACATTACGGTCCGTCGTCGAGAAGTTCGGCAGCCTTGGCCACATGATCGAGCATTACTTCGAAGGGGAATTGAGGCGTGCCTTGTGGGCGGCCACCTCCGATTTCATCCACGGGGGCGACAGCCTCTGTTTCTTTTTCCCCAAGCCCGTCCTGTCGAGCCCCCTCAAGCGGTGGAACCTGTATGCCCGCTGGATGGTGAGGAAGGACGATATCGACTTCGGCCTCTGGGACTTCGTCGACACAAGCTCCCTCGTCGTCCCTCTCGACGCCAACATCTTCAAGATCGGCACGTGCCTGGGCTGGACCGATCAGAAGGCGCCGTCCTGGAAGGCAGCCTCTCAGATCACTGAAGCCCTGAAGGGATTCTGTCCCGGGGACCCCCTCAAATATGACTTTTTTCTCTGTCACGTGGTAGGCATGGACGGAGGCTGCACGGGCACTGAGACCGAATCGTGCAGCAAAGGATGTTTTCTCAATGCGCTATAGAATGGTGAGCCTCGGCTGTCCCAAGAACCTCGTCGATTCGGAGCACATGGCGGGCAGGCTCGACAAGGCAGGGCATACGCTCTCGGAAGAGGCGGAGATCGTCGTGGTCAACACGTGCGCCTTCATCAGCGAGGCGTGCAGCGAGTCCATAGAAACCATACTGGATGAAGCCAAAAGGGCCAAATCCGCAGGCACGAGACTGATCGTAACCGGCTGCCTCGTGGAGCGCTACGGTGAGGAGCTTAAGAAGCTTCTCCCCGAGGTGGACGCCTTTTTAGGCAGGGGCTCATATGCGAGCATAGAGGAGCTTCTGTTGCAGGGGGGCTTTTACGGGGGCAGGGGGGCGAAGGCCGCCTCGTGCGATAACGGACCCCGCAGGGTGCTCACCCCCTTGCCCACGGCGTACCTTCGCATTCAGGAAGGCTGCAACAACCGCTGCTCTTACTGCACCATACCGGCCATAAGGGGCCCCCTGGCGAGCCGTCCCGTGGATGAGGTCGCCGAGGAGTTCGACCGGCTCCTGGGTGAAGGGTACAGGGAATTCAACGTCATCGGCCAGGATATCACCTCCTTCGGCCGTGACTCGGGAAGCGAACTCAAGAAGCTCCTCGCGCGGCTGCTCTCGGCAAAGGGGGACTATTTCATCAGGCTCCTCTATCTTCATCCACGGGGCATCGACGACGAGCTTCTGGAGCTGATCGCGGCCGATGACCGCATCGTCAAGTATCTCGATATCCCCATCCAGCACAGTGAGGACCGCATCCTGAAATCGATGGGCCGGGGCTACACGCACAAAGAGCTGGAATCGCTCTTCGGAAAAGTCAGAAAAAACTTACCCGATGCGGTGCTCAGGACCACAGTTATGGTAGGATATCCCACGGAGACCGAGGAAGAGTTCGAGGCCCTCTGTAGATTCGTGTCGCACGTCGAATTCGACAATCTGGGGGCCTTCGCCTACTCCCGTGAAAAAGGCACGCCTGCCGCCCGCATCATCGGCCATTTGACCAGGGCTGTCAAGAAGAGGCGGTACGAGCGGATCATGGAGCTTCAGATGGATATATCCAGGAGGCGCCTGGCCCGCATGAAGGGCAGAAGACTGAAGGTGGTGGTCGAGGCGATTGATGCCGGCACGACCACGGGCCGCACCATGCTCCAGGCCCCCGACGTGGACGGCATTGCCTTCATAAAGGGAGGCTGCGAAAAGGGGCAGATAAGGGAAGGGCTGGTAACGGGAACTCTTGACTACGACGTGATTATCGACTTGGAGGCTTGAGATGGAACCTATAAACGAGCTGGACGCGAGGAAGGAAAAAGAGGAGTACCTTCGGGGCGTCGGCGTAGACCCGTACCCCCAGGAAAGGGGTGATTTCACCAAGAGCGAGGCGATCCAGCAGGAGTACGGGGAATTGTCCGAGGAAGAGATCGCGGCAAAGGAGAAAGTCGTCTCCTTTGCAGGCAGGATCATCGCCTTCAGGGATTTCGGCAAAAGCGCCTTCCTCCACGTGCAGGACAGGGGAGGAAAGACGCAGGTCTACGTGCGGAAGGATATTCTCAAGTCCCCTGACTATGCGATCTTCAAGAAATTCGACGTGGGAGACATCATCTCGGCCGAGGGCAAGGTCTTCAAGACCAAAACAGGAGAGCTCACCATCCTCGCGGAAGAGGTGAAGCTCCTCACCAAGTCGCTTCGCCCCCTGCCCGAGAAGTGGCATGGCCTCAAGGACGTGGAGGAGCGCTACCGCAGAAGGTACGTGGACCTCATGGTCAACCAGAAGGTGCGCGAGGTCTTCCTGAGAAGGGCGCGCATCATCGAATCGATCCGGACTTTCCTCGTGGAGCGCGGCTACGTGGAAGTGGAGACGCCCATGATGCAGGTGCTGCCGGGCGGCGCCGTGGCAAAACCCTTCAAGACCCATCACAATGCTTTAGGGTTGGACCTTTACCTCAGGATCGCCCCCGAGCTGTATTTGAAGCGGCTCATCGTGGGCGGCCTGGAGCGGGTCTTCGAGATCAACAGGAGTTTCAGAAACGAGGGGATCTCGGTGAGGCACAACCCCGAATTCACCATGCTCGAATTTTACCAGGCCTACGCCACCTATGAGGACCTCATGGACCTCACCGAGGAGATGGTCTCGGGCCTCGTCCTGAAGCTTTTCGGCACGACCGCCCTCACCTACAACGGCCGCGAGATCGATTTTGCGAGGCCCTGGAGGCGGATTACGATGGAAGACGCCGTCTTGGAGATCGGGGGCGTCGATGCGGCCGTGATCGCAGACGAATCGAAGCTCAGGACCTTCGCGAAGGAACTCGGCGTCGAGGAGATCGACGAACTTTCCCGGGGCAAGATTATCACGGAGGTCTTCGAGCGCCTCTGCGAGGAGAAGCTCGTGCAGCCGACCTTCGTCACCGGATACCCCGTGGAGGTGTCGCCCCTGGCCAAACGGTCGAAAGAGAGGCCGGAAGTCACGGAACGCTTCGAGCTTTATATGAGCGGAATGGAGATCGCCAACGGGTTCAACGAGCTTAACGACCCCCGCGACCAGAAGGCGAGGTTCGAGGAGCAGATAAGGGAAAAGGAAGAGGGGGCTTCCATGGACGATGACTACATTATGGCCCTGGAATACGGCCTGCCCCCGACCGCGGGGGAGGGCATCGGCATAGACCGCCTCGTCATGCTCCTCACCGACAGCCCCTCCATCAGGGACGTGATCCTCTTCCCGCTTTTGAGGCCATCAGCAAAATTGGATGACGAATGAAGTACGAGTCGGCCATCGCCCTGCGCTATTTGAGGTCCAAAAGGAAGGATAAGTTCATCTCCTTCACGACTTGGTTCTCTATCGTGGGGATCGGCATAGGCGTCATGGCCCTCATCCTCGTGATCGCGGTCATGACGGGCGCCCAGGACGAATTCAGGGACCGGATCCTCAGCACCAACCCCCATATCCTGATATCGAGCATAGAAGGGGAGATAAGAAATCCCGATGAGGTCGTGAAGAAGGTGGAGGGCGTCGAAGGGGTCGAGTCGGCCTCGCCTTTCATCACCCTTCAGGCCATGGCCCAGGGGCCGAGCCGCATGGCGGGCACCGTGATCAAGGCGATTGCGCCCAAAGATATCGGGAGCGTGGGCCGTTTCATCAAGGCGGGGAGCGCCGGCTCCCTGGAGCAGAAGGGGACCATCCTCGTGGGAAAAGAGCTTGCCCAGAACCTGGGGCTCCTCCCTGGCGACCGCCTCGCCGTCATCATCCCCGATGCAGGTTTTTCTCCGGCCGGTGCAGTGCCTGAAACGATCAGGGTCAGGGTGGGCGCCATATTCGAGACAGGCATGTACGAGATAGACAGCCTTATGACTATCATGCCCCTATCCGACGTGCAGGCCGTCGTGGGGAGCGGGGTGAGCGGCATCGAGGTGAGGCTGAAGGACGTGTACCAGGCGAACGCGGTGCGCCGGCGCATCGAGCGGCTCCTCGGCCCCACGTATATGGGCAGGACCTGGATCGAGATGAACAGGAACCTTTTCTCCGCCCTGTGGCTGGAAAAAACCGTCATGTTCGTCATCCTGGGCCTCGTCATCCTCGTGGCGAGCTTCAACATCATCAGCTCTCTTGTCATGACCGTGATGGAGAAGAAGAAGGACATCGCCATACTCAAGGCTGTAGGCGCCTCGAACAGGAGCATCGTCCGTATCTTTATCGTGGAAGGCCTTACCATCGGCGTCTTCGGAGCGTTCCTCGGCGCCTTCTTCGGAACGGCCCTCGCAGTGATACAGATGCGCTTTCACCTCATAAAGCTGCCTTCCGACGTCTATTCGATCAGCAACCTGCCCATGAAGATCAGTCCCGTCGATATCACGGTGATCGCCGTGCTCACGGTCCTGCTCTGTCTGCTTTCGACCCTCTATCCGTCCTACAAAGCATCCAAGATCGACCCCGTGGAGACCTTGAGATATGAATGAGCCTCTCGTTTCGGTCAAGGGATTGAAGAAGAGCTTCGACAAGGACGGAACGAGGCTTGAAGTGCTCAAAGGGATCGACCTCGATATCCGGGAAGGGGAATTCCTCACCATCATGGGACCATCGGGTGCGGGCAAAACCACCTTCCTTCACCTCGTGGGCTCCCTGGACAGGCCCACTTCCGGCGAGATCCTCTACAGGGGAAAGAACATCTGCGCTTACAGCGGCGAGGAGCAGAGCCGGTTCCGCAACGAGCTGGTGGGCTTCGTTTTTCAGTTCTATCACCTCCTTCAGGACTTCACCGTCCTCGAAAATATCATGCTCCCTTTGTGGATCAAGAGGGTGCGGCCTACGGAGGCTCTTGCCGCGGCAGAAGAATTCCTTGGCATCATGGGCCTTTCCGGGCGGAGGAACCATAAGCCCGGAGAGCTCTCGGGCGGCGAGCAGCAGAGGGTTGCCATAGCCAGGGCCCTCATCAACCGGCCCGAGCTGATTCTTGCCGACGAGCCTACGGGAAACCTTGACAGAAAGACGGGAAGAGAGGTCCTCCAGTACATCCTTTCGGTGAGGGAGCGCATCGGCGCGGCCCTCGTCCTGGTCACTCACGACCCCGAGATAGGGGCTGCCGGTTCGACGCGGCTCAACATGGTCGACGGGGAGCTGTCGACGCTGAAGTAATATCCGAATTCACCGAATTCGACATCCTTTCTTCAAAACTTTTCACATCTTCGCAATACGGACGCAACATCATCCTGGTATCCTGCTTGTGGAAGTCGAATAACACCGGAAAGCAGCACCAATGAGCAGTTCTATCGACTATGGATATAAGGAGGAGAGTGTGACGATGAAAAGGATGTTGTTTCTTAACCTGTCAGGTAGCAAGCCCGGCATCGATGGGCAAAACGGCGCGGCCCGCCTGGGAGGGAAGCTTTTCGCCGCGGCCATGGTGGTTCTCTTTTTATGCTTCGGCTCCCCGCTGCACGCGGCCACAACGATAACGAATCCCTATGAGGGCATCACCCTGATCACCGACACAAACCCATCGAGCGTGTCGCGAAATGTCAGCATACACGTGGTCGAAATCAACCTGACCGCTCCGGGAATCAGCTTCGAGCTGAGCCCCGCGACGACGCCGCCGAGCCCCTACAATTCGTCGTATGTCACGACCACACAGACCACTCAGGCATATATGCAGCAGGTGGGCGCACAGATGGCGATAAACACAAGCTACTTTCTCCCCTCTCCGGGCTATACCGCCCCCACGGGCGTGGTCCCCGGGTATACGAATATCGTCGGCCTTGCCGCATCAAATGGAAACATTTATTCAAACTTTACGACACCCGTGCAAAACTATGCGATCGTGGCCAATGCGCCGGGCATCAACATCAGCAAGAACAATCAGGCCAGCATAGTAACCCCCAACAACATCGGGAGCACGAGCATATATAATGCCTTTGCAGGCTCAGCCCAGGTCATCACGAATGGCGCGTTGACGATCCCTACGTACTGGAGCCCAACGAACCCGAGCGGTGTTCTGACCACGGACGGGTACGGGACTTCTTACTCAAACAGCAATTCCTGGTACAATGCAATCAACGCCAGGACGATGATAGGGCTCACCCAGGACGACAAGACCCTCGTGCTCTTCACCGTGGATGACGCGGGAAGCAGCAAAGGCATGAGCGTCGTCGAGGCGGCGAACTATCTGCTCACCAATTATGATGTTTACAACGCACTCAACTGCGACGGAGGCGGCTCGACGACCCTTGCAATGGAGAACCCCACGACGGACCTCGATTCCGTGTTGAACGTCTCATCGCAGAGCGGTGGTCCCAGGGACGTGGCAGCAAGTCTGGCAATCTTCGCCGAACCCGTGCCCATTCCACCGAGCCTTCTCCTGTTCGGCTCGGGACTCGTGAGTGCGGTGCTCATAAGAAGAAGAAAATCACGCTCTGCCCTCGACAACTAGTGCGTTGACGACAGGCTCCCGATTGCGCGGACGGCGCCCGAGGGATTCACGCCGCGCAAGGCGCATGAGGGATTTCAAATACCAAAACGGGAAAGGCCGGATGTCCGGTCTTTCCCGTTTTGTGTTTCCCGCTCCCGGGTTCGAATCTTTAAGAATAGGTCTTATAGCCTGAACTGCCCCACCATTTTCTCGAGCTCCTTCGACAGGGTCGCGAGCCGGGAGGACGAATCTCTGTTGTCCTGGATCGTCTCCGTCGTCGTCTGCATCACCTGGGCGATCTTCTGGATGCTCGATGCGATCTCGTTGGTGGTGGCCGTCTCCTCCTCGGATGCCACGGCGATCTGGTTGATCTCGGCCGCCACCTTGTTGATAAGGTCCAGGATCTCATCAAGGGCTTCGCCCGACTTGGTCGCCTCAGTGGCGCCGATACCCACCTCATTTACCCCTTCCTGCATGGAAGAGACAGCTTTCTTCGTCTCCTGCTGCATGGCTTTGATGGTGTCGGAGATTTCTTTAGTCGCCTGACTCGTCCTCTCCGCGAGCTTCCTCACCTCGTCGGCCACCACGGCGAAACCTCTGCCGTGCTCTCCGGCTCGTGCGGCCTCGATAGCCGCATTCAGGGCGAGGAGGTTTGTTTGATCGGCCACGTCATTGATGAGACCCACGATCTCGCCTATCTGATCTGACCGTTCACCCAACCCCTTTATAACCTCGGAGGACTCTCTTACCCGGTCGCTGATTCGGTTCATCGCCGAGATGCTCTGCCCGATGATCTTCTGGCCTCCCGCAACCGATTGGTTCGCCGCATTCGAGCTCTTTACCGCCACCACACAGTTCTGGGCTATCTCGGTGGAGGTCTTCGACATCTCCTCGCTCGCCGTCGCTACCGAATTGACCTGCATTGCAGCCTCCTCGACTCCCGACGCCATCTGTTCCGTGGCCTTGTCGAGACTTCCTGCTGCGGAAGAGACCTCGGTGCTGCTTTCGGCAACATGGACGATTGCCTCGTGGAGCTTCTCCACAAAGGCGTTGAAATGGAGCGCCATCTCGCCTATCTCATCCTTGCTGTCGACGTTGATCCTCTTCGTGAGGTCCCCTTCGGCGGCTGCTTCGATAACTTCCACGGTCTTCTTCACCGGGGCCAGGATAAGGCTTTTCATGATCAGGCTGATCACGAGAGACAGGCCGACGGCAGCAAGAAAGACGATGGCCGAGACCACGAGGACTATGGCGAAGGTGCGGCCGGAGGAGGCATACTCCTCCTTGCTCAGCTTGCTTTCCAGCGCGAGCAGATCGCTGAGGTTTTTGCTGAGGGTCTGGAAGAGTTCCTCTACGCTGTTCATCATGATGGCGCTGGTCGCGGCGTCCATACCGATAATCTGTTTTGCGGCAGCCTGGTACTGGCCGAGCTGAGTCAGGGTTGCCTGGAGACAGTTCTTCTCATCCTTCGACGTGCCGGGCCGTGCCGCCATCTCCTTGATCGCATCTTCGACCTTCTTGATCGTGGCGAACTGGGCATCCGTAACAGACTGGATCTGCCCTTTGTCGTAACCGGAGCCGGTCCAGTTCATAAGTTTGTAGATGTTCGCGTGGACCCCTTTAAGGTCCATGATCATATCGGCGCTGGTCGTGTAATTGCCGAAGCGATGTTGGACGATGTCGTCGAGAACCGCCTTCTGCTTAAAGAAGGTCCCGTAGGAAACGAGGGCGAAAACCGCAAAGAAGCACATTGCCGCCAAGGGCGACACGAGAAGCTTCTTTGTCATATCAAGATTTCCGAACCATTTCTTCATGATGTGTCTCCTGTTATGGCCCACCCGGACTTAGGGTGAACCAAGTATGTTTCTTTCTATTCCGACGTGACGAGCTCCACCTTCATGGAACGGGCGCGCCGGTTCCCCGCCCTCGCAATGCTCCCACGAAAAGGTCGCTATCTTTCCGGAATTAACCGGACCCTATCCTCTTTTTCATCTTCCCCGCCCTCCGAAACCGGATAAGGTCGACTTCGGACTAAGAGGGCCATTCGGGGTCAACAAGCCCGCCACAGAAGCGGACTCAGGCGTCAGCAACTGCACAAGGGAGAGGAATTCCCTCCCTTGTGCGCGACACCTGGATTACTCGAAAACTCCGCATGCCACGTATATGTCTCCCTCACCGACAGGCAGGATATATGCTGTTTTCTTCTGTATTTTTTTGGTAAAGGGGTTCGCGTAGGTATAATCTGCCCATCCTCCGCCCTTTTTCGCCACCTCGTAAAACTCCCTGGCAAAATACTTTCCCGTGGGGTCCTTCAAATCCCAGCTGTTGATGCCGACCAGCTTGGGGTTCCCGCCATTAGCCAGGGTCGTTCCATGCTCGCTGGCAAACACGTAGAGTTCGCCCTTGACAAACTGGCCGTGAGGGTTGTTGATTTCGGCCACTGCTTTTTCCTTTCCGTTCGCCTTCCAATAGGCCGCCGCTTTTTCAGCCATTGCCTTGGCCTCTGCTTTAGTTGGCGGTGCCGCCTGAACTACGTAGGCTGCTCCGAGAAGGAGCGCTGCCGACACAATCAAACTCACCAGAATTTTTTTCATAGAATGCCTCCCGCATGATCTATTCCCCTAATGGGTCACGAGTATTATCGTCAGCTTGTCGACAATCTTTAGTTCATTCAATAATGGAATTGTCCCTTTCCATTCTTTGTTGCGCTCAATCCGACAGGGGCATATATTCATTTAGACAGGCGGCTTTATCGAGGAGGAAGAAGATATGAAGGTACCCTTGCAGGTCACCTTTCGCCACATGCACGGGTCGGATGAGGTGGAAGAGCGCATTCGGGAGCGGGCGGAGAAGCTCGACCATATTCACAATCAGATCATGACCGCACGGGTCGTGGTCGACCTGCCCGCGCAACGCCACAAGAAGGGAAAGATGTTCCTCGTGCGCATCGATCTTACCGTGCCGGGGCGGGAGCTGGTGGTGAACAGGGACCCCCTTCTGAATCACGCTCACGAGGACATCATCGTTGCGGTGGACGACGCTTTCGATGCCATGGAAAGGATCCTTAAGGAGTATTCACGGGAGATTCAGGGCGAGGTCAAGAGAGATGTGGTGCAGGACCGGGGGCTGGTTCAGACTATCTTCCCCGAGGAAGGCTATGGCTTCATACAGTCGAGGGACGGCCGGGATATCTATTTTCACAGGAACAGCGTGCTCAACGGAGGCTTTGACCGGCTCCGTAAGGGCACCGAGGTCCGCTTCAACGAGGAAGAAGGCGAGAAAGGCCCCCAGGCAAGCACCGTCGATATTGCGGGTACGGGATAGGGCGGTCAGTGCGGAAAAGCTTCGGCGCCTCATGGAACCGAGGTGCTATTCTTCGGCGTACTCTTTTTTCGCCTCTTTGATTATGCGGGTTGCCGCCATCTTCGAAATGACCACGATGTCCTCCAGAGGCAGGTAGGAGGCGATTGACCGGTCGAAGAGCACCTTCATGGACGGCGGGAAGTCAGGATCTCCTTCCCAGAGAATGAAGGTGAGGGGAACCATGGGGAGGGCCCGGAGGGTGAAGGAGACGTCTCCATACTCTTGTCTTTTCCCGCCGAGGGCGAGGCCCGCATCGAGAAAAGCGTCTCGTGCGAAACCGAAGGCCGAAAGAAGGGGCTTGGTGACCCGCCTTTCGAAGACCGGCGCGTAAGCCCGGCACCCCGGCACGTCCTCGTAGGGCACGAGGTCCGAGCCCAGAGGGACCCCTCCGGCCGTGATGAGGTAATGGAGGAGAACGATCTTCGTGGTGAGGGTGATGTTCGATCCCCTGGCGCTCGTAAAATCGAAGCCGGGAATCGTGAGGCCGATCTCGTCGTCGAAGAACCCTATGTCGGCTCGATAGCCTTCATTAACCAGTGAATAGGGCACGGCCGCCTTCCGGAGGCGCTCTTCGACGGGGAGCTCGGCAAGCCTGGAGCAGGCGACCTCGAATGTCTTGCGATAAGCCTTCTGTCGTACCAGCTCCATCGGTTGAGTCTTCCTTTTTCCTTTCGTCCTTTAGTGAGCAGTCCTCTTTGCCGTGTAACTCTTATCCCCGGCTTTGAGGCAGATTCGCCGCAGCCATCCGTCTTCTCACGTCCGCCATTTTTCCCGCATAGTCGCCGCTTAAGAATATCTCGGTGCCCATGACGAGGATGGTCGCTCCCGCTTCTGCCACCATGGCTGCATTCTGGGCCTTGATCCCCCCGTCCACCTGCAATTCCACGGGCCTGCCCGACTCGTCGATCATGCGGCGCGCCTGGCGGACCTTCTCGGTCATGGAAGGGATGTAGCTCTGGCCCCCGAAGCCCGGGTTGACGCTCATCACGAGGAGGAGGTCGATTATGGGGAGGAGCTCCTTCCCGTGAGAAAGGGGCGTTGCCGGATTCAGGGCAAGGCCTGCCTTCTTCCCGCAGGACTTGATGAAATCGATGGTCCTGAAGAGATGGTATCCCGTTTCCTGGTGGACGGTGATGATATCACTACCCGCATCGCAGAAGGCCGGCACGAAGGCATCGGCGTTCTCGATCATCAGGTGGACATCGAGGGGAAGGGGGGTGATCGACTTGATCGCCCTTACGATCATGGGGCCTATGGTGAGATTGGGAACGAAATGGCCGTCCATCACGTCCACGTGGATCAGATCCGCCCCCGCTGCCTCGACCGCGCGTATCTCCTCGCCGAGGATCAAAAAATTCGCCGAGAGGATGCTCGGCGCTATGGAAGGTGTCATCTCAGCCCCCGATTCCCGTCCGGATCTCCAGCACCTGTTCGTCGCTGAAGACGCTCCCTGGCGGGATGTTTGTGGATGTCGTCCGACGGTTCCCGCCTAAGGGGCCTCCGGACGTCACCGAGTATTTTATCTGTTTCTGATCCATCTCTTCTATGGCCGCTGTGTAGTCCCCGCTCGCAATTTCGGGCATGACGAAGAACCGCTTTTCCCGGCCGCCCACAATGAAGGAGATGCCTTTCTCGTCGAGGATGTTCTGACCCGCGGCGGGCATCTGGGCGAGGATCTTCCCGACAGTCTCGCTCGGCACGTAAATGATTTTGTTGATTCCTATTTTTCTTTCCTGGAGCGCGGCTTGGGCTTCCTCAAGGGAAAGACCCAGATAGGAATCGATATTAACGGCTTTCGGTCCATCGGAGACCACCACCGACACGGTCCTTCCCGACTTCACCGGCATGGCCGGCTCCGGCGTTTGGCTGAGGACCTGGTTGTAGGGGATATCCTTCTTCTTCTCGTAACTTGCGACCACGAGAGACAACCCCTTCTGGGCAGCCACGCTTCTCGCCTCCTCGGCGTCGATCCCGGTCAGGTCGGGACAGGCCACGGTCGATTCGTCCCTCAGAAGGTATACCACGGCCGTGGATGTGGAGATGAAAAAGACGGCAGCCCCGGCGATCACATAGAGAAGGAGCCAGAGCCACTTCATGGCTTTGTAAAGCTCGCGATGAAGAAGCCGTCAAGACCGGTCTTGTGAGGAAGGGAAAGGAAGAAGGCGTCATCACTCACGCCGGGCAGGGCCTTATCCGGAACGAGAGCGCCCGTTCTTTTTATCTCATCCACCACGTCGAGGGTTTCCTCGGGCTCGAAAGAGCAGACGCTGTAAATGAGACGGCCGCCACTTCTCAGGCTTGAAGACAAGGCCTTGACCATCTCCTTCTGCATCGCTCCGTTTTTTAATATGTCAATCTCTCTGCGCCTCCATTTTATCTCGGGGTGCTTTCCGATTATCCCCAGGGAAGAGCAGGGCGCATCAAGAAGTATACTATCAAAGCAGCCATTTTTGAAAGGGTTTCTCAATGCGTCGGCCTGTATCAGTTGGGGCGTGGCATCGATCGCCAGAAGTTTATGGCGGTCCCGGTCCATGGCAACGATCCTCGTCTCCCGGCTGATCTGCCTGATCTGCCCGGTTTTGGTCCCCTGTCCGGCGCATGCATCGAGGACGAGCTGAAAAGGTGAGGGGGCGAGAGCCAGCACCGCCATCTGGGAAGTCTCGTCCTGGATGTGGACGAAACCGGTGGAGAGAAGGTCGTCCGTCAAGAGAGGGCCGATCCGATCGACCCTGAGCGCGTCCTCCACATATCTTCCGTCGCGCCCTTCGATGCCGATCTTGGAAAGCCTCCGGGTCGCCTCTGCTTTAGTGATGAGTCCTGTGTCCACCCTGAGGCTGAACTCGGGACTCTTGTTGAGGCGGTCGAGCAGGGCGGTCGTCTCTTCGACGCCGAATCTCTCGAGCCACCTCTTGACGAGCCAGAGGGGAAAGCTGTGCTCGATGGAGAGACGCGACAAAGGGTCGGAAGGAAGCTCGAGGTCGTCTCTTTCCCTGAGCGACCGTCTCAACACGGCGTTGACGAAGCTGGCAGTCGATTGGCCCTTGGTCCTCTTCACGTGCTCCACCACCTCGTCTACCACGTGATAGGCTGCCTTGTGCATGAAAAAGAGCTGGTAGAGGGTCATCCAGAGAAGATAGCGCACATCCTTCTTGATCTCCTTTCTCACGAAATGGGAGAGCACCCAGTCGAGATAGAGCTTCCATCGCACCACGCCCGCGACGATCTCGTAGATGAGCGGTTTGTGGGAGAGGACCAAGGCTGTCGCCGAGGAGAAATGGCTGTCTATCGCCTCGTCGAGGGGCCGGCCCTCTTCGACTTCTTCTATGATTGCGATGCAGGTTGACCTGACAGGGCCGAAGTTATCTTTTATGCGCCATCTCCTCCAAGCGCCTTATTCTTTCTTCCATGGGAGGATGGGTGCTGAAGAGGGCAAGGACGCCCCTGACAGCAAAGGGGTTGACGATGAACAGATGGGCAGTCGACGGGTTTGCATTCTCCATCGGCGCATAGGCCACGCCTGCCTCGAGCTTTTTTAGGGCGTTCGCCAAAAAGAGCGGGTTTCCCGAGAGCTTTGCTCCCCCTGCGTCGGCCAGGTACTCCCTCGATCTCGATATGGCGAGCTGGATGAGCATGGCGGCGAAGGCAGCGAGCATGGAGAAGACGATGACGCCGGCCATTGACAGCCAGCCCCCACCCTCCCTGTCGTCCCCTCCTCCGAAGAAGAGGGCGAATCTCGCCCAGTTGGCGATCATGGTAATGGCGCCGGCGAGGGTAGCCGCTATGGTCGATATGAGAATGTCCCGATTCTTCACGTGGGAAAGCTCGTGGCCGAGGACCCCTTCGAGCTCGTCACGGTTGAGTATCCTCATGATGCCCGTCGTGACCGCAACCGCTGCGTGCTCGGGGTTTCTTCCGGTGGCAAAGGCGTTCGGGCTCTCGCTGTCGATCATGTATATCTTGGGCATAGGGATGGATGCCCGCTGTGCCAGTGAGGCCACGACACTGTACACGACGGGCGCTTCCGCCTCCGTCACCTGCTTTGCGCGATACATGGCCAGGACCATGCGGTCGCTGAACCAGTAGGTGACGAGGTTCATGCCAAAGGCCACGATAAAGGCGATGACTGCCCCATTCCTTCCACCCATCATGCTGCCCAGGGCCACCAGTATGACGGTGAGAACCACCATCAGCAGGTAAGTCTTTATCTGATTCATCGTTGTTTCCTCTTCAAGTTATTGGAATGACTTCCCTCCAATTACCGATAATCTTATCGGATTTTCACGGTTTGTCAAGAAAGGGGAGGGCGAGCATTTGGAAATCCAAGGGTGACTTCAAGAAACGTATGGCAGCCTTCCTCGAAGAGCATGCGGGTCAGACTGACGAAGAAACAAGTGAGGGCACGAGGTGTGGCCGGTTGGTACCACGGGTCGCCGTATCCTTAACAGCCCGCGGCCCCGGCCCTCATAGGATGCACACACCAACATCAATTTAAGAGGAGCGGCGTCCCTAGAGGACGCCAAAGGCAACGTTGTGGAGACTCATGTTTGCCCTTCCTCTGCGAGAGGAGAGAGCCAGGATGAGGGTGTCCCGATTATCCGGGATCGGGATCGAGC
>CAVVPU010000159.1:0-6477 GCA_963750015.1 uncultured delta proteobacterium | reverse complement strand
GTATGTTCATCACTGGTTCGGTTGCGTATTGCTCAGGCTCGTGCCCTCTGTGATACGCATGATGGAGGCGATCCAGGGACTTATCAGCGACGCGGGCATGCTCTCCAAGGCAGCCGTCGAAGGCAAACTCGCCGCCAGGGCAGATGCGGCAAAACACCAGGGCGACTTTCAGAAGATCGTTCAGGGCATCAACGACACCCTCGACGCGGTCATCGGTCCTTTGAACGTCGCCGCCAATACATCGACCGTATTCCAAGGGCGACATCCCGCCGAAGATCACGGACAGCTACAACGGTGACTTTAATGAGGTCAAGAACAACCTGAACCAGTGCATCGACGGATTGGGCGGCCTCGTCGAGGCGAACGACGTCCTGCAGAGGATGGCCGAGAACGACTACACGAAAAAAGTCACGGGCAGCTACGTTGGGATATTCGCCGACGTGGGGCGCCGTGAACGACGTGATCGACAGGATTTCCCACGTTGTGGGCATCGTGAACAACATTGCCGCGGGAGACCTCCAGGATCTCCTCACATGGCGGGCCACCGCAAGGCAGTGGGCAGGCGTTCCGAGAACGACAAGCTCATGCCCTCCTTTATCCGTATGATAGAGGCGATCCGGGTTTATCGGTGACGCGGACACCCTTGCCAAGGCGGCGGTCGAAGGCAAGCTGGCCACTCGGGCGGACGTTCCAAACATCAGGGCGAGTTCCGCACGATCTGGAAGGGGTGAACGTACCCTCGACGCAGTCATCGGTCCCCTCACGTGGCGGCCGAATACGTTCAGAATATCAGCAAGGGCGAATATCCCGACAAAGATCACGGACACCTATAATGGGGACTTCAATGAGATCAAGAACAACCTGAACGTCCTCATCGACGCGATGAACGAGATCACGAGTCCCGCCCAGGAGATCGCCGGCGGCAACCTGATTGTTACCGTCAAAGAGCGTTCCGACGAGGACGAGTCGATGAAGTTGCTCGCTACAATGCGTCGAGGTCACCGAGGTTGTGAACGAAATCAAGACCGCCGCTGCTAACGTTGCATCGGGAAGCCAGGAACAACTCCACCTCCAGGAGATATCCCAGGGCGCGACGGAGCAGGCGGCCTCGGCCGAGGAAGTCTCATCGTCCATGGAGGAGATGGTATCGAATATCAACAGAACGCAGATAACGCACAGCAGACTGAGAAAATCGCCCTGAAAGCAGCCCACGACGCGAGGGAAGGGGGCAGGCCGCAACGGAGACCGTATCTGCCATGAAAGAGATAGCGAACAAATTCCATCATAGAAGAGATAGCCAGCCAGACGAACCTCCTTGCGCTGAATGCCGCCATTGAAGCTGCCAGGGCAGGAGAGCACGGCAAGGGCTTCGCGGTAGTCGCGAGCGAGTGAGAAAGCTTGCGGAAAGGAGCCAGGTGGCCGCGGGAGAGATCAACAGACTCTCTGCCACGAGCGTCCAGATCGCGGAGAAAGCGGGCGAGATGCTGACCAGGATAGTACCGGATATTCAAAAGACTGCGGAACTGGTGAGCGAGATCAATGCCGCGAGCGCCGAGCAGAATACGGGCGCCGAGCAGATCAACAAGGCGATTCAGCAGCTCGACCAGGTGATCCAGCAGAATGCGTCCGTGGCAGAAGAGATGGCCTCCACTACCGAGGAGCTCTCAGCCAGGCAGAGCAGCTCCAGGAGACGATAAGCTTTTTCAGGATCGCAGACGATGGTGGCGCGGCCAATCGGGCCAAGAAAGCGCCTAAGCAGATCAACACGGCCCCGGTGAATAGCCACCCGAAAGGAACGGGTGCGATCAGGCAGCCGGGAATTGCCCTGAACCTGACGAATTCGGACGGACTCGACGACGAGTTCGAGAGATTCTAAGAAGGAGGTTAGCCCATGAGCGTGCCCTCGATCACCGATACAAGGCAGTACCTCACTTTTCAGCTCGGCGAAGAAGTCTTCGGGCTTGACGTATCCCACGTGAAGGAAATATTGGAGTTCACGACAGTCACCAAAGTACCCTGCACGGCCGAGTCCATGAGGGGTGTCATAAATCTGAGGGGCAGCGTTGTCCCGGTAGTCGATATGTCGCTTAGGTTCGGTCTTATGCGGACCCGGAAGACGGTCGATGCCTGCATTATTGTCGCGGAAGTATCCTTCGAAGAGGAAACTACCGTCCTAGGCGCTCTCGTCGATTCGGTCCAAGAGGTCTTTGAACTGAAGCCGGAGGAGATCGAGCCCGTTCCGAGGATAGGGACCCATCTCCCGACGGACTTCATCAAGGGTATGGGGAAGAGAGACGACCGCTTTATCATATTATTAGACATCGATAAGGTCTTCTTTTTTGAGGAGGCTGCCACGGCACAAGAAACGGAAGTGTTGGACAAAATGGAGATGGCGGGAAATGGGTAGAAGAGACGGCTCGGACGATGCGGGGACCCCCGCCTGTCATCGTCCGAGCCGTGCATGGGGCGAGGGCACGACGCGAGCAAAAACGCAACGCTCGACCGCCCGTCCGCTGCACGGGGCAGTTCGGCGTCGTGACATTCACCATGGACGATCGTCGAGCACCGCAAGACTGTGGGCGGCTCTGTGCACCGCGCGATGACCTTCTTCAATCGCTTCCTTAGCACGGTGAAAATCAAACAGGCGAAGGCGGGCCAGCCGGGGGGCAAGAACCACGTCAGGTGGTTCGCCGGCCATCCGGCTGCGCGCAATCCTGACCTGAACGATGTCCATGCAGGTGGCCACGACGTCCAGCATCGAGGGCATTGGGGGCTCGTCGGGCGACTTCCCGGGGGCGAGCGCGCTGAGGTCCTCCTGCAGCTGCTGCATCCACTTGGGAAGGGCGCTTGCAGGGGTTTTCAGTGCCCGGGCGGCACGAAAGCGGCGGCCCAGAATGTCGGACCCGAGGTCGACTGCGATCACGATGTCCGCGCCCATGGCGCGCGCCAGCGACACCGGCACGGGGTTGACCAGTCCGCCGTCAACCAATAAAGATCCTTCCCATCTCACCGGGGCGAATAACCCCGGCAGGGCGGTCGACGCGCGTACGGCGTCGAGAGTCGAGCCCTGGCGCAGCCAGACTTCCGCTCCTGTTTGTAGCGAAGTCGCCACCGCACCAAACGGCACTCCGAGCTCGTCGATCGGACGGTCCGCCCAATTGCGGCGGAGGAATTTCATCAGGCGATCACCCTTGAGCACTCCGCCACTCAGGCTTAAATCCATGAACCCGACTACGTCCCCGATTCCCAATTCAAGTGCCCGGCTCTCGAGACAATCCAGCTCACCTGCCGCGTAGGCGGCGCCGACCAACGCGCCGATTGATGTTCCGCACACGATATCTGGACGAATACCTGCTTTCTCCAGTTCGCGGATGACGCCTATGTGCGCCCAGCCGCGCGCGGAGCCGCTACCGAGTGCAAGTCCCACGCGCGGTGTCCGCGGCCCGGTCATGCCCGGGTCCCTTGAACGGTGAGCCCGTCTTCGATCCCCTGAGCCATTACAGTAGACAGCGGGGTCGCCATTCGGTACAAGGCCAATGAAACCAAACATCTTTCTTTATGGTCATTACACATTTTCTCCGATTTTACCCTCTTGATTGGGAAACCTCAACGAAAATCCGGCAAAAGCGTCTTTGGCACGTTCCTATTGGGCTCCAACGCCGGCGAAGATTCTGCATAGAGGAATTAGTCACCATGGGTTGCGGTGGTCTGTGCAGCCCCGGTGACAGGTGTAAAGTGGTTTTCACACGCGATGCCCGAGGGTGTCTCATTCTCCAACCGGCCCGGCTGAGATATCGAATACTTAGAAGCCGCCCGAAATTTCCAGCGCCCCAGGCATGTTGCTTGCCCATTTAAGCCGGATAAGTCTGCTACGAGTCATGTTTGCCGAGATACTAAAGGGGTCGCCCGTCTCGACCATCATCGACTGTCTCATGCGGTTCACAACTGTAAAGTAGTCGATACATCCCTTTCTTTCATGACGGCGAAAGGTGGGAATCGAAGGCGGACAAGGGTTGGTTAAAAGCGGACGTTTTACCGCGGTTTCGTTAGGGCCTTGAAAACCGCTTCTTTAAGTCACACTTTTCAGTTTCGAAAGGGAGCGCCTTTTCGCGGGTGGCATGCCCCTTGCTGACAATTCTTCAGCCATACCATTTTTTCGCGCGAAGCAGCCACAATCGATAGTGTGTAAATCTCAAGAGGAGGAGGGTTTATGGGCTGGAAAAGGTTTTCTTGTTTTCTTCTAGTGGGTCTGGCGCTCTTTGCCTGGTCCAATGCGGGCGCTTATGAGACTTTCCTGGGCCCCACCGGCGTCATCAAGTGGGACAAGGCAAAGTCTTACGACGGGTACACACTCTATGGACCGAACGGAGGCACCAACATCTACCTGATAGACAACGGCGGGAACGTCGTCCACAAATGGGAGACGCCGTACATAAACGACGAATACGCGGTGCTGTTGCCCAACGGGAACGTTCTTCGCGGAGCCATGCTCCCCGAGAGCGAGAGACTGGCCGTCTATTTCGGTGGTTCGGCGGGTTTGCTCCAGGAATTGTCATGGGATAACAAAGTCGTCTGGGAATACAAGCTCAACAGCCCCAAAGGAATCCATCACCACGCCTTCGACCGCATGCCGAATGGCGACACCCTGCTCCTTGCCTGGGAACAGCACAGCTGGACAGAGGCTATCTCCAAAGGACGCGATCCGAAGACCATTTACCCGAACGGCGCCATTTCCGGCATGGACCCCAAGAAACAGGCGGTCCAGGGCATTTGGTCCGATATGATTCAGGAGGTTGACAAAGACGGAAAGGTGGTCTGGGAATGGCATGTGTGGGACCATATAGGCAACAAGGCTGACGAGATCAACATTAACTACGTCCTGCCTGTGAACCTGGCAGGCCAGGGCGACATAATGTCGGGTCCCGACTGGACCCACGGCAACACGGTCCAATACCTGCCGGAGAAGGACCAGGTGATCTTCAACTCGCGCAACTTCTCCGAGTTCTTCATCATCGACAAGAAGACCGGGAAAATCGTGTACCGGTGGGGGAACCCCACTACTCACGGCGCGGGTCGGGCCCCGGCCGGGTATTCGGACGATGGCGATCAGATTCTTTTCGGCGAACACTGCGTGCAGATGCTGCCCAACGGCAACATCTCGCTCTTCGACAACGGCACCTCACGGCCTTCAGGCAACTATTCCCGGGTCGTCGAGATGGACCCCAAGACAGGTAAGATCGTGTGGCAGTTCGCGTCCAACGGCGCCCCGAGCCAGGCCAACAGCTTCTATACCCCCTTCCAGGGCGGTGCCCAGAAGCTGCCCAACGGCAATTACCTCGTCGCTTCGACCCATCAGGGGCATGTCTTCGAGGTGACTCCTGACAAGCAGATAGTCTGGGAATTCGAAAACCCCATCGGTGACAAGAATAAGGTGTTCTGTACCCGTGAGGACTTTTCACCCGACTTTTGGGTGCACCGGGCTTATCGTTATGGCAAGGACTTCCCCGGCCTCCAGGGCAAGGATCTGACGCCGCAGGGCAAGATCAACCCTGGTTGTCCCGATTTCAGGGCGATTTACGAAGAGGCTGCAGCCAAGAACCAAAAGTAGCAAAGTATATTGTCGAGGAGGTTTTTCATGATGAACCACAAAGGATCGATGGTCGCGCTTCTTGCTTTCCTGATGCTCGGTCTCGTTCTCGCCTTTTCTTCTACCGCGAGCGCCCAGACGGGCAAAGTCAACGTGAATATCGCAACGCCGGAACAGCTTGCGCAGGTCCCGGGGATGACGCCGGAGCTGGCCAAGGCGATCGTGGCATATAAGGCGAGCAATGGGTCTCTGTCGAGCCCCGATGATTTGATGAAGGTGCCGGGGATGACGCCGGAGATATTCAAGAAGCTCTCCCCCTCAGTCGACACGGACGGCAACGTCCTGGTGGGAGCAGGGAAGCCTGCTGCTTCGGGGGATGAGGACGAAGCGCCCGTCAAGAGGTACTAGCGCGTATCGCCCGGGCAATCTTTCCCGACGTGGCCGAAAAGGGTGCGATTTCGGGTGGAGAAGCGGGTGGAAAAAAGAGGGCCGAAGCCCTCTAACGAGAAAGCAAATACAGAAAAGGGGCGGGGGAAGAGTCCGCCCCTTTTCGTCTCACCCGGGGCACACGCGAAGCGGGTCTGAGGCTTTGGCGGTCGGGCATCAGCAAAGCGGGCAGAGGCCGGGCGCGCCTGCGGCGGTTCTTCCTCAAAGGGCAAAAGAGGCCAAAACCATTCGGGACTACGTCCCGACGAGCAAGCTTTGAGGGAGGCCGGGGCACCCGCAAAGCGGGTCGGAGGCTTTGGCGGTCGGGCATCAGCAAAGCGGGCAGAGGCCGGGCGCGCCTGCGGCGGTTCTTCCTTTTTATGAAGGGGAGGCTCGGCCGGCTTTGCCGGTCGAGGGGGCGACGCGAGCCCCATTAATTGCAAGCCCCGTCAATTGCGCTAAAC
>CAVVPU010000158.1:0-7055 GCA_963750015.1 uncultured delta proteobacterium | reverse complement strand
CCGGGAAGGACGGCCGCGCTCGTGCCCGGCACCTTCACCCCGTCAACCGAGATCAGGTCGGTATGGAAGCCGCTCGTGATGAGAGTTGTCTGTTCCATGGGCAGGGCAGGTCCTGAATACGCCTGCATGGGTGCGCTCGAACACGAGCCGAGCAGCAAGGCAGCACCGAAGACGAGTGCCCCTATCCCGAAACTACGAAAGAGATGATTGGTAACCATGATTCTTACCTCCTATCTGTCCGGAGTTGCCGGACACCATTCAGCTACTATATTATAACTGGCCAGGGGGATTTGGGCAATACATGTAGGGGGGGTGAGTGGAAGCGGCCTTTTGGTTTACGCCCAAAAGAACCGTAGACCAGGAGAATTTCGCGGCGGGGACGACCGACGGTAAGGCGGTTCACCCCCTGCGTGGGCAGGGGGTGAACCATACCCGGATTACTTCTTCTTCGCGGTGGCGGGCTTTGCTGCTGTCTTGGCTGTCTTCTTCGCCGGAGCCTTTGCTGCTGCCTTTGCTTCCACTTTCTTTGCCATGGACCCCTCCTTGAGTGGATTTCTATATGATTTAACTTTTTCTCATGAATGTGCAAGAAAAAAAGAGAGCACCAACGCTTTGCTACAATCTTCTCAGGCGTTTTTTCTACTGAAGACGCGCGATGTCACATCAATGCCGGGCCGGATGGCACGAGCCTTTTTCGCCCAGTGGCTCGACAGGAGGTGGGGATTGAATCGTCCCGTCCGCCCTATTTATGGCTCTCCATCCAATCCCGATAGACGACGTTTCCGGTCTGGCGGTGTATCTTCATGTAGTCGCTGTGGACGTATGGTTGCATCACAGCCGCCTGAACGGACCTGACGAGAGGAACGATCATGGCGTCCTCACCCGCCTGTTTCACGACCTGCCGGAGTGCCCTCGTCGCACCCGCTTCATCGTACGTATGCAGTGCCTTGTCGCAGAGGGCGAGGTACTCCGGAGACTTGAGGACTTGGCCGAAGCGGAAGGTCATGGGTCTGGGCCCCCAATGGACAAACAGGTCCGTTGCATCCGGATTTATTCCTGCCCACACGAGGGCAAGGTCGCTCCATCCCTGAGGCCCGTAGACCGACGCGTAGTATCTGCCCATATCGGCGATATCGAGGTCAACCCTGATGCCGACCGCGGCGAGATAAGCCTGGACAGCGCCTGCGGTATCACGCTGGGTGTCCAATGCGAGCAGTTTGGTCGCGAAGCCGTTGGGAAAGCCTGCTTCCGCGAGCAGCTTCTTGGCTTTCTCCGGATTATACGGACGGGGATTGTAACCCTGGACATAGCCCTTTGAGCCTGAGGCCGCGATCTGCGAGGCCGGCTCAAACCTGCCGTACCCGATCGCCTTCGCCAGGGCCGGCCGGTCGATGGCGTATTCGATTGCCTCGCGCACCTTCTTGTTGTTGAAGGGAGACTTGGTATTGCTCGAGTTGGGCGCGAGAGACCAGATGCCGCCAGGACCCCAGTTGACCTTGAAGCCTTTCCGCTCGAGATCGACCGCATTCTTTATGGTCGGCAGCACTTCGAGCCACATGTCGGCTTGTTTCTGCTCCATCATCATCTCGGCTACCGTGGGGTCCGGGATAAAGCGGACCTCTATGGCGTCGAGCAGGGGGTACCCTTTGCGCCAGTAATTCTCGTTCTTCACGTACCTGATGGATGTGTCGCGCTCAAAATGGTCGAGCCTGAAGGGACCCGTGCCGACGGGATGCAAACGGGCCCATTCCTTTCCGCCGTGCTCTTTGAACGCCGTGGGCGATATCTGCGAGGCCCATCCGTAGTTAAGGGGCGCCATGTTCGAATACTCCGTGAGGTGCATGGTGAGGGTATTCTCGTTCACGACCTCCAGGGATTTGACGAACTCGCCGTCCGTGAGCTTCCCCGTGTCAATCTGCAACTGAAAGTTCCACTTGAGAGCCTCCGCATCGAAAGGCCTGCCATCGTGGAACTTGACTCCCTTTCGCAGATGCCATGTGAGGGTTTTGTTTTTCGGATCTCCTTTCCAGGATTCGGCGAGCTGACCGATGAGATTACCCTTCTCGTCCCAGTCGACCAGTCTTTCTATCATGGGGGCTGCGAATACGTAATCGATTACCCCGAACTCCGGCACATAGCCGAGCACCTTGGGAAACTCACCTCTGATGCATTTCAGGACGCCTCCCCTTACAGGGGTGACGGCAGCTGTCGGCTTTGAGCTGCCGGTAGACTTAGAAGGCACGGCCGAATTGGACGGTCCCTTCGCACTCTGGCGCGTTGAAGGCGACGTTTGTGCGGATGCCGTCAGGGTGAAGCAGACGGTCACCCATGCGCAAAGGATGGTAACCAGAATAACGACAGACGACCTTCTCATCCTCCACTCCGTTTCTTACTCGATCAAGCTTTGACGCTATGCCGGGAATCCCCCACCGTCCCTACTTCTTACGTGTCTTCAATACCTCCTCGCAAGACGGCATATACTCGTTGTACGGTACGGTCACGAGATCGCCTGCAACGAGATGATCGGGGATTTTGGGGTCCTTTTTTGTCACCCCGAAGAGCATAGGCAACTGAAGCTGATGGTCGCACGCCCGCATTTCGATTTTGCCCACCGGGCTGTCGATCATAAGACCCTCGAGGGCCGTAATGAACTTTTCTTTGTCGAAGGAACCGGCCTTCTCGTAGCCCTTCTCAACGAGCTTCCCCGCCGCATAACCGAAGAGGGCGAACATCATGGGGTATCTGCCGTAGGTCTTCTTGAAATCCTCGGCAAAGGCCTTATTGGCCGGTGTCTCGGGGTAGTAATACAAATAGGGGACCGTCGAGTAGACCCCCTCGGGGGCTTCCATGCCGAGAGGTCCTAAAATACCGGGATCGATAAGCGTATGGTCGACCATGGGTGTCGTTTTCGCGAAACCTGTTTGCTTCGACGCCTTTGCAAAGCTGATCATATCGGAGCCCCCCACGGCGGCGATCAGGAAATCGGGCTTCGCAGCCAGGATGGCTGTGATGTAGGGCACATAATCCGACTCCCCCACCTTCCACCATGTCTGGCCCATTAGCTGGACATCGGGCTTACGCGCCTTCAGGTTGTTCCAGGTAGAGTCGGCTATGGCATGGCCGTATTCATAGTCGTCCCCCGCGATCCAGTACTTGGTATAGGGTTTCCTGGCGAGGGCAACCGCAGCGGCCCTGCCCGCCATAATCGTATTCTCGCATATGCCGAAGGTATAATGATTGCCATCCTCCCCCGTGATCTTGTCCGAACGGGAATTAGAGCAAAGAAAAGGGACTTTCTCCTTCTTTGCAAGATCGGATACGGCAAGGGCGCCGGCGCTGTTGATGGTACCCATGAGGATGTCTACCTTCTCTTTGTAAAGAAACTCTTTCGCCGCGCTGAGATCCAGATCGGGTTGGAATTTGTCGTCTCTCGTGGCAAATTCGATTCTCCTTCCCCTGATCCCACCCTTTGCATTAATCTCATTGACCACCATCTTAAAACCGTCGAGCACATCACGGGCAAAACCCGCAGAAGGACCGGAATAACTGTCGACGATCCCGATCTTGATCGTATCCGCGGCGTACACTGCCGGGCACAGGACAAAAGCGCCAATGATGGATGCTGCCAGGGCCAACAAGAGTGTTACTGATTTTTTCATGGGTTCCTCCTGATGAGCTTCACACTCGGTCTGTGAAAAAAAGAAAACGGCTGTTTGCGGCATCCAGGCTGTATTGCTCGAGACCCGCTGTCTCTTCGTTCTTCCCTCGGAGATGATTTGGGTTTTCATATTATGTTTATTATGTAATACGGACATGAATTAAAGTCGGGTCTAAAACGCAGGTTTTTGAAAAACTAGCTTGCTCTCACCTTCAACCGGCGTTCCTCACTCGCCCGAGAGACGCGCAGGCGAGGACTTGTGGATGTAGAGGGGATCTTCGTCATGTCCGCCTCGATGGTCCACGAGGGCAAGCCCCACATGACACCCCGCGAGCCCCGGCCGTTGCCCCCATCCAACCGTTGCACGGGGCCAGGCACTGCGCGCCTGCGGCGGTCCTTCCTTTTTATGAGGGGGAGTCTCTGCGAGCTTTGTAAGAAAGGGCAAAAACCTATCGCGGACCAAGCTCTCGCCGTTGGCGATGGTCCGCGAGGGCAAGCCTGGATAGAGGGGGCGACGCGAGCCCCATTAAAGCGGTCCGCGAGCCCCCAACAACTACCCCCATGAGGTAGTTTCACGTGAAGTAGGCACTGCGCGCCTGCGGCGGTCCTTCCTTTTTATGAAGGGGAGGCTCCGCGGGCTTTGCCCGCGGAGGGGGCGACGCGAGCCCCATTAATTGCACAGTTCCCGGTGGAGCATTTCTCTTCTTCCTGCCTGGGCCCCGGCGAGGTACACGGCTTTGAGGGCCGTCTCCATAATGTCACGGGAGACCATACTTACGTGGTCGCGGACCGCGCTCATTGCCAGCCTTCCGTCTTCGGTCTCAAGCCATTCTTCGAAGCTCATCTTTAAGCCCTCCTTTCGATGCGTTTGGCGTCGTAGACCCTTTCCGCCCGCTCGAGCATGAGCTGATCCTGCCCGGGCTGCCTCATGCACAGCTCTTCGTAAACCCCGTCGTCGCCGTAGAGCGCTTCTTCTACCTTGCGGGCGAGGCGGAGGCTGGGGATGCGGCCGTTGACGGTGATGTCAATGATCTTCGTGATCTCCACCTCTTCCCGGTCGTCGAGGATGGAAAGGATCGTGGCACGGACGAGGATAGTGCGGCCTGCGATATTGATCTCGTTTTCGTAGCGGGTCTCCAGGGGATCATTTATCATATTACCTGTATGGTAATATGATAAACGGGAATTGTCAATCACTAATTGTTAATTATAGAGGAAAAATTTTTCAGTGAATGGAGAGAAAGGGTCTTCTTTCGCGCCGTCCGGACCCGTAGACTAGCACAATTGCTAGGGGGTACGTTTGCTACCTGATGATTTTATAAAGACTTTTAAGGTGGTGGGGCAGGGCATTCAGGGATCGCTCGGGGACTCTTAGTACCTTTTTACCTTCTCGATCACCTTGCCGATGATCCTTACCTCGAGGCCGTCCATCCTTTCTATTTCGATCGGCTCGTAGGCGTCGTTAAGCGGCTTGAGCACGAGCTTGTTGAGATAGATGTGGAGCTGCTTGAAGGTGACCTCTCCGGCAACCTTGGCGATGACGAAGTCGCCGGTGACCGGCTCGCTATTCGGGCTCACTATGACAATATCGCCCTCCTTGAACTCCGGTTCCATGCTGTCTCCTATCACCCTTAAAGCAAAGGCATTTTCGTCTTTCGTCGAGGACGGCACCGGCTCTCCTTCCCCCTCACCTGGGCGGAAATGGTCTTCTGGCTCGTGCCAATGGCCTGCTTGAACCCAGGAGATGAGGGGAACGGCGCGCCCGGTTCTTAAGACCGCTGGCTCGACGTTGCGAAAACGCATCGTTAACTGCTCTACCGTAACTTGCAATACCTTTGCCATCTTCTGGAGGGTCTGCTTGCTCGGAGAGCGGTTCCCCGTTTCATACCTGCTGATGCGTGACTGGGCGTTCTCTTCGGGGTAACCGAGGGCGAGGCCGAACTGCGATTGGTTCATGCCCGACTTTTCGCGATAGAAGATAAGGTTCTCCCGGATGATTTCCTCGAGGGTCTTTTCTTTCATTATTCGTCTACTATCGACTACTGCTGTTTCTGTGTCAAATGTACATTATGTTATTTTTTTACTTGACAAGGGCGTATCGTTTAATTACCATAATGGTAAAGTGATGGCAAAGTAACCAAATGGTAATTAAGAATGAACGATAAAAAGGGGAAAAAGCCTTGGATATCCTGCTGCTTGCAGCAGGGTATCCAAGGCAACGAGCGAAGCGAGTCTTTGAGGGGGAGTCTCTACGGGCTGATGCCCGTAGAGGGGGCGACGCAAGCCCCATTAATTGCGCGCGTAAGAAAATGTTCCCTGCAGCTTGCCGCAGGGAATCCACAAGTTGAATGACCAGGGGCGGTGAGGGAAAGTGCTTCCGGACTTCAAACTGCCCCCATAAAAGGAGGTGCTTATGGTAAATCACGGCGTTTCGTACCCAGCGAAGGGCCCCGGCTCCTTCTGTCCGGTCTGCTATGGAGAGAAGGGAATAGGCGGCATATTCGGCTGCAAGTGCGCCGATAATTCGAGGCGCCTGGCAAAACGGCGCAGGAGGGAAGAGCGAAGCGTTCTTTTCCGGTCCCACCCGCCGACTCCGAAAGAGGACACCCAGGCCGCGGGGTTAATCCCTTGCCAGGTGTGCGGCGCGCTCTTCGAGAAGACGAGCAGAAGCAACTGCTGCAGCAAGGCGTGTCAGGAAGCGAGATACCGTTTCTACCATCGTGAATATTACAGAAATAACCCGGCAGCCTCCCGCACGCACGGGCCCGAGGCGGGTCTGAAAGACCGGAAGAGTCCAGGGAGCAGCATGGCTCCGGCCCCGGCCATCCCCGGACTTGAGGGTAAGGGTGGTGACTTATGAGCAGGTATCGCAAAGTCCTCTCGAAGATCTGGTCGGACGAGAAGTTCCGCGCCCTCTCGCCCGACGGGCAGCTTTTGTTCCTCTACCACCTCACTTCCGACAGGGCCACCCCCTTTCTCCTCTATGTCGAGGGACCGGGGGCCATAGGCGACGCCTTGCGCATGGGGCCCCCGAGGCTTGCCAAGGTCATGAAGGAGGTGTCTGACAAGGGCATGGCCTGGTACGGCGACGACGGGTCGAACCTGGTCTTCCTGCCCAATGCGCTGAGGCTCCCGGAGAACGGGCCGGAGAGTCCCCATGCATTGAAGACGTGGCTGGCCTTGATTTTTGACCTACCCAGGACGCCCTTCTTTTTCAGGTGTCTGGACCACTGGCTTTCGTTGAGCGGGGACATCAGCCACCACTTGACCCTTTCCTTCCTCGATGCACTGCCGGGCGCATCGCCTCACGCGTGTGCGAGCGCGGGCACGGGCGCACAACGCCCGCACACGCGCGCCCGACAGGAACAGGAGCAGGAACAGGAGCAGAATTCCCCCC
>CAVVPU010000157.1:0-33897 GCA_963750015.1 uncultured delta proteobacterium | reverse complement strand
CCGGCAGGGCGCACCTGCGTATGAGGTGAAAGTCCTCTATGGACCCTGATGGCGGGAACCATGAGCCGAACCGCAAGGGCTACCATCGTGAGGTGGGGTCTGAAGGAAGCGGTACGCAAACTCCCGGCCCGAGGTACACGAAGCGCATAAAAGGCATCCATCCCTGGGCAAAGGAACCGAAAAGCCGAAAGCCCAATAGCCATCCGGAAGGAATGGATGTAGATGCGACGGGTACATGGGAGGAACGCAGGTGCGCAATACCCGGGGAGGTCTGTCCGCCTGCCCGTAGGGGCTACTCCCGTTATGAGACGGGAGGAGGGACGGACAGAAGTCAGCAGAGGGCATAGTACCCCGCGCAGGAGGGGAAGGCCCGAACATGAAAGAGCGGTGAGGGACCGAGACCTTGACGGACGAGGCAGGCGCAGGCAAGAGGACTGAGATGTCCGAGGACTCCCGGAAGGGGAGAGGCGGAACCTCTCCGAATACGGGGAGGGAACGTCAAACGTCCGCAGCGGTGGAGGAGACATCCCGACCGGAGACGACGATGCTCGTCGAGGAGGTGCTGCGGCGTGAGAATCTGGTAAAGGCATACCACAGGGTGCGGGCCAACAAGGGGACACCGGGTGTCGACGGAGTCACCGTCGACGACCTCAAGCCCTGCCTGAAGGAACACTGGTCGCGCATCAAGGAACACCTCATTTCGGGGACGTACGTCCCCCAACCGGTACGAAGGGTAGATATCCCGAAGCCGGGAGGAAAGGGAGTGCGCTCTCTCGGCATCCCGACCGTCCTCGACCGATTCATCCAACAGGCAATCCTCCAGGTGCTCACCCCTCTCTTCGATCCCCACTTCAGTGACTCCTCCTACGGCTTCCGGCCCGGACGAAGCGCCCATGACGCGGTGCGGAAGGCCCGGTGCCACGTGGAAGAGGGCTTTCGCTGTGTGGTGGACATCGACCTGGAAAAGTTCTTCGACACCGTCAACCATGACATGCTCATGGCACGCGTGGCCCGGCGGGTCAGGGACAAACGGCTCCTCAAACTGATCCGGGCCTTCATCACGTCCGGCATCATGACTGAGAGGGTCGTCCGGGCGCACACCGCAGGGATCGCCACTCTCTCCGCTTCTCTCCAACATCCTGCTCGACGATCTCGACAAGGAGCTGGAACGGCGGGGGCACCGCTTCTGCCGCTATGCCGATGACTGCAACATCCATGTAAGATCAACAAAGGCAGGGGAGCGGGTGATGGCTTCGCTAACCCGATTCTTAGGGAAGCGGCTACGCCTGAAGGTGAACCGGGAAAAGAGTGCGGTAGATCGCCCGTGGGTGAGGAAGTTCCTTGGCTACTCGATGACGTGGCACAAGAAGCCCCGTCTGAAGGTAGCCCCCGAATCGGTAAAGCGACTGAAGGGCCATATCAGAGAGCTACTCCGCAAAGGCCGGGGTCGGGCCGTGGGTCGGGTGATCATCGACCTCTCACCCCTCATTATCGGCTGGACGGAGTACTTCAAACAGGCGGAGGTAAAGATAACCTTCGAGCTACTCGACGAATGGCTCCGACGGAAGCTGCGCTGCATCCTATGGCGGCAATGGAAGAGGCCGCGGACCCGCGCAAAGAAGTTAATGGAGCGAGGCATCGAACGAGTTCGTGCCCATGCTTCCGCCTATAATGGACGCGGGCCGTGGTGGAACGCCGGCGCCTCCCATATGAACGCAGCAGTGCCGGTCAAGTGGTTTGCACAACAGGGACTCGTGAGCTTCCTTGCGAGGTATCGGAGTTTTAACAGGCTTTCATGAACCGCCGTATGCCGAACGGCACGTACGGTGGTGTGAGAGGCCGGGGCCGTGAGGCCCCAGCCTACTCGATCGCCCGAGAAAGAAATCGCGAAGCTCGAAACTCGAATCGCGAAAGTTAGGGGCAAATGAACGACCGCCCATCCTCACCCCACCCTCTCCCCTCACCGAGGGCGAGGGAAACAAAAATCCCACCATCGCTTTGCCTTTGGCGGCCTGACCACGCCCTCCCGGGAACGGGCAGTACGCGCCTGCGGCGGTTCTTCCTTTTTATGAAGGGGAGGCTCGATCCGGCTTATGCCGGTCGAGGGGGCGACGCGAGCCCCAGTAATTGCACGCCGCTCTTATTCAGTTGGTGCTGGTGTGTGCATCCGATGAAGGCCGGAGCCGCGGACAATAAAGATACGGCGACCCGTGCCGACCGGCCACACCTCGTGCCCGCATTTGTCTCTCGTCTCTCTCGCTCCTCCCGCTCTTTTAGTCCTCTCTTAACCCCTATTTTATCGTCACCTCTATGGTCCCTGCCGTCTTCTTCTTTAGATCTGCGGCGAGCACCGATATCTTCTTGCCGGCGGGTAGCATCGAAACCAGGTCTGCCAGGGCTTCCGGCCCCATTATCGTCTCCCCCTCGATTTGGATGATCACGTCTCCCACCTCGAAGCCTGCCTGGGCAAGGGGGCCCTTAGGATCGATAGTGGTGATTACCACGCCCCGGGGCTCGTCCATACTCAGGGCCGCCGCTTCTTTCTGGCTGACGCTCCGGAACTGGGCGCCCAGCCGCTCCTTAACCGCAGCGGCGAGTATCCTGTCCTGTTCCTTCAGGTCACCGATCTTCACGGTCAGTTCCTGGCGCTTCCCGTCCCTGATTATAGTCACTTTCAGTTGGCTGCCTATAGGGGTCATGCTTACGACGTTCTGGAGGTTTGCGGGGTCGCTTACGGGCTTGCCCTGGAAGGCCACGATTATGTCGCCGCTTTTGATTCCCCCCGTTTCAGCCGGACCTCCTTTGGTGACCTGGGCCACGACGACGCCCTGTGTGCCCGGCGGCAGTCTAAGGGAAGCCGCTTTGGCAGGGGTCAGTGCCTCAATCGCCACTCCGAGCCACCCGCGCTCGACCTTGCCGTAGGCGATCAGGGTCCGGGCAATGTGGAGGGCGATATTGCTCGGCACGGCGAAGCCAATCCCCTCGGAGCCCCCCGATTCGGTCGCAATCGCCGTATTTATGCCGATGACCTCGCCCTTGAGATTGAGCAAGGGGCCTCCGCTGTTTCCCGGATTGATGGGTGCATCGGTCTGAAGGAAGTCCTGATAGCTCGTGGGGTCCAATATACCCTGCCGGTGTTTGGCGCTGATGATACCCTGGGTGACGGTTTGATCGAGGCCTCGGGGATGGCCGATGGCGACCACCCACTCCCCGACCTCGAGCTTGTCCGAGTCTCCAAAAACGACGCTGGGCAGAGGTTCTTTCGCATCGATTATGATGACGGCGACGTCCGTTTTGGGGTCGCCGCCGACCACTTTGGCCGGATACCTGCTGCCGCTCGAGAGTTGCACGTCGATCTTGCTCGCCCCGTCGACCACGTGGTAACTCGTCAGAATGTGGCCCCTGGAGTCCATGATCATCCCCGATCCCAGTCCCCGCACTTCCTGCTGAAATTCCTTGGGCTGCTTGCGGTTGCCGAAGAAGTGGCGGAAGAGCGGGTCCTTCTGGAAGGGCAAGAGAGGGTTCGGCACCTCCTTTCGTTCCGTGACCTCCACGTGGGCAACTGCGGGGATGTTCTTCTTGGCTATCTCGACGATTGCCGTCGTCACATCGGGGGCTGCGGACACCGTCCCGGATAAAAAGAGTGAAGCAGTAAAGACGAAAACCGACGCTACCGGTCCGAGCAACCGCGTATTCCCCTGACTCATGAGCAGCCTCCTCCAAGTGGCATATCTTAATATAAGACGTCCAGCCCCTTCGGGATGAGGATGACCGACATTTTTTGCGGAAAATAGAGAAGGGTCAGCCGGTGAGCTCCGCGCTTTCGGAAAGCTCGCCAGCTCGCCGCGCGTCACCCGTGCGGGTTTCGCGCGGCTCGGTTAAGGCTTTCGGGGTTGAGTCCCGGTTACGGGCGACCAATCGCTCCTTTAGTGAGGAGAGGCATTGCCGCTTCCACCGCTACGGGTGCCCCTGGGCTCTGCCTGCAAGGGCAGCGGATCGGTCATGGCGACTCTCGTCTCTGTTGTCCGGTCCTGGATATATCCTCTCCAGACGAATCCGGTCGCACCGAGGCCATAACCGACATTGCCCTTAAATTCGTTTCCGTGCTGATCTGCCATCTCCGGAGTCGCGTTAGAGACGACAACCTCAACCCGGTAGGTGTGTCCCGCCTGGGGCGTAAAATTCACTGTTCCGTCGACCAGGGAAAAGAAGAAGTAATCTTGCCGATATCCGTAAGGTGAGATTACGTCGCCCGAAGGTCTGATGACGACCGCGTGCGGTCCGGGAAGGACGGCCGCGCTCGTGCCGGGCACCTTCACCCCGTCAACCGAGATCAGGTCGGTGTGGAAGCCGCTCGTGATGAGAGCCGTCTGTTCCACAGGCAGGGCAGGTCCTGAATATGCCTGCATGGGTGCGATCGAACACGAGCCGAGCAGCAAGGCAGCACCGAAGACCAATGCCCCTATGCCAAAACTACGAAAGAGATGATTGGTAACCATGATTCTTACCTCCTATCTGTCCGGAGTCGCCGGACACCATTCAGCTACTATAATTATAACTGGCAGAGGCGACTTGGGCAATATAGTACCGGGGGGTGGGGGGGGTGAGTGGACGGCCGCATGGCCGGAATCGCATCACCCGCAAGCGGGTTCCCGGCGGCGCCCTGCTTAAGTTCGTGACGCTCCGCCGTACGCAAAGTACGGCTACGGTCTACGATACTCACGGGGCATCCACACCTCATCGATCCCGACCATGCGACCGTCCACTCACGGGGAACCGTATCTTCACAGCCCGCGGTTCCGGCCGTCATAGGTTGCACACACTAGCACAATTGAATAGGGGTAGCGGTCCCCGAGGCCGCAGGTCGTACGCGGCTTCGCCGGGTGGCGCCGGCGGCAAGGCGGGTCAAGCATTGACAGACTGTTGAGAGTTACCCTGGCATTAGAGCATCCATTTCTCACAATCTTTCGTACGAGGCGACCGATCGGTCAGATGAGAATAACCGGACGAGGGTCGTGTCAAATTCGAAGGCAACCGGGTGCGCCACCGGGTGTTCAGAGAAGATTCTTTCCATGCCCATTCCGCATCGAGGTCAGCGACAGCTCGACGGCCGCATTTCTTCCTGAAACAAACGAAAAGGTATTCTCTCGAAAGGCACACGCTTCGACCCGGTAATCTTCAAGGTAGTAAATGAGGGCAGGGCCATTTTCTAACCCTGCCCTCGATGTTTGACGAATACCGTCTACTTGTTGAACCTTTTCCTTATTGCCGCAAGACCGACGAGGGCGGGACCGAGAAGGAGGATCGCCCCGGGAATCGGGACTGGGGTAACGTCACCGGGATGCACCGCCAGCGCGTAGTAGCTAGCACCGATCCTTGAGTCGTCCTCCTGGTAACCGTTGACGAAGCTGGAATCCCACGCCGCGGGGGTATACCACGCGACCACCGTAGCATACCAGTAGACGGAAGGCTGAAGGTTCGTAAAAAAACCCTTATTGGCAAGACCGGTCGTATTAGTATTCCCGACTCATCACAGAAGAGGTATCCCATCTGCCCTTCATCCGTATAGCCAGTCTGCGTGCCAGCCGTTGTGGGGAGGCTCCAGCTACCGGCCGTGGTGCCGCCAATCGTCAGGGAAGCCGCCCAGTTCGTTGCATCATACCAGTTCATTGCTGTAGGGACGGGATCATACCAGGTGATCTTCAGGTTGGGGTCATATATGAGGTTGCCGCCGTTGTTAACGAGCGGCAGGAGACCCGCATGAGCCGGGTTGAAGCTGAATAATACCGTGAGAATGAGAAGTGTTGCTGCCAGTGCCTTCACCATGATACCAGACCTCCTGTGAGATAGTGTTTTATCTGGCCGCTCGGCTGTCTGTCTGATGAATAGCGGGGGCTGACTGACTGAGACCCGTTGGCTTTCCGTCCCGTGGTCGCCCACGGTTTGGCTTTTTCACATTGTGTTTTTATTTGTATCACGACCCCCCCTGACGTCAAGAAAAATCCGAAACGTGAAGAAAATTTAACATGCGCCTTTCGAATGGCATTTCTTGCCGGATATGGAAGGCTGAAAGTATCAAGTTGTAGGTGTAGAGGGGCTCTTCGTCACGTCCGCCTTTGAAAGGAACGCCGTGACAAGTGTTGGTACCAGGGCGCCGGTGCTTGAGATGTGATCGTGAGGGCCGGACAAGGGTACCGGAGGTTTTCAAAGCCGCAACGGGCAGACCGCCTGGGGCAGAGATCACCTCAATTCTTTGCTCCCGAGCGAGTGAAACGAGCGCTCTTCCCTCTCCCATCGAGATTTTTGAGTAGGCTGCTCGCGCCTGCGGCGACGCTTCCTCAAAGGGCAAAAGAGGCCAAGACTATTCGGGGGGCTACGTTCCGACGAGCAAGCTTTGAGGGAGGCTCGATCCGGCTTTGCCGGCGGGCACCCGCGCAGCGGGTCGGAGGCGACGCGAGCTCCGGCAACCGCCCGCGAGCCCCGGCAGTTGCCCTTATCCAACCGTTGCACGGGGCCAGGCAATGCGCGCCTGCGGCGGTCCTTCCTTTTTATGAAGGGGAGGCTCCGTGGGCTCTGGAAGAAAGGGCAAGAACCTATCGCGGACCAAGCTCTCGCCGTTGGCGATGGTCCGCGAGGGCAAGCCTGGACGGAGGGGGCGACGCAAGCCCCACATGACACCCCGCGAGCCCCGGCAACCCCCCGCGAGCCCGGGTCGTTGCCTCCATCCGGCACTCGCACGGGGCCAGGCAATGCGCGCCTGCGGCGGTCCTTCCTTTTTATGAAGGGGAGGCTCCGTGGGCTCTGCCCACGGAGGGGGCGACGCAAGCCCCATTCAATTGCCAAGCCCCATTCAATTGCATCATTTCTCTTCTTCCTGCCTGGGCGCCGGCGAGGTAGACTGCTTTGAGGGCCGTCTCCATAATGTCGCGGGAGACCATGCTTACGTGGTCCCGGACCGCGCTCATTGCCAGCCTTCCGTCTTCAGTCTCAAGCCATTCTTCGAAGCTCATCTCTATATCCTCCTTTCGATGCGTCCGGCGTCGTAGGTCCTTTCCGCTCGTTCGAGCATGAGCTGATCCTGTCCGGGCTGCTCCATGCACAGCTCCTCGTAGAGCCCATCGTCGCCGTAGAGCCTTTCTTCTACCTTGCGGGCGAGGCGGGGGCCGGGGATGCGGCCGTTGACGGTGATGTCAATGATCTTCGTGATTTCCACCTCTTCCCGGTCGTCGAGGATGGAAAGGATCGTGGCACGGACGAGGATGGTGCGGCCTGCAATGTTCATCTCGTTTTCGTAGTGGGTCTGCATGGGATTGTTCATTGTATTATCTTTATGGTAATACGATGAACGGGAATTGTCAATCACTAATTGTTAATCATAGGGGAAAATTTTTTCAGTGATTCGAGGGAAGGGGTCTTTTTTCGCGCCGCCCAGACACATAGACTAGCACAATTCCTAGGTGATACGTTTCCTACCTCATGATTTTATTAGGACTTTCTATGCGGTGGGGGACGGTTATTCGTAGGCGCACACCAGGGGGTTGAAGACCCGGCATGGCAGGTGAAGCAATAGTAGGGAAGGCGGTGAGAGAGCCCTTAAGTCAGAAAAAAGGGCAGGGCCATTTCCGACCCTGCCCATGGTGTTCGGTTAAATTGAAAACTACTTTTTGAACCTTCTCCTCACTACCGCGAGGCCCGCGAGGCCGGGGCCGAAGAGAAGAAGCGCGCCGGGGAGTGGAACGGCACTGGGCGCGGTCAGGGACACATCGGTGAAATACTGCCATCCGTCTTGGTTGTACCCTTCTATCGTAAGAGTGTCAGACCCGGTCCCAGTGACCGTATAAGAATACGGTGCCCAACCCGATGGCGATGTTCCATAAAGGTTGCCCACTACCGCGTTGTCCCACAGTATGTCAAGCTGATTACCATCACTCGCCCCGTTTTCAGCCCAATATAGGGTAAGACTGTACTGCTGGCCGCTCACGGTACTCACGGTCTGGGAAATGCCGGCAATTCCATCTGCTTGGTAATTGCTGAGATATATGCATAGTCAGTCCCTGCAGGGAGGGAGCTTAAGCCATTTACAGCGTTCGAGGAATCGACATGATTGTACGGATAGTTCCACGGGCTTGTTCCTCCCCCCGCAGCCGGCCAGTTGTTAGGGTTAGGCGTCCAACCGTCAGGGTAATTGTCAGGCGATATACCGTAAGGCGTAACGCTACCGCTGAAATCACCGTTGGTGATCAGATTGTCGGCATGAGCGGAGCCGACCATTGCTCCTGCAGCCGCAAGAACAAGAGCCAGGAAAAGCACAAATAGACCTTTTCGCATACCAAACCTCCGTGTTTTCAGGTTAGTATCTGGCGGCTTGGCGGTCTGCTGGAGAAGGCGCAATACAACTATCCGAGACCCATCGCTTTCCGTCCCACCCTCGCGGATGGTTTGGTTTTATCAGATTGTTTCTCTATGTTATACTCAGTATCACGAAGTTGTCAAGAAAAAAACAGCAGGCTTTATAAAAATCAGTTCCCCTCAGTATCTTTTTACCTTCTCGACCACCTTGCCGATGATCCTTACCTCGAGCCCGTCCGTCCTTTCTAATTCGATCGGCTCGTAGGCGTCGTTGAGCGGCTTGAGCACCAGCTTGTTGAGATAGATGTGGAGCTGCTTGAAGGTGACCTCCCCGGCAACCTTGGCTATGACAAAGTCGCCGGTGACCGGCTCGCTATTCGGGCTCACTATGACAATATCGCCCTCCTTGAACTCCGGTTCCATGCTGTCTCCTATCACCCTTAAAGCAAAGGCATTTTCGTCTTTCGTCGAGGACGGCACCGGCTCTCCTTCCCCCTCACCTGGGCGGAAATGGTCTTCTGGCTCGTGCCAATGGCCTGCTTGAACCCAGGAGATGAGGGGAACGGCGCGCCCGGTTCTGAGGACCGCTGGCTCGACGTTGCGAAAACGCATGGTTAACTGCTCTACCGTAACATGCAATACCTTTGCCATCTTTTGAAGGGTCTGCTTGCTCGGAGAGCGGTTGCCCGTTTCGTACCTGCTGATGCGTGACTGGGCGTTCTCTTCGGGGTAGCCGAGGGCGAGGCCGAACTGTGATTGGTTCATGCCCGATTTCTCGCGATAGAAGATAAGGTTTTCCCGGATGATTTCCTCGAGCGTTTTTTCCTTCATTATTCGTCTACTATCGACCACTGCCGTTTTTCTGTCAAATAAACATAATGTTATTTTTCACTTGACAACGGTAGTCTATTAAATTACCATAATGGTAAAGCGAGGACGAAATAACTATATGGTAATGAAAAGGATGAATGATGAGGGGCGGTGGAGGAAAGGGTTACCCGACTTCAAGCTGCCCCCATAAGGGGAGGTGCTTATGGTGAATCATGGCATTTCGCATTCCGCGGAAGGGCCCGGCTCCTTTTGTCCGGTTTGCTACGGAGAGAAGGGAACGGGTGGCATATTCGGCTGCAAGTGTGTCGACAATTCGAGGCGCCTGGCAAACGTGCGCCGGAGGGAAGAAAGGAGCGTTCTTTTCCGGTCCCACCCGCTGACTCCGAAGGAGGAGGCCCCGGCCGCCGGGGTTAATCCCGTGTCAGGTGTGCGGCGCGCTCTTCGAGAAGACGAGCAGAAGCAACTGCTGCAGTAAGGCGTGTCAGGAAGCGCGATACCGTTTCTACCATCGTGAATATTACAGAAACAATTCGGCCGCCTCCCGCATACACTGGATCGAGACGGGTCTGAAAGACCGGAAAAGCTCCGGGAGGAGCCCATGCTCCACCCCTGGCCATCCCCGGACTTGAGGGCCCGGGTGGAGACCTATGAGCAGGTATCGCAAAGTCCTCTCGAAGATCTGGTCGGACGAGAAGTTCCGTGCCCTTTCGGCCGACGGACAGCTTTTATTCCTTTATCACCTCACTTCCGACAGGGCCACCCCCTTCCTGCTCTATGTCGAGGGACCGGGGGCCATAGGTGACGCCCTGCGCATGGGGCAGGCGAGGCTTGCCAAGGCCATGAAGGAGGTGTCGGACAAAGGCATGGCCTGGTACGGCGATGACGGGTCGAACCTGGTCTTCCTGCCCAATGCGCTGAGGCTCCCGGAGAACGGGCCGGAGAGTCCCCATGCATTGAAGACGTGGCTGGCCTTGATTTTTGACCTACCCAGGACGCCCTTCTTTTTCAGGTGTCTGGACCACTGGCTTTCGTTGAGCGGGGACATCAGCCACCACTTGACCCTTTCCTTCCTCGATGCACTGCCGGGCGCATCGCCTCACGCGTGTGCGAGCGCGGGCACGGGCGCACAACGCCCGCACACGCGCGCCCGACAGGAACAGGAGCAGGAGCAGGAGCAGGAGCAGAATTCCCCCCTTAAAGTCCTCCCCCTCGTCACCTCGGCTGAAGCACCGCAGGGAGTCGATGACGAAACCTGGCTTACCGGCCTTCGGTCGAACAAAACCTACGAAGGGATTGACATCGACCGCTGCCTCGGCAGGATGCTCGCCTGGTGCCAGACGAACGGGAAAAAGGCCACGAGGAGGCGCTTCGTTAACTGGCTCAACAGGGAAGAGAAGCCGATTGCCGCCCCTCATCCGGGCGCCGACCGGCCCCGCGAGAAGTGGGAGCTGGCCCTGGAGGGCAAGGTATGAACCGGCCCTGTCACATGGAAGGCGAGAGCTATATCGTTGACTGGCGGCAGGTCGTGGGCGAGGCCTTTCTTGAAGAATTCACCAGGATCAACCGGGCCCTGATCTACGGCGCGGCAGCCAAGGTGATGGCCGCGCTCACCGAAGAGCAGCGCGAGCGCTACCAGAAAGCCCGCTATTCCATGAGCGAGTGCGGCTACTGGGTCGACCGCTGGCACGTTCCCCACATATGCGGCTGGGCAGAGCCGTATCTGGCGGGGGACGAGCTCAGGTTCAGGACCACCGCCCCCGCGCCGAGGCGGTTCATTTCCATGCGTTCCTTCATGGACTTCAAGCGCGAGAGGGATGGACAGGGTTCCTAAGGGGTGATAAGATGGCTGAAAACTGGCTCGTAGGGCGCAAGGAGATAAGCAGTTACATGCACGTGTCGTGGGACACGGTTCAAATCTGGCGGCGCGACCATGGCTGTCCCATCTACACGACACCCGGAGGAAGACCGAGCGCCTTCGCCCACGAGCTGGACCAATGGCTGATCAGCCGGAGCAAAGAAAAAGAGGAGAGGGAAGGGCGGACGCCGATAGTCCCTGCCGAAGGCTCGGCGACGTGAAGGCTTCAGCCGTTTCAATACGTGATGTGGAAGAGGTCTTCCGGAAAGTGAAGGGCTTTCCGTTGAGGATAGAAGAGTCAAAAAGAAAGGAGGACACTGTGAACAAGAGAAGATCGATGTGGGGGGCAGTAGGATTGCTCATGCTGTTCGTGAGCTTTTTTCTCTATCCGGGAAGCGTCACCAATGCCGAGGAATTGACCAGGTATACGACGACCATGTCCTGCGGCGACACAAAAATAGAAGCGGTGACGACCTGTGTCGCCGGCTCGACGGACGTGTGGGATTGCAACGAACAGCACTTCGAGTTCAGGAATCCCTCGACAGGCGCTCCTGTCAGGGTCAAGACATCGGGAGCGACGGCAATGCGGGACATCGGTGGAGGAAAGACCGCCCTCCGCCTCGACGCGGTCGCTTCAGACTGGAAGTGTGTGAGGGGAAAGGCCGGGTTTTATCTTGGCGTCGGATAGATGGACTGGGTCAACAACGACGTATGGAATGAGTTTCTCGACATGAGCGGGAAGAGGATAGTAAGCGACAAGGGCCTGCCCAGAACGGTCGAAGGCGGCGAGGAGCTCGAAAAGAGGTTGGCAGTCCCCGGTATACCCGCGACGTACGAGTTATGGCAACAATCATGGGCGCCCATTAAGCCGCTCAAGGGTACACACCACCCCGCAAAGAAGAAGCTTCAGAATGTTAAGTGGCTCGTATTCTCGGCCACTCAACACCAGCGTGAACGGGAGCTTGTTGTCAGGCATCAGAAGATCAACCGGAAGGACCTGAAAAGTGGTGGTCTCCTGTATATTGCCGTTGCAGACCTCAACGGCGACGGTGTCCCCGGGATATTCGCCCACATGCTAATTCACGGGTCCTGCGGTAATTTCGGATGCTATACAAACGCCTACAGGACTAAGGGGCGCGGATTAGCCTATCTCCTCCCCGTGGAGGGCCTTACCCTGTGGCTCGGAGACGGCGACGTGAAGGACCAGAAGGTAATCGGCATCCTTCCGAGCACTACGAACGGATGGCACGACATAGTAATTGTCATGGACGACCAGGAAACGGTGTGGAAATGGGACGCAAAGACGAAGCTCTATGCTGTAGACGTCAACGAAGGCTACTAACAGGGGAGGGATGAATCGTGGGGCGACGCGATGAAGTTCCGCAGTATTCGATGGTCGAGAATAAGCCTCTTTCCGGAAGTCGACGCCGATTCCGTTAAGGATTAGGACGCCGGCGATGAAGGAGGGCACCATGAACGAGGACGAAGCAGGCGCCGAAGCCACAGAAAAGAAGAGAATCCCCCTGTGGCCCTCAGTCGTAATGTTGATTATGATGTTTGTCTACTGGTTCTTCATCTATAACAACTTCTTTCTATTGATGATTGCGATCGTGATGACCTTCTATTGGTTTTCTTGTCTTCTTGCCTGTCCATGCATGTTGGCCTTTGGACTGCGATACTCAATTTGTGTTCTTATTCCGGTCCTCCTGCCCGTGATTTCGGGATTGGTATTCATCCCTTTGTCGTTTGTAATGACGGTGACTACACCGATCAGGAAAACGCTTTTTCATTCCCGCGATTACGTCGAGTTCTTCATTTACGACCGCTGTCACCATATAAAGGCACAGGTGCGCAAAAGCGGATACAGGTATCAAGAGTGGGAGGGAGAGTTATACCAAGACTACGGCTACGAGATTGTTTACGACCCCACAGACAAGACCGCCGCAGAACCCGTCCAAGAGAACCTGTCGGTTTTGAGAATAGGCGATCATTTCTATTTCATAAGAGCGTCGTACATATGGACGGAACTGTTCTGGAAGTTCTTCGCCCATTGAAGCTCACCGAAGGAGGATATTCATGGAAGCGAAGCCTATCGTCAATGCGAACGACGGAAAGGGCCGAAGCGGCCCTGACTGGACTCTGGAAATTCGGGCCTTGGGGGGGCAGGGAAAGACAGACCCCGCTTGAGCCCCCGGCCACATTAAAGAATTGTTGGAGGTGAGTAAATGTCAATCGATTGCTCGGAACGTACAAAATCGAACAGGATATACTGGTGGGCAGGTCTGGTTCTTCTTTTCGTCCTTGTGTTCATGGGCCCATCTTTTGCTCTGGATCATGGGCCTTACGTCCTGGTCCCCATCAAGGGAGCGACTCACCACCAGGCCGTGGACGAATATGGGTACCGGTACGTCTATCGCGATTACCACGACACCGAAAGTAACATGCAGGGAAGGATAGAAACCTATTCCCCCGAGGGCAAGCTCATGGCCAGGATCAGATTCGAAGATATGCCACAGGCGGGATGCGATGAGTTCCCGACGCCAAAGGCAATCGTCCCTAAGGACAAGGCGAGTCGCGATCCCCGCTATACCCTTCTTTGCGGCAGCGATGAAGGCAACCGGACTACCATCTTCATCTTCCAGGCCGGGGCTCTGGTCGCACAGCTCGAGGACCCGGATAGTCCCGCCAACGTGATTTGGGACGCCAAGAGCCAATCCTTCCTGTCGACCGTTATATTACGCGAGCTTTCGGAAAGCGGTCTTACCGAGTACTTCAAGGTCTACACCTGGAGCCCTTTTGAGCAGGGGGGGTCCCGACCGGTCTTAAAGTCCCCCTTCCAACGTGATTACCGGCCGTGGGGGTTTCGCCCGATTTTCAATTCCCTATCGGAAAAGTATTACCTGTCGTATTACAGGGAATGGCGTGACGACTGGATAAAGTCAGAGCCGGGGCGCGAGCCTGACGAAGGCATGCTCGCCGCGCTCATCGGCACCGGTTCGCCGAAAGTGATATGTGACGAGCTCAACTCGCCTGCCTACTCGGCCTTCAGCAACGACCTTATCAACAAGAAGCTGAAGTTCATCCACGATGAAATCGAGTATCCGCTATTCGATCTTCGCGCGTGCAGACGATCGCAAGGGAAACAAACAAAATGAAGGAGGAATGAGAGATGGCAGCCAATCCCCGAAAGGACACCATCAAGGGCCAAGTGGCGATCGCCAAAGAGATCGTCAAGTACGGCATGGAACACGGCTACCCCGGCGGCGCGATCCGATGGGCGGTGAAGGCCGCCTGGATCGAGACGAAGCTGGGAGCAGAGAGGAACCACCCGAGCTCGGCGGAGGGCCTCTACGGATACATGGCGGACACGTTTAAACGGAGCAACCCGCACGGACACCGCGAGAGCGACGCCGACCAGATAGCGGCAATCTACAATGATATAGACCGAAACACGCAACGTTACGGAAAACTGGACGAGACAAGGAGAAAGGAGGTGAGCCTCGACGAGTACCTCTATATCAAACACAAACAGGGAGCGAACTGGGAGAAGTTCACCTACGATCCCGGGGAAGAGGGCTACAAGGACTCAGGAAAATACCTATGGGACCGTAAGGACCCTCCTCTGCCCGACGAGGTGGAAAGGCTTCTTCCGCCCGATACGGTAGTGAGGGCCAGTCCAGGACCGTGCCTCGGACGCCGGGCGGAAGAGCCCCGGCCAATGCGACCGGTCAAGCACCGGCGGCTCGCCCCCCGGCTACCAAGGTCCTGCCCGGCGCCCTGGCGGCTCCACGTGCCTATAATCCTCTGGCTCACCCCAGCGCCTTCGCCGGCGCCCCCACTCCTCCCGTCACAATCGGCGGACCGGCTATGGCCCCGAATAGCCCTGTGCCCGGCAGCAATCCGCTCGGTCCCTACCCCGGAGAGACCAACCAGGCCCCCGGATACGGGTCCCTCTATCCCGGCGTCTCTTCAGCCCTCGGCGAATCGGCCCCCGGCAGCTCCAACCCTGCTTCCTTCCCTCCCTACGGCGCCGGTCCTTCCCGGCCCGCAAACCCCCTGTCATCGCCCTTTCCATTGACTCCCGGGCGGGCCGCTTTTCTTCTGCAAGCCATGAAGGACTTCGCTTCTGCCGGGAACGGCCGTATTGGGAAAAGCCTGGACGAACCGGACGGGTCAGGGCGGACGAACCTCCTCGATGACCCTGACTATCCGCCTTACGCTGACGAGCCGGGATACGGAAAGCGGTCCAAGACGTAGAACGATTGAGGCAGGGCGGAAGTGTCTTGTTTTCAGGACTAAGTCCTGTTTTTTGACAGTACCGCCCTGTGCCCGACTGACCGACTGCCCTTCTCCCATTCCCGTAAGTTACTTTAAGGACTGGAGAAACAGAGCGGACGGCAGGACGCGGGAAGACGGCACACTTTTTGTATTTGACTCTCATTAACGAATGGGCGCCTCCGAGGTAAGCGCCCTGAAACGAGAGAGGGTGGAGCCATGAAGATCAGCGAGCCTATTGTCATCAGAAAGACCGGGAAAGGATACGAGATAACCGGCAGCCTCGATGGTATCGGAAAGATCAGGCTGTACGGGTCATCCGAGGAGGAGGCCAAGAGGAGGTTCTTCGACGCATGCTCCCAGTTGGCCGATCTGGGGCGGACCGCCTGCGCCGCGTGAAGGGCGGTTCAAGACGCCCCCTATCGTATTCGGTCTCTTTCCTGATGAGGGGCTCATGACACGGGCCCGCACACTCCATCCGTACCTGCTCGGCGGCATTGAACGGATGGCTGAAGCAGGTGCACAGGAGAACGGACTTAGGGGGTTGCAGCGCGTCGACCTCAGGGTGGGCTAGTCGTCCCTGCCCTTGATCCTGGCGAAGGTCACTCCTCCCGCGCTGCCGTACCTCGCAATCACGGCTTCCTTTCTCTCTTCCATCGACTCACCTTTCCGGAGGACCTGTATCTTTTCGGCCTTCGGCATTGTGGAGGGGTGGATATCGAGTGCCCTTTCAAGATCTCCCACGCGCTTCTTGATGCTCATGATCCCTGCCTCCCTTCCCTGAGGACAACCCGCTCGAGGACGGCCACCCTGCGCTCAATCTCCTCAAGCTCGCGGGCCTTCATGAAGTAGTCGAGAACCTCCCCGCAGGCCCGGAGGCGTATGTTGTTCTCCTCCGCGTGGACGAGGTCAACAAGCCCCTCGACCGCTCCTGCCACCGATGTCCTCAAGCGGTCGAGCGCTTCCGAGATCACCCTTTCCCTGCGGCGGTACACCTCGTTTACGAACCCTTCATCCTTCATCCAGTTGTACCAGGTCTGCCGGGTGATGCCTGCCGTCCTGCACCCTTCCTCGATGCTCCGCGCGGCCATTACCAAGGGTATGGCGTGCTTCTTGCGGGCGGTCAGCTTTACCGAATTGGACGAATTTGGACAGTCTGAAGAAATCATGTTTTTCCCTCCATCCAAGCCTGCCTGATCCGGACCGACGATCCGGTGGGGCTCCCTATAATTTTCTCAGATGAAGGGCCTGTCCGTCAAACGGTCGCGGCCCATCCGAGGGGGGGTAAAGAGGGGGTATATGGGGGGTAAAGGGTAGGTAAAGGGGGGGGGAAAATCAATTTTGGATTATTGATTTTGGATTTTGGATTAAAAGCCAACGGAAGGGGCGAGTGGAAAGGGGAAAGAGACGATTTTGGATTATTGATTTTGGATTAAAGGCGGAAGGGACAGGCTCTCCGGGAGAATAGGCCGGATGGTCAAAGCAAGGGATTCACATTCAGGTTCGGATCCGATCTTACAGGAGGGGCGGAATACTTTCTATCCTGAACTCTGCCGGAAGTGCCTCGCGCGAAACGACAGGGCTGTAAATGAGGCTCCAATCCTTTTAGGCCAATAGAGGGGCAGAGGGGGTCACCCTTGACGGTGACATAGATAGAGGAATGCTTAAATATTGACGACTTGCCCTTAGCAGTTTCATCTCGATTGTCCGCTGTCAGGGCCTAACCCCTTTGCCTCTGCCTACCGCGTTCCTAGTTTGCCCAGACTCTCAGTCCTGCACGGAGGGCAGACGTCCGACGTAGCTCCTTGTCGACGGGAGGGTCGTCCACGTGACGCAGCCTATCCCAAAGAGAAACATAACAATCCCCATAAACATTCCAGTTGAATGCGGACGAGCGAAAAGGTTTGTAATCGAGTCGCAAAGCCAAATTATGAAATTGATACGGACTATGCTGAGTCCCCATCCGCGCCTATTTATAAAGAAGACCCCCAAGCCGGCCATGGCGCATGCCAAAATGCAGGCGTCGACGATGCCCGCCACGACGAATGCCGTCATGTGCTCCTTAATCCCACCGGCGAGAGTAAGCAGACAGAAAATGAAGCCAGCGAAGAGCACTGCGGCTACTCCCGCACTGAAGGGAGGTGCGGAGTATCGCCTGCATGCGTAAGCCCGCGTGGCGGGCAACAGAGTGAAGATGAACGTCCCAATACAAATGACGCAAACGAGAGTCACGGGGATAACGAATGCTGCAGGGCAATAACGAGAGCGAAGGAAAAGAGAAAACGATGCTCCAAGAAATCCTGACGTCGCTGCCGTGCAAACGGTTCCGAATCTGTTCCCCCGCAAAAGCATCACTATGCCGAGGATTCCGATCAGCCCAGCCGTCGGCAGGATCACTACAGCGATTAAACCATGTACGATCCCGTACGCCCCCAAAGCCACCATGGCAAGGCAGTTGATGCCGTAGGCGATGGCAACAGGAATTACGGAGCGTGGCCGTGTTGACGCCTGTAACACTGCTTCTCCGGGCATTTTCATTTATTACCCCCGCCGAGTCAGTTTGTCAACCTTTTCCGATGTGGATAAGAAAAGCAACGAAACGACTATTCCCGGCTTGGCAGTGACTCACCTATCCTTACAGCCAGCGGGCCTCTCTTTTTGCCCGGGGAACAGTCTTTATGTAGGCGTGTTTAGGATAACCCAGCATGATGGCGCTATAGATGTTGCGATCCTGCGGAATACCCAGGGAACCGGCGATCTTGTCAGTCAGACCCGCCGCGATGAGCAGAAAACCCGCCCAGCACGTACCGAGCCCCCACGTCTCCGCGAGCATCTCCATGTTCCGTGTCGCGATGGCGCAGTTCTCGCGGGCCAGGAGATTGTTCCTTTTCCCGTGAACGGCAATGACGACCGGAGCGTTGCGCAGGACCATGCCTGCCAGTCCGCCGCTGTCACGCCTGGCCTTAAGGGCCTCGTAATATAGGATGGACTGGCTTGCCACTTCCTCCCCGTATCTGATCTGTGCGAATCGCCGTCCCATCGATGTGCCCAAGGGCTTCAATCGCTCCCATACGGCATCCGTAACTGCCTTTTCCAACTCGGCCAAGGTCCGGCGACTCCGGATCACGAGAAAGCCTTCCGTCTGTCCGTTCGAGGCCGTCCCCGCGTAGGTGGCGACCTCGATCAGCTCTTCGATGAGCTCCCTCGGGCACCGGTTTTTCCTTGAAGGCCCTGATCGAACGTCTCGAGATCAAGAGGTCTCTCATATCGTCATGTCCTATGACCCTCGCCGGTATCTCACGAAACCCGGTCGCCCCGAGCTCGGCGTGCGTGATGGCGCCCTTGGGACAAACGGCCACGCAATGACCGCATCGGGTGCAGCTTTCAACACGCGATACTAAGATCCTGTCGCCCTCGAGGCTCGGGCCCATCGTCAATATTCCGGCGGGGCACTCGTCGCTGCACGCACCGCATGATACGCATTTCTCCTCTTCGATCCTGATTATATCCGCACATGGTTCCATTCTTGCCTCCTCCTCGTTTTGACAGACTGCCTCGGCATGGTGTTGTCGCGGATGGCCAGGGTTCATTTGACTGATTCGTTGTATAGGCTCGTTGTTTCGGGGGAAGGTCGTGTGCCGGCCTCCCTGAGCGCACGTTCGCATCGGCGGTAGGTCTCCACGGCGTCGCTTTTACGGTTAAGACGCTGGAAGCTCTTCATGAGCCGCCGGTAGATCTCCTCGTCGGTGGTCTCCCCTTTTTCCAGGACCCCCTCGTAGACCCCCGCTGCTGTTTCCCACCTGTTTTGGCGCTCGAGATAGCCTCCGACCTCGAGGGCCAGTCGCCGGAGCCGCCTGGCCAGCCTCTCTCGGGCCGGCAACGTCCATGAACGGTCTTCGTCGGGAAGGAACGGCCCCCGGTACACGCCGACTGCCTGAAGGGCAGACTCGATTGCCCCCGTGACCTCCCCGTTCCCCTTTCCCTTGTCGCCGGCCTCTCTCAAGAGCGCCTCTGCTTTGTTCGCCATCGTTTCGAATGCCCCCAGGTCGACCCAACAGTACCGGGGATTGAGGGTCAGCTTGCCCTCCTTCACTTCGAGCGTCTTGTCGTTGCCGACAAGGCGACGGAGCCTCAACACGGCCGACGTGAAGGCGCTCATGGCCTGGTCGCCCTCCGCCTCGGGCCAGAGCAGGTCCATGAGGTGCTCCTCCTTTACCTGCCTGCCCCCGAGTGCGATGAGCGCCTTGAGCAGGGCCAGGGGCTTCTTCTGGAGCTTCCCCTCGAACCGCACGGTCTCGCCGTTCAATTGCAGCTCGAATCCGCCGAGGGTATAAATCCTGACGGGCCAGGGCCAGGTTTCGAGATCGATCGGCGGCGCGTCGGGGACGAGGTTGCGCCGCTCGATAAGAGTGCGCACATACTCGGTTTCGATCCCGGCGTAAAGGGCCGCGACGGAGAGGGCGGTCATGTTCTCCTGCTGCCACCAGTACGTGTTGTAGATCGAGTGCTCCCGGCCCAGGGCGAAGGCCTTTGCGAGCAGGGCGAGGGCTTCTTCCTTACGCCCCTCCACGAGTTTCATGTGCGCATCCAAAGTCAGGCACGTGTACTCGATGAAGCTGCTTTCGAGCTTCCTGCCGATCTCGTACGCTTCGCGGAGGTGCTCCTGCGCCGCCGACCTTTCCCGTCTCAGGTGATGGACCTCGGCAAGGGCGATACAGGCCGACGATCTGATGGTGAGATAGGTGACGTCACCGAGCAGGTCGCGGCACAGGTCGATATTGGCCAGGGCCCCGTCGAGGTCTCTTCGGAGCCTGGCTTTCCAGGCAAGACAAAAAAAGCAGTGCGCCTTGTCCACGGCCTGAGCCTTGTCGAGGTTAGATTTCATTTTCTTGAGAAGGACATCGGCCCCGGCCGTATCTCCCGAAGCCAGGGCAGAGCTGATGCCATGCCCCGTGGCGTGCAGGTACCACGTGTAGACGCCGGTTTTTTCGGCAAGATCGAGAACCTCGAGGGCATTCTTCCGGGACGAGTCGAAAGATGCCGTGAAAAAACCCCACAGGGCCTCGACGGCCTTGACGCTGACAATCGTCAGATCGGAAGCATTCCGCCCCTGCACGAGCCCGCGAAGGAGCTCGACGATCCCCGTTGCCTTGGCGATGTTCCCCAGCCAGAGGTGGAGGGATGTCAGGCAAACGCCCGTCTGAAGATAGAGATCGACGTCTTCGTGGTCCTGGCGGCAAAAGAACAGGTAGGCCTTATTTTCGAGCCGTGTCACGAGCCGGCGGTCCTCCTCGCGGAACATCAATGCGCCGAGCAGGCTCAGGGTGACCCGTGCTTCGAGCTGGGGCTCGGGAAAAACGAGGTTTTCCCCTATGAACTCCTTGCTCAGGGGAATCCATGACTCGAGGAACAGATAATCCCTCCCGTGAATGGCGGCTGCCGCGGCCCCTGCCCACGAAAGGCTCATGCCTACGAAGTCGCGGCGGGACCCGAATATACCGTAGGCCCTCTTGAAATCGGCGACCGCCCTTGCGTGATCGGTCAAGACGCGGCACCTTCCCCGCCAGAAGAGCAGGTAGGGCACCTTTTCGAACATGACCGGCGCGAGCGTCTCCATCCAATCGAGAACGGTCTTGGCCCTGCCCTGGGCGAAAAGCACCGGGGCCCTCGCCATTATCAGCCGGATCGCCTCAGGCCAGTTCTCGCCCTCGATAAAGAGCTTTACCGCGTCTTCGGTCCCGCCTGACTCCTCCATAATGGCAGCCGATTTCGACTTGAGGCCCCGGATTTCCTCCTCGCTAAAGAACTTTCTTGTCTGTTGGAGGAGAAAATCCCTGAAGAGAGGGTGGTAGCGATACACCGGCTCGGGCTGGGCGTTCTTTTCCGTGAAAAAATACTCGCGGCTCAGGCGGGCAAGGATCTCACCCGACCGGGCCATGCCGGTAAGCTCGAAGGCCATCCGCGCCGTAGCACCGGGCAGGAAAGCCGTCGCCATCAGGAACTGCCTTGTTTCCGCATCGATCTGCCCGAACATCTCGATCGCAAGGTAGTCAAAGATTGCCTGAGAGGTGCTGTTCGAAAGGATCGGGTTGCGTACGTCTTCGTTCCCGGCAGTCTCCATAAGCAGTACCAGGCCGGCGGCCCATCCCCGCGTCTTTTCGTAGAGACGGCGGACCGTCTCGTCGGATTGCTCCGTGAGGCCCTTCAGCCTCGGCCATCGCCTTCGTTTCTTCGATGGTGAGACGTATCTCGTCCGCGCTGATGAAGCCGACCCTGCCGCTCGCCCGTGTGCGGGCGAACTGGGAAGGGGGCCCCTCCCGGCTTGCGACGATGAGCCTAATGCCTTCGGGAAGGGCTTCCACGCCGCCGCAGAGGACCTGATGGAGCGCCGATTGGGAAGGGAGGTGTTGGTAATTGTCGAGAACGATGAAGAAAGGCGGTTTCAGGCGGCTGTAAAGGCGCTCGAAATAGCGTAAGGTAAAGGTCTGCACGTCGAAGGAGTATTCGGAGGTGAAGAGGGGGAGATTATTCCTCCTCCGGGGGGCGGCCTTCCGTGCCGCGAGACCCATATAATAGAAGAAGGTCGCGATATCCGAGTCTCCCTCGTCGAGGCGGTACCAGATGCAGTCTGCTTTCCTTTCCGAAAGATAGCTTGCCACGAGAGTGGTCTTGCCCGCGCCGGCCGGTCCGCGCACCCAGGTGAGCGGGTACCTCCCCATCTTTTCGAGGGCATCGAAGAGCCTGGCGCGAACGAGGACGCCGGAGATCGAGGGACGGGTGATCTTGGCGACGGACGCCGGATACTGGAGGCGGGGCCGGGATTTTGTCCGTACCGGGGCGTCCTTTTTTTGGCTCTGACCTGGTTCGTATCGCATCGGCGCCTTCCGCTTTTAGCCGCCGGCTTTAGAGGAAGCGCACGTAGTTCGGGCCGGGCAGCGTCGCTTCGTGAAATCGCTCCTGCTACGTTAGAATTATCCGGCACTAATGTCAATCGTAAAACCTAAGAATAGGTCTTATAGGACTTATACGACCTATTCTTAAAAGTTCGAAAAGAGGTTGAAAGGGGAATCAATTCTGCGGAACGCTCTATCGGGGCTCGCGTCGCCTCCGACCCGTTTCGCGGGTGCCCGACTGGCAAAGCCAGCGGAGCCTCCCTCAGAGCTTGCTCGTCGGGACGTAGTCCCGAATGGTCCTGGCCTTTTTGCTTCTTGAGGAAAAGTCGCCGCAGGCGCGCACTGCCCGTTTCCGAGAGGGTAGAGTGAGGCCGCCAAAGGAAACATGCTTACTTTTTCCTCGCCCTGGAGGGTGGTCGGGGCAATGGGTCAAAAAAATTCGGAGCTTCGCTTTTTTTCTTCAACGGTGATCAATCGGTGACATTTCCCGTGTTTAACTGGGTAATACAGCTCACGACATAAGACGACTAAACGCGAGGCGAGAGGAGGGGTGTCTCATGAAAAGAATGGTCAAGATCGCAATTCTCCTGGTATCTGTGGCAGTTTTGTCTTTGTCCTCGGTCCCTGCTTGGGCGACTGCGACTGCCGAGGCAGACGGTCAGGTCCGTACGCCTACCTTGCATTCGGGTCCGTCTTCCTTTGAGTCGGCCACCTCGTCGACGTCGAGCGTGAGCGTGACCGCTTCCTACACCAACGACGAGGGTTCTCCCGGGACCATGATGGCTTATGCGAACGGCGGCAACTCGCCGTCGCTCTCTCTTTCCGGCTCGGCCACCTCCACCTTGGGCAACTACTATCTTTACCCCAACTACGATTCCATCGTTTCCACCGGCCACAGCCAGATCACGTACTGGTATCAGGTAACGGGCCCTTCGAGCGTCTCCGTGCCCCTTGTCTATTCCTTCGCGAGCAGCTACTCTGCGAGTACCGGCACGGGAGGCACGACGGGCGGCGACGGCTATCTCTCGTTCCTTCCCGGCACGTACCGGTTCTCCTGGGGGGTCGATTCGTACGGGAGCGACGAGTCTCTTCTGGGGAGCCACGTTGTCGACGGAACCGTCGCCACGGGTCAGTGGTACAGGGTCTACATGTATCTCGATCTGTATGTGGGCGAGAACGATCACTATTGGATCTGGGGGAACCGCGGCGCCGGGACCAGCACTGCTTCCGATTGGCTCGACCCGACGATCCAGATCGATGCTAACTGGCTCTCAAACAACCCCGGCTACACGCTCCAGTTCGATACCGTGACGCCGTCGTCGGTGCCGCTGCCTTCGGCCCTTCTGCTTTTCGCACCCGGCCTTGCAGCATTGGCCAGTCTTAGAGGGAAGCTCAAAAAAAAGTAAGGGTTCATTTAAAGGCCGGTGCAGGGTACCGGATCAAAGGCAGTACCGAGGGCGGAATCGATGGAAGCACCAGATTACTGCCACGGAGGCTGACAGACGGTTTTCCGAAATCCTCAACTCCGTGAGAGCATTACTCAGAATGAAGTGACGATTGAGCGGACGCGGCCATTCCTTGAGGGTGGCACTGCTTCTTCCTAAGAATAGGTCTTATAGGACTTATACGACCTATTCTTGAAAGTTACTGCCCGACGCGAGGCCGAGTCTATTCGACAGCTCCTAACCTGAGATGAACCATATATTGAATCTTTAGGAAATCTGCCAGCATTCCCATCAATTTATTCCGCATACCCGTCATACCTGTTCGATAGTAGTAGTAAGTATCGATTATTCCTATTCTCGGGTCCCACGACAGGATATCATCCGTTTTCTTCAAGCCCCAGACCAGGCGTGATTTTTCGTCCAGACCGGAGCTTTCAATCACCTTCTTGTTGGAGACTTTGACCCCGAGCGGTGAGCTCACGTCAAATACAATTTCACTCCCCGGATATCTGTCGATTAGACGAATCATGAATCCCTTTATCACGGGTTCTTCGAAATAATAGAGCACACCTGCCGCCATGAATAGTACATTTCCAATAACTTCAATTGCTTCCAACCATTCATTTTCCAGAAATGATGCGGCAACGAATTTTCTTCTGTCGTTTTCCTTCACAAATTTTCTTCTCAGTTCGATAACATCCGGCAGGTCCAGGTCATACCACTTCAGTTTTTCATTATCCGTTCGTTCGAAGGTGGTGTCCAGACCGCACCCAATATTGACAATGGTCCCTTCCGGATATTTCTTCAGGAATTCCTTGATTGCCCCATCGTAAAACAGGCTTCGCTTTATCCAGCCGACTCGGACGAGATCATCTATGTTATGGGTGATTTGTGAAAAGTCAAAATCAACCTGCTCGACAATTCTTATCGCCGTTTCGTCCACTAACAGCGGTTTCCGTTTCTTTGATTCTTCCGCACGACCCCAGAGTGGCAGGAAGAGGGTCTTCTGCACGTCACCCAGATTGACTTTCACTCGTTCTCTCATGGTTCGTTTCCACTTGTGGATTAATTACTACTTTAGCAATTCACCGCGGTTCGGGTGTGCGTCATGGGCTTGAACACCCCATTCGGACACACGGCGACGCACCGTTTGCAGCCGAGGCATTTCCCGGCGTGCCTGATGACCACATGTTTGTGAAACCAGAGGTCCACTTTCCCCAATGCGCCGTGTGTGCATTCGTCGATACACATCCAGCAGGCCTTGCATTTGCGGGTATCCGCGCAGATGTGATCCGTGCTGTTTCTTCGCGACCTCATTGCAATCGCCTCCTTCACTCCATCTTTTCGAGCACGGACCGCAGCCGGGAAAGGACTTTGGCTGCGGTTTGCAGATCAACAAGTGCCGACTCGCCGGATGCGAAATATCTCTCAAAGTCATGCTGCTTCCGGTGGATTTGTTCAAACAGCTTGTGCCCCTTTGTGGTCAGCTTCACGGGACAGCGCCGGCCGTCACGCTCGTCAGACATGCGCCGAACCAGACCGAGCCCTTCCAACTCCTTGACCTGGCGGGTTACGGCAGCGCCGTTGATGTGGAGACGACGGGCAATCTCCAGGATTCCCATTTCCGGGGGGGAGGCGAGGGCGAGCACGCGCAGGAGAGTCACACGCGAAAAGGGCATTCCTACCTTGCGCAAAAAAAAGTTCATGAGCGCGTGATGCGCCTGCATGATCTCGAAGACAAGGTGCGGCTCTCCGCCCTTGTGCTCGAGCCCCTGTACTTCTCCCGACCATTCATGTTCTTCCATATGAGTATGATAGACCATGTCATTGACTATGTCAACTATATATCCAAAAAAACAGAGAAGTGGCGCAAAATGTGATTTCGTCGTGAGAAGAATCCTTCACTGCGGAAGGCTCAGTCGGCTGTCTAGGCCATGCCGGCTGCAATCCGGCATGGAGGAGGTGAACCTAAGAAACGCGATTGCAGAAGTCATCCTCCGCCGTCCATCCTCGGTCAAATCCGCAGGTTACGATTACACGCTATTACCAGGGCATTTGGAAATCCAAGGGTGACTTCAAGAAACATATGACAGTTATGGAAAGTCGAGAAAAAGACGAATAAGGGTCCGCGGTGTGGCCGGTGACACGGGTCGAACCCTGTTTCTTCCATAGTTGACAACCGTGGTGCTCCGTATTACATAGCATATACTCTGACAAAGCCAAACCACCTGAAAGGGTGGGACACAGAGCGATGGGTCTCGGCCAAGCCGCCTGGACATCATCGGCAACAGAGCAGGGTTACCAAAGTTGAACGAAACTTAAGGGGGTCGGCCATGAAAGGGTGCTTAGTCAGGAAAGCGGCGGTTTTATCTGCAATAGTATGTCTTTTTGCGGCGGTTATTGTTTTCTATGGTGCGGTCAACGAGGCTCAGGCTTCCTCCGCCATTCCCTCAACCACGTACGAGATAGCCGGTTTCATCTCGCCGGACTCAACTCTTCAGGATGCCTGGTTGGTGGGGGAGTATGCCAACCCGGGGTCCTTTCCTCCCGATCTGTTCTTTGCTCAACAGATCGGCGCCGATATCCCGGGCGGTGTGACGACGCCTTTTTCCTTTTCGGTAACCTACGCCGGCCCCGCTCCCAGTTATTATTCGATCTTGACTCTGTACCCTCCGGACAGTGGGGTGGCAGTCGGCAGCAACGACGGTTTGTCAGGGATAGAGTGGCACCAGGAATTTCCCGACCAGGTTGAGTACGGTCTGTCGCTATTCCTCACTTACTCCAGAGCGTCCATATCGGGCATTACCGCGTACTACCAGGAATACAGTAGTATTCTCAATGCCCCAATGGGAGAGGGGCTCAACCTCTGGAGTTTTCAAACCGGCGTTCTCGACGGTTCCGCGAGCGCCAATGTGGTCCCTCTACCGGCCGCCGTGCTTCTCTTCGGTCCCGGCCTCGCGGGGCTTGCAGTAATGAGGAAAAGGTTGAGCAAATAGGCATTATTCACCTAACATTGCACGGCAGGGCCGGCCCATGGCCCGATCGCTTCAGAGACGCCCTTCAGACTTGAGTTTCGTAAGCAAATCTGAAGGGCGTCCGTTCATCTGCAGATCAGACATCACGAAAAATTGTCCCATTGGTTGTCGACGCTCCCTACCTGTCCAGAACTTCCCTCACCTTGCCAAGCAGCGCCGGTATCGAGAGAGGCTTCGAGAGAAAGTCCCTATTATCCCGGTGGATGCCCTTATCGATGACGACGTCTCCCGTATAGCCGCTCACGAAGATGGCTTTGACCCCCGGGTCGGCGCGGGTGATCTCGTCGAGAACCTCTCTGCCGTTTCGCCCGGGCATGACCACGTCGAGGATGATGAGATCGATGCGCTCCTGGTGCTCGTGATGGACCCGTATCGCATCGTCGCCGTCGCCGGCCTCTATCGTTGAGTAACCCTGGCTTTGAAGGATGCTCTTGAGCATGTTCCTCACGTCCCGGTCGTCCTCGACGATGAGGATGGTCTCGGTACCTCCTTTGCTAGTCCCCCTCGCGGAGGCTTTCTCCCGGGATGTCGTCTTAATGAGAGGAAGGTAGATGTCGAAGGTGGTCCCCTTGGAAAGGAGACTTGAGACAGTGATGTAGCCCTTGTGCTGCTTCACGATACCGTAGGCGCTCGCGAGCCCCAGGCCCGTCCCCTTGCCCACCTCTTTCGTGGTGAAGAAGGGCTCGAAGATGCGCTTCATCGTGCTCTCATCCATACCGATACCCGTATCGGAGACGGAGAGGCGCACGTACTCCCCCTCGGCTCCGAACCTGTGGGTCTTGATGAAGGCCTTATCTATTTTTGCCCAATTTGTCGTGATGGTGAGCGAGCCTCCATGGGGCATGGCATCCCGGGCGTTGGTGGCGAGGTTCATGAGGACCTGGCCGATCTGGGTGATATCGAGGAGACTTGAGGTGTTCTTGCTGGTGAGTTCCATTTTTAGGCCGATGTCCTCCGGGAGGAGTCGTTTCAGAAGTTTTGCCGTGCTCATGACGACGCCATTCACCGTATGGGCTTCCGGGGCGATCCGCTGCTTCCGGCTGAAGGCGAGGAGACCCTGGGTGAGGTCGGCCGCCCGCTCGGACGAGGCCACGATCTGGTCTACATGGGGCCTGTTGACATCATCCTTGTCGAGGCTCATCTGCATGAGGTTGCCCAGGCCCATGATGACGGTGAGGATGTTGTTGAAGTCGTGGGCGACGCCGCCGGCGAGGGTGCCGATAGCCTCCATCTTTTGCGCCTGGCGGAGCTGTTCTTCGAGACGCTTCCTTTCGGTGATGTCGCGGATGACCAGGAGGGTAAAGCGCTTCCCCTTCAAAACGTAGACGGAGACGCTGAACTCCGCGAGGAAGGTCGTGCCGTCTTTCTTGAGGGCGGTCACTTCGTAGAGTGAGGGGACAGGCGCGCCGGCAGCGCGCTTATTCGCCATCTCGTCGACGAGTCCGCGGCTCTCCGGGGCGATGAGATCAAAAACCGGCTTACCGATGATCTCATCGGCGCTTTCGTACCCGAAGAGGAAGACGTGGGCCGGATTCGTAAAGACCACTGTCTTGTCCTTCGCCAACCCGATCGCGTCGCGGGAGCCGTCGAAGATGGCGCGAAACCTGGTTTCGTTTTCGCGGAGGGCATCCTCGGCACGAGCCCGGCGCAGGGCCATGGCGGCGAGGTTCCCGAAGGCCCCGGCGAATTTCGCGTCATTTTCGGTGAAGTCCCCTGGTTTGTTGGCCAGGCCCATCACGCCCTCGACCTTGTCGTCTATGACGAGCGGAGCGAAGATGACATTGCGCATTTCCACGTGCCCTGGCGGCATAAGGTGGACCCACTCGCTGTTCATGAAATCGTTGTCGTAGACCACCTTGCCGGTGCTATAGGCCCTTTCCCGCAAACCACGGATGGGCATCGGCAGACTCGGGTCCACATTACACGGCAGCCCTCCTGCTTCCAGGAACAGGACTTCATTTTCGTCGCCGCTTTCGCTGAGCAGGGCGACGTAGCCGGAGACCGCGCCGGTGGCCTTGCAGCACGCGTCGAAGATTCGACGGGCCGACTCCGCGAAGGTTTGACATTCTATGATCGCACGGGTGGCGGCGAGGAGATCGAAGCGTTTCCTTTTCTCGCTGCTGAGTGATCGAAAGAGATGCCTTCAGCTCCTCCTCGGCCTGCTTTCTTTCGGTGATGTCCTGATTCACCCCGACCACCTTGAGGACCTGCCCCTTTGTGTCTACGATGGTTCTGCTTCGCGTGAGGACATGGATTACCTTGCCGTCCCGGCGGATGCCCCTGTGCTCATACTGGCGAATATCCTCGACCTTGGGGTGGGCTCTGCGCTCTTGACCCCGACGCTTCAATTGCTCATGATCATCAGGATGGACAAACGTCGCGAGATACTTCTCCTTCGCCATCCGGTAGCCGCCCTCGTGTTCGGCGGTCGTGGCGAAGAGGTCATAGAAGGCATCGTTGAAGATGAACTCGTCGGTTGTCTCGTCACACTCCCAATAGGCTATTCGCGCCATGTCGGCGGCATCGGCGAGCTGAAGGCGGCTCGTGCGCAGCTCCTCTTCAGCCTTTTTGTGCCCGGTGATGTCGGTAAGGACCGCACGGATGACCATATCCCCATGAGAGTCCACGGCGACGCTCTCCAACCGGGCATCGAAGAAGGCCCCGTCCCCCTTTTTCAGCACGAGTTCGCAGGTCCGGACGGTCGTTGTCTCCGCCAACTCTTGCCTATACAGGTTGAAGAGGTCTTGGGACTCGGGATGAATAAAGAGCGTAAAAGGCTTCGTGACGATGCGGCTTCTTTCGATACCGAGAAGGCCGCACGCTGTCAGGTTCGCCCTCATGATGAGCCCCGCCTTGTCGAAGGTCAGATAACCGACCGGGGCAAAATCGTAGAGCTCGGCATATTCACCGTGCGGCTCTTCAAGTTGCTCCCGGGACCTGCGGAGCTCCTCGTTTTGCATCTCGAGTTCTACCTGATGCACGGAGAGTTCATGAAAGAGCTTCTGAAAGTCCGTCCCGGACGTGGGCGCCAGTTTCTCGGGCGCCTCAACCAGGAGTTGCTCAGCACTCCGACGAAGAGCGTGAGGGTCTTTTGGATCGGTGGGCATCGATGTCCTTCCCCGCCAGAGGCTATATACAGTACCTGACGTCGAGTCGAATTGTAATGGAGAAGTGAGGGCAACGAAGAAGTGTCGAGCCTAGAGTGAATAATCATAGATGCCACTGAAACATAGAGAGTATAACACAGGCGCCCTAGAAAAGCTCGCCCCCGTGCAATCCAGGGCGAGCGCATATGGAAATCCAAGGGCGACTTCAAGAAACGTACGGCAAACGTACGGCAGCCTTCCTCAAAGAGCATAGAGGTCAGACTGACGAAGGGACAAAGAGGCGAAGGCGAGAGAGGCAAGACGGGAAAGAGGCGAAGAGGCGAAGGAAGAGAGAGGGCACGAGGTGTGGCCGGTCGGCTGGGAGGAATCGTGCCGCCCGCACGCGGGCACCCGGCGGCGCTCTGCCGCACCTCATGCCCATCCGCCGTACATCGAGTACGGCTGCGGTCAATGAGGCACGACAGCCCATCCACACCTCACGATCCCTCCCAGCCGACCGGCCGGTGGCACGCGGAGCCGTATCATCAAAGAGAGCGCGGCTCCGGCCTTCATAGGATGTACACACCAACACCAATTGGATAAGAGCGGCGGCCCTAGAGGCCGCCAAAGAAGCTGATGTATGCTTCATTTTTTTCTCGCCCTGGGAGGGGCGAGGGTGGCCGTGCGCTCTTTTGTCTTCAACTTTCGCGATTCGCGATTCGACCTTCGCGATTTCCTTTCCGGCTCCGGCCTTCATAGGATGTAGACACCAACACCAATTGGATAAGAGCGGCGGCCCTAGAGGCCGCCAAAGAAGCTGATGTATGCTTCATTTTTTTCTCGCCCTGGGAGGGGCGAGGGTGGCCGTGCGCTCTTTTGTCTTCAACTTTCGCGAATCGCGATTCGAGCTTCGCGATTTCCTTTCCGGCTCCGGCCCTCATAGGATGTACACACCAACTCCAATTTAAGAGGAGGGCGTCCCTATAGGCCGCTAAGAGACAGATGGGGGAGGGGCGATGGGAGACCGCTCGCTCCACTCGCTGGGGAGCAAAAAAAGCTCTTTCTCCCCGCTCCCTAGTCCCGAAGGGACAATCTCCCCGCTCCCTTCTCTCTTCTTCTCTCCCCGCTTCCTCGCAGGGTGAGGCGGTGCCGAAGCGGGAAATACTTCTTGACACGCTATAATGGCTGTCCTAAAATTGAAATAGTCCCGCATAACAAGACATTCCGCCACGCAAAGGAGTTTACTCTATGCAACAGAAATAGGTAGAACAAGACGGAGGGTGTTATGAAAGACACCACACCAGACCGGCTCAATTCCATCCAGCGCGCTTCATGTCCCACGCACCATCATAAAACGATTAAGCACATCAAAGTTCTTGTACTGGTGACCTCGCTTCTCGCCTTATCTCTGACCGTCTTCGGATGTAGCGGCGGCGGTGGCGGTGGAAGCGGAAGCGGAGGCGGAGGCAGTGTAAAAGCAAGCAGCGACCCTGCGGGCACCAACGGCTGGAACCTGTCTTACCAGGCCGGCTATTATGACGCAGGGGGAAACTACGCCGGAGGCACCGAAATACTGTGGCTCACGCCGCACAATGGCAAGCTCTACGCGGCCGTTGGCTATTACATGGATACCTCTGTCGGGTATGGGCAGATACTGAGACTCGACGGACCCAACGGGCAGTGGCAGGTGGACCTGCAGATGGGTCCATATTACCCTCGGGCCGAAAGCCTCCGATCCGTGACGTTCACGACCGACGGCAACGGAAACCCCCTCGCTCAGCCGGTCAACCTGTTGGTCGCGGGTGCCTGGTCGAATAACTATTACAACGCGGCAATGGCAACGCTCTTTGTTCGCGATGATAGCAGGGGAACGTGGGAGGAGAGCACAGTTACCTGGGGCTCCCTTTCGGATTCTGAGGAGCAGCTGTCATGCCGTACCGTCAATATGCATCGCGATACGGTAACGGGCGTGGACCGCATATTCTTCGACGTCGGCACAAAGGGGATCTGGAGCGGCGTCTACGACCCCGGCCAGCCGGGAAAAATCCGCTGGGACACTTCTCCCGAAACCACGGGCATCTCGCTCCCTGTGCGGGCCTTGGCAATCATCGAGGCGAACAACTCCCTTCTCTTCTCCTCGGGACCGTACATCTATAGGAGAAATGACGGTGCATCGCCGTCATACACGCTCGTCGGGGGCGCGAGCGATCTGTATCAGGGACTCGCAATGGCCAATGGCGACGATGGAATCCGCGGCATGACGGCAATACCAAACCCGGAAGGCACGGGAGACTCTATCCTCTTCGCATGGCTGGATTGCATATACAGGCTGGACCCCGACGGCCTTGGAGGCTATACGCGAAATAGTGAAGCATGCCTTGCAAGCTCGGCCGAGAGCTATCTGGGGCTTCCTGTCCCAATGGCTTATGCGGCTGCAAACGACCTGTTTCCTGTGGTCGATCCCGGGACCTCCGAAACAGTATATATCACAGGTCTCGAGGCGTTCCCTAGCACTGCGCCGGCGTCTCAAGGGTATCCGGCCGCCCTCTATGTAATTCGGGATGCAGCCGGCTCGTACCGCATAAGGCAGGTCGATCCCGGCTCCACTATGGACTTGAGGGACTCGAGAACATTTGCCTTATCGCCTTTCCCGCAAGACAACGGCGGTTCCATCTATTTCGGCGGTTTTGACCAAGACATCTTGCCGGCCCACAATACCGCCTGGATATTTCAAACGACCGTGGAAAACGCCTTGAAATAGTTCGCCCCGGTCGGGTAAGGTCATGCGCCGCCGGGCTCGCTCCGGGGACGCCCTTCAGATTTGATTCCCGAGATGGTCCACTGTCACGGGCCTGACTCCTCCAGACCAGGGTGCGCGCCTTTGTTCAGCCCATCCACCAGGCCGGCGAGACCCACAAAACGAACGATTGTATCTCCAAACGTCCTTGAATAGGGACGATCCACGTCGGACGCGACAATGAAGTTCTCACCTTTGGGGTACAACTTTCTGAAAACCTGAAGATTTTTGGCATTGAAGTCGGATGATGACCACTTGCATTCTATCGCTATGGGGTTTCCGCCCCTCACGTCTATGACGATATCAACTTCATGATGCTCTCTATCCCTCCAGTAGCACAGGTCTCTTCGCTGAAACCTGCCGAAAAGCTCATTCATGACATAGTGCTCCCAGAGGGTGCCCAGATCCTCCGGCCTCAGGTCATGCCATCCCCGATAGTAACAGCTAAACCCGGTATCGAAGGCATAGACCTTCGGAGCCGCAACGATCTCCGTAGCGCGGTGAGAGCTGAAGGGCCGGACGATATTGACGATGAACGTAGAGGCGAGGATTCCGAGGTAGTTCGTGACTGTTTGCCTGCTTATCTCGCAGGACTTCGCGAATCTCGTTGCTTCAAAAATGCCCCCGCTCTGGGCAAATAGCAGCTCTGCACATTTAAAAAACGAGTACCGTCTTTCAAGCCGAAAGAGCTCGACGATGTCCTTGGCCCAATATGCGTCCATCCATTCCTGAAAGTCTTGTTCGGGGAGGTCTCCGGAGAGAAAGAATGGAGGGAGACCCCCTCGAAGAAAACGATGGCGGAGCTGGGTTTTCCCAAACGCCTCGAGGTCCAGAGAAATCATTGGCGTCAACCAAAGCTCGGTCTTTCTGCCTGTCAAGGTATCCCTGAACTTCGAGGATGCGCCAAGGGTTAAAGATCCGGTCGCAATTATCTTTGTTTCAGGATAATGATCGGCCGCTATTTTCAGAATCTCTGAAGGATTGCCGAGCCTGTGGATCTCATCCATAACGATGGTCCGCCCCCTCAAGTCGTTCAGAAACCCTTGGGGGTCTTCCATTTGGCGCCGTACTCGCGGCAATTCGCAGTCGAAATACTCGATTCCAGGGACGCTCTTGCAGAGGTACGTTTTGCCTACCCGGCGCACACCGGAGAGCCATAGCACCGATCTTTGCTGCAATTGATCCAGGATTCGGTTTATCCAATAGGTTCTCGCTACCATGTGCCCCCCACTATATGATGAACATAATAGCAAATAGTATAACTATATGTAAAGCATATTAGCGTTTGGTATAAATGACCCAACCAGGAAAGCCGGGAAAGACATCGCGAA
>CAVVPU010000156.1:0-17889 GCA_963750015.1 uncultured delta proteobacterium | reverse complement strand
TTCGCCCCGTCGGACCTTGTAGGTCTTCACGCCGAGGGTTACCTCTATGCCTCCCGACAGGACGAAGCCGAATTCTTCGCCCTCATGAGGCTCCTCTTCCTCTGTCTTCCGCCAGGGCCTAATGCGAGAAGGGCAGGGCCCATAGCCTGTCTTGTGCCGCAGGCACGAGGATTTGGAATTTCTCTACGTTTTCTTCTTAAGCTCGACTCTGTCGTCCGCGCTGAAAACGATCTTCTCGTCGAAGCCTGCGTCAAAAAAAGTGGACGCCTTCTGGTCGAGAGCATCGAAATTACCCAGAAGACTTTCGACGGAAAGAGAAGTGAGGTTCCTCTCGACCTGGGAGATAAATCCCTTCGTCAGGCCGGCCCTCGATGCGAGCGCTTTCTGAGTCAGGGATTTGGCCTGCCTCATCATGCGTATCCTCTCCCCAATGCTCGATCCGTCTACTTTAGTCATGACAGTAAAAGCTCACCAGAGTTTTATGTACTAAACTAACCTAATTCCTATTTCATGTCAACTCTATTCTTATTTAACTTTAAGATACAGTATGTTAAACTCACCGTAAAGCTCTATTTACAGGTAGCACAAGCCATATCTCTCTTCTTCCAAAATAAGGGCGTGGAATATATCTTCCATTTACCGGGAATCCACACGCTCCCTTTGAACCACATCCTATCACATTCAAATATCAAGATAATCGTAGGAAGAGACGAGTCGAACGCGGCTTTTATGGCGGATGGCTTCGCCCGCGCCACGGGAAGGCCGGCGATTCTCCTCGTGACGCCGGGCCCCGGTCTCGGCAACGTGGTTACACCCTGCATGGAGGCTTATGGCGACGACGTGCCGCTCATGATCGTATTTGTGGACGTGAGAAGAAAGAACGTGGAGAAAGGCACGCTCCACGCAGTGAAGGAGCCTGAGGCGATCTTTGAGCACATCAGTAAAGCCGTCTTTGTCGTCTCCGATGCGAGTGACCTGCCTCAGAAGCTGGAGGCGGCCTATTTCACGGCTGCCACGGGAAGACCCGGCCCGGTAGTGCTTTCCATACCTTTCGATATCCTTGAGAAAGAATCGGTTCCGGCTGCCTCTTTCAGAGGAGTAGAGGAAAAAAAGGCTTTCCGTGGGGACCTCCTCGTTGAAGCGGTCAAGGGGGCTGAAAGGCCGGTCATAATAGGCGGAAAGGGGCTTATCGACAAGAACCTCGGGGGCCTCATCGACGAGATATGCATTGCTTCGGCCATCCCCTTTCTTCTGGCGACCTCAGGCAAGGGCGTGGTAAACCCCGACAGCCCTTATCTTCTCGGACATATCGCCGGGAGAGGGATAGAGCGGCAGGTCCTGGCAGCGGCGGATAAGGTCATTGCCCTGGGCACCCGGCTGAGGCACGCGGACACAACGGGAAGGGGCGTCAAAATAGGCTCTCTCGTGCACGTCGATGTGGACGACCAATGGCTCGGGAAGAATTTTCCCTGCGATTGCGCCCTGTCGGGGGATATGGGTCAGGCGGTCGGCGTTTTGCGGGAAGCATTGGGAGGACGAAGAAGCTCATGGGACATGGAGCGCCTGTTGGAGGCCCGGAAAACGGGAGTTGACCCGCATGGAGGAACGTCATGAGGGCCTCCGTATCGTGAACCTGCTGAGGAGGATCATACCCCGGGATACGCTGACCGTGTGGGACCTCAGCATGTGCGGCTACTGGGCCGAATGCTATTTCCCCGTCTTCGAGGAGCGTTCGTTCCTTTTTCCGAAGGGAATCTGGCCGATCTTCTATGCCTTCCCGGCTGCCATAGGCGCCAAGCTGGGGAAAGAGCAGGGCCCGTGTCTTTGCGTGACGGGCGATGGGAGCTTTCTGCCGGCAGCAGGGGAGCTTGCCACTGTTGCAGCCTGTGGCATCCCACTCGTCGTGCTGATCTACAACAACAACAGCTTTGGCGTGCTGGAAGGCTCCATGAAGAAGCGCTACGGGATGGAAGGGGCTATGACGCTCACAAATCCCGACTTCACGGCCCTCGCCCACTCCTTCGGCATCAAGGCCGAAAAGGCCGGGAGCCTCCATGAGCTCGAGGAAATTTTCCTTCACCACGTCACGTGGGACGAGCCTTACGTCATCGAGTTCCGCTATCCTTTTTTCCCACCCCCTTGGGAATAGGGACAGCCACGCAAAGAGAGCGAAGACCCCGCTGGACTTTCGAAACCTTTATGGTCATGGTACAATAGGTCAGTCACGACCGATGAGTCGTTGGATGTGGTAGGTCTCATGAAGATAGGAATGCCCATATTCGTCCTGCTGTTCGGAACCCCAATGGTTTTCGGCAGCGCCTTTTTGCCTTGCAGGGAAGCGGGCGCCGCAGACGCTGCAACAGGGGACAGCCCGGCTCAGGTGAACCTGCCCGGCCAGCCGGGTATGGCCGGAATACTCGCCCGGGGGGCGCCATCCGTCAAAGGACAAACGATGGGAGAGCAGGGCGGACCGCAAACCGGACCCGCCGGGATCCAGGCGGTACGCCTGCCGCCTGTGATCGCAATAACCAGGGATGACAAGATAAGCGCAGATATAAAAGCCTATCCTCTGAACGAAACCTTGAGGGCGATGGCAGCGAAAAGACTTTTTGACATACAAGGACCTTTGCCGACCGGCGAGGAGATCACGGTCCAGTTCTCCGGCGCTACCCTTGACGAGGCGCTCAAGAAGCTGATGCGCGGTTACAACTACGTGCTTATGGATCAGGGCGCATCCCGAAGACCCGTTCTTATGCTCATAGGAAAAATCCAGAGAGGCGCCTCTACTCCGCCGTCGTCTCAACCGGCCCAGGCCGAGCCTCAGGCAGCCAATCCGCCTGTTCCGGCGCAAAACCCACCACCCGTGCTTCAGGCAGCGATACCCCCGCAACCCGTGCCCTTGAACCGCAGGGCTGCTCCTATCGGACCCCCAGGCAGTGCAGCCGCCCCAGGCGCCGCAGTGAATCCAGGAGCAGCGGGACCTCAGGAGGCACAGCCGAATCCAGTGCCCCCGCCAGTGGGCCAGGTGCCGGTCCAGGCGCAACCGGCCCCCCAGGCCGGACAGGGACAAGCGCAAGCTCAACCGCAAGGACAGGCTGACGCAGGCGGTCCAAACGGCCGCGATCTTCCGCCCAGCTCGTTTCCTCAAGGGGAGAGTACAGGGGCGAGCTTCTAGAGTTAAATGACACAGCCGGCGGACTATGGCTGTCTTCAATGATTACCCGATAAGCACTCGATCTCCTGTAACAATCCAAATGCCAAAGGGCCTGAAAGGCGCTTAGGCGCGGTCTTTTTTGCCGGCCGGGATTTTCCTGAAACCCGGGACTTCAACATTCTTCTTGAAGAGAAGAAGGATAGATGGTAATGATTGAAAGACACGGGTGCCCTTAGGTCTTACTATTAAATCAGGGAAGATGAGCAAAAAGCAGGATTGCAAGACCCCACGAGCCTTTCTTAAGGAGGATCTATGATCAAAAAAATACTGGTACCCGTTGATGGTTCTGAAACCGCACGGAACGCTTTGAAATACGCTGTAGATCTTGCGAAACAAACAGAAGCGTCAATCATATTGTTGAGTGTGATAGATCGAAGCCACTATTTTGGCGCACCGACCATTCCCGCTGTAGCAACCCCGACCCATCTGCTGGAAAATCTGGAAGATTACCTTGGACAGCATGCCGAGGCTTATGTTGCAGAGGCCGAAGAGTCTGTGCCGGACTAAAGGAGTCAAGTCACGAAGGATCATCAATGCAGGACACCCGGTCGAAGAGATCCTAAGGGCAGCAGAGGACTCGAAAGTCGACCTCATAGTAATGGGCTCTCGCGGAAGAAGCGCTGTACGCGCTGCGCTCATCGGCAGTGTCACAAGCGGACTGATACACAGTGAGGCAAAAGTTCCAGTCCTTTTAGTGAGATGAAGAATCTCAAGCCTGACATAAATGCAGATGAGGATGCATGCGTCCCTTTGCCAGGGAGGTACCAATGAGGATTTTAGCGATCAACGGCAGCCATTCGGGTCGTCGTGGATATACCCGGTTTCTGGTAGACCGTCTTCTGGCCGGAGCCGGGATGGCGGGCGCCGACACGGAGGTCGTCGACCTTGCGGCCCTGAAGATAAACCGGTGCGCCGTCTGCTACAAGTGCCAGCAGAAGGATGAAGGCCCCATTGATTCCGACCGCTTCCAGCCTCATTGCGTCTTCGACGGAAAGGACGACGTGCAGGGTATATTCACAAAGATGGCCGGCGCGGACCTCCTCGTCTATGCGACGCCGATCTACATATTCAGCATGACGGGCCTCATGAAGACCTTCATCGACCGCCTTCACGCCACGGGGAATACTGAGGAATTGTCGGCCACGCGCAGTGGATTGATGTTCCACTTTGTCGATAAACGGATTGGTTCGAAACCCTTCGTTTCGCTGGTCTGCTGCGACAACATAGAGGCCGAGACAGTGAAGAACGCGGTCTCCTATTTTCGCACCTTTTCGCGCTTCATGGATGCGCCCCTTGTTGGGCAATTGGTGAGGAACGCGGGCTTTGTGACCGGCCATGGCAAGGACCCCCGGGCCGAAGCCGGCCTTCCCCGCATTCGCGACGTCTATGCGGCTTACGAAGAAGCCGGGCGAGAGCTTGCTACCTTGGGCCGCATCCGGAGGGCCACGCAGCGCCGGGCCAACAGGGAAGTCATCCCCGTGCCCGGCTTTGGACTAATCAAGCACCTCCGTCTGCGTCCATTCAAAGAACGATTTGTGGCCCGGGCGAGGGCTATGAGGGGCCCGGACGCCGAATAGGGGCCCCATAGGCCCTTTCCTCACCATGGTTTCCGTACACTATGTGCAGGATTCTTTCGAGAGCCAAGCGAAGGGGGCGATTGCTTTACTCAAGAAGGTGCAGGGAGATGACTGACCAAGGAGGACGGCCGAAACGGTCGTCCCCGACGGGTCTTGATCGACATAATTGATAAGGAGGAAAGAACCATGGCAGAAACATACCCGCTCAGAATCGACGCATACTCGCATGCTTGCCCGCCGAAGTATCGAGAGCTTCTTCGAAAGGCGGCGCCGAAAGAGTGCGCGACGATGATCGACCCCTTTCCGCCTCTCTACGACCTGGACAGCCGCTTCCGCATTCTGGACAAGTACGACGTTATCCAGGTCATCACCCCCTCGTGGCCTTCAGTAGAGCTTGCCGCGCCGAATAGCGCCGTTGACCTCGCGAGGGCCCTCAACGACGAGACAGCGGAGCTCGTCCGAAAATACCCGGGCAGGTTCCCTGCGGCCATCGCCTCGCTGCCGATGAACGATATGGATGCCGCCCTCGAGGAAACAGACAGGGCTATCAAGGACCTTCGCATGAGGGGTGTCCTTATCTACACGCCCGTCGCCGACCGGCCTCTCGATTCGCCCGAATTTATGCCCCTTTATGAAAAAATGTCGGCCTACAACCTCCCCCTCGTGATCCACCCGATGCGCAACCCCGACTACGCCGACTACCGGACGGAGACGGAATCTCTCTACCGGATCTACAACACCTTCGGATGGATCTACGAGACGACGACGGCCATGACCCGCCTGATATTCAGCGGCGTCCTCGAAAAATACCCGAACCTGAAATTCCTCACCCACCACTGCGGGGGCATGGTCCCCTTCTACGCCGAAAGGATACGGCAGTTTCAAAATCTGGGGGAAATGCGATGGGGCCTCCGGTATTACGATAGGCTGACGAAGGAGCCCCTCGACTACTACAAAATGTTCTACGCCGATACCGCTATATATGGGAACACGCCGGCCCTCATGTGCGGCCATGCCTTCTTCGGCGCGGATCATCTCCTCTTCGGCATCGACATGCCCCTCGGGGACATGGAATACGGCTACAGGAACTACCGTCAGACGATAAATGCCATAGACGAAATGGCGATTTCCGACGAGGACAAGAAAAAGATATACGTGGAGAATGCGAGAAGGTTCTATCGTCTGCCTGCTTAAATCTCCGCCTGGAGGGCGACATAAGGCGTACCGTTATGGTGTAAGGATGAGGGGTCAGTCTTTGGCAGCGGATAATTGGAATGAAATTGCTGAGGGCAAGTTTCTAATATCTAAGGATTTTCTTATTTATGTCCGCTGTCAGGGGCGACCCCTCGCCCTCTCATTCAGAACCCGACGTCTTCTTTAAGGAGAAAAATAGAAAGGTCCGTGAGGGATGGCCTTCTCTGCATGATGCATATAACCCTGCACATCCTCTCCTCCGACTGGCAGTCGTGGCAGTATCCCGTCTTTGCGCAAGGCAGGGCAGACAAATGCAGCCTTTTCGCATTCATGGGTCCGGCAACCTGCTTTAGGCGCTCCATGGCTCCGTCCAGGTCGGGCACTATTTTGTTATAGCCCGCAATAATTACAACCTTTTTCGGACCGAAGACGGTGCCGGCTACCCTGTTGCCTACCCCATCGACGTTCACAATCTCGCCTTTCTCTGTTATGGCGTTCGCACTTGCAATGAAGAGGTCGCATGTTAACTGCCGTCTCCTCACCGCCAGATTTTCCTCCTTGCTAAGCCCGGCCTGCCAGTGATCGAGAATGACACCGCCTCTCTCCGCTATTTTTTCCGACAGGCCCAGATCCAGGCGGACAGTCACGGAGCCGCCGAGGCCTATCTCCATGCCGGGCTCAACAAGGCCCACCACCGCGTCAATGAGATCAGACCTCCTCTCAAAGCAGATAGCGTCAAAGAAATTGGATTTTAGCGCGCGAACAGTCCTGTCCACCAAGTTGTCTATTAACCAGCTCTTTTCGTCTCCCATGAAACCCCCCGATGAATCTCTCTATGAAATTCTGCATGTACCGTTTATTCACAGCAACCTTTGGTTATTGCACTATCTGCTATCCGCTCTCTATTGTCAAGACCTTAGCTCCTCCGGAGACAGGGAAGGAGGGCTCGACGATTTTATTCCTTTTTTTGAGCGACTGTGATAGAAGGGGTGAGGGCTGTTTGTACCTTTACCGGCAGGTTTAAGGGGAACAAAACCTCGAAAGAGGGTAAAATCTGATCAATGAAAGGATAACGCCATGAAAGAGATTCAAAATGAACGATTCGTCCGTCCCATCCCCAACCGCGAACTGGAGAGACGCTGGTCCTTGATAAGGAATGCCATGAAGGAGCAGGGAATCGATTGCTTGATCATGCAGAACGATAACCAGTTCTTGAGCGGGTATATCCGCTACTTTCTGGATCTTCCTGCCAACGGCTATCGCACGACTATACTTTTCCCTGCAAACGAAGAAATGACAGTGATCAACCATGGCGGCGTCAACGACCCTCCTTTCCCCCCTGCCTGGGCTTCGCGAGGCGTCAAAGACGGGATCCCCTCGCCCTACATTCAAGTTCTGCATTATACCAATACCAATGCGGCGGAGATCAGCGTCAAATGCATAAAGGACAGGGGATACAAGAAGATCGGTTTTGTGTGCCTCGATACGATTTCGGCGGCATTTTATCAATACGTGCGTGAAAACCTCGCCCATGTCGAAATGGTCGATGCCTCGGATCTGGTGGACGAGATCAAGGCAGTCAAGAGCCCGGACGAAATTTCTTTCATAAGAAGGACGGTCCAGCTTCACGACTACGTCGCACGGATGGTCCCTGAAATCTTCAAGCCCGGCCGGTACGAATATGAAGTGCGCAATGAGATCAAGAAGCTGGCTGCCGATCTGGGGAGCGAGGAACAAAACATCATACTGGGCACTGATCCCATCCGTCCCATGATTCAAATGCCGTTTTTTGAAAACCGAAGGATCGAAGTCGGAGACAAGATGTGTTGTCTCATCGAAGTGAACGGCCCTGGAGGCTTCTACGGAGAGACTCGCGAGAACCTGGTGCCTGAGTGAGCCTTCCAAAGGCTTGCTCGATGCCTTCGAACATGCGCGGGAAGCTCAAAAGATAGTGGCAACGATGCTTAAACCGGGGGCCGATCCCGCCGACCTTTTTGAAGCGAATAACAAATACCTGGTGAGTAAAGGATATGCTCCGGAAGGACGGCTTTTCGGGCACGGGCAAGGCTACGACATGGTGGAGAGACCGGCCTTCGTACCTAAAGAAACCATGAAGCTCAAGGAAGGGATGCTCGTTGCGGTCCATCCTGCCGCAGTCAACCAGGACGTCTTCAGTTTTTGTTGCGACAACTACCTGGTAACGGCGACCGGTGCAGAGCTTCTCACCCTAACGCCCCAGAAGGTTTTCGTACTATAGGGGAGATGGTTCTTCGCATTGGCCACCCGTAGGAGAGATTTCCGCGATGCTCGACATCTTGAAGATATCGAACGACTATGCAGGATTCTTCAGCTATGTGTGAAAGAGCCGGGTATATCGGGGTATGAAGGGAAAAGGACGGTTTTCGAATTTTCTAAGAGCGTTCCCATTGAGTCCCCTGACGAATTGGATTCTGCTATGCCTCCTCCATTCTAATTTCGATAGTTTCCGGGCTGAAATCCTGCTCATTAGGCCAGGTGAGGGTTCCGAATTCGATCCTTGCCCGCCTGAAATAGCTGTAGTCCCGCAGTTCTCTGAAAATTCCGCGGTCAAGGTACGGTCTCACGTCAAAGATACCGGTCTTCCCGTTTGACAGAGTCACTCTTATCCTATGATCCGTCAGTATCTCAAAATGGGTAACGTCAGGAATCATTTCTGTCTCCTACTTCAAAGGCTCAATCTTAAACGGCGCATTTCCTTCCACCGCAAGTGCCCAATCGGCCATCAGTTCGTCCCGGTGGATTTCAATCCATGCCTGCACTAATCGTAGTTGGCGAAGAGGGATATCCCCATCCAGGAGTTCTGCGGTCTGGATGTCAACGGAGGCCGTAAATTAGGCATACCTTGCGTGAATATGCGGCTTCTTGTGTTTATCGTTGTCAAAAAAGAAAAGCTGAACTATTATCCCATAAAACATAGAAATAACAGGCATGCTGTCACTCTCCTCCTTGATAGTATATCTCAGATTGGAGGTTGCTTCATAGAGATAATGTAAAGTGACCGGAAGCACTTTTTTGCGGGCGGCGGGTGTCCCTCAATGATAATAGGAACCAGAAATGAAAAACGTCCCCGTTGGGCTTCCCTTTTGACACACTTTCGCTTTTCTTCTTGCACAGCCCCCGCTCAAGTGGTAAGACTAGTCATAGACCGGTTCAGCAAGTCGGCCGAACGGAGGGCCGAATGAAGGCAATCTTAGCCGCGCTGGCTGTTTACAATCAAGGGGCTAATAGGGCGCTGTGCGAAACCATCGCAAAGGTCGATGAAGACACTTTGAAAAGCGATTGCGGCACCTACTATCACTCGGTCTTTTCCACCATCCAGCATTATCTGTCATATGAGGTGTCCTGGCTCAAGAGATACAGGACCTTCGGCACCCATGCAGCGTTGACCACGAGTATCCTCGATCCGGAATTGGATGACATTCTTTCAAGAACCAAGAATAACTTCAAAGAGACCCAATCCGTTCTCCTCGCGATAGATGCCGTCTTCGTGAATCTTGTCAATGAATTGACCGATAGCGACCTTGACAGGCTTGTCAAATATACGAATCCAAGGGGCGAGGAATTCGAAAAGAAGTACTGGACCACGATAGTCCACGTATTGAATCACAGCACGCACCATAGAGGAGAGATTTCCGCAATGCTCGACATCCTGAAGATATCGAACGACTATGCAGGATTCTTCCGCTATGTGTGAAAGAGGCGGGTGGATAGGGGTATGAATGGGGGAAGAGGGGATGGTTTTCGAATTTTCTAAGAGCGTCCTCATTGAATCCCGGAAAGCGGTAGGGGGGGAGAGAAAACGCTACAATGAAAGACCTTACCCCACGAGCCTTCCAAGGCCGGCACCCACGACGTTTTACGGAATCCCTAAGCTTCTTTCAGAAAACTGAGAGCCATGCAACCCCGACACAGGCAAGGCCAGCCGCCTATTCTTGATGTGAAAATACAGAATCAACTTATCGATATGGTTAAGAAATGATGGATTCCCGGGCCCTTGGAAGCGCTGTTCACGGGGGCAGAGGGGCCTCCCTTCCTACGGATATTCGTACTTTGCGTTGACACCCTTTGTTTTTCTTCTTGCACAGCCCACAGTCAAGTGGTAAGAATAGTCGTGGATCGATTCAACGCGTTGGGTGAACGGAGGGCTGAATGAAGGCCTACCGTGCCGGTGGACCGATTTTTAGCGATCCGGGTCATCCGGGCGTGGGGACGGGTGGCGCGCTCAGATCAGCTCGGCGTCCTTCAGCAGCTCCTCGACGTAGGTGCCCCGCGCCTTGTGCAGGACCGCGCCCGCGATCAACCGCTTGATGAGGGGCAGCCGGATCTGATTGAGCTTCTTGCGGTCGTTGAGGTAGTAGATCGATCGCAGGAGCATACGAATGTCGAAGGAGGAGCCGAACACCTCCGGCACGCCACGGTCGATATTAAGCAACGAATAGACGGCCTCCATTGCGGTCCGTACTGAGTACTCGGTGGTGAATACCGTATCCATCGGGGTCTCGGCGAAGTTTCCGATGAACGCGAGGTTCTTCGAGCCGTTCGGCACGACGAGCGGCCGATCGCCGAGCGCGCGCGGCATGAAATACGAGGTGATGTACGGCATGTGGCACGGCACGGTGCTCGCTGAGTTGCGGGCGAGATCGGCGATATGGCCCTCAGGGACGCCGAGGTGGTACAGGAACTCCTCGCACAGCTCGACCCCGGTGCATTCGGGGATGGTCTTCTTCACATAGTCGCCGAGCCTGTCCGAGAACAGCCCGTACACCCAAACGACGAGGTTCTTCTGCGGGTCCTGCGACTTGAAGTGCGGCTGGCGGCTCATCGAGAACCCGTACAGCCAGCTCGAGTCCCTGAAGCTGCACGGACCGCCGGTGACGATCTTGCCGCTTTGCGGATCGCGTCCGGTGATCTTCTCGATGTAGGGAACGATCTTGTCGTCGGTGAGGGTAATCGTCGCTGAGATCACCCAGTTGGCCTTGGGGATGTTCTCGCAGAACTTCTCAGGTCGGCCGAACGCGGGGTCTTGCGCGGCGAGGTTCTTCCACAGCTTCCAGGCGCCGCCGGCGTCGGTCACGATCGGGGCGGGGTGGTCGTTGTCGCCGAAGGTGGTGCTCTCCGTGATCGAGCCGTTCGTGACGAAGACGAGGTCGTCCTCAGTGAGATCGACCGTGCGCTCCTCGCCGGCGACGGTCATCACCATCTGCCGGGCGACCTTCGTCCCCGCGGACGTGTCGACGACGATGTTCTCCACCTGGGTGTCGTACTGGAACCGGACGCCGTGATCCTCCAGATACTTCACCAGCGGCCGGATCAACGACTCGTACTGGTTGTAGCGGGTGAATTTCAGCGAGGAGAGGTCGGCGATGCTGGCGATGTGGTGGATGAAACGGAGGAGGTAGCGGCGCATCTCCATCGCACTCGCCCACGGCTCGAAGGCGAACATGGTGGCCCAGTAGAGCCAGAAGTGAGACTCGAAGAACTCGTTGCTGAAGCACTCGTCGATGCGCGTGTCCTGCAACTGCTCCTCCGGCGTCAGCGCGAGCCTGAGGATCTCCTCGACCGCCTTGGGGGTGAGCGTCAGGTCGCCGATCTGCGGGATCGGCTCGCCCCGGTTCTCGGTGGCGCGGCAGGGGGAGGAGCTCGGGTCCTGTTTGTGGAGCCAGTACATCTCGTCGAGTACCGAGGCGCCCGTCGATCTCCAGCGAGGGAATCGAGCGGAACAGGTCCCACAGGGTCTCGAAGTGCGCCTCCATCTCGCGTCCGCCGCGGATGATGAAACCCTTGTGCTCTTCGAAGATGCCGTCCATGCTACCGCCCGGCAGCGCAAGCTCCTCCAGGACCGTGATCTTCTCCCCCGGCATGTGCGCGTCGCGGATCAGGAACGCCGCGCCCGCGAGGCTCGCGAGTCCGGAACCGACGAACCAGGCGGCCTTGCCGTCGGCGCCTTTGGGCGCCATCGGCCTGGCGAACGCCTCAAAGTTTCCGTTGCTTCGATACATGGTCCGCTCCTTTCGAGTGAGATGTATAGAAGGATAAGGCTTTTTCCGGGTGTCTGCTGATCGCGTTCACGATTACCGATTGTAGCATGTAGACTCGTCAAGACGAGAGAAATCTAGCCAGAGCCTCCCATAATGTCCCCCTCGCTGCCCAACGGATGGGCGGGCACGAGAACCGCGCATTTAGACGCTTGACGTATAGCGCATAGTTTAGTGGGTCATCAAATGATCCGGCGGACGTCCCACAGCCGCCAGGCTTTCTTTGTTGACACAAAATAATTGAATCTTGACTTGACAAAATACTATCTAGAATGTACAGTTTACTGTACACATCAGGAGGTGCATGGATGAAAAGTGTTGCATTCACAGATTTCCGTAAGAAAGCTTCAGATTTAATAACTGAGGTGGAACACGGAGAGACGATTATTCTTCTCAGGCGGGGAAAGCCGGTTGCCGAAGTAATTCCATTTACCGACAAACCACAAGGGTCCCCGGCATGGAAGAGCCCAGGAATCCGCCTGCGCATTCAGGGACGCGACTTGTCTTCGGCTATCTTGGAAGAACGTGAGATGACTCCATGAAACTTGCAGTAGATTCGTCGTCATTTGCGAAAAGATATGTGCAGGAGATCGGTAGCGAAGAACTGGAACATTTCTTGGAGAACGCTTCCGAGTTGGCCTTCTCCGTTGTTTTGGTTCCCGAAATTATCTCCGGCCTCAATAGGCGGTTAAGAGAGAATATTCTGACTCTTGTCGGCTATAGAGCCGTAAAGAAACAACTGCTGGATGATGTCAGCGACGCAACGGTCTTGCAGATAACGCCCTCAGTAGTCTCACGCTCGGTAAAACTCCTAGAAAACCACACGTTGCGCGCGATGGACTCTCTTCATGTCGCATGTGCTCTTGAGTGGAGGGCCGACCTCTTTATAACGTCCGATAGAAAGCAATTTGCGGCCGCAAGGAATTCGGGCCTTCGCGTTGAATACATTGGCCAACCAGTGGCTGGAGCCGATCGCTAACGCTCCGGCTCAACTTTACGTCGGATCTGGGCATCCCCCCGGCCTGCCGAAAATCGAAGGGCGTTCAGACGATTTTTCGTGTGATAAATTTGCGATAATCTTTGGTTCGCCTACGTTTCGCCTACGTGCTTTTTTTGAACGAATTCCCTTGAAAATATGGCGGAGGGAGAGGGATTCGAACAGTCGCCCTCTTAGCCATGAAATCGGTTTCTGCCTCATGCGACCGGCCACACCTGGACCCTAATTGCTCTAATTGCTTCTTTTGTTGCAGGATTGACTTACTCTTTTACACCATGAGATATTTCTTCTTCACTTCCTCATTCGCTTCAAGCTCCGCCACCGTCCCCTCGAAGCGTATCCTCCCGTTGTCGATGACATAGGCCCGCTCGATGAGCCTCATGGCGGACTTGACGTTCTGCTCCGACAGGAGGATGCTGATGCCCTCGTCCCTGAGCTTGAGTATCTGCACTTCCAGGTCGCGGACTATCAAGGGGGCGAGTCCTTCCGTGGGCTCATCGAGGAGCAGCAGCTCGGGGCCGGTCATGAGGGAGCGGCCGATGGTGAGCATCTGCTGCTCACCCCCGCTCAGGTGTCCGGACCGGCGGTTCTTGATCTCCCTGAGGGCGGGGAAGAGTCCATAGACCTTCTCCTTGGTCCACGTGGTCTTCTTGCGGTAGGTGATCTCCAGGTTGTCATCCACCGAGAGATCGGCAAAGACCCGTCTATCATCAGGCACGTAGGCGATGCCCTTTCTCACGAGCTGATAGGCACTGATGCCCGCAATCGATTTGTCGTTGAAGGTGATGGTTCCCTGTTTAGGGGGAGTGAGGCCTGCGATGCTCCTCATGGTGGTGCTCTTGCCGGCACCGTTACGGCCCAGGAGGCCGACGATCTCTCCTTTGGCAACGGAGAGGGAGACATCGAAGAGGATGTGGCTCAAGCCGTAGTAGGTGTGGATATTACTGACACTCAGCATATCTCTCCCTCTTGTCCGAGGTAGGCGTCCTGGACCTCTTTGTTGCAGCGCACGTCCGAGGGGATGCCCTGGATGATGGTGGAGCCCCTCACCATGACCATGATCCTCTGGGCGATGCCGAAGACGATCTCCATGTCGTGCTCGCAGAAGAGGATGGTGAGGCCGAACTCATCTCTGAGCTTCTTGATGAGGTCGATGCAGCGTACGGTCTCTTCCGGCGACATGCCCGCAGTCGGCTCGTCGAGGATGAGGAGCTTGGGTTTGCCTCCCAAGGCGATGGCGATTTCGAGCACCTTCTGGTCTCCGTGGGAGAGGGCCCCGCAGATACTCGTTCTTCTTGTCGGCGAGACCCACGTTCCCCACGATCTCCAGGGTCTCCTTGATGCAGGTCCGCTTTGACGGGGTGAAGAGCTTCATGGTCTTGTGCTGTTCGGCAAGGACCGCGATCTGGACGTTCTCGAAGACGGTGAGGGCAGGGAAGATATTGACCACCTGGAAGGATCTCGTGATGCCTTTGCGGCAGGTCTTGTAGGCGGGAAGGCCCGTGATGTCCTCGTCGCAGAAGGTCACTCTGCCGCCGTCGGGCTTCAAGATGCCCGTGATGAGGTTGAACAGGGTGGTCTTGCCTGCGCCGTTCGGTCCGATGACCGCGACGATCTCGTTGGTAGCGACCTCCAGGTTGGCCCCGTTGACCGCCCTGAAGCCTGAGAAGGTTTTTTGGAGGCCCTCAACCTTGAGCATCATGCGTCACCTCTCTTGAACCGCGCGAGCGCATAGCCGAGCACCCCCTGGGGCAAGAAGATGATGACGAGCATGAGGATGATCCCGAGCATGAGGGTCCAGTATTCGGTGTAGGCACTGACGAAGGTCCGCAGAAGGATGATGATGCAGGCACCTAAAAGCGGTCCGAAGAAGGTGTGCCATCCGCCGAGGAGCGCCATGACCGTGATCTCCATGGAGAGGGTCCAGAACATCATATCGGGGAAGACGGAGGTGTCGACGACCACGAAGAGGACTCCCGCGATGCCGCCGAAGAAGCCGGCGAGGACGAGGCCCGTGAGCTGATGGACGCGGACATTGACCCCGATCGCCTGGCTTCTCACCACATTGTCCCTGATGCCCTGGAGGGTGCTCCCGAAGGGGGATTTGAGGATCAGGTACATGAGGAGGAAGGCGCATGCCCCCACGATGAGGACGAAGTAGTAGGAGCCTAGGGATGTGGAGATGATATCGGGCATGTTGATGCCGTGGATGCCGTCGTCGCCTCCGGTCACGCTGTACCAGCGGTCGGTGATGGCCCAGACGAGGGAGCCCAGGGAGACCTGGAGCATGCCGAAGTAGAGCTTGGAGAGGCGCACGCAGATGATGCCCATGATGAGGCTCGCGAGGGCGGCCATGAGGGGACCGATAATGAAGGATATCCAGGGTGAGTAGTGGAACTTGGAGATCAACACTGCCGAGCCGTAGGCGCCGATCCCGTAGAAGACCGCGTGGTGGAACTGATAGATGCCCCCGTGGCCAAGCACGAGGTTCATGCTCGTGGAGAGAAGGCCTGTGGTGATGACGAGGGCGAGTATGTAGGTATAGAACCTCGGCATCCCCAGGGGAAAGAGGGCGAGGACCGCAAGGGCGAGGATGAGGGGTATCAGTGTTTTAGGACTTACTGCCACAGGGAGCGCTCCTTTCTACCATGTCGACTTGAGGAGTCCCGTCGGCTTGAAGGTGAGCACGACGATGACCGCGGCGTAGGGGAAGATAATGCCGAACTGGGGCCAGGCAAGGATACCTAAGGACTGGGTGAGGCCGAAGATGAGGGCCCCCACGAGGGTGCCCCAGATATTGCCCAGGCCCCCCATGATGACGATGAGGAAGCCCTCCATGATGAGGGTCGCATCCATGCCGAGGGTCACATTGACGATAGGTGCCACGAGGGCGCCGCCGAGACCGGCGAGGAAACAGCCGATGACGAAGGTCGTCGCGAAGATCCAGCTCACGTTGATGCCCACTGCCCCCACCATCTCACGGTCGACTGCGGCAGCCCTCGATATCTTCCCGATGGTGGTTCTGTTGGTGAGGAGCCACAGAAGGATGGCGATGATGGGTCCGATGACGAGGAGGAAGAGGTTGTAGATGGGAAAGGGGAGTCCCATGATCGGCACCGAGCCCTGGAAGATGGGGGGCATGGGGACTGTCCGGTAGTGGGCGCCCCAGACGAGCTTCACGAGATCGGCAAAGACGAGTGAGAAGGCAAAGGTGAGGAGAAGGAGCATGAGGTGCTCACGCTCGTAGAGGAACTGGAAGATGGCCCGCTCGGCGACGAGGCTTATCAAGGCAACCCCGAGGGGAGCGATGAGCAGGGCCATCCAGAAGCCGGTGCTTCCACCCCCGAAGAGGTTGGAGACGGTGAAGGCGAGGAAGGCCCCGATCATATAGAGGGAGCCGTGGGCCACGTTCGGGATGCGCAGCACCCCCAGGATGAGGGTGAGGCCCGAGGCCACGATAAAGAGGATGACCGTCCGGCTCAAGCCGACGAGGATCTGGCATAAGAAACCGGCCGAGCAGATGGCATTGATAAAATGCACTGAAGTCCTCCATCCAGGCTTGCCCTCGCGGACCATCGCCAACGGCGAGCGCGTGGTCCGCGATAGGTTCTTGCCTTTTTTGCTATTCTAATGGGGCTCGCGTCGCCCCCGCCGCAGGCGCGCTGGCCCGTTGCCGTGCAACTCTTACTTATTTGCTGCCCTGAGCTTCTGGACATCCTCGCAGGTCGGCGCGCCATCCTTCGGGGAGACCGTCTGGATGTCGGTGCCGACCAGGAAATCCTTGTATTCGGGAACCTTCTTCGTAATGCCTGCGTAGGTGGGAAGAAGGAGCTGATGGTCACAGGCGCGCAGCTCGAGCCTGCCGTCGGCGCTCTTCTCGATCACCATGCCCTCGAGGGCATCGATGAACTTCTCACGGTCGAACTTCGGGCCGATCTTCTCCAAGGCTTTGACCACGAACTGGGCTGCCGTGTAGCCGAAGAAGGAGGGCTGGGTGGGGTACTTGTTATAGAGCTTGTAGTACTCGGCGACGAAGGCCTTGTTCTCCGGGGTCTGGGGATAGTTGAACAGATAGTGGCAGGTGCCGTAGACTCCTTCGGGTCCTTCCATGCCGTTGGCCTGGAGGATGGTGAGGTCGATTGCCGTATGCTGATAGAGGGCGATTGCCTTGGCAAGGCCGGTGGCCTTGGCGGCCTTCTGGAAGCCGATGACGCTCGCGCCCGAGTTGCCGAGGATCAGAAAGTCAGGCTTTGCCGCCATGATCTGGGTGATGTAGGGGCCGAAGTCGGTCTCTCCCACCTTCCACCAGGACTGGCCGAGGAGCTGGACCTTGGGATTGGCAGCCTTCAGATACTTCCAGGTGGACTCGGTGATCGCGTGGCCGTACTCCATATCGTCGCCCGCGATCCAGTACTTGATGAAGGGCTTCTTGGCGAGGATGCGGCCCATGGCTTTGCCTGCCATGGTGGTGTTCTCATCGACGGAGAAGACATAGCGGTGGCCTGCGGCCCCGGTGATCTTCTCGCTCTTTGCGCCGGTATTGATGAAGGGGATCTTCTCCTTCTTCGCGAAATCGGAGACGGCGAGGGTGGCGGCACTGCTGATCGTGCCCAGGAGGATGTCGACGTTCTCCTTCATGACGAGCCTCTTTGGCCATGGAGAGGGCGATGTCAGGCTGGAACTTGTCGTCCCTCGTGATGTACTCCACCTTCTTGCCGTTGACCCCTCCCTTGGCATTGACCGCATCCATGTACATCTTGAACCCGTTGAGGTTGTCGGCGCACATGGCAGCGGCGCCTCCGGTGTAGGAGTCGACGATGCCTATCTTGACGG
>CAVVPU010000155.1:0-8617 GCA_963750015.1 uncultured delta proteobacterium | reverse complement strand
GGCTGCGGCCACGGCTGTCGCTACCCCTGCTATGCCTTTAACATAGCTCATCACTATGGCAGGGTAAGGAGTTTCGAAGAATGGTGCCGACCGAAGATCGTCGGTAACGCACTTGAGCTGATCGACGCAGAGTTGCGCCGTATGAGGGCAAAGCCCGATTGCGTCCATCTTTGCCTCACCACCGACCCTTTCATGACGGGTTTTCCGGAAGTCGGCGCGCTCAGCCTTGCCATCATAGAGACGATCAACAGGCACGGCGTTCCATGCTCCGTGCTCACAAAAGGCCTCCTCCCCCCTGAATTGGTCGATGGGGCCCTTTTTCACAGGGACAATCGATACCGGATAAGTCTGGTTTCTCTGGATGAGCGTTTTCGAAAACGCTGGGAACCGGGGACCACTGCCTATCGTGACCGGATAAAATCCCTCGAATACCTTCACGACTGCGGCTGCGTGACCGGGGTCCACATGGAACCCTACCCTACCCCCAACATCGTGAAACAAAAGCTTGAAAAGATCCTCGAGACAATAGCCTTCGTCGACTCCCTCTATTTTGGGGGATGGAATTACAACCAGGTCGCCGGCAGGTTTCCGGGCCGCCCGGAGTTCTATGGCAGTCAGGCTGAAATAGTGCGAACTTTTTGCTCCGGCCGCGGCATCGACTATCAGATCGACCTTTGAGCCGGCCTTTCGCTTGAGCTTTACCCCCTGCGTTACAGCCCGGAGTTTTTTGCTTGTTGCCTACGTCTGCCCTAAGGTGGAGCCTGATTGGCCGGTAAAGATTCCTGTTGACAATAGTTATACGTTGTAATATAATGAGTAGATTGCATCACAATGCAAAAGCCATGGGGACGGTTTGTGACGTGGTACACAACTGAATCCGGAGGTTTCTTGTCAGGAACGGGGAAAGAGGAACCCCTGGGGGAGGATATGAAATGGACATGCTTGTGACAAAGCTGCATTGCTCGCAGTGCGGAACGGTCTTCTCTATCGAATTGCGCACGGAATTGTACAGGATGCGGCTCAATTCCCCGAACCCGTGCCCTTCGTGCGGGGCGGAGTGCGGGGTGTCGAAAGACCAGGCCATAAAAGCGCACAGGCTTATAGAAAAGCTGGAGCAAGAATATAGAATGGCAGTATAGTAGGGTCGTCAGCTAAGGAGCTTTTAGCTCCGAGCAGAATTAGCCCGAACCTCCTTTTTTCCACACTTCGCTTCCCCCGGGTGTACCATATCCGTCTGCCCTTTCCTCTTGCCCCTTTTCCCTTTCCACTACTTTTCACATTCCCCTTTCCTTGTGGTAAGCTCTTTTCGAACATGGGAGGACACGGACGCGGCAAAGGCATGAGGATCGGACTGATTAAGACGGGCAGGATCCGGGCCTCGGGAAACAGACCATTGGCGAAACCGATCCAGGTCGCCGCCGTGCTTCTGCTCCTCGCGATCCCTCTTTTCTGCTTGTCGCCGTCTCCTGCATCAGCCAATCCCCTCCAGAAGATGCTCATTTTGCATTCGTACCACAGGGGCCACAAGTGGACGGACGATGAGAATGCCGGCCTTGAAGCAGCCCTCAGGGGTGACGTCGACGCGAGTCAAATTTACGTCGAATACATGGACACGGACAGGATGGATTGGGGAAAAGACTTCCGCAATCTGTACGAAGTCTATAAGCTCAAGTATGCCCATTTAAAATTCGACGTGATCTGCACCACCGACACCGATGCTTTCAGGTTTGTCCGTATCTACGGCGACCGCCTCTTCCCCGGAACGCCGGTCGTCTTCTCGGGCGTCAACTACGTCAAGAAGTCGGACCTCGAGGGAGCACAACGGGTGACGGGCGTGAGCGAAGAGGCAGACCTCAAGGCAAACGTGGAACTCATTCTGAAGCTCCATCCAAAAACGAAGCAGATCGTTTTTATCAACGAATGGACCACCGCGGGCCGCCGGGTGCGGGAGGAGTTCGTAAGGGTGATGCCCCTGTTCCGGGAATCGGTGAGCTTTCTCATTCTTGACAATGTCGATACCAAGTATCTCCTTCGAGTCGTCGGCACCCTGCCACCGACCAGCGTCGTACTTTACGGTGCCTTCAGCAGGGATAAGGCGGGACGAATTTTCGATTACGACGAGATAGCCTCCTTGATATCCCGTTGCTCCCCGGTGCCTGTTTATAGCCCGTGGGATTTTAACCTGGGCCACGGGATAGTGGGCGGGGTCATGACCACAGGTTATTCGCAGGGAGAAGCGGCGGGCCGGCTCGCTTCCCGCATATTACGCGGCGGTAGGGTAAGATATATCCCCATCGTCATGGCGACGCCCAAGGTCTATCTCTTCGATTACGAACAGTTGAAGCGCTTCCACCTGTCGGCCGACATGCTCCCGGAAGGGAGCGTCACCATCAACCATCCGGAATCGCTTTATGAAAAGTACCATAAGGTCATCGCGGTTGTGAGCGCCACCATTATCATTCTCTTGGCCATCATCTTTCTGCTCGTGATAAATATCAGGCGGCGAAAGGCTTCCGAAGTCAAGCTCAAGGCTTCTCATGAGGAGCTGCGGGGGCTCGCCTGGCGCCTGGCCGAAGTGGAGGACGTCGAGAGAAAAAGGATTTCCCGCGAGCTTCACGACCGGGTCGGGCAGAATCTGACGCTCCTCGGCGTCAACCTTACCGTGCTCAAATCCCTCATCGGCCAGCAAAGGATCGATGACTTCGAAAGGTGCATGGCCGATTCCATCGCCCTCGTCAAGCAGACAACGGAGCGCGTCAGGAACCTCATGACCAATCTGCGCTCGCCCGTGCTCGACGATTATGGACTCATTGCAGCAATAGAGCTCTATGGAAAACAGTGGACGAGCCGAACCGGCATCCGTCTTACCATACGGACCCCCGAAGGGGTGCCCCGGCTCTTCCCGAGCATCGAAAATGCCCTGTTCCGGATCTTTCAAGAGTCTTTGACCAATGTGGTAAAACATGCCGCCGCCTCCGAAGTCATTGTCACATCCGCAGTCGAGGCCGGGACGTTCGTATTCTCGGTAGAAGACGACGGGATGGGCTATGATACGGCCACGGACGGGCGCGGGTGGGGCCTTGTCTGTATGAAGGAACGGGCCGAAGCGGTCTGTGGGACGTGCCGCATCCAATCCTCACCGGGATTGGGGACCCAAGTCATCGTGGAGGTGCCTTTATGATCAAAATTTTCCTTGCAGACGACCACAGGATGGTTCGGGAGGGATTCCGGCTGCTCATCGAGACGCAACCCGATATCCGGGTAATCGGGGAGGCGGGAAACGGGCGTGATGCGGTGCGAAGCGTTGTCCAGCTCTCTCCCGATATCGTCATAATGGACATCGAAATGCCAGACATGAACGGCATAGAAGCAACGGACCAGCTCCGCACGGCCTGCCCGGCCGTGAAAGTGATAATCCTGTCCATGTATTCCACGTCCATGCACATCTTCAGGGCCTTCAAGGCAGGCGCGAGAGGCTACATCCTTAAGGAGCTGGCGGGTGAGGATATCATCAAGGCGATTCGCACGGTCCACGGCGGCAAGGTCTTTCTCTGCGAGCAGATATCGGAGGCCATCGTGACCGACTATATCAAAGGAGATCGCATAAGGGAGGAAGCCGACCCCCTTGCAGTCTTAAGCGCCAGGGAAAGAGAGATCCTCCAGCTTCTGGTCGAAGGCAAGACAAACAGCAGGATCGCCGAGCTTCTCTTCCTTTCCCCCAAGACCGTAGAGACTTATCGATCTCACCTCATGCAGAAGCTCGGCATCAGCGGTCTTCCCGGCCTGGTGAAATTCGCGATTCAGCAGGGGATCACTTCTCTCCAATAGACCCTCCCGGTTTACCCGGCAAGGTCTTTATCAAGGATTTTTCCAAAGAAATCAAACTTCTCTGATTTCCAGGGGCCCCGGGACAGGGTAACCTCTCTCATCTCGAAAAGGAGGAGTTTGCATGAAACGTTTGCTCAGCCTTTCTCTTATCGTCTGTACGGTAATCCTATTCTGTGCATCTCTGTCAACACCCGCCCATGCCGTCAAGATAGGCATCGTCGACTCCTACACCGGAGGCGCCGCTGCCATGTGCGCCGACAACCTCAACGGGTTCAAGATGTACATGGATGCGGTCAATGCCAAGGGAGGGGTCAACGGCAAGAAGGTGGAGTACGTCACGAGGGACGACAAGTTCCAGCCTGACATCGCCCTCTCCATGGCCAAAGAGCTCGTCATGAAGGAGAACGTCGACATCCTTCTGGGCACGATCAGCAGTGCCGCCACCCTTGCCGTCTCCGATTTCGCGAAGAAGGAGAAGATCCCCTTCATCAACACCGGCGCAAAGAGCGAGAAGATCACCGGGGCCGCAGGCCACCGCTATGTCTTCTCCGTCGATGAGAACACCACCATGGCAGGCAAAGCCATGGGCCGCATCCTCGCCAAGAAGCCCTTCATCAAGTACTGGATCGCGGGCGACGACATGGAGTACGGCCACGCGATCACCGAGTCCACCTGGAAGTATCTGAAGGCTGCCAACCCCAAGGTCCAGCTCCTCGGCCAGTCCTGGTGGAAGGTGGGAGAGACCGACTTCGGCCCCTACATCACCCAGATCATGGCGGCAAAGCCTGACTTTCTGATCCTCGGCAACTCGGGCGCGAGCGTCATCGGCTTCCAGAAGGCCGCCAAGGCCACCGGCCTTGCCAAGGCAATCGCCCTCTATCAGCATACGGCAATCGACCTCACCATCCTCCAGGCCAACGGCATGGAAGGACCCGAAGGAGTCTACGGCACCTGCCACTATCTGTTCAACTATCCCCAGACCCCGGAGAACAAGGCCTTCGTCGCCGAGTACTACAAGCTCTATAACAAGTACCCCACCCAGCCCTCCTTCTTCGGCTACACGGCAGCCCAGTTCGTGGTCAAAGCCTTGGAGAAGATCGGCCCGAAGTTCGACCGTGAGAAGTTCATCGATGCCCTCGAGGGCATGGTGATCGAAAAGAGCGCCGACGGCAGGCTCGAGCTGCGCGCCTGTGACCATCAGCTCCTTCTTCCCACCTACGCAGGCATTACGAAGAAGGTTCCCGAATACAAGGATTTCCTGGTCGGCACCGACATCCAGACGGTCTCCCCGAAGGATGGCGCGCCGACCTGCGAGGATGTCCAGAAGCTCAGGGCAGCAAATAAGTAGTAAAAAAAAGGCAAGAACCTATCGCGGACCACGCGCTCGCCGTTGGCGATGGTCCGCGAGGGCAAGCCTGGATGGAGGACTTCAGTGCATTTTATCAATGCCATCTGCTCGGCCGGTTTCTTATGCCAGATCCTCGTCGGCTTGAGCCGGACGGTCATCCTCTTTATCGTGGCCTCGGGCCTCACCCTCATCCTGGGGGTGCTGCGCATCCCGAACGTGGCCCACGGCTCCCTCTATATGATCGGGGCCTTCCTCGCCTTCACCGTCTCCAACCTCTTCGGGGGTGGAAGCACCGGCTTCTGGATGGCCCTGCTCATCGCTCCCCTCGGGGTTGCCTTGATAAGCCTCGTCGCCGAGCGGGCCATCTTCCAGTTCCTCTACGAGCGTGAGCACCTCATGCTCCTTCTTCTCACCTTTGCCTTCTCCCTCGTCTTTGCCGATCTCGTGAAGCTCGTCTGGGGCGCCCACTACCGGACGGTCCCCATGCCCCCCATCTTCCAGGGCTCGGTGCCGATCATGGGACTCCCCTTTCCCATCTACAACCTCTTCCTCCTCGTCATCGGACCCATCATCGCCATCCTTCTGTGGCTCCTCACCAACAGGACCACCATCGGGAAGATATCGAGGGCTGCCGCAGTCGACCGTGAGATGGTGGGGGCAGTGGGCATCAACGTGAGCTGGATCTTCGCGACGACCTTCGTCATCGGCTGTTTCCTCGCAGGTCTCGGCGGCACCCTCGTGGCGCCGATCGTCAATGTGACCCTCGGCATGGATGCGACCCTCATCATGGAGGGTTTCCTCATCGTCATCATGGGGGGCCTGGGCAATATCTGGGGCACCCTCGTGGGGGCCCTCATCTTCGGCCTCACCCAGTCCTTGGGTATCCTTGCCTGGCCCCAGTTCGGCATTATCTTCCCCTACGCCGCGGTCATCGTCGTGCTCACCTTCAAGCCGACGGGACTCCTCAAGTCGACATGGTAGAAAGGAGCGCTCCCTGTGGCAGTAAGTCCTAAAACACTGATACCCCTCATCCTCGCCCTCGCCCTCCTCGCCCTCTTTCCCTTAGGGATGCCGAGGTTCTATACTTACATACTCGCCCTCATCATCACCACAGGCCTTCTCTCCACGAGCATGAACTTAGTCCTGGGCCACGGGGGCATCTATCAGTTCAACCACGCGGTCTTCTACGGGATCGGCGCCTACGGCGCGGCAGTGCTGATCTCCAAGTTCCACTACTCACCCTGGATCTCCTTCATCATCGGTCCCCTCATGGCCGCCGTGGCGAGCCTCATCATGGGCATCATCTGCGTGCGCCTCTCCAAGCTCTACTTCGGCATGCTCCAGGTCTCCCTTGGTTCCCTCGTCTGGGCCATCACCGACCGCTGGTACAGCGTGACCGGAGGCGACGACGGCATCCACGGCATCACCATGCCCGATATCATCTCCACCTCCTTGGGCTCCTACTACTTCGTCCTCATCGTGGGGGCATGCGCCTTCCTCCTCATGTACCTCATCCTCAAATCCCCCTTCGGGAGCACCCTCCAGGGCATCAGGGACAATGTGGTGAGAAGCCAGGCAATAGGGGTCAATGTCCGCGTCCATCAGCTCACGGGCCTCGTCCTCGCGGGCTTCTTCGGCGGCATCGCGGGAGTCCTCTTCGTGGTCGTCGACACCTCCGTCTTCCCCGATGATGTTCTGGACCCTCTCCATGGAGATCACGGTCATGGCCCTCCTCGGTGGATGGCACACCTTCTTCGGGCCCCTCTTGGGTGCCTGCATCATCATCCTCCTTCGGACCTTCGTCAGTGCCTACACCGAATACTGGACCCTCATCCTCGGGATCATCCTCATGCTCGTCATCATCTTCTTGCCCCAGGGGGTGCTCGGCTATGCGCTCGCGCGGTTCAAGAGAGGTGACGCATGATGCTCAAGGTTGAGGGCCTCCAAAAAACCTTCTCCGGCTTCAGGGCGGTCAACGGGGCCAACCTGGAGGTCGCTACCAACGAGATCGTCGCGGTCATCGGACCGAACGGCGCAGGCAAGACCACCCTGTTCAACCTCATCACGGGCATCTTGAAGCCCGATGGCGGCAGAGTGACCTTCTGCGACGAGGACATCACGGGCCTTCCCGCCTACAAGACCTGCCGCAAAGGCATCACGAGATCCTTCCAGGTGGTCAATATCTTCCCTGCCCTCACCGTCTTCGAGAACGTCCAGATCGCGGTCCTTGCCGAACAGCACAAGACCATGAAGCTCTTCACCCCGTCAAAGCGGACCTGCATCAAGGAGACCCTGGAGATCGTGGGGAACGTGGGTCTCGCCGACAAGAAGAACGAGATCTGCGGGGCCCTCTCCCACGGAGACCAGAAGGTGCTCGAAATCGCCATCGCCTTGGGAGGCAAACCCAAGCTCCTCATCCTCGACGAGCCGACTGCGGGCATGTCGCCGGAAGAGACCGTACGCTGCATCGACCTCATCAAGAAGCTCAGAGATGAGTTCGGCCTCACCATCCTCTTCTGCGAGCACGACATGGAGATCGTCTTCGGCATCGCCCAGAGGATCATGGTCATGGTGAGGGGCTCCACCATCATCCAGGGCATCCCCTCGGACGTGCGCTGCAACAAAGAGGTCCAGGACGCCTACCTCGGACAAGAGGGAGAGATATGCTGAGTGTCAGTACTATCCACACCTACTACGGCTTGAGCCACATCCTCTTCGATGTCTCCCTCTCCGTTGCCAAAGGAGAGATCGTCGGCCTCCTGGGCCGTAACGGTGCCGGCAAGAGCACCACCATGAGGAGCATCGCAGGCCTCACTCCCCCGAAACAGGGAACCATCACCTTCAACGACAAGTCGATTGCGGGCATCAGTGCCTATCAGCTCGTGAAGGGGATCGCCTATGTGCCCGATGACGAATGGGCCCTCGCCGATCTCTCGGTGGATGACAACCTGGAGATCACGTACCGCAAGAAGACCACGTGGACGAAAGAGAAGGTCTATGGACTCTTCCCTGCCCTCAGGGAGATCAAGAACCGCCGGTCCGGACACTTGAGCGGCGGTGAGCAGCAGATGCTGACCATCGGCCGCTCCCTCATGACCGGCCCCGAGCTGCTGCTCCTCGATGAGCCCACGGAAGGACTCGCCCCCTTGATAGTCCGCGACCTGGAAGTGCAGATCCTCAAGCTCAGGGATGAGGGCATCAGCATCCTCCTGTCGGAGCAGAACGTCAAGTCCGCCATGAGGCTCATCGAGCGGGCCTATGTCATTGACAACGGGAGGATACGCTTCGAGGGGACGGTGGCAGAGCTGGAAGCGAATGAGGAAGTGAAGAAGAAATACCTCATGGTATAGAAAGGACCTGAGTGCGAATTAGGGTCCGAGGTGTGGCCCGGTGTCTCCCCCGTCTCATTCCTGGCTTGACAAAGCTCATTTTTTTGTGGTT
>CAVVPU010000154.1:0-7644 GCA_963750015.1 uncultured delta proteobacterium | reverse complement strand
GTGTTATGTTGGCGCCTTTCGTTCAGTTGCGCGGCCGACAAGCGCAAGGCGTGGGAGGATCTGAAACTCGCTCGCGAGGTGTTCGCGCGTGGCTAGCGTCAAGCAGGAGCCGGAGAGTCCGGCGCTCGAAATCAGGCCCATGCACGAGCTCGATGTGCCCGTGGTGGTCGCCATCGAGCGCTCGGCGTATCAATTTCCCTGGAGCGAGGGAATCTTCCGGGATTGCCTACGAGACAATTGGTTATGTCTTCGTTTAAAATTTCCTCACTGCTGGAGAAGGAAGATGGGGCGACTCAAGAACCGCTCTGGAAGCCTGAGAAAAACGTCCCATACCGACTATAATGTGGCTGGGTTTGACAAAGTTGATGCCTGCCCAGCCGGCTCGGAGCCATTGAAAAGCTCCGCTCCTGACCACTGCGGACGGGCCGGCCGGTTCGACATAAACGAGAACTGAAGAATAATCGTAGATGTAGGACTTAGCCCACCCGAGTCCGAATTTCATGGTTCCCGGCTCATTTGAATAAAAATAGGTCCAGTCGTTGTCATTGCCCAGAATAACCCCTTTCTTTCCGACGCCCGATTCATCGATCTGTTTCGATACGGAAATCAACACCTGCCGTCCCTTGTGGTTAAGGAAGATGAGGGTCCTTTTCAGGTCGTATTCGTAATAGGTGCCGGTGGTCGGATCAGGGGTGTTGGAGTCATGCTGCAGGCCTCGAATAACCAAGGGGGCCCCGTCAGGGGGGATAGGGCTCCAACTGTTCGGCATTTTCTGCATATCACTTCGAGGATTGGACCAGATGGAGTAGTGCAGGGAAGACGGTCGCGTGATGTTCGACGGAATGAGAGGATTGTAAGAGTATTCCATGAATCGAGGGAACGTGATCCTTGTGTCGAACTCATAGTAGGCCCCGGAACACCTGTTCGATTCCGGAAGGGAGTATTCGTTACTATTCTTCGGGGTCAGCACGTAATCGGCCAGGATGGCAATCGCCTGTTCGTCGAGGCTGATTCTGGAATCGTCACAACATCGGACAAGACGCAGGGCAGCGTCGCTCACAGGGCGGGGGACGTCGGTGAGAGAGGCGGCAGGAGCAGGCGGACACGCCGCCGCGAGCACCAGCCCGAGCAGAAAGCAGCTCCTTATACGCCAAGAATACCAAAACCTAATTCGTCGTTTCACGTTGAGATACAGGGATTACGACCAGTTATTTTCGTAAAGCATAAGAGCGGAAGCCCTTCCGTGTCAACGAAATACTGAACTACTCGTGTCTTTTAAGACTATGGGAGGAATGCAGGCGGCGAATTCGGATTCTTGATTTTGAATTTTGGATTAAAAGCTCAAACGCAATCAAGCGACACCACAAGTCGCCTCGTCGATCACCACCACTTCGCCAAAATTCTCACGTATGATCTCCCCGATACCCCTGAGCACGTTCGGGTCCGCTACGAGCAGTCGTGGATAAAACTCCCCTGAGCCCTTCGCTCAGTCTCCATTTTCGTGAGCGGTTTGCCAAGCACCTTACAGACACCCGCGGCCGCCGCCTTGCCCCGCGGGAGGTTGTCGGGCGTGCCGGTCAACACGACAACGGGCACGTCGGGACGGATAGACCGGATTCTTTTCGCTATTTCGTCTCCCATCATATCGAGCATCATGAGATCGGTAAGAACGAGATCGAATTCTTCCGGATGTTTACTGAAGGTCCTGATGGCTTCCTTTCCGGTCTCCTCCACCGTTACCTCATAGTTCATCTCCGAAAGCATCTCATAGATCACTTCGCGAAGGAGGTACTCATCGTCAATGAAGAGAATCCTCTTTTTCGGCATGTTCTTGAATAACACCTCATAAAGACGCGGCGCCGCCCCTTTGGGAGTTTCCGGTCTGCCCCCGACCTTCCTATCCCATCTTTTCATGCACCGGGCCTCTGGCTGGTTCGCTCGTCCAAAGGAGCCGCTACGCAGCCGGCTTCCTCTTGGCGCTCGGTCCGGACGAGCAGTCAAAAACCCCGCGTTCCCGCCTTACCACGGGGGCTGCACTGCAACCTCCCTCTTCGCAGGCCGAGAAAAACCTGTCTTTGGCCAAAAGGGGCTGTGATTTTCTTCCCGAGGCCGATCATAGGTGAAGTAGCTACAAGAAGCGTGCCGTTTCAGGCCTTTTTCGCGATAGAAGCCTTTTCTCCCTGTTCTCGCCATATTCCGGGAGAGAAGAGAACGGAGGGCCCTCGTCTTCGAAACGCAGATCGTACGCAAAGACAGGACATTGTCCTGCAATCAGGATAGGTAGCCCGGCCTGGGGCAAAGAGTCAGTGATCCATCACGTTGAGCAGCCCCTTATCGCCCTTTAAGAATCTCCCCAGGTTCTCTATGAATATGGGCAGAGCCTGTTCCCTGTAAATGTCGCTCATCCCGCCGTTGTGCGGGGTGACGACCACGTTCTTCATTTTCCAGAAGGGGCTGTCGGCAGGCAGGGGCTCCTGGCAGAAAGCATCGAGGCCGGCGCCGGCGATGGTGCCATTCTCTACGGCCTTCATGAGGGCCTTTTCGTCGACTAATTCACCCCGGGCGATATTGATGAGGAAGGCGGTCCGTTTCATGGTAGAGAGCATCTTCTCGTTCACGATCTGGGTGGTCGCGGCCGTATTGGGCGCAACGACGATGAAGAAGTCGACAACGGCAGCCACCTTCAGTATGTCCTCGGGGCCGAAGAAGAAATCGACGGCATCGAGGCTCTCTTTTGACGATGTCGATGCCGTAGACGGTCATGCCGAAGGCTTTGGCCTTTTTCGCAATCTCCTCTCCGATGACACCGACTCCGAGGATGGCCACCTTTTTCTTCCAGAGGAGTCCGGCCGGCCAGGCCTCCCAGACGGCGCGAGCCTGGTTGAGGACCTGCTCGTGAAACTTTCTGGCGAGAGTGAGCATGTGAAGGAAGGCCATCTCAGACATCTGAGGTCCGTGAATGCCGCGGGTCGAGGTGACGATGGTATCCTTGCGCAACGAAGGGTGGTTGACTATGTAGTCGACACCCGTGGCGAGGCTTTGAATCCACTGGAGCTTGTGCGCCTTCTTGAGCAGGTCGTCGGAGACCCTGAAGGTGAGGATAATATCCATCTCGGGTATGAAATCTCCGAGGGAAGCCTCGTCGCGAGCCGTTTTGATCACGAGGTCGGGGAACTTGGCCTGCACTCCCTTTTTGTACTCGTCCGCCTCGTCAAAGTGAAGAATAGCGAGCTTCGTCATAGAATCTTTCCTCCTTGGTTTCTTCCGCTCACGTCTCTTTGCGTTTCAGGAAACTCCCTTGTGAGCCTGATGGCTCGCTTGGTCATGACATTGCGAATCGACTCTTTTCCTTAGTAATAACATTGAGTCCTTTCATTTATCAAGGTGTAAATGTGTCGGAGACCCCTGGGGGTTCTTATGCGGGTCTTTGGTCGAGTTCTTCGGTCTGTTGCTGCGTCCGTTGCCTTTTCCGGTAGAGGACGACGGATACCGTGCCTCCGAGGCCGAATAACACAAAGAGGAGGCTGCATTGGGGATACTTCAACCCGTAGATCAGCGGAGTCAGAAGGGTTCTGGTCGCCACCCGGAGCGCCTCGTGTTGCCCTATCACATGAGCGAGAGGTGGTGAATAACGGTAGTAGAAAGCGACGAACCGTCGTCCTGCCGAGCATGTGAGCAATTGCCGGTCCCGAAAACGACGGAGCACCATGACTTCGGGCGCCAGATAGCTCCCGAAGGCCGCGGTTGCGATGAAACACCCTCCTCCTCCGCCTCCTCCTCCTCCGCCTCCTCCTCCTCCGCCTCCGCCTCCTCCGCCTCCGCTGCCACCGCCTCCGCTGCCACCGTTCACCGCAACGCCAACCTCGTTGGAGGGCAAAGACTCGGCAACGCTATTCGACGCTCGGACCCGGTAGTAGTAGGTGCCTGATCCGGAAGCGCTTGTGTCGGAGTAGGCGGTCGAGCCGGAGGAGAGACCGGCGATGGGGGAGTAAGGTCCGCCCGAGGCAGGACTGCGCTCGACGACGTAACCTGTAATCTGGCCGGGCACCCTGCTCCAGCTCAAATTGACCGCCCCTGACCCCCCGCTTGCAGAAAGGCTTGGCCACCCAAGTGTTGCCATATTGATTGCCCTGTACGCATTGATCCTCCCACCCGATCGCACTTTGCCTGCAAGTCCGGTTTTCGGGTCGGCCGAGTCCTGGATGACCTCCTCTACCTGGAGGTTGGTGAGGCCGGGAGCGGTTGCTTCGATCAAGGCGGCGAGGCCCGATACCATGGGCGTTGCCATAGAGGTGCCCGACAAGTAGGCGTAGTAAGCCCCGAGCGGCGGGTCAGACAGGCAGCTCACGGTGACGTTGTCGATATGGACTCCATCCTGACCGGGCGAATTTGCATCGGAGACGAGTTGAAACCGGATGTAAAGGTTCTTCTCGTTGTAAGCGCCCAGGTCGTAATCCATCGTTTGTGTTCCTCCGGTCGAACCGGTCCAGGCGTCCTTCGTCGTCCAGTTTACGCCGTCCGACGATGTCTCGGTGTAGAAAAAGTCCTCATTTTGCACGGTATTCGCGTTGAGATTGTAGCTCAGGCGGCACCCCGTCACCCCATGTAGACCGATGAGCGGGGAAGTGGCCCATGAGTTTGTGCCCGGCAGATAATTCTGCCCCGGACTGTCCGACAAACCACCACTTTCCAGGCCCCAGGTGTCATGAGTTCCTCCCGTGGTCCAATCGAGGATGGTGAACCCATCGTAGTAGGCGGTTGTCCTGGGAGGCGTATAGGAGCTCAAGATGTTGACCCCGGGTGCTGCAACGAGCACCGAGTTGGAGCCGTAGTTACTCCAGCTTGCAAGGGCATCATTTGCGTCGGTTGCAGCGACCGAAACTATGCCGTCCACAGGGTAGGAAGCAGGGTAGAAGGGGGCCACGTCATTGTTATTTGCGGCATTGCCCGCGGCAGCCACGAAGATACCGCCGCCCGATGTAAAAGCCTGAATGGCCTCTTGTTCCAGGTTGCTCGGGTCTTCCCCTCCGAAGCTCGCGTTTATCACACGGGCTCCCATCCTCGTGGCGTAGTCGACCGCAGCTATAACGTCGGCGACGGTGCCCTCCCCGTTAGAATCGAGCACCCGCAGAGGCATGATCTGAACGGCCCAGTTCACGCCCACCGTACCTGTCTGGTTGTTCCCGGCAGCTCCGATGATGCCGGCCACATGTGTCCCGTGACCGTTGAAATCCATGGGATCGTTGTCGTTGTCGACGAAATCCCATCCGCGACAGTCCGCGACGAAGCCGTTCTGGTCCATGTCTATCCCGGCCGAGCATGATTCTCCCGAATTGGTCCACATGTTTTGGACCAGGTCGGGGTGAGTATAGTAGACGCCTGTGTCTATGACCGCTACGACCACATTCCTGCTGCCCGTGCTCAAGTCCCATGCGGCCGTCATGCTGATGTCGGACCCGCTCGAACCGCTCATACCATTCACGACCTGGCCCGTGTTCCTGAAGGCCCACAATTGGCCGAAGCTCGGATCGTTGGGGATCACGGAAAGACTGCGTATGTAATTCGGCTCTGCCTTTTCGACATCCGGCACAGCCTGCAGCTTCTCCAGGGCCTGTTCGACGCTGAGGCCGGCAGGTAGTTTCACACGGCGCATTTGGAGAGCATCGACAGTGTGCAGAGTTTGTGCGTGCAGCCCGGCGACGTGCTCCCTCTGCCGTTTCTGCCCCACATAGGAGTGGAATTTTATTAGAACTTCGTCAACAACGTACCCGTGGCTTCCCTTCGTCCACGCTCTCGTGTGGCCGACCGCCTTTATGTGCGGACTTTCAGGGTCGTCTCCGCTGTGAAGCATTGTGGGCACCAGAAGCAACGATGCCGCGATGAGCCAGAGGGCCAACCTCTTCATAGGAGACCGGGTTTTCAAAAAACGGGCCACGGCAATCTTCGGCACGGACCCTTGTGGTCAAGGCTGCCAAATTCCCAACAACCAAGCGGCAAAAGGCAGATTGCTCCCCTTCTCTAAAACTTCATCGTCTTCGGATACGTCATTGCCTGGGAAGGGCAAAGGTCAAAAAAATGACGCCCTGGCTTGATTTATGGGGGAGGGGCCTAGGTGTTTAAGAATGTACCCCTTGAAGGCAAAGAAAAAGGGTCTTCGGAAAAACCGAAAACCCTCTCTATTGCTTAAATTGCGGGGCCAGGATTTGAACCTGGGACCTTCGGGTTATGAGCCCGATTCTAAGACATTCCGACGGTCCTTGATACGCGGTCTGATTCCCCTTAACATATTAATACTGCTAAGCTTTTTCGATTCCATATGGTTTAGTCCATTCCATCGATTTCGGTCTTTTTCGATCTGTTTTATCACAAATTTACCACACTAGAAATCGCCGAAAACGACCGCCCGCTCCGCCTCATGCGATAACGTCCGGCCTTTTTTTTAATTGTGATACCTCATATGGTGGGGTATAATTAATAGGTAGCAAGTGTATTCCTGATATGGAGGTCTACTATGGGTCAAACCTCGCGGAAAATAAACTTTCTCATCGATAACGATGTGGCACGGGAAATGGAAGACCTTGTTCCCGCAGGCAAGAGGAGCAAAGTAGTCAACGAGGCATTGCGAAGGGAACTGGAGCTCATACGAAGGAGATCGGCGGTGAAAGAGCTTATCGAGGAATCCAACCGTGGCAAGAAAATGAGCACGGCAGCTATCGTGGCTGGTCTTTCAGCCGACAGGGAGACCCACTGATGGGGAGCTATGTCATCGACGCCTCTGTCATTGTCAAGTGGGTAATGGGAGACAGAGAGGAGCCCGATCAGGAAAAAGCCACAGGGCTTCTCACCTCGTGGGCCGAAGGAAAGGACGATCTGTGGGCGCCGACCCTGTGGGAATATGAAGTAGCCAATTTCCTGGGTCGGGAACTCGCGCCTGAAGCAAAGAGCAAAATGGAGATTCTCAGAAAGCTCGGGATCCGGGGCATCGCGCTTACCGACGCCATGATAGAGCGGTGTTTCTTGTGGATGAAAGCAAAGAACGTGAGCTTCTATGATGCGGCCTATCTTGCCGCTGCCCATGAGGTGGGGGCAGTGCTCGTGACCGCCGACGAGAAATTCGTGAGGAAAATGGATTCCCATGAGCCGATGATAACGCTGAAGGACCTGACCATCTGAATTCTCTTGCCGCTATTGGTAAAGTGTATCCAGGCCAACAACTTTGGTCGGGGCATCCTATAGTCCGCCTGTCAAGCACAATTTTCATAACGAATCACATTCCATAATTTTCAATGACTTAGCAACGTCCTACCGTTTCAGTGCGCACCTCTCCTTTATCCTTCTTCCGCGCTTGTATCCATTGGTCGGCGAGCCTCTCACGCAAAAACGAATCCGCGCCTCAGCGTTATCAGTATCCGCCGTGTCTCATATGGACCGGCAAGCATCCTTGTCCAGGCTGGATGATCAAGAACTCTCTATGTTCAAAAGCGCTGAGGGTGGAGTCATCGTCACCATGAAACGCGCCCCTGAGAAGCCCGTCGACCTTCCCGATGATCCAAAGCTGTTCGAATCGTGCACCCTATCTGCACCCACGCCCGAAAAGGTAACAAAAAAGGGGCAGGATAAATCTCCTAACCCCTCGAAAGTACT
>CAVVPU010000153.1:0-4661 GCA_963750015.1 uncultured delta proteobacterium | reverse complement strand
GAAGGAGGCCGCCACTGGAGACGATCAAGGATTTCACGAAGACAACGCGAATCGATCTGCATGTACATTCCAAATACTCGGAACGTTCTACCGAGTGGTTCATGGAGCGATGGGACATCGCCGAATCCTACTCCGACCCTTATCTGATCTATAAGAGGGCCCTGGAGGCGGGCATGTCGATGGTGACCATTACCGATCACAACAGAATCGAGGGGTCTCTTATTCTCAAAGAGAAATATGGAGACCGAGTCATCACGGGAGTGGAATCAACCGCATCGTTCCCGGAGGACGGCTGCAAGGTACACGTGCTCATTTACGGTCTCAACGAGGCAGAGTTCACCGAGATCCAATCGCTCAGAAGCGACATCTACGAGCTGAGGGACTACTTGAGGGAAAGGAACCTCGCCCACTCGATCGCCCATGCCACCTACCCTGTTCAGCCCGGGACGCTCACGGTTGCCCACATCGAAAAACTGATAGTCCTTTTCAACGTGTTCGAGGTAATAAACGGCGGAAGGAACAGGTCGGACCTCGCCGCGTGGCGCAACATCCTCGAGCGTCTTACCCCGGACTGTTTGGAGGCCCTCTGTCGGAAGCACTCACTCGAGCCCTTCGACTCCAAGCCGTGGGTAAAGGGTTTTACCGGCGGCTCAGACGATCACGGAGGCCTTTTCATAGGGCAGACTTTTACCGAGATTGGCGGCGCCGAAGACATCATCGAGGGCCTGCGGCGCAAGAGAGGCAATCCAGGGGGCAGGTACAGCGACTATCAGACCCTCGTGTTTTCGATTTACAAGGTGGTGCATGATGCCTCCCTACAGGGCAAGAAGCCTTTGTCCTTTGTCGGTCAGGTCGCTGAAGCCCTCTTCGAAGGGAAGCGCATGGGCTTGGCGAACAGGCTCCGTATGAACAGACTGAAGGCGCATGCGCGCAAAGACGAGAAACAATTGCACGCCTCTTTGACGGCACTCGCAGAAAGTCTGGAAAAGAAGGAATCGGTCACCATGGAGGCGTCCATACGCCTCGTCTACGCAACCCTGGCCGATCTATCCGACGGGTTTTGCAAACTCCTCTTCAGCGCTGTCGGACAAGACATGGCGCGGCTCGATCTCTTCTCCATCGTCAAAAGCACCCAGGCTTCCTTACCGGGGTTTTTCCTGGCCCTGCCCTTCCTCCTCACCTTGCGTCACCTGAACGTAAGCAGGGACCTCCTCGACCGCCTCGGCTCCACGCTTGGGATACAAAAGGAGGGCCCGGGAAGCCGCATTCTCTGGTTCACCGATACCTTGAAAGACTTGAACGGCGTGTCGGTCACCCTCCAGGAAGTGGCCCGCATCGCCCTTGAACGCGGCCTCGATCTCCAGATCGTGACGGCCCTGAACCCTCAGGAAGCGGCAGAGCCTTCCCGAGAACGTGGTGAATCTGCCCTTCATTCATGAGTTCGGCCTGCCCTATTACGAGTCATATCGCCTGAAGGTGCCCTCGGTGCTCGCGTCACTGAAAGAACTCTATCAGTTCGAGCCGGACGCGATTCATATATCGACGCCGGGCCCCCTCGGCCTTTTCGGTCTCATGGTGGCAAAACTGATGAACGTGCGGAGCGTCGGTTTCTATCATACCGATTTTACGCTTCAGGCGCGGGAAATCATCAAGGATGAGTCGGTGCCGGCGCATGCTGGAGGCCTACACCCGCTGGTTCTATTCGGCCATGGACGAGATCAGGGTGCCCACGCAGCAGTATGTGACCATGCTGGAATCGCGGGGTTTCGATCCGCGGAAACTAAAGCATTTTGCAAGGGGCATCGACCTTGACCTCTTTGCCCCCCACGCGTCTCCGGGTCGGCCGTTCCTCGCGGCACGCTTCGGCATGCGCGCAGGAAAGACCCTTCTCTACGTGGGCAGAATCTCCCGCGACAAAGGGCTCGACTTCCTTCTGGAGATCTACAGAAGGGTCGCCGCGCAGAGGGATGATGTCAATCTCCTTATTGTCGGTGACGGTCCCTATCTCTCGGAGTTGAAACAAAAGGCGGATGGGGATGGAGTGGCTTTCACAGGAAGGATCGACCATAGTGCCCTGCCTGCCCTGTACGCGGTTTCCGACCTGTTCGTCTTCCCCAGCACGACCGATACCTTCGGAAGGGTCGTGCTCGAGGCTCAAGCGTGTGGTTTGCCCGCCATCGTATCCAACGAAGGCGGCCCCCAGGAGATCATCCTTCAAGGACGGACGGGGTTTGTGGCCAGGGCCGGGAGACATACTCGACTGGAGCCAGAAGGTAGAACACGTGCTCACCATGATGACGGAGGCGCCGGCCCTTTACAGGGCGATGCGCAAGGAAGCCCGGAGGCACATCATCGAGCGCTATGACTGGGCAGATCTGGGAGATTCGATTTTCGGACCCACCGTTCCTACGGCCCCGCCGAGAAGAAGATCGCCTGAGCAGTGAAGACTGGCATTGAACGTGAAAACTACCCGAGGAGGTGGACCACTTGAAGCTCAGTTTCGTGATTCCCGCCTACAATGAGGAGTTGTATCTCGGAAAGTGCCTCGAATCGATCGTCAGGAGATCGAGACGGCCGAGCACGACGCCGAGATCATAGTGGTGAACAACGCGAGCACCGACGGGACGAAGTCGGTCGCCCTGTCCTACCCCTCCGTCATCGTTGTCGACGAGCCGCGGAAAGGCATAGTGAGGGCCAGGGACGCAGGCTACCGGGCGGCGACAGGGCGATCTCATCGCAAACATCGACGCAGACAACATGCTGCCCGCCGGATGGCTCGAAAAAGTGTTTCGCGGAGTTTTCCCGGAACCCGAAGCTTGCCGCACTTTCGGGGCCCCTCGTCTACTACGACCTCTCGTGGGTTTACAGGTTTCAGACCCGTTTCTTCTACTACCATCGGATATGTAACCTATCTTCTCAACCATTTTGTTCTTCGCAAAGGCGGCATGCTTCAGGGGGGCAATTTCGTGGTGAGGAGATCGGCGTTGGAGGCCATAGGCGGCTACGACAGGTCGATCGATTTCTACGGCGAAGACACGGATATCGCCAGGCGCATGCAGAAGGCGGGAAGGATCAAATTCACCTTCCGGCTGCCCATGTACAGCTCTGGACGGCGGATGGCGAAGGAAGGGCTCTTCGCAACCGGCGTCCGGTACGCGCTCAACTACCTTTGGATCATATTCTTCAAAAGGCCCTTCAATACACGATCGACGGACATCCGCTTCGAGGCCGGGCATCGACCGGCCATAACAAGGGGCCGTCCGGGATTCGAAAAGAGCCGCCGGTCCTGCACCCTCCCCGGTTTTCCCGGGGTTAACACATTTTTCACCATCCGGTCATTTTCGATTAACAGACAAACCGTACTCTATGGGCGCAACGCTCAAAGAGCGCAGTTGCGGACGCAGGATAAGGAGGAACCCTTTGACGACGGACCGTGTTCAACCTAACAATATTTTCTCATTCCCCCAGCCTTTTCAGGACCCTCTGACGCGAAGGGTATCCATGGTGGTAGGGGTCGCCCTGGAACCAGTTCTCAGGCTTCACCGCCTCGGCCGGGTGTACGACCAGATCGTGGAAAGGGAGAACCTCAAGGGGTTCATCGATGAAAGCCTCGACCGGTTGAAAATAACGTACGAGATCAGCGAGAACGATCTTGCCAACCTACCACGGACAGGCCCTCTTCTTGTCGTTGCGAACCACCCCTTCGGCGGTATCGAGGGGCTCATACTCGCTTCGTGTCTCCTTGGCGTGCGGGAGGACACGAAGGTGATGGCCAATTTCCTTCTGGGCAGGATACCGGAGCTTCGGGAGCTCCTGCTTTGCGTCGATCCGTTCCAGACAAAGAAGTCTGCGGCGCGCAACCTCAAGCCTTTGAAAGACGCTATGGGCTGGCTGAAGAAAGGACACGTGCTCGCCGCCTTCCCCGGCGGTGGGTCCTCCCTCGACATTCGGGCGAGGGGGATCGTCGACCCCGCCGTGGCATCACAGTATCGGGCGGATGGCCCGGGCCGCCCGGGCCCGCGTTGTGCCGGTCTTTTTCGAAGGCGCGAACAGCATGGTCTTCCAGCTTGCCGGCATGATTCACCCGAAGCTCCGGACGGCGCTTCTCCCTCACGAGCTGCTCAACAAGGCGGATAAGACCATTAAGCTGAGGATAGGCAGTCCCATCCCCTCCGAGAAGATGGGGACTTTCGACACCGACGAGAAGCTCGTCACTTACCTGCGCATGCGGACATACGCACTCAAACACCGCCGCCGGAAAGGGTTGGGAAGGAGGTTCGCCGTGCCTTCATCGAAGATCTCTGAAACCGTCGTTTCGCCTTCAAGTCCGACCCTCATCCATGAAGAAGTGGACCGCCTCTCCAGGGAGCAGATACTCATCGAGTCCGAGGAATACACCGTATACCAGGCGAAGGCCCACCAGATACCCAAACGTGCTTTACGAGATCGGCCGTCTCAGGGAGTTGACCTTCAGGCAGACAGGGGAGGGCACCGGCAGGTCGATCGATCTCGACCGCTTCGATCTCTATTATACCCACCTTTTCCTATGGAACAGGCAGCAGCGCGAAGTCGTCGGCGCATACCGTCTGGGCCAGGTGGAGCCTATCCTCCAGCGGTTCGGTGCAAAGGGGCTTTACACTGACGGCCTCTTCCGGTACAAA
>CAVVPU010000152.1:0-14137 GCA_963750015.1 uncultured delta proteobacterium | reverse complement strand
CTCGTTTTACTGGTCAGACTCTCGTATTGCTTTTGCCTTTCCTTTGTATGTTTTGAGCAGCCGGACCGCCTCTTTCATCGATTGGGCGGTGTGGTCCGCGAACCGCTTCATTTCTGACCTCCGCTGACCGCGGCCGGACCGCCCACCTTTGCCTTCTCAAGGACTTTCAGCACCCTCGCGGGCGTCGCCGGGTACTCGTGCAGCCACTCGCCGACCGCGTTGGACACGGCCATGAGCACTGCCGAGGGACCCGGCGAGGTCGCTATCTCACCCACGCCGACCGCGTGGAAGCGGTGGCTCGGGAAGGGGGTCTCCAAGACGATGTTTTCGACCACAGGAAGTTCGGCAAAAGTCCGCCACTTGTAGTCGATCATGTTCGCGTTGACGATGTGACCCGTACGCCGGTAAAGAATTGTTTCTTCGAAGATGGCGCTGTCGATGCCGGCGGACCCGAGGCACCCGTTGAGCTGCCCCTCGAGACCGGGCGGATCTATGACCTGACCCACATCGGTAGCATTCACCACGCGAATAAGGTCTACTTTGCCCGTCTCCGTGTCAACCTCGACCTCGACGAAGGTCATCATGATGTTGCACATGGTGAAGTCCGGATCGAATCGGCCGTAGCCGAGGATGGTGCGGTCGTTTCCCATGGAGCTCCATCTTATGCGCTTCTCGGGATTGGTCTTTACGAAGACGACGCCGTCAAGCGTATCGAGCTCTTCGGGAGGCGCCTTCAAGCTTGGTCGAGGCGAACTCGAGAAGCTTCCGTCGGGCGTCTTCCGCCGCATTGATCACTGCGCTCCCTATGGCATAGGTGCCTCTGGACCCCACGGGCCCGAACTCGAACGGTGTCACGAGGGAATCGGCGGGCGTCATGGAGACGTTCTCAAGGGGATATGAAGCACCTCGGCAACCATCTTAGGATAGTTGCTTTTCTGTCCGGTCCCGTGTTCCGACACGCACAGGAAGACCGTCGCTGTGCCTGTATAGCCGAGCTGAACATAGGCCTCGGCCGCATCCTCGCCTATGTCCGCGTTTCCGTGGACCCCCACGCCGATACCTCTTCGTCTCGTTCCCATCACCGCGGTCGGTTTGAGCCAACCTCTCCATTTTTCCTTCCAGCCGAAGGCCTCGGCCCCCTTCTCCATGGCCTTCGAGAAATCGACACCCCTGAAGGTGTACCACTCGCCATCGCGCCAGTAGTAACCACCTCCCGGCCTGACGAAGTTCTTCTTCAGCACCTCGAAGGGATCGAGATCTGCCTTTTCCATGGCCAGACAGAGGGTTGGGATAAAGGAGCATTTGAGCTCCTGGCCGCCGAAGCCCCGCGTGGCGCCGGACGCATTCCTGTTGGTTGTCACGATGATATTTTCCAGGTCCCAATTGGGACACTGGGCCATGATCATGAGCTCTCCCGAGCCTATCGCTACCTGGGCCTGAGTGGTGAAGGAGAAGTATCCCGTGTCTACGTACCATGTACCCTGGATGGCCGTTATAGTGCCGTCTCTCTTCATGCCCACTTTCGCATGGATGCGCGAGCCGACCCTCAATACGAAGGTGGCCAGGTGCTCTTCCTTCGTGATCATTACCTTTACCGGAGAGCCCGTGGCCTTAGCGAGGAGGATCGCATAGCCCTGAACCTGCCAGCAGGTGAACTTCGTGCCGAAGCCGCCGCCGCAGGGCGATCCGATGCTCCTTATCTCTATTTGTCTGTTGAAGACATGGAAGAGGGTTACCTTGTCCATATAGGGAGCCTGGCTTGTCCCGTAGATGGTCGCCTTGTTCGGTTCTTCCCACAAGGCCACAGCCCCGACGGATTCCGGGGGCATGGCGTTCGGAATGTTTTCGTATCCGAAGGTTCCCTCCGAGATGACGTCCGCCTCGGCGAAACCTTGTCCCACGTCCCCTCTCACAACGCCCTTGAGACAGTTGGGCCCGTAGATAATCGTGCCGCCCGGCAAAATGTTGTCCGGGTATTCGTCCCAGACCGCGGGTGCGCCCGGTGCCAGGGCAGAGTCTATGTCGAAGACCGCGGGCAGGACCTCGTATTCCACGTCGACGAGATCGAGGGCCTCTTCGGCTCTCTCCTCAGTGACCGCCGCGACGAGGGCCACCGCATCGCCCACGCAGCGAACCTTCTTGTCGAGGAGGCGCACGTTCCTGGGCGTGCCCCCCCTATAGTCGGGGATGTCCTCCCACGTGACGATTGCCTTGACGCCTTCCAAGGCCAGGGCTCTGCTTTTGTCGATCCCCTTGATCCGTGCGTGGGCATAGGGACTCCTGAGCACCTTCCCGTGAAGCAGGCCCTGGAACTTGAGATCGTCGAGGTATCGGGTTGCGCCGATGACAATGTCCCCGGCGTCCCTGCGCGCTATTCGTTTGCCTATGTATCTGTAAGTTTCGCCCATTCCCTATTTTCCTCCCTTAGCGACCGACATGACAGCCCTCACTACCTGGTAGTGGCTGATGCAGCGGCAGAAGTTGCCGGAGAGGGCCTCTTTGACTTCATCCTCCGTGGGGGAAGGATTCTCATTCAGGAGGGCCTTGGCAGTCATGATCATGCCCGGAGTGCAAAACCCGCATTGGAAGGCGGTTTGATCGATGAATGCCTGTTGGAGGGGATCGAGGGCCCCTGCCTTCTGATTCCTTAGGCCTTCGATGGTGAGGATGCTCTTGCCGTTGCACTCAACGGTGAGGAGCTTGCAGGAGAGGACCGCTTTGCCGTCCATGATGACGGTGCACGCCCCGCAGGCCCCGTTGTCGCAGGAAACCTTCGTGCCGGTCAGTCCCAGGGTTTCCCTGAGTGTCTCGGACAACGTGTGAAACGGCGCCACCTCGCCGGGCCTGTCACCGATGTTGAGCTCAAGGGTCTGTCCGTTGACCACGAGGATAATCACCTCGGGCTGAAAGGAGCCATTCTTCCGCGTCCGTTGTTTCTTTCTCTCCATCATGTCACCGCCTGAAATTCTTCATTGTCTGCCATTGTAATGAACGGGATTCCCTTCGTAACCATAGTTACGAATTCCACTCTTTGTTTTATTAATAAAACTTTAGTTTCATATACAATATATTGCACCCTCCACGAAGAAGTGTCAAGAAAAAAGAGAGCTCGTCGTGAGGCCTTGACCTATCTCCCGCGTACTCAGCTGCCGGCAGTATCAGATTGGCGAGGCCCTATCGATCCTGTCGAGGATTCTCGTTCTTTGTTTTGATAATTGCACAATTCTTCTTGACAATACTTCTTACTCGATGCAATATGATATATGATACCTAAGTTTTATTAGTAAAACTAAGAATGACCGGGAGAAGGAGGTGAGGACCACGGGTGATTCTCGGACTAGTAGCCGACAAGAGTATTCTTGCGGCGTCCGAGAGGTTGCGATCGATCCAATCGGCTCCGATCCGGAGCCGCGATGCTGTCTCACAGGCCGACAAGTACGAAAAAGGGGAGGGTGGAAATGATGAGAAAGGGACTCATATTGGTGTTATTGGCAGTAATGGTGCTGCCTGTGTTGTTGCTCAGTCCGACGGGTGCAGTCAGCGCCGAAAAAACAGTCTATATCGGGGGAAGTTTTGCCCTCACCGGGGCCTATGCGGAAGATGTGGCCGCAATCCTCGCCGGATTTGAGGACTATGCGAAGTACGTCAACGAGACGAGGCGCTTGGCCCCGTGGCGGAATGAGAAATGGCCCACTGATCTGAATCTGAACGTCCTCTGGCGAGACGACGAGCTGAGGCCCGCCAAGGCGCTTAGTATCTACGAGGAGCTTAAGGCAAAGGGCATGTTGGTTTTCAGGGTATCCGGTTCTCCCCAGGCCCTCGCCCTTAAGGATAGGCTCCAGCAGGACGGCATGGGTGCCACCACGCAGGCCACAGGGCCTTACCTCATGACCCCCAAGCCGGGGACAATCTTCAGTTACTACCCTATCTATACAGACGACCTGGCGGCTGTTGCGGACTGGTACAAGGCCGGTTTTAAGGAAAACAGGAAGCCGAGGGTCGCTTACCTCACCGCCGATAATGCCATGGGTAAGTCGATTGAGATACCCGAGATGGAGGCGTACATAAAGAAGATAGGGTATGATTTTGTCGGCACCCAGTACGTGCCCTTGATGCCCACCGCACCGCCGACCACCCAGCTTACGTGGCTCAAGCAGAACAAGGTAGACCTCGCCTTGGGCGTCATGGTTAACCCCGGAGCACAGCCGACCGTCAAGGAGATGGTCAGACTCGGCATGGGGCCGCACCTTGGTTTTAAGATGACGTTCGCCACCGCCACCCCCGGTCATCTTCAGATATTTCTCCCGGCCATGGAAGATCTCGGCGAAGGTTACGTGGTGGGCGGCGGCTTTCCCTCCTGGGATGACCCCTGTCCGGGAATGAAGTTCCTGGGCGATCTGCAGCAAAAGTATCGCCCCAACAGGCGGGTTGACAACATCTTGTATGTCGGGGGTGTAGTCGAAGCCATGGTTCAGGTCGAGGCGCTCCGGCTCGCCATGCAGCAGATGCCCCTCGAGAAGCTGACGCCGGCCGACGTGCTCAAGTACGGCTTCTACAAGATCAAAGCGCTTAACACCGGCGAGATGACCTCAACGCCCCTGACGTACGGTCCGAACCGAGTCGAGGGGGTCGACGAGGTGCGTGTCGACCAGGCGCAGAAGGGCAAAATAGTAAAAGTGGGTCTCTACCCGGCCCGCCACATTTATTCACGCTGACAACATCTCCCCCGGGGCCTTCCAAGGCCCCGGGGGGCACAAGAGTGGGGAAGAGGCCCCGTTCTCACCATGCACTTCATGAAAGTGTTTCGGGAATTTCGTCGACTAGTGGTATGGTACGTTAAACCAAAGTAGCATATATAAAACATCGGAGGATGGGATTATGCCCGTTTTTGAAGACACCCCGGAAGAACGCGATTTCAGGCTTGCCGTGCGGAAGTTCGTCGCCAGGGAGCTGACCCCCCACCGCGAGGAATGGGACAGGAACAGGATCGTGCCCCGCGAGATATGGAGGAAGCTGGGCAAACAGGGACTGCTCTGCCCGTGGCTCCCGGAGGAGTATGGAGGGGCGGGCGTCAACTTCAGGTATTGCGTCATCATCGACCAGGAGCTCATCAGGGGCGACGCCATGTGCATCGGCCACGGAAACCACTCGAACACGGCCGTCCCCTATATCTATTCGTACGGCTCGGAAGCCCTCAAGGAGAAGCTGCTCCGCAAAACCGCCACCGGGGAAACGATCGCCTGCCTTTGCATGACCGAGCCGAACGCGGGATCGGACGCCGCGGCCATAAGGACGAAGGCGGTGCGCGACGGCGACCGCTATATACTTAACGGTCAGAAGACCTTCATCACGAACGGCACGAACGCGGATATTATGGTCGTCATGTGCAAGGTGGAGACGGCCGACAACCCCTCGGACAAGAAATTCAGCCTCCTCGTCGTCGAGGGCGACAGCCTGAAGTACGTAAGGCGCCGCCAGCTCGAGAAGATGGGCCGCCACGGCCTCGACACCTCGGAGATATTCTTCGAGGACTGCCCGGTCCCCGTCGGCAACCTGCTTGGTGAAGAGGGTATGGGCTTTAGGTATACAATGCAAAGGATGAACCACGAGAGGCTTGAAGTCACCATGAAATGCCAGACCTATGCCGAGGAGTGCCTCAAGGAGGCCCTCAACTACGCGAAGGTCCGGGAGGCCTTCGGCAAGCCCATCGGCAACTTCGAGCACATCTCCTTCGAGCTTGCACAGATGGCGACGGAAGTCGAGATCGGCCGGACCTTTTTCATGTCCTGCGTCGAAGAGTTCGTGAGAGGCGAGGACATCACGATGAAAGTCTCCATGGCGAAGGCCTGGATTGCCGAAATGTCGAACAGGGTGGCCTATAAAGCGGTGCAGATCCACGGCGGCTACGGATATATGGCTGAATACCGGATATGCCGTCTCTACCAAGACGTCCGAGTGCTCCCTATATTCGCAGGGACAACCGAAATCATGAACGTCATTATTGCGAGGCAACTAGGTTTGAAGCCTCTATTTTGAAAGGCATACGCATGCCTGATGCGTCACCGGCAGGGGTGGCGTGAGGTGGAGGCAGAAGCAGGCCTCTACCCGCTTCGCCGCCCTTATTCGCACTGACAACGTTTTGTCCGGGGCTTTCAAGGCCCCGGGATATTTCTTTTCCCTACGCGGGAGGGAGGGTAGCATGGCAGGAAAACTGATTCTCAAGGAGCTGAGTCGCTACGGTCTGGGGACTTACGCCGACGTCATGTACCGGAATGCCTTACTCTACCCCCTTGCCGAGGCCTTCGTCTATGACGATCGGCGGATTACCTACTCCGAATACAACAATCGCGTCAACAGTCTCATCCACGCCCTCCATGCCATGGGTCTGAAAAAGGGCGACGGCATAGGCATCGTCTCCTGGAATTGCCTTGAAGTGACGGACATCACCGGGGCCGCGATGAAAGGAGGCTTCGTCGTCTCTCCCTTCAATCCTCGTATGCTACCCGACGAACTGGTCGCCATCGTCAACTATTCTGAGGTGAAGGTATTGTTTGTCGGGAGAGAGCTCGTCGAAACGATCGATCAACTTCGCTCCCGCCTCCCCGCCGTCGAGCACTACTTCTCCCTCGAATGCAGTGCGCCCGGCATGACGGAGTACGGTGAATTGCTCCGCACATTTCCAATCGATGAGCCGGACGTGCAGGTGAAAGAGGACGATCCCTTCATAATCTTTTATACCAGCGGCACGACCGGAGCGCCCCGTGGTGCCGTCTACACTCATTCGAAGAGAATACGAGAGGCCCACACCAAGGCCCTCGGCATGAGCCTCTCGTCCGACTGCACGAACATCATGGTGCTTCCCCTCTTTCACATCGGCGGGTGGTCCTACTTCTGGACCTTCTTTTATGTGGGCGCACGGAACGTCATCATCTCTAAGCGGTTCTTTGACCCCGAAGCGACTCTCAGGGCGGTGCAGGACGAAAAGGCGACGGATATTCAGATCGTGCCGACCCAGCTCGTCGCCATGCTCGCCCTCGAATCAATCGACTCCCTCGATCTTTCTAAGCTTCAGCGTATATTGTATGCCGCATCCCCGATGCCGGTGGAGCTGTTGCGCAGAGGCATGGCCCGCTTCGGATCTATTTTTACGCAGCTGTACGGCCAATCCGAGTCAGGCCCCGACATCGCCTTCCTTCCGAAAGGAGGCCCATCAGGTGCTCGATAAGCCGGCTGAGGAGCAGAAAGTCCTCGCGTCATGCGGTCCTCCGCGCCTCGGCGTCCACGCCCGCATCGTCAATGACGCGAATGAGGACGTCGAGGCGGGCGTCATCGGCGAAATCGTAGTCCAGAGTCAGTCCATGATGGTGGGCTACTGGCGCATGCCGGAGGATACCGCGAGCGTTATGGCAGGCGGCTGGCTCCATACGGGGGACATGGGCTATTACGACGAGAAGGGCTTTCTGTACCTCGTTGACCGAAAGAAGGACATGATCATCACGGGCGGCGAGAATGTCTTTCCCCGGGAGGTAGAGGAGGTGCTCTACGGGCATCCGGCGGTATCCGAGGCGGCGGTTGTCGGCGTGCCGGACGACGTGTGGGTCGAGAGGGTCCATGCGGAGGTCGTTCTCAAAGAGGGGCATGCTGCGACGACGGCTGACCTCATCGACTACTGCAAGGAGCGCCTTGCGAGGTACAAGGCGCCGAAGTCTGTGGAGATCGTCAAAGCCCTACCGAAGAGCCCTCAGGGCAAGATTTTGAAGCGCGAAATCAGGCAGAAGTACTGGCAGGGGAGGGATCGGAAGATCTGAAGCTGCCAACAGCACGATGATTCCGAGATACAGCGCAAGCGGTTTAGGTTGAGGATTTCGGCCCTTAACCTCCAGAATGTTCATGGTGACTTCAATGTGCAACAGGAGGAAGCTTCATACCCCTCGGACAGCTCGTTTGATAAACAGGTGCGGGCCGGTCGCCATCCTCTTCTCTTCACGGCACACTTGCCTTGACACCCCCGGACGGTCGGGATACCATGGTATGGATACGCTCATTACACAAGGGCGGTGATTGTATGATTCATCGTCTACCTCGCAGACCGATCGAGTCTTTCTCTGCGCGTGGGCATAGCTACGATCCTGAGAACACGCATCACTTGCCGTAGGGAGTCTGAAAGCAAGGGCCCCGCTGCGTGACGATGAGGTCCAGACGAAATTACACGGCAAAGAAGGGCGGCGCTCAGAGGGCCTCGGGGTTTCACGAGGTAGACACTACTGCCGTCACACCAAGGAGGTCGATCATGTCTGAAGCATCGCAGGTGCCCGTTTTTCAACCGACCCCGGAGTACCTCGCCCGGGCGAGACGCATGGATGACGCCATGCATCTCCGGAAACCCGACAGGGTCCCGGTGGCGCCCGTCGTGGTCCATTTCTATGCCGCGAGAATCAAGGGAATTTCGAACAGGGAGGCCATGTACGAGCAGACCGGGACACTTGCTGCACTGAAGGAGGCGGCCATACGGCACAACTGGGACGCCGCTCCGCCGCCGATGACGGGAATGAGACCTGCGCGCCCTTGGGAGAATCCTCGGTGTCACCCAGTTCAAATGGCCGGGAAATGGCCTTCCCGATGATCAGCCTTTTCAGTGGGTCGAGGGCGAGTACATGAGGCAGGACGAATACGATGAGATGCTTGCCAACCCCAACGCCTTTGCCGTGAAGAAGCTGTGGCCCCGCATCTCGACAACCCTCGGCGCCGTGAGTGACATCGCGCAGACAGCCTCGCAACTGGTCTTTCTTTCGAACGCCTATATGCTGCCCGGCTTCCTCGGAGGGATGCTCTCGCAGCCCCCTGTGATGGAGCTCCTCGAGAAAAGCCCTTGAGCTCGCGGAGGAGACGCAGAAGAATACGGGACGTGCCGTAGCGTATATACACGAGATGATGAATCGCGGCTTTCCCATACCTCTGATGGCGTCTACGTTCCCCGCCTTCGACTGGATTTCCGACACGCTGAGGGGATTGAAGGGCAGCTCCCTCGACATGTACCAGGTGCCTGACAAGCTGCTCGCGACGATAGAGATGCTCGTACCCCTGACCATCGGTGTAGCCGTAAGCGCGGCTCAACGGGCACAGAGCAAAGGCGTCTTCGTGCCCATGCATAGGGGCGCCGCAGGATTCATGTCGGACAAGCAGTTCGCAAAGTTCTACTGGCCCGGCTTCAAGACCCTCATCCTGGGCCTCATCGATGCGGGTCTGACGCCCGTTCCTCTCTTCGAAGGTGACTACACGTCGAGACTGGAGTACCTCACCGAGCTGCCGCCCGGAAAGGTGGCCGGCCACTTTGATCACATCGACCGGAAGAAGGCCAAGAAGCTCCTGGGCGATGTCATGTGCTTCTGGGGGAACGTTCCCGCGTCCCTCATGTGCACCGGCACTCCCCGGCAGGTCAAAGATGATGTGAAGGAATTGATCGATACTTTCGGGGACAACGGAGGCCTCATCATAGACAGCACTATGGGCCTGCCCGACGAGTCGCGGGAGGAGAATGTGCAGGCCCTCACCGATGCGGTGCACGAGTATGGGGTCAATCGATCCTGATCGTGTGCCTTGGAGTCGGGAGGAAAACCAGGGGTCGGATTCTGACCGAACATCGCGGGTAGGGTCAGCAAGGTCCTGCCTTTTTTCGTCCACTTACCCCCACGATTACCAGTTGAATTGTGCTATTCAAGAGAAGGAGTTCAAAGTGTAGCCTTTCAGAACACCTCTGTCCCCTTCTTCTTGCGAGCAGTTCAACACTACGCCCTAGGCTTCGATGAAGTCAGCACCCCTATCGCTTCAAAAGTGACCGGCGAAGATTCTGCCTAGAGGAATTGCCATGACTAACCCTATCCCGCGTGCGGGCGCACGCGAGCGCACGCGCGCGTTCGTGTTACGCGCGCAACAGGAACAGGAACAGATTACCCCCTTACGGTCCCCCGTCACAGGCCTTTAATTCAAAATCAATAATCCAAAATTGATTTTCTCCCCCCTTTACCCCCCTTTACCCCCCATATACCCCCTCTTTACCCCCCTCCCAAGGCCCATTTCGATTTGACACGTCCGTCCTTCTTTGAGAGAATTGTAGTCATGAGGTGCTTCGCATCGCCCTTTCCCGACCTATGGTCCGAATCAGCACACTTTGATGACGGTCATCTCTTGCCCTTGTTTGTATACAAAGTGGCCCGGAATTTCTTCAAACCGTGCACTTTCGTGCACTTTCGTAAAGTCGACAGACAGGCTCAGGACGCGCTAACCCTTGGTATTGGCGGACGAGAGAGCATCGGAAAGGGCTGCGGACGGCAGACCGTCACCGGACAGAAATGTACGACTGGATGGGGGATAGGACCTCGAACCGGGCGCTGCGTCAGTGCAGAGTCGGGGTGATCTCGAAAGGCTTATGTGACCCGTTTGATGCCTTTTAAGGCTCTTTGACAATTGAATAGCACGAAGGGGTGGGCTAAGGACTCTTATCCACCCCTCAAGCCAGACTCGAAAAGGAAGAACGGCTCTGTCCATTGTTCTTGCGGCCTCCAGGGACGCCGCTCTTATCCAATTGGTGCTGGTGTGTGCATCCTATGAAGGCCGGAGTCAGGGAAAGAAATCGCGAAACTCGAATCGCGAATCGCGAAAGTGAGAGCAGCTTTTGTCGGCCTTTAGAGACGCCGCTCTTATCTAATTGTGCTGGTGTGTGCAACCGATGAGGGCCGGAGCCGCGGACCAAATGATACGGCGACCCGTGTCACCGGCCGGTCGGCTGGGAGGGATCGTGAGGTGTGGATGCAATTTGAGCCTTGCTGCCCGGATGGCGTACTGCTGGTGGATCAGCATCCGCTCACCCCGCACCGCAATCTTCCATGTCTTCTTCGAGTCTTCCAGTCCCACAAATATCTCTTTACCTTCGACCACGGAATTCTGTACCCTATAGATCTTCATCCGGCTACCTCCTTTTCTCTGTAAGATATGCGGTGTCTGTGCACCGTCTGGAGAAAGAGGGTAGCCTTATTTTTGGCTGCCGTGCAAGCCCGACTTTTATAGCATAGATACTAAATGTACGTCGGAGGGCCCATGGCGAAAAGTGCGCCGCCGGGTGCCCGCTTGCGGGCGGCACGATTCCTCCCAGCCGACCGACCACACCTCGTGCCCACATTAACAAGAGAAGGGGCTTCCTCCAGAGAAGGGCTTGACCCGTCTTTACGAGGCGCTCAGGGGCTAGAGCGCCCGAAGATATATGCCTCTCACGTCCTGCTCCGTCAGGTTCCTCGGGTTCGCGGCAAAGAGTCTCCCCTGCCCCATGGTCGTCTCGACGAGGTCCGGTATTTGCGCCTCTGTCATGCCATAGTCGCGCAGGCGATAGGAAATCCCCATGATCTCGAGGAGACGCTTCGTTTCCGCGACCGCCGTCCCTGCTGCCTCGAGATCGGTCAAGCCCTCGACCCTTTCCCCCAGGACCCTTGCCATGTTGCCATACTTGTGGGGGGCGCCGATCTTATTGTACTCCATGATGTGGGGCATGATAACGGAGATTGCCCGTGCGTGGCTCAAGGCCAGACGCATTTCGAGAGCGAAGGAAAAGGCGTGGACGGCTCCCAGACCTCCACTGCTGAAGGCCAACCCTCCGAGGGTTGCGGCGAGGAGCATATCGGAGCGCGCTTCTATGTTCTCGCCCTTGGCAAAGGCGAGAAGGAGGCTCTTGCCCACGAGGCGGATCCCTTCGAGGGCGAGTATGTCGGAAAAGGGAGTGGCGAGAAGGGAAACGTAGGCCTCTGTCGCGTGGCAAAGGGCGTCGATACCTGTTTCCGCGGTGACCGCCGAAGGAAGCGACCGTGTGAGGAGGGGGTCGAGGATGACGGCTTGCGCAAGGTTGAAGGGCGTCGAAACAGCCTTTTTTATCTTCGTCGATTCATCGGTCACGCCGAATACTCTTGACACTTCGCTTCCGCTACCTGCGGTGGTCGGAACCATCAGCTTGGACAGCCCCCTGATCGGCACGAGGTCAACGCCTACATAGTCGAGGACACTCCCTTCATTGGTCGCCATGAGGGAGATCCCCTTGGTCGTGTCGAGGGTGGTCCCCCCGCCTAGGGCAATGACAAGATCGCACCCATTCTCCCTACAAATCCGTGCCCCCTCATCGATGACACCGGCGGGCGTCTCCAGCTCTACCCTGTCGAAAAGGAGAACCTCGATTCGGGAAGACGCGAGTGATTCCTTCACGGCTTCCGTCATGCCGGTCTTCTTTACTCCCTGGTCAACGACGAGAAGGGCCTTCTTTGCGCCTAAAGCTGCCGCTTCCCGGCCAAGAAGGCCGACAGCGCCGGGACCGAGCATGATCTTGTTGGGTGAGAAGAAGTTGCGAGTCTCCACTGTAGAAAAAGGATTCGTCGTCACAAGGCCTCCTGCGGTTCTTCTGTGCTTCCTGATTAACCTATTGTTGCAACCCATCGTGAAGATTCTTCCTCACGAGGACTTCCCTGACCTGCCTCATTCTACATCGTTCGCCAAACCTTGTCATCCGTAAACCGGACAATGCAGTTTTGTTCAAAAAAATTGACAAAATAAAACCGACTCCTTATAATGAAACTCATGAACGTGCACGGACTTCTCCTTTCTACTCGACTTAGCGGCCGCGACTTCATCCGAAGCCGTTGCTGGGGAGGTCTTACAGGCAAACCATAGGACATAACCAGTAAACTAGGTGGTGTATTTCGGCCACGGGCTTCGGTCCGTGGCCTTTTTTATTTTTTGTTAAAAGGGGTATTGGAATGAAAAAGATGCCTGTTCACAAGTACAAGCCTTACGAGCCCTTGGAGATGGCCTGGAGGCAATGGCCTTCGCGCGTCATCGAAACCGCTCCCACCTGGTGCAGTGTCGATCTGAGAGATGGCAATCAGGCCCTGATTGACCCTATGACAGTGGATGAGAAGCTTGAGGTCTACAGGCTCCTTTTATCCATGGGCTTCAAGGAGATCGAGGTGGGCTTTCCTTCCGCGTCGAAAACAGAGTTCGATTTCCTGCGCCGCCTCATAGAAGAGCGGCTCATACCGGAAGATGTGACCATCCAGGTGCTTACCCAGGCCCGTAAGCACCTGATCGAAAAGACTTTTGAGGCCATAAGAGGAGCCCGGCGGGTCATCGTCCACCTTTACAACTCCACCTCCCAGGTTCAGCGCCGGGTAGTCTTCCGAAAGGAGAAGGGCGAGATCATCGATCTCACAAAGACCGGAGCCTGTATAATACGTCAGGAGGCTGAGAAGCTCAAAGGGACTGAAGTCGTCTACGAATACAGTCCCGAAAGCTTCACGGGCACGGAGCTTGACTTTGCCATGGACGTGTTCGACGCGGTCGCGGCCGTGTGGGAGCCCGAGGTCGGTCATGAGATGATCCTCAACCTGCCCGCCACGGTGGAGATGTCGACACCCAATGTCTATGCCGACAGGATCGAGTGGTTTTCCACCCATATCAATGGCAGAGAGGCTGTAATCCTGAGCATCCATCCCCACAACGACCGGGGCACTGCGGTTGCGGCATCCGAGCTTGCCCTGATGGCAGGGGCGCAAAGGGTGGAAGGCACCCTCTTCGGCAATGGCGAGCGCACGGGCAACGCAGACATCGTCACCCTGGCCCTCAACCTGTTCTCACAGGGGGTCGACCCCTGCCTCGATCTTCACGACCTGGGCTCCATAGTAGAGACCTACGAGCGATGCATGAAGACGCCCGTGCCCATTCGCCATCCCTATGCAGGGGAGCTCGTTTACACCGCTTTTTCCGGCTCTCATCAGGACGCCATACGGAAGGGCATGAAAGCCTATGCCGGAACGGGTCGCGAGAAGTGGGAGGTGCCCTACCTCCCAATCGACCCGACTGATGTGGGGAGGACCTACGAGTCCATCATCCGTATCAACAGCCAGTCCGGAAAAGGGGGCATAGCCTATGTCATGGAAGAGGAATACGGCATGGTCCTACCCAAACAGATGCATCCGGAATTCGCCGCCATCGTTCAGCGCCTCTCCGACGAGAAAGGCACCGAGGATCCTGTCTCACGCCATATGGGAAGTCTTCGAAAAGGAGTACCTCTCTGAAAGAAGTCCCCTTTGCCTGAAGCAGAGCA
>CAVVPU010000151.1:0-4913 GCA_963750015.1 uncultured delta proteobacterium | reverse complement strand
GATTCACAAAGTCCGGTGGCGCCTACCAGCCAGTCCGATTTAGCCAGTAAAACTCGGACATCAACGGGCGTAGCCTGGACCAGTGGCTCATCTGATTATCAATGGCATAACAGTCCGGATTTTACATCTGTTATTCAGCAATTAGTCAATAGTTTTACTTATAGTAACGGTGCCATCCAGATACTGGTAGACAATAACAATAGTTCCAGTGGAGCGGAACTTGTATAAACGGCAAGCTCAGAGATACGGTGGAGGTGGAGAGGGACTTGGAAGAAGGTGCCCTGAAGGAGCTTATCCTCTCTTTGGAGAAGGTACGGCGCCATCTCCCGGGCCAAGAGATAAGAAAGGTGATCGTCGTGCCGAACAGGCTCGTAAATATTGTGGCCTGATATGAGGCTTCGCATGATGAAGAAGAGCATTCGGATCCTGATCCTGAGTTTTTTGTTCCTCCAGGGCTGCGGTTATGAGCTTGTCAAAGGGCCGGGCCTGCCTAGCGGCGCGGTGTCGACGACGACGACCGGTGCCTTACCGACCCCGATAACGTCCCTGAATCTTCCGGTTTTCAAGAATCTGAGCTTCGAGCCCCAGGTCCCCATGTTCTTTACCGAGGCTTTTTCGCAGGAACTCGCCGCAAGTGGACTAGTTCAAATCAACAAGCCAGGAGCCGACGCGACCCTTCAGGGCACGGTAACCAGTGTGACTAGCACCCTTTCCGCCTTGAGCGGTCAGGGGTTAGCCACTCAGAAGACGGTCACTGTCTTCATAGCCCTGAACCTTTCCCAGCGCGGAAAGGTGCTCAAAAGCTGGACTTTCGGGGATTCGGAGGCATACGACGTGACCAGCATCAACTCAGAGGACTTCAACAAGAGGGCGGCCATCATACGTCTGGCTCAACGGATTGCGCGCGTATTCCACTCGCAGCTCGTGCCTCCCCCGTGAGATGCACCTTTCTCATCCACGCTCCGGGATCGGCCGCTTCGCTTTTCGGAGGACCTCGCTTTGGACGGAGACAGATTGTGACCTTTTCCACGAACGTACTTCTACTGGATTTTCGAACTCCCCACGCGACCTGTTTGCATACAAATACCCAGCAATACCGGCCAGAATTCGCTTGACAGGAAAGAACCTATAGGCTAAGATAGCCGTAATTACTTGTTCAGAGTTTCACATACTTTTCGTCAGCAAAAAAGGGGGAAATTATGGATTTCAAGTGGTCGGATGAGCTGGAATCGATGAGGAAAATGGCGTATGATTTTGCAGTCAAGAATATCAAGCCGACGATGGAAGAGGATGAGAAAGAGCACAAGTACCGGCCCGAGATGCTGAAGAAGATGGGAGACCAAGGCATGTTCGCCTGCCTCGCCGGCGAGCAGTACGGCGGCCTCGGCCTCGAAGAGGGTCATATGGCTGCGACCCTGATGGCGACCGAGTTCGCAAGGGTCAGCCCTTCATGGGGGCTCCCCTTCAATCTTCAGATGAATGGCCCGCAGAACGTGCTCTTGAAATTCGGTAACGAGGAACAGAAGAAGCAGTACCTGCCGGGTCTGATCGCGGGTACGAGCGGTGGCTGTTTCGCAATCACCGAACCCAATTCAGGATCGGATGCGGCGAGCATGAGGACTACCGCGACCGAGACCGACGACGGCTTCGTGTTGAACGGCACCAAGACTTGGATATCGGGCGTTCCCTATTGCGGTTGCGGCATCGTGTACGCATACACGGACAAGTCCCTCAAGCACAAGGGCATTTCGGCCTTCATCGTCGACTTCACCACACCCGGCATCGTCCAGAGGGCGATCACGACGAAGCTCGGCCTTCATTGCGCCCCTACCGGGGAGCTTTTCTTCGAAGAGGCCAACATCCCGAAGAGCGCCCTTATCGGCCAGAAGGGTGAAGGTTTCAAGATCTGCATGACCATGCTCAACTTCACGCGTCTCAGCTCGGCGGCGAGGGCCATCGGCGTCGCCCAGTCTTGTATCGAAGAAGCCTGCAAGTACGCAAACGAAAGAGAGCAGTTCGGCCACCCGATCGCACAGGAGCCGATGGTTCAGGAGCAGATCGCCCGGATGTCGGTCGAGCATGAGGCGGCAAAGCTTCTCGTGTACAAGGCCGCATGGCAAAAGGACAAGGGCATCAACAACACCCTCGAGACCTCCATGGCCAAGTACTATGCCGCGGAATCTGCCAATCTCTGCGCATCGGAGGCGGTCAAGATATTCGGCTCCTACGGGTTCTCCTCCGAGTACCCTGTGGAAAGGTTCTTCAGGGATGCGAAGTCATACCAGATCGTCGAGGGCACCTCGAACATCCAGAAGATGATAATTGCCCAGTTCGCTTTGGGATTCAGAAAAAGCTAAGGAGGAAATATGGCTACGGAAGTCACGGTCCCCATGGTAGGAAAGATAGTGAATGTGCTCTGCAAGGTCGGAGACCAGGTGAGTGAGGATGATCAGATAGCCACCCTTGAGGCGATGAAGATGGAGATGCCCATCGTGGCGCCGACGAGCGGCACTATAAAAGAGATATTGGTTGCCGCGGGACAGGAAGTGGACGCGGACACGGTACTCGCAGTCATAGAGTAGGAGAAGAACCGAAACGTGATGGTAGCAGGAATAGATATAGGATCAATTACGACGGATGCCCTCGTTTTTGATAAAGAAAAGGGCATTGCGGGTTACACCATACTCCAGACCGGCGCCGATTCGAGAAAGGTCTCCGAGATGGCCGTCGATAAGGTACTGGCAGAGATCGGAAAGAGTCGCTCCGACCTGGAGTATGTGATTTCAACGGGTTGTGGAAGAAAGAGGGCCACCCTCGCGAGGGAGGCAATCACCGAGATCACGTGTATCGCCAAGGGCGTCAATCATCTCTTTCCGGCTGCCCGGACTATCGTTGACATCGGCGGTCAGGACACCAAGGCAGTGAGGATCGACGGCAAGGGCCGGGTGCTTGAATTCGAAATGAACGACAAATGCGCCGCAGGCACCGGAAGGTTCATCGAGGTCATGGCAAATGCCTTGAAGGTCGATCTGGACCGGATAGGCGAGCTTTCACTCAAGCATGGGAAGGATGTGACCATCAGCAGTATTTGCACGGTTTTTGCGGAATCCGAGGTAATATCCCTGGTGAGTGAAGGGGAGGATCTGGAAGATATCCTTTTCGGGATTCACAGGGCCATAGCCGACAGGACCATGGGACTCGTGAACAGGCTCGGTGGAGTAGAGCAGGAGGTTGTCATGGCGGGGGGTGTGGCCAAGAACATTGGTGTGGTGAGGGCCCTGGAAAAGGTAATGGGAACGGAGATAAAGATCCCCTTCGAGTCGCAGGTCGTGAGCGCCCTGGGGGCTGCCCTTCTCGCGCTTGAGAAGGTGGCCTGAAATGAAAGAAGAACCGACCATATGATTACGAGCTAAGGGCCGGTAGAAACCGGCCCTTTTTTGGAGCCTTTGTTTGTGTAAGGGGAGCATGTAGTGTAATATTTGATTAGGTGATGCGTTTCCGTAATTGCGATTAAAGTGCCAGAACCACTCCGGACTGCGTCCGGTATCAGCAAGCTTTGATAGAGGGATTCCATGCTTCGTTTCGAACAGACCTTTATGAATTTTCTCCTCGAGCACCAGGAACGGCAGCACCGTTCGGGTCACTTCCTGATCCTCATGGACGCGATGATCAGCGCAGCCAAGCACATCCAACAGTACTACCTCACCGGCGCCCTTCGTGATAACCTCGGACTGGCGGGAGACGTGAATATTCAAGGCGAGGATGTCATGCGTATGGACCAGATCGCTCACGAAATAGTCATCCATTACCTGCAGACCTCCCGGAGGGTGATACACGCAATAAGCGAAGAATCGGAAGGCATCATTCCCATGAACGTGGAAGGGGGGCGTTATTTCGTCTATTTCGACCCCCTCGACGGCTCATCCAATGTGGCCCACGGGCTGCCGGTGGGTTTCCTTTTCGGCATCGCGAAACGCAACCTGGACGGCACCGAAAACGGGCACTTGAGGGCGGGTAAGGAATTTATCGCGGCGGGGATGTTCGTCATCCCCACAGGAGCCTTTACCATAGGCTTGCGGGAAGCGGGCACCTGGAGGTTTCACATCGACGAAACCTTGAACTACGTGAGACCGACTCGCATCATCCTGCCGGATGCCCGGAAAACGTGGGAGCTTTCCTTCAATGCCGCGAACCGTCGAACCTTTGCCGAGAAAGTCCAGGCATGGATCGTGGAGAACGAGAGCAAATACGCCTTCCGGTACTTGGGCGCCCTGGCAGGCGATTTTCACAGAATCCTCGCCAATGGCGGCATGTTTATGTATCCGGCCATCGTCAACCATCCCGATCCGAAGAAGAACCGTCCCGAAGGAAAACTGCGCCTCATGTACGAAGCTGCGGTGGTTGCTTTTATGTGCCGCGAGGCAGGCGGCTCCGCGGTAAACGAGGCAGGGGAGCCCATTCTTGACATGGTTCCCCAAAAGCATCATCAGAGATGCGCCCTCTATGTCGGCTCGAAACCCCTGGTGGAAGACATAGCGGCCATATTGAAGCAAAAGTAATAAGGAGCACTCTGAGGCGGCCTACCCCGCGACCATCTTCTTGAGTGACGCTGCGTTGAGGGCCGCAAAGCCTTTCGCGTCATTATCGAAATAGACGTAGCACTCCCTTCCCCATTGGATCAACTTCCTCCTGATCGCGAAAAGCTCTTCCTCACTGTAGTTCGAAGCGTAAAGGTTCTCCCTGCCATGGAGTCTCATGTAGACAAAGTCGGCGGTCAGGACCTCCGCATAGGGAAAGCGACCGGCACTCTCCGAGATGCACCACGCGCAGTTCCTCTCTTTCAAAAGCGAGAAGAACGCGTCATTCAGAAAGCTTTTGTTGCGTGCCTCTACTGTGTATCTGAATCGCGGGTT
>CAVVPU010000150.1:0-10531 GCA_963750015.1 uncultured delta proteobacterium | reverse complement strand
GAGGAGCGTCAGAAAACTGCTCACCGTCTCCTCGTGGTATTCGAGTGAAGGAGAGAGCTGGATAAGGATGACACCTGCCTTGTCGCCGAGAAGAGCCGCCCCTTTCATGAAGCGGCTCACGGATTCGGCCTCCACCTTGAGCCTCTTGACGTGGGTGATGAAGCGGGACATCTTTATGGAGAAAAGAAAGCCGGGAGAGAACTGGCGCACGCCACTTCTCGAAGGTCTCCGCTTTCACCCCCCGGTAGAAGGTGACATCCAGATCGAGAGTGTCAAAGTGCTCTCCATAGAAGGGGAGCCAGTCCTTTGATTTGAGGTCAGGGGGGGGGGTAGAAGACCCCTTTCCAGTGGGGGTAGTTCCAGCCCGAAGTGCCGACGTGGATGGGAGGCTTGGTGACGGTGGCCATATCATAAGTATAATGCCATTCGGAAGGTGCGTCGGCCCGGAGATTCTCAAGCTTCTCGCAAGTTGCCTCGTATAGAAAAAGTTCAATGCGGTCGTGTCAGATAAAAAAATCTCTTGACAGTGTTATGTACATAGTTTTATATATACTAATGTACATATTAACTCTTGTATCTAGGAGAGAAACATGTCATTGCCCCATGCCCTGCTAGGCTTGATCAATTATCATCCGGCCACTGGCTACGACCTGAAGACCAGATTCAAAGGGTCGATTCATTTCTTCTGGAATGCCGCGCTTCCCCAAATCTACCGGACTCTCAACCAGATGGAGAGACAGGGATGGGTAAAGTCAATAGTGGAACATCAGGAGGGAAAGCCGAGCCGGAAGGTCTACCAAATCACAAAGCCGGGGAGGGACGAGTTTCTCCGCTGGCTTGGTGAGCCTGCTGAAACACCCGAGCCCCGACTCCCCATGCTCGTGAAGGTCTTCTTTGGAAATCAACAACCAAGGGAGGCTCTTGCCGAGCGGATCAGAGAATGGAGAACGTTTCATGTGAAGATGCTCGGGCAGTATGAAGGAGAGGTGCCCCCGGCCATCGACCGTCACTCCAGCATGCCCGGGCTGTCCGAAGACGTGCCCTTCTGGGCTCTGACTGTCGATTACGGTAAGAGATATGCCCGTATGACCATCGAGTGGTGCGACGATGCGCTCCGAAACTTGGAAAGAGAACAGGAAAGTGAGCCGGCCCAACCAGGTCGGCCACCAGCGTGAGATATGGAAGCCTTCCTTCTCGGCTTGAGTAGCGGTGTCGTCTGCCTGGCTTACTGCGCACCGGTGCTCGTGCCCTGTCTCCTTGCGGGGAGCGGGGGCGGCATCGCTAAAGCAACAGCCGTCACCGCGGGGTTTCTCGGAGGAAGACTCCTCGGCTACCTCGTCTTTGCCGTTGTTGCCTGGCTGATCGGCAGGACTCTTCTCGCCAACGCGGGCGTGCGCGAATCGATCGTCGGCCTCGCCTACATGATCCTCTCAGTCATGCTCGTGGTATACGCCTTTACCGCTGGAAAGAGCCATTCGTGCGATGTTACGCGCGCACGGGCCATCATTATGAAGCTCTCGGAGCGTCGAGGCCTGTCGCCCTTCATACCCATGGCAGCGGGGGTGGCGACGGGTCTCAATTTCTGTCCTCCTTTTCTGCTCGCCGTGGCCGCATCTGCAGAAAAGGGGAGCCTGTGGTACAGTCTCATCTTCTTCTTCATGTTCTTCCTCGGCACCTCACTCTTCTTTCTCCCCGCTCCCTTCTTCGGTCTGCTTCGGGCTTATCCGGCCGTGAGAACGGTGGGAAGGCTCTGCGCGGGCCTGGTGGGCGCATACTACTTTCTTTCCGGCCTTATCATGTTCACAGGAGGAATAAAAAACCTATGAAAACGGATACGAAAAAAAGCAGACCCGGGTCTCCGCCACGAAGTGCTCTGAGTGCCCTGCTCCTCACGTTGCCCATGATGGCCCTGACCTTCATCCTGCTCAGCGGCGGCAAGCCATCCCCAGGTCCGGCCCAAACAGCAGCCTTCGTCATCACTTTCTGTTTTCTCAATCTCTTCTTCTTTCTCATGCTCTATACGGGAAAGACCGACAAATGGCGCGCCCCGGTCTTTGTCGCCTACGCGGTGGCCTTTGTCTTCTCCTTTATCACTCGCCTCCTGGAGGCCAGGGGGAGCATGGCACTCACCGAGGCGAACATTCTTCAGGCCCAGGCGCCCTTCTGTCACATGGTCATACCCATGACACTCATCCCCGGCGCCCTCACGAAGACTATCATCTTCCCCGGCGCCCTTGTCGGCGCCTTTGCCTCCGTCTCAGGCATGTTCGTCCTTTGGATCGGCGCTTCCCTCTCCCTCGGCCGGGGCTTCTGCGGCTGGGCCTGCTTCTTCGGCGGCCTCGAAGACGGATTCTCTCGCATCCTCAAAAAACCGATCATCAAGCGCGTCAGCCCCGTATTGACCTATTTCCCTTTGGCTCTGCTCCTCTTCATCGTCCTCACTTCGGCGGCTTCTTTGTCTCCGGTGTACTGCAACTGGCTCTGTCCCTTCAAGACCGTCACCGAGTATATTCAGGTGGTTTCCGTGAAGACTCTCTTACAGATGGTCATCTTCATCACCCTCTTCGCCGGTCTTGTGATAGCCCTGCCGATCCTCACGCGGAGAAGGGCCCAGTGTGGCCTCTTCTGCCCTTTCGGGGCCTTCCAGTCATTGACCAACAAGGTGAACGGCATCGACGTCCGCATAGACCCGGACAAATGCGTCAAGTGCGGCACATGCGTGCGTACCTGCCCCACCTTTTCGTTGAGTGATGAAAGCCTTGCGGCGGGCCGGGCCAAGATGAGTTGCATGAAATGCGGAAAATGCATCGATATTTGCCCCAAGGGGGCCATTTCGTATCACGTGAAAGGCACGGTCCCGGGCGTGAGGGGCGGTCTTCAGAGGCTGCTTTTTCTCTACCCCGCCTTTCTCTTTCTTGCGACCATGAGCGGGGGGTTCTTTAAGGACGCTATAGTAAAGGTCGTTAAGCTGGTCACAACAGGACACATACTATGAAGGAGAGGACCATGAGCAGACTGAGACCGATAATGGGTTATACGTGGACGATTCTTGCCGTCTTCATAGTGCTCGCCACGTTTATAGGCAACGACCGCCTGAGCCGGCGGTTGACGGTGGCCACGGGGGTGACCGTCTCTCCATGGATAACGGGTGGCGACGCGGTCGAAACAACGGAACATGGAGCGTACCGCACGATTGTTCACCGTCCGGTCTTCGATGGCCTGTTGGGCCGGCGGTCCAAAGGCTTTGTCCAGATAAACTGGGAAACCGGGACAGAGCTGCCCCCTGTCGTGGAAGAAAGGATAGACCTCGGAAAAGAAAAGGGCATCAGTTTTCTCCTGCATTTCGATACCCACACAGGTAAGGCCACGGTTAAGGATTTCGGGGGTTCGGTTATCGGTATCGACCACGTCTATAAGCTCGGCAAGGATTGGGCAGTACGGATAGCCCTACGTAATGCGGCTTGAGGGTTAGCACCCTTAGGGCAGCCCGCACGTTCCCCCTTATTGCTGACAAGGATGGCATACGCACCGGGGAGCGAGACGGACAGAGTTCCTCTTCTTTATGAATCGTTAAGAAAGGACACAGAATGAGAAAGAAACCCTTCGTTGTCTTAGGAGTCATGACTTTGCTGTTTGTTTCACTGTTGACCTTTGCTTCGGCAGAAGGTGCGGCAATCGGCACAAAGGCAGCCTTTTTCGAGGTTAGGTCCGGGGACGACAAGGTACTCAACCTTGATATGGTGAAGGGGAAAATAGTGGTTCTATTCTATGAAACAAAGGACGTCTCCCAGGAGAACAGAAAATTAAAAGACGAGCTAAAAAGTTTTTATCAAGAAAGGACGGATGCCGAAAAGGGACTCATCGTCAAATTGCCCGTAATAAACTGTTCAGGCGCATTCTTTCCCTTCACCGCCATATGGAAGAGCAAGCTCAGAGAAAACTCTATCAAGGAGGCAGTAACGATTTATGGAGACTGGAACGGTAAAATGGCTAGCGATTATAACATGAAGGATGGGGCAAGCAATGTCCTGATAATAGATAAAAGAGGGACCATAAGATACTTCTCTTCAGGGGTCGTCGCGTCTGACGAAATCAACAAGGTAAAGGAATTACTGAAAAAGCTTGCAGGCGAAGAGTAGACTGGCTGTGGGGACGGCTGCGCAAGACATATAGTGGCAAAACGCTAAACCCTGCGGAGAGGCCCGTCAATTAGGTCATCCACTGCATAATGACCCGTTGAATAAGTCGGTCTATAATCTCGGACAGTGGCAAGGCCTTGCCTCAATAGACAGCCCAATCCTCGATTACCTGAAGAACGGGCCGACAGTTGAACAGGTCGAAATCGTGAGGCGGTTCCGGCGCCTAAGAAGGAGGCCCTGGAAGCCCTGGGCGGCATGGCGGATGTCATCAGGGACATTTACCACTGAGAATCTAAGGGCCTCAGGTCCTTTTCAAGAATAATGCTTCAGAAATGCCCCGACCCCGACCGGAAATGGTCGGGGTGTTTCATTGCGACCGGGCTACGTTTTTTCGTCATTCTCGCCAGAACTTTCCGACTATGAGGACCATCAAACCTTGGATGCAGAGTATGATCGCTACGCACCCTGGCCACCCGGCTTGTCTCCAGAATATGCCCGGCAACACCGAGCCCACGAAGCCGCCAAAATAGTAAAAGGAGACGTAGAGTCCGGCGGCTGTGGACTTGGCCTCCCGGGCTGCTTTGCCCACATGGCTCGACGCCGCTGACTGGCACGCGAATACGCCGGAAGCTTCCAGAGCCAGTCCGGCAATGACCACAGGCACCCAGTGAATCAGGGTCAATGACATGCCAATGGCAGACATGATCACAGCCCCGATGAGTGCTTTCCGATGGCCGACCCGGTCTATTATATGGCCTGCAAAGGGAGTTATCACCACACCGAGCAGGTAGACGGCAAAAATCGAGGCGAGCGCGGTCGGCCCGAGAAAAAAAGGCCTGTCTGCGAGATAAAAGCTCACGTAGGTGAAGGTCCCCACGAGGCAAAAGAGGACCTCGAATCCCACCGCGTAAGTTGCAAGAAGCTCGGGGTTTCGCAAATGGGATTTCATGCTTGCGAAAGCCGCCGCAACATTGCGTTGGGGAACGAATCTGGTGGAGCGGGGCAAAAGCCGCCAGGTCGTCAAAGCGCCGAATAAATTGACTAGGCCGAGAATAGAAAAGGCCCCATGCCAATTCCACCGGGCGAGGGCGAGGCCGGCAACGAAGCGTCCGCCGAAGCCACCTATGATCGTACCGGTGACGTAGGTCGCCATGGTCGCTCCCAATGATCGGGCTTGCGATTCTTCGGCGATGTAGGCCATAGTGACTGCAATGATGCCGGGCACGAAGCACCCCTGCAGGAAACGCCACACAATCAGTTGGGCGAGGTTACCCGCGGTCCCCGCGAGGACCGACGCAAGGGCCAACCCCACAAGAGAGGCAACGATCACCCGCTTCCGTCCCATCCTGTCGGAAAAAGAGCCGATCAGGGGCGCCGTGAGGGCCACCGCAAGGACCGTCGCGCTTACCGTGAGACTCACCACGAGCTCCGACGCACCAAAAAACTTGCGGAAATAAGGCAAAAGGGGTTGGGTAGCGTAAACATTGGCAAAGGCAGCGATGCCGACTATGAAGAGAGCCGTAAGGGTGACTATTCGGTTACGAGTCATGGGAGGGAGAAGTGATATCGTTTCCAGTCAGCCTATCGATCGGCATAGTCTTTTCAAGGTCCCTGCCTGACGAAGTAGATGCATGCGATGACGACGGCAGCTGAGACGACCAGCCAGCGAAGAGTGGTCGGCCTGATCCAGCGTACCATCCGTGCGCCCAAGGAGCCACCCACTATGGCCCCCACGGCCATGGTTACCATTGCCGGCCAAATGACTTTACCCGAGAAGAGAAAGAAGATGGCTGCAGCAATATTGGCAAAAAAGGAGACAAACTGCTTGTACGCGTTCAGGCGCGTGAGTGATTCGTGGCGCACGAGCCCTAGGGCGGCGAGGAGCATCACGCCGAGACCCGCGCCGAAATAGCCCCCGTAGATCGAGGCTACCCCTGCGAGGAGCTCGGTCATCCCTCTTCCGCCCCCATTCTTGGCCGTCACCCCATTCTTTCCACGGGAGAGGCGGGCGCGCACGGCTCCCTGGATGGCGAGGAGGAAGGCTGCGAGGAGGATCAGGTAAGGCACGAGACGGCGAAATGTCTGTTCTCCCGTCTCCAGAAGCAGCACTCCCCCTGCCGCCCCTCCCAGCACCCCTACGAGGGCAAGCGGCCAAAGGCGCACGCCTTTGCCGGATAGATCGGCCGACTGGGCGAAGGTTCCCGACAAATAACCGGGGCACAGGGCCACTGTGTTGGTAATGTTTGCGGCGAGTGCCGGAACGCCGAGCGCGGTGAGCGCCGGGAAGGTGATGAGGGTGCCGCCGCCCGCGACTGCGTTGACCCCACCTCCCGCCAAGGCGGCCATACCCAAAAGAAGAAGTTCGTACCCCTTCATCTTCCTAAGTAGTGCCGTGCTATTCCCTGGCCCCTTTTGCCTTTAGCTTTTGGGATCATTGCCGATTGTAGCATCTGTCCGGCGTCCCGGTCGAGGAAAATGTGAGAGCATTACGCAGAATAAAGTGACGATTGAGCGAGCGCGGCCATTCCTTGAGCGTGGCACTTCTTCTTCCTAAGAATAGGTCTTATAGGACCTATACGACCTATTCTTAGGAAGTTCGAAAACAGGTTGAAGCGGGAATCAATTCTGCGAAACGCTCCAGAACTCGGATAGACGCAATTTAGTCGATTGCTTCTATCCCTTTCGAGACCACCACAGGCAGAATCGTCGAGGACGGCGCTCAAACCAGCAACACGGGCAGGGAATCAGCCACCAGGAAACCGCGCGTCGAAGGTATTACACGGCCTCCTTCAACGTGAACGAGACGGGCCTTACGCAGTTGGCGGACCGCGGCCATGGAGCGCTCGGGAAGGTCGGCGAGGGCTATGCCGCGGCGCGTCCTCAAGCCGAGATAACACCGCTCCAGATCGAGTTGGTCGGCGGTGAGTAGCTCTTTACCCTCGATTGGCGGCTCCCCTCTGTTGAGGGCTGCGCAGTATTCTTTGACGGAAGGGTGGTTCCACCACCTGCTGCGGCCGTCAAAGGAATGGGCCGATGGGCCGAGCCCCAGATAAGGCACATGATTCCAGTACTTCTCATTGTGGCGGCACAAAGAGTCCTCTGAAGCGGCGAAATTGGAGACCTCATAATGAATGAAGCCTCGGTCTTCGAGAAAACGGGAGGTAAGAAGAAAAAGGCTTCTTTCCTTCTCCTCACCGGGCAGGCTCACTTTGCCCGATCTCGCGAGACCGGCCAGCGGCGTCTTTCCTTCGAGGGTCAGCAGGTAACATGAAAGGTGGCGGGGCGAAAAGGATAGGGCCGTTTCCAGCGTGGAGCGCCATCCTTTCTTGGTTTGATCGGGAAGGCCGTAGATAAGGTCGAGGCTTATGTTCGAAAAGCCTGTCCGGATTGCCGCCTCTATGGCAGCCCGAGCCCCTGTCGCATCATGGCGGCGCCTGAGGAAGAGAAGCTCCTCGTCATCGAAAGACTGGATGCCGAGACTCAGCCGGTTCACGCCAAGGGATTTGAGGAACGCAGGTAGGTCCTCCCTTATGTCGTCGGGGTTTGCCTCTATGGTGATCTCCGCATCGGATGAGAAGTCAAAACTATCGCGCAAGAGGGCGAAAAGGCCGCTGAGTTTATCGCGGGGAAGAAGCGTCGGCGTCCCCCCACCGATATAGAGCGAATCGAAATGGCTAAAGGCATGCTCGTAGAGCTTTATTTCCTTTTCGAGCGCCACGAGCCAGGCGTCGTTAAGGCCTTTTTCGACTGTGGAGTAGAAGTCGCAGTAAATGCACTTGGTGCGGCAGAAAGGGACATGGACATAAAGCCCGCTATTCCTCATCGGTCGTCCGCAATGCCGCCATAAACGCGCTTTGGGGGATCATCACCGAGCCGACCTGTTTCATCCGTTTCTTGCCCTTCTTCTGCTTTTCGAGGAGTTTCCTCTTCCGCGTGATGTCGCCGCCGTAACACTTGGCTGTCACGTCCTTCCTGAAGGCGTTCACCGTGGACCGGGCGATGATTTTCCCACCTATCGCCCCCTGTATGGCTATCTTGAACTGGTGGCGCGGGATCTCGTCCTCGAGGTTGTCACAGATCCTCACTGCCCGCTCCCTCGCCCGCTCTTTGTGCACGATCACCGACAGGGCATCCACCTTCTCCCCGTTCACGAGGATATCGAGCTTTACGAGATCGCTCACCCTGTAGTCGGTTATCTCGTAATCGAAGGAGCCATAACCTTGAGTGATGGTCTTGAGCCTGTCATAGAAATCGAAGACGACCTCTGCCAGCGGCATGTCGAAGGTGATCTCCACGCGTCCCGGAGTGGGATAGGACATATGGGAGTTCACGCCGCGCCGCTCCATGCAAAGCTTCATCACCGCTCCCACATATCGGTCGGGTATGAGTATGCTCGCCCTGATGAAGGGCTCCTCTGACTTTTCAACGGAGGCAGGATCGGGATAATACTGAGGATTGTCGACCGTCACGGTATTGCCGTCGCTCAAAAGAAACCGATACTGAACACTCGGCATGGTCATCACGATGGACTGGTCGAATTCCCGTTCGAGCCGTTCCTGCACGATCTCGAGATGGAGCAGACCCAGGAAGCCGCACCGGAAACCCTGGCCGAGAGCAGCCGACGAGTCCTTCTGATAGGTGAGCGATGCATCGTTGAGCTTATACTTTTCAAGGGCCTCGAGGAGCGACTGATAGTCGTCCGAGGCAATGGGGTAGATGGAAGAGAAAACGACCGGCTTCACTTCCTTAAAGCCCGGAAGGGGCTTGTCCACCGGGTCGGCATCGAGAGTGATGGTATCCCCGGTCCTCGTATCGCTCACGGTCTTGATGCCGGAGATAATATAGCCGACCATGCCCGCCGTCAGTTCTTTTCTGGGCTCTCTTGCCAGACGAAAGACACCGACCTCCTCCACCTTGTAAGTGGCGCCTGTGTACATGAGCCTGATTGTGTCACCGGGTCTCACCATTCCGTCGAAGAGTCTACAGCTCACGATCGTGCCGCGGAACGAATCGTACCGTGCATCGAAAATGAGAGACGACAAAGGCTTATCCGGATGGCCCGAAGGCGGTGGTATGGTTGTCACCACTGCTTCGAGGATATCGACGATACCCAGCCCCTCCTTGGCGGAACAAAGGATTGCCTGGTCGGGATCGAGTCCCAGGTCGTGGTCGATCTCGTCTTTGACGCGATCTATATCCGCGGAGGGGAGATCGATTTTGTTGATCACCGGGATGATCGTGAGGTTATGTTCCATGGCTGCGTAAAGATTGGCGAGGGTTTGTGCTTCCACCCCCTGGGATGCATCTACGAGAAGAAGCACACCTTCGCATGAGGCAAGGGCCCGGGACACTTCGTAGGAGAAATCGACATGACCGGGCGTGTCGATGAGGTTGAGCTCGAATTCCTCGCCACTCTTGCTCGTATAGGGCAGGCAGATCGTCTGGCTCTTGATCGTGATGCCCCTCTCCCGCTCGATGTCCATGTTGTCAAGAATCTGGTCCCTGAACTGGCGGTCATCGACTAGATGGGCGTATTGGATAAGGCGATCTGCCAGCGTCGATTTTCCGTGGTCGATATGGGCGATGATGCTGAAGTTTCTTATCTGTTTCATCTATAGCTATTTAGCCGAACTGCCCGGATGGAGGCTGAATATAATACCCTATTCTCAGGGCGAGGTAAAGAAGGAGGCGCGCTCTTATTCTATGGAAATAGACGCTGCTTTTTGTCAGCCAGAAGTTGAAGCAAAGAAGGAGCGGGGCGGACGAGCCACCCCGCTGTTTTTTGAATTCCAACCCTTATTCGGCCTTCACAGTTACCTTCTTGGTCTCGCTAAGAGCCTGCTTTGTCTTCGGCAGATTCACCGTCAACACACCCTTCTTGAAGGCGGCCGTTACCTTTTCTGCGTCGATTTCCATTGGTAGGGGAATGGTACGGGTGAAGGAACCGAAGGAGCGCTCGCTCCGATAATAGTCCTTTCCCTTCTCCTCCTTCTGTTCCTTCTTTTCTCCTTTTATCGTCAGGCTCTCAGTCGTGAGAGTGACCTCGATGTCCTTTTCGTCCAGTCCGGGCAGCTCTGCGGACACCTTGATTTCCTTGTCCGAGTCGACAACGTCAATACGGGGGCTGAACACATCGGGTTTTCGCCCTGGAGACAGGAGGTCGAGACCACCGAAGAAACTGTCCATCAGTCTATCCATCTCCTGCCTGAAAGCACTAAAAGGATCGCTAAGAGCCCCTTTGTCGGTAAGGGCCTTTCCGCTTTCTCTCTGAGATATCTCTTTGCCAGCCATAGGTTCGCTCCTCCATCAAAGCTTGCTGATCCGGACAAAGTCCGGAAAGGTTCTGCCACTTTCTTTGGCTTTTGTGTTTCTTCTTCCTCCTATTTCGTCAA
>CAVVPU010000149.1:0-36179 GCA_963750015.1 uncultured delta proteobacterium | reverse complement strand
CTGATATTACTGGGCGATGGCGTGGAAACAGCGGTAGTCACAACCCGTATTTATGCCATGGGCAAAGAACGGGCGGTTTCACTTATTTTTTGTTTTGGATGCAGGTGGAGTGCGAGGCCTCGTTGAGGTTGGTGCGCAGCCTATTTCGGGAGTGCGCCCCAGAGCTTGCCGACGAAATCGAGAATTCGCGGATTCGTGATGAAAATCGCCGCGAGTATCACAGCCATGAAAATCATACTGCGCTTGTCCAGTCTGGAAATCTGGGCCGTTAACTTGGTATCGAGGGCATGAATGCTTTTTGTCGTATCCAGCCGCAGATCGGCAATATCCTTTTTGAGCTCTTTCTCCACGTTTCGGAGGTCGTCCTTGACGGCCGACACGTCATTCCTGGTCGCAAGGTTGTCCTTCTGCTCGAAAGCGGCGGCAATGATCTCCGCCTCTCTGTCGCTGAACACACCCGTCTTCTCTTTGAATATTCTGTAAATTTCAACAATCATTTCTGATTGAGCCCCCATCGTTCATTCACCTCCTAGTGTGGTCGCAATGCTCTGTTTTGTCAAGCATCGTCAGTTCACTAAGAGCTTCCAGTTGTAAGGGGCGACTTTCACGAGGCTCTCCCGGTCGTCCTTCTCTTTGAACCGGATACGGCGGCCGTATCCCTTCATTTCAAGGGCACGGACGATATTGGAGATGAAAGAGTACTTCTGCGCCGTTTCCTCGGTGACATGCATGCGGATAAGATGAAGCAGCTCTTCCGCGTTGTCCTGGACCCGGGCCATCTTTGCCTTGAGGTCCTGTCTGTCGCCGCTAGTTTGTGCGACGTACACATGAGCTGCGCTCATTTCTCTTCTGTTCAGATACATGGTAAGCCTCCTCGATATAGTATTCCCCCCTTACCTGCGAATGGGGGCACGGATAGGTAAATCCCCCGGCAGGACGTGGGGTAAAACACTAGATAAGAGGTAGTGGAGTGCCCATGAGGATCCTCCCCATGAAGAGGGAGGCTGAGCTGTTTCGGAAACCTACAGAAAAGACTAAGACTATTCTTATATTACTTTGAGTGCGCCAAGCTAAATCCGAAACGAGGGGATTAAAGGAGGTGAATGAAACTCGTTGATGTTACCCAGTCGGTGAGCCGGTAAGCAACTAAGGCAAGTCCGACCGGTCTAAAGCCTTAAGCCGGGCAGGACCGTAGCGAACCCGCGTGCATCACGGTAACGGGGTGTGCGGAGCCGGGTGTAGCGAGAAGGCAGGCCGTGTGATTGAGCCTCGAAATAATATATAAGTCGTGGTCCCACAGGGATAATCTTCCCACCCGAGGGAGGAAAAAGCCGACGCTGTTCAAAGGGCGGAAGGCAGCAGACCCTACCTACGATAAGGCAAGCGGATAGGGTCACCACCGGGGTCATAGAGCAGGGCATGCATCAAAAGGGGTAACTCGGGAACTTGGGAGAGCCTTATGTCTCCCTGTGACAAATTGCCGGTAGCAAGGGGCCGCCGGCTGACTCAAGGAGCCCCGGGCGCTGACACGTGTTTCCCCGTAAGTCAGCGAGCGAAGATAGGGAAACGCAGGGTACCGGGCAGCGAGCGACAAGCGAAGCGACCGGGATGGATAGAAGGCAGTCGTAGTCCCGTATAGTACCGGAGAACGCAGGGAACCGAGGCCCAAGGGACCCGCGGGAGGGAAGGCGGGATCGGGCATGACGTACGCTGAATCGAAAGACTGGAGAGGCTTATGAACTCACAAACCGTCTCAACAAAACTTCAGTGGATTGCAGAGCAGGCAAGACACGATCCAAAACGGGTGTTCACGAGTCTGGCGCATCTGATCGACGTGGACTTCCTGAAGGAAGCCTACAGACGCACGCGGAAAGACGCATCACCGGGAGTGGACGGGGTGACGGCCAAGGAGTATGCCGAAAACCTCGACAGGAACCTTGAAGACCTCCACGAACGGCTCAAAAGCGGACGCTACAAGGCGCCGCCCGTGAAGCGTGTATGGCTGGAGCAGGGAGAGAAGCGGAGACCAATAGGTATGACCGGGTTCGAGGACAAGATCGTTCAGAGGGCGGTGGCCATGATCCTGGGGGCTGTCTACGAGCAGGACTTCGAAGACTTCTCCCACGGGTTTCGGGAGGGCCACAGTCAGCACCAGGCGCTGGCCGACATAAGGCAGAAGTCCAGGGAGCTAGGCGTCGCCTGGATCGTGGACGCGGACGTGGCAAAATTCTTCGACAGCCTCAACTGGACAATTCTCATCAAGATCATCAAACGCAGGGTCAACGACGGCGCGATCATACGCCTCATCGGCAAGTGGCTCAATGCGGGGGTAATGGAAGAGGGAGCCCTCACCTATCCGGAGATGGGCTCCCCCCAGGGCGCGGTGATTTCTCCCGTGCTCAGCAACATCTTCCTCCATTGGGTCCTCGACCGGTGGTACGTGCGCGACGTAAGACCCAGGTTGAGGGGCGGAAGCTTCCTGATTCGATGGGCCGATGATTTTATCTGGGGCCTCGAACGGGAGGACGACGCCAAAAGGGTGATGGCAGCGCTACCCAAGCGCTTCAATCTCTTCAAGCTGACCATACACCCTGAGAAGACGGCGTTGATAAGGTTCAGAAGGCCACCGGTGAAACAAACGGCGGACCGGGAGAACGGCACCTTCGATTTTCTCGGCCTTACACACTATTGGGCCAAATCACGCAAGGGGTTCTGGGTCATCAAGCGGAAAACGGCGAAGAAGAGGCTACGACGTGCGATGAAGTCCATCTGGCAGTGGTGCCGGGATCACCGGCACGACAAACTTACGGAGCAGCACAGGATGCTATGCATGAAACTGCGCGGCCACTATCAGTACTACGGCATCCGTAACAACTACGAGGCACTGAGTGTCATGTGGTGGCGCACCAAGAGAGCATGGCAGTACTGGCTGAGCCGGAGGAGTCAAAAGAGCCACATCAGGTGGGAGAAATTCGTGCGGCTCATGAGGGTGTTCCCGCTTCCCGCACCCAGGATATACCATGCCATATAAGCCTGCGGGGCAGCAAAGTCATGCCTGAAGAACCGGATGCCTTAGTTGGGCACGTCCGGATCTGTGGGGGGCCTGGCGGGTAACCGCTGGGCCTACCCGACTCTCAGCGTTTCATTGGGTCAGATCGCGGTATTTTCTCCCACGATGCCGGTGAGGGCTACAAAATCCCCTGCATCTGTCTTCAGGCTCTTGCCGTACTGCTCAATTGCATCCCGGATAAAGGCATTTCGCTGGTGGGTGGGCATGCCTTCAAGAAGGCGCGCGAGATCGGGATGAATCTCGCGGCTCACGTAGAACTTGAAAAGCCGGTATTTCTTAGCCACGTTCCACCTCCATTCCATAGTGCCAGTATCCCTCCGCGTTTGCCATGGCAGGCTCTCTGACCGAGAGCAGCCGGTAATCCGATTTGATGAACCGCTGGATTACTTCGGCTCCTCCTCCCGCGATGATGCCGAGGTCGGGCTTCACGGAGAGCCTCTTGAGGTAGCGGTTGATCAGGGAGTTGATCTGCTGAGAGTATTTACTCACTTCATCCTCCGCGTCGACGCTCCATTGTCTGCACAGGTACGTGGTCGATCCCGTCGCGAGGATGTCGAGGGCCTCTTTGTAGCCGATCGCGTCTTGATGTTCCCGGTAGAATCTCTTGATGATGGTGTCAAGGATGCCGGAGATCCCGATTTCTCTGCTTTCGGTTGCCGTTTCCACGTACTTGCCGTGAGAGAAAAGGGTGAGGTCCACGGTGTGATGGCCGATGTCGATGACGACTATGTTCTTCTTAAGGTCGTCGGGCCGGTATTTGAGGTACTTGAAGAAGATGCCGGCGCCCTGGGGAATAATGCGGATGTTGCCGTTGAAGGAGTATTCCGCGCGATCGCCCACGCTGATCTTCGACGCCTTGACCGCCTCCATGATCCGTCGCACATACTCTTTGCGGAAGAGCCCCGGGGGAACACCAAGAACGATCATCCCACTTTCGTACTTGTTCTCGTGAAGGGCGTGGCCGAGAATCGCAAGCCAGGCGTCAGAGGCGACGAAGTCCGACGTCCTGGTTTCCAATGACCCCCCTTCCCTTTCGGCTTCCTCTCCCACGAGATACTTTTTTCCGTTCACCAGTATGGGTGCGAGATCGGAAAAGGTCGCTTCCGTGGTCATAGGGGATACGGCCGTGGGGAACCTTGTGCCCCCTTCGGCGTTGTGCGTTTTTACGAAACCATAGCCAATGTCGATGCCGATGCAGTCTGCCATGGGGCTTCCTCCTTGTCGTAAGCGTCTCTTCCTATATTACTTGGACGGGGGGGAGGCGTGAGTCTTCCGAAGTTCTTGACGGTCCAGAGATCGCTTTCTTGAATATGTATGATGAATGGGCCGGCTTGTGCCCCTTTCATGGGATAGAGAAGCGACAACCTTAAGCGTGGGGTGATGAGGGTGGACAAGCGAGACCTTTGAACGAAAGGTTCATTCGATTCTTCGGCAGTTGCCCGGAATGATGCCTTCCTGAAAGGATAGACCTGAAGTTTTCGCCAAATGGTCACCATTTCACGTGGTATTAGCGAGTTGGCAGGCAGGGAGAGAGATTAGGGATCGAGGTTTGCTTCTGCGCGATCTTTCGATCCAAGAGCCATCTGATCGCGAAGAAGATTATGGCGATAGTGGAAAGGACCCACACGATGTCGATATCGAGCACCCAATGGAAGACCCCCCTGCCTATTGCCCTCGCTTGCCCCGACCAGAGGTGGGGAATCTTTAGAAGAAAAGCCTGACGGCTGCAAAGACCAGCAGGCTTGATGCTATACCAAGCAGGCGTGTACCGCTGTTTCCCTTCTCATTGAAACACCCCGCACATTGTGGTCACTGCGGCTATAGAAAAGCTGGCCACCGCAATGCACGGATTCAAGACCTGGCCGGTGCCCGATGGCGTCCGGTCCTCAAAGTCCGGATTGGCAAAATCACGCGCTTGCGCGAAAGCCAGGGAACGGAAAGTGTCTGCAAGGGTTGTACGATTGCAAAACCTGGCCCCACGGTACGTCCTTACAGAGGGACGACGGGCCTTTGGTGGGTAAATTCCGTGATCGTAAATTACACTAAGCGGGGGTGGATCATTCGTCTATTCCTGGAAGCACTCCAGTCTCCTTCTCCGTGACGGGTGCTGCAGCTTTCTCAGAGCTTTGGCCTCAATCTGACGGATACGTTCACGGGTAAGCCCAAAGACATCACCCACTTCTTCTAAAGTAAAATCGGTCTTTTCCCCGATGCCGAGCCTCATCCTGATAATCTTCTCTTCTCTCGGAGTAAGGGTTGACAAAACATTGTCTATCTCTTCCTTGAGCGAGGTGTCTACCAACTCCGTATAAGGGGAAGAGGCTTTTGGGTCTGCGATGAAATCACCGAGTTTGGATTCGTCATCCCCGATCGGGGTTTCCATCGATACAGCCTCGTCGGAAATTTTCATGATTTTTCTGACTTTCTCCAGGGGAAGTCCGACTTTAAGGGAAATTTCTTCGAGCTCCGGCTTTTTACCCAACTCCTGGACGAGGGCGACGGTGGCCTTGCTGATCTTGTTCTTGGTTTCAAGTACATGGACCGGTATCCTGATAGTTCGTCCGCAATCTGCAATTGCCCGTGTGATGCTCTGCCTGATCCACCATGATGCGTATGTGGAGAACTTGAAACCTTTCTGATAGTCATATTTTTCAGCAGCCTTCATGAGTCCCATGTTGCCTTCCTGGATAAGATCAAGGAATGACAGTCCACGGTTGAGGTATTTCTTGGCAATAGAAATCACGAGTCTCAGGTTTGCCCGAATGAGCCTGTTCCTGACGGTTTTCAGTCCGTTTTCAATTTCGCGGAGTTCCCTCAGTTTCCGTCTTACCATACTCGCCGCACCATCATTCGTGAGCTCCGTCCGCTGCCCGATCTTCCTGCTGATTTCTACGAAAACCTTCCTGCTGAGTTTGAGATTAAGCAGGATCTCTTCTCTCTTGTTTTCGATCCTCCGCAGATCGTTGGCAAGCTCCTGTCTGTTTGGTATGTCGGCTCCCTGCAGTATCGTCTCTATTCTTTCCTTCTTCTCGTGAAGTCTCTTTATGGTATTGATGGAGGATATGGTTTTCTTCTTGTATTCTTCCCCATCTTGTTGGGTAGAGTTCATTTCATCAATATGGATTACATCTGCTATGTTTACCGTCCCTTCCTTCAATTGCCGACTTATTTCCAGGAGTTCGCCGACTGCCCGGGGCAGGCCGAACAAGATGTTCTTTTCCTTTCTTTCAGCTTCTTCAATCTTTTTCGCTATCTGGTGTTCTTCAGCAGGTGTGAGGAGCGTTATGCGTCCAATATCCTTTAAGTAGGCCCATATTGTGTTATCGGATGTTTCTGAGGATGACGTTTCAGCCTCACCCCCGTCCGTGCTCTGTTCATTACGTGACACGAACTTCCCTTCTAGTATGTCGACTACGTCCAAGTCAGATTCTAGAGGGAAGTCGAATACATCTTCAATATCTTCGGGAGCACTGACGTCCTGAGGAAGGACATCGTCGATTTCATCAGACCCAAGAGAACCTTTCTCGATTCCCCCGTTGACCAGGTCTTTTACGTTAGTGGAATTACTTGTAGCCATTCTCAACTCCAAAAATAGAAATGCCCTTCTTCTGCGAAAGGGCATCCCATTTTATTTACCTAATGTATTGATATCATTATACACTTATTCTCCTACTATGTCAAAGGTCACCAAAACTGTCAGTCATGAAGGGCCACATATGGGTAATTATGACCTATGTCATACCCGTGCAGGACCAGACAACACCGGATAGGTGTCTGCTTCTACGACACACCCTGCTTGTATTGATGCAGGGTGAGCTAAGCGGATACCCCACAAACATTATTGAAAGCCGGAAATGCTGGTAATGAAGCGGTTGGCCGCAGGACGTGTAATCTTCGTTGTTTGGCGTTGCTTCATGCTGAAGGCCTCCTTCCTGAAAGGCTAGATTTGCCCAATCGAACCGATAGCAAATGCTACAACTGGTAAGTGCGCCATGACGTGGTGCATTTCATATATGCATTACTTGCTCGTTCTCGACCGGCACAACGATGTGCCCTGTACCGGCGAAGGAGGTCGGGCAGAAGGGGTCCGCGAAGCTCCGCCGGGTTCCACCGGCTGGGGTTATCATCAGCAGAGCGGACTGAAATGTACCGGATTGCGGCCATCATACGCAAGGCCGGGCTACCGTAGGATGTATGGTGAGACAACGAATTTGCGTTGGAAGCCTCTGTATTTATGTAACACCTCCCTTAGTAGTGTGATGGCGCGGGAGGAATGCGGTGCGATCCGGGTGGGCTTTACCGTCCCGCCTGGGAGGTACGAATCAACCCGTACCTGGGAGAGACATACTCCTTTTCGTCTCCCTCCGGGGCCGCCAGGGGTAAAGCAGGCACCTAATCATCCATATGGGTTGAGAACGGGAACATGGGAACCACATTCTGTCTGCCTGCGAATACAGGCTATCCGTGGAGACCGGGGAAGGACATGATGTGGGACGGAGCCCTCGTATTAGTCTGAGGACGGGAAAGCCGTCCACGTGGCGAAGGGGGGTAGGAGATCGGGGCGTTTTGAAGCCGGGGGAATACTCTGTGGACACAGAGCAAAGGCTGTTATAGTCTTATCCCCAGCGTGCAGAAAGACGTTCTCAGCGGAGTAGCTGGGGTATGCCGCGATCTCTGGAGAGCCGAGTGCGTAACGAAAGGCGCACGCTCGGTTCGGAGAGGGGCTACGGGAGACCGGTGGTCGTGAGGCCACACGGCGCCTGTAGTCTACTCTACTGGTTGCGCTAACCGGTGGCAGAACTGCATAGGAGAGGGCAAAGAGAAGGTTAACCATCTTCTATCAATTCCTTCAATCCCCCACTGTGCCCTGAAAATCATGGAGCTGCTCAGATATCGCGTCACTCTCGAAAGAACTGAGACAGAGTACATCATCAAAAGACTTTCGTAGTGACATTCGGAGACCTTTCTTGTAATATCCTTCGCCCCGTGTCTGCACATTGCCCTTTACTTGAATATTTGTTAAGCTGCTTCAGCTCTGCAAACGAGGAGAAATTGCGTCGGCCTCATACTTTGATGGAACCGCTTGGACATGAAATTGCGGCCGTTCTGAGAGAAAAATACGGTATCCACAGGATCCCCGTTTCCAGTAGAATGTTCGGCTTTGTGGTCAACAGCTTCTTCATAGAAAGACCCTGTCCCACCCTCGTCGATGTCCCCCCCGACCAAACTATTTATCTGAACAAATTAGAGTCAGGGCTGAGAAAGGCCGGTTACTCTCTGAAAGACCTCAAACGAATCATAGTAACCCACCCACATTTTGACCACTTCGGCTCGGCAAAAACCATAGCCGAGATAAGCGGGGCTGATGTGTGGGTCTCCGAAAACGGGGCTTCGTGGTTTAGCGACTTCGAGGAGCAAATCAGCGCTGAAGAGAGATTTCGCAGGGCACTCCTCGTCAGGGCAGGGGCAAAGGATTATGAGGTCCAGGAGGTGGACGATTACTATCGCAGGGCTGTGCCTCTTGCCCGCAGCGTAGAACCCACCAGGTATCTTAAGGATGGGGATTGCTTTGAACTTTCCTCTTTTGTGTTTACGGTCACCGCCATTCCCGGGCACACTCCCTGGTGCATTCTTCTTCATGATGTCGAAAACACCTTCGGCTTTAGCGGAGACTTCCTTCAGAGCGTGACAACGAACCCCCTCATTCAACGCAGCACAGGCGCTTTGCGGTCTTACAACAGTCTGAAATCCTACGTTAACTCCCTTCAAAAGTTATGCGCTATGGACTTACCGATCGCCCTGCCGGGACACGGAGAAATCATCGAAGATGCACCGCAAAAGGCGCGGGACATCCTCAACGTGATAGAGCAAAGAAGGGAAGCCATTATTAGTATCTTAAGGGTCTCCAGCTCTACGATGGTTGAAATCGCCCGCAAACTCTTCCCCGAACTTCTGCCTGCCGGGCTGTTCAGCGCAGTTTCCGAGATAAGCGCTCACCTTGAAGTTCTCGAGGAGGATCGACTCTTGACCAGAGTCGGGAATCATCAGCCCCGTTTCTGTCTGAGGCCGGCATAGCTGAAGAGGTATGTCGATGACTCTTATGGATTCCCTGGCTGAGCCTCGACAATAGCCGTAGAATCGGATTATGTGCCCCGTCATAAACAAATTTGAAAATTGTTGTTGACAGAAGTTTACGTTAAGTATACTTTATCAAAGTAATCTTATCTCGGTGGCGAGGTGTTGGTGGTGGATTCGTCGGAAAGGGAAGGAAAAGAGATATGTTCCGGCATCGCGCGGAGAATCAAGATGTCCAGGAAGAAGAAGAGAATGACCCTGGACGTGCTCGCGGAAAGCACCGGCTTCTCCAAAAGCTACCTGTCACACATCGAGTGCGGGAAACGGGAGCCGTCCATCACGACCCTGACCAAGATTGCCTACGCTCTCGGTGAAGAAGCGTTATTCCTGATTTCGGGCATTCACCCCGAGGAGGACCAGGCGGGCTTCATGGCCGTCAGGCCCGACGAGCGCAAACCGATGCCCAACGGATTCGGTCTGCCGGGTTACAAGTACGAGTCCCTCGCCTACAAGAAACGAAACCGTCTTTTGGATGCATACATAATCGAGTTGCCCTTCGATTTTCCTGTTGACCGCAATACATTTGAGGGCCACTCTGCCGTGTTCGTCCTCGAAGGAAGCCACGAGTTCGTCTATGATGGTCAAAGCCATATTCTCAGCGAAGGCGATTTCTATTATTTCGATCCTAGTAAGCCTCATGCCGGGAAAAGCCTCGGATCAAAACCGTGCAGGATTCTGGTTGTTTTTGCGGGGAGAAGATGAGCGACTGTTTTTGTGCCGGTTTGGAACGAACCAAGGCGCGTGCTTCACAAAAAGTTTTTGGAACCTCTTCTTGCGCTCCAGGCTCTTTCGAAGTGAATTCCGAAACACACCGGCCCATGGGAAGCAGACATGGTGACCCGGTGGAACGCCTAAAGGAGAGGGAAAAATGAGTTTGGATTATCGCAGCTACGAAGAAGCAAAGCAAAACTTCCGTTGGAGCGAGAGGTGGGGCCTTTTTGACGGTACAAAGGACCGGTTCAACGTGGCCCATGAATGCATCGACAGACACCCGGCGGGCGAGACGGCAATAAGGATAAAGTTCGGAGACGGCCGGACCGAAACTTACACCTTCGGTAAGTTCTCCGAGTATACCCGCCGCTTCGCAAACTATCTGGAGGACAAGGGGGTGGCCTTCGGCGACAAGGTGGCAATCCTCCTTTTCCCCTCTTTCGAGCTCTATGTGAGTATGTTCGGCACATTCAGGAGAGGCGCTGCCGCAGTGATGTGCTTCCCCCTCTTCGGCCCCGAAGCGATCAACTTCAGGCTTGCAAAATCAGAGGCAAAAGCGATTGTGACGACCGCGGCCATGACGAAGCTTATCGATTCGGAATTGGCCAAGAAGCTCGATCTGAAGATCATACTCGCCGACGATCTTCTCGTTGATCTGCAGAAGTACCCTGACGACCTACGAGTGGAAAACAGACGCGAATACCCTGTGTATGATGCAGTTCAGCAGCGGCACCACGGGCGAGCCCAAGTCGGTCCTCTACCGGCACGGCGCCATCACGCTCGCCGGCGTGGTCATGAAGCTCGGCAACGGGCTCAAGGCTGATGATACCTATTTCTGTCCTTCTTCTCCCGGTTGGGGCCACGGCATATGGTACGGAACGATTGCGCCGTTGATCCACGGCAAAGCCATCGGAACGTTCTCGGGAAAGTTTGACGTTGACAAGGTGCTCGAGGCCATTCGGGACTGGGGCGTCACTAACATGGCAGCCATATCTTCCCATTACCGCATCATCATGGAGTCGCCCAACGTGGAGAACTACAAGGTGAAGGTGAAGAAGGCCACCTACACCGGGGAGGCCATGACCAAAGACACCATGGCTGCCGTTCACCGGGTATGGGGCATCTATCCCAATGTCCAGTATGGGACGACGGAAGCGGGACCCATTTCCATGGATTTCATGGGATTCGATGAGTGGACTATCAAACCCGGGAGCCTCGGTAAGCCTATGATAGGAGGGGTGAGGGTCGCGATTCTCGACGATAATGAAAAGGAAGTGGCTCCGGGAACGCCCGGACAGGTCGCCCTCTGGAGAAACAAGGCATGGTTCAAGATGGGAGACAGCGCCTACGCCGACGAGGATGGCTACCTTTGGTACGTGGCAAGGATCGATGACGTCATCATCTCCGCAGGCTACACCATAGGGCCCATAGAGGTAGAGGGCGCAGTGATGAAGCACCCGGCGGTTGAGGAATGCGCCGTCGTCGGAAGCCCGGACAAAGACCGGGGAGACCTGGTCAAGGCAATAATCGTGCTCAAGGAGGGCGTCAACCCATCGGAAGCCCTCGCGGAGGAGATCAAGGTTTTTGTCAGGTCGAAGCTGAGCAAGCACGAGTATCCCCGTGAGATTGAATTTGTCAGTGAACTGCCGAAAACCCCGGACGGGAAGATCAAGAGGAAGCAACTCCGGGAGCGTGAGAAACAGATGAAGGGCGCCGTAAAGTGATGCAAAAGGGAGAGGGCGGGGTGAGAACCCATCTTACTGGTTGGACACATGCTGCGCAATGATGCAGGGCCCCATGCGCCTGGAGAAGGCGGCTTGCGAGGGACAACCATGGGAAAAATCGTCGAGTTGATCAAAGATCTTATCGCCCGTAAGTTTTATGGCGAGCTCGTGTTGAAATTCGAGGCAGGTGCCATTGTGCAGTGCAAGAAAACCGAGAGTATAAAGCTGGAGAGCATGAAGCCCTAACCGGATAAATTAACCGAACGCTATCAGAAGAACTGAGGCGGCTTTCACCATGAATGTTGGTGAGCCGCTTTTTTTGTTGCACGTGAGGGGGGAGTGGAAGAGAAGCCGGAGGGCAGCGGCGGAAAGATCAGCCGGGACAGTGAGAACAGACCGCACAAACGAAACGGAGGCGCGGCTATGGTGTTACCCGGAGAGACTGTGCGCAGTGATGCCGGACCCCGTGCCCGGAGACAAGCGGCGGCTTGCAAGGGGGGAACCATGGAAAGACTCGTCGAGTTGATCAAGGACCTTATCACCCGTAAGTTCTATGGCGAGCTCGTGTTGAAATTCGAGGCGGGTGTCATTGTGCAGTGCAAGAAAACCGAGAGTATAAAGCTGGAGAGCATGAAACCCTGACCGGATAAATTAGCCGAGCGCTATCGGAAGAACCGAGGCGGCTTTCACCAGACATGGTGGGCCGCCTTTTTTGTTCTACCCGGCGGCCCTGTGAAGGAAGAAAAGGAGGCAGCGGCTCACGGCTTACCGGGACGGGAAGAACGGACCAGATCACACGGAAGGAGGCTAAAGCTATGGTGCTAATCGGAGACATGCTTCGCAGAGATGCGCGGCTTCATACCCGGAAGGTCGGCATTGTGGAAGGCGACACGAGTCTCACCTACGGAGAACTGAACAGCAGGGTGAACCGGCTCGCCAACGCGCTCTCGAAGCTGGGAATAAGGAAGGGCGACAAAATAGCCTTCATGGGGAACAATTCCCATCAGTTCGTCGAATTCTATTTTGCCGCGGCCAAGGGCGGTTTTGTGAGCGTACCGGTGAATGTTCGTTTCTCTGCAGAGGAAGCAACGTACCTCATAAAGAATTCTGAAGCCTCAACCCTCATCTACGGGGACGACGTGGCAGGAGTAGTCAAGAAGATCCGCGAGGCGATGCCCGAGATAACACGGTGTGTATCGACGGGGAAGGCGGAAGCCGGCGCAATGTCCTACGAAGGGCTTCTCGAAGACGCGCCCGACCGGGAGCCGCACGCCAACGTAAGCCCCGATGACATGACGATGATCATGTATACAAGCGGCGCCACGGGCGTTCCGAAGGGCGTGGTGGCGACGCAGCGCAATATCATGGCCAATACGAACACCCAGTGTCTCGAGCTCGACATAGTGCCCGAAGATGTCACGGTGCTCGCCATGCCCATCTATCACAACGGCGGCCTCTGGCCGACCATGAGCACCGTCTACCGCGGGGGCACCGTCGTCCTCATGCCGCGGTTCGACCTGGACACTCTGCTGCAAGTAATCCAGGACCACAAAGGCACCTTGCTCAACCTCGTCCCGACCATGCTCCTCAGGCTCGTGTCTCATCCCAATTTGTCCTCATATAACCTCGATAGTCTGAGGATCATCATGTACGCCGGCGCCCCCATCCCCCTCGAACAGCTCAAAAACGCGATGCGAATCCTCGGTCCCCATCGTTTCTACAACAGCCTGGGATCGACAGAATCGAACGGCAATCTTATCTCGATGCGCACAACCCAGCACGCCCTCGAAGGCGCCATGGCGAGCAAGCTCGGATCGGTCGGAATAGATGCCATGGGCGTCGAGATAGCAATCGTCGACGATCAGGGAAACGAGCTGCCTCCAGGGAGCGGTGGGCGAGATCATAGGCAGAGGAGACAACATCTCACCGGGTTACTGGAAGCTGCCCCAGGAGTCGGCGGAAACCTTCAAAAGCGGCTGGCTCTACACCGGGGACATGGGCTACAGGGACGAAGACGGCTTCATCTTCATCGTGGACAGAAGAAAGGACATCATCATCAGCGGAGGAGAGAACATCGCGAGCCGGGAGGTGGAGGAGGTCCTTTACGAACACCCTGCGGTTCATGAGGCAACCGTGATAGGCGTTCCCGACAGGGAATGGGGCGAGGCGGTCAAGGCGATCGTGGCCCTCAAACCCGGGTTCGAGGGCAAAGTCAATGAGGCGGAGCTGATCGAATTCTGCCGGCCGAGGCTTGCGGGCTACAAGAGGCCCCGTTCCATCGACTTCATCCCCGAGCTGCCAAAGAATGCGGTCGGCAAGATCGACAAGGGCAGTCTCAAAAGATACTACAGGGATCTTTACGAGCAGAAAGGAATAAAGGCGGCACTGGGATGAGTGTGCCTGTACGTCGAGAAATCCTGCGGCTTCGGACAGCCGTGAAAGAATAGTGAGGGAAACATCATGCCAGAAGAAAAGGTCAAGTTCACCGAAGCGCTCATCACCGAGGAGATGCTTTCCGAGGTGAGAAAATTCATAGGGACGAAGTTTCGCATCGGCCATTCCATCAATAACGCGGAAGCTACGGGGATCGCAATCCAGAAGTTTGCCGACGGCATCGGCGACACGAACCCGCTCTGGACCGACCCGGAGTATGCAGCGAAAACGCGTTACGGCACCATCGTCGCTCCGCCTTCGTGGGTCTTCAGCGTCTTTTCGGGTATTCAGTATGGTTTCCGGGGAGTCGGAGGATTCCACAGCGGAAGCACCATCGAGTTCTATAAACCCATACTGAGAAACGACACGATCACGCCCGAGATGATATGCACCGCCATCGAAGGGCCGAAAAAAAGCATCTTCGCCGAAAAAACGATCATCGAGCGGAACGATAACCTCTATACCAATCAGAGGGGAGAACTGGCGACGAAGGTCACCTGGGAGGTCATCCATTTCGAACGGGCAAAGGCAAAGAAGACCGGCAAGTACCACCATATCCAGCTCCCTCATCCCTGGACGGAAGAGGAACTGAAGAAGATAGAGGATCAAGTCTTTAACGAAGCAATAAATGGAGCCGATACACCCTGTTGGGACGACGTGGAGATAGGGCAGGAGTTGAAGCCCCTGGTTAAAGGGCCGGTCACCATGACCGATGAAATCGCCTTTCTTATCGGGGGCGGCGCACCCATACCGAGGCTTACTGCGCACGCCGTGGCACTCCAGTTCTATCGTCGTCATCCGGCGTGGGCATTCCGGGACCCCGCAAGCCATGCTTTGGAGCCGATCTATGCCGTCCATTACAACAGGGAAGCTGCCAAGGCCCAAGGGCTGCCCTATCAGTACGATGTCGGTTTTCAGCGGAACGCCTGGCAGATCCAGCTCATGACGAACTTTGCCGGAGACGACGGCTGGCTCAAGAAAAGCTTTTGCGAGTTCCGGAGATTTGTCTATTACTCCGACGTGGTCTGGCTGAAGGGCACCATAACCGACAAGTTCATCGACGAGGAGAATGAGTGCTGCGTGAAGATCGAGACGACAACAACGAACCAGCGAGGCGAAGAGGTGATGCCCGGCTATGCCATTGTGGCCCTCCCTTCGAAAAAGAAGGGCTATTCACCTCTGGATAAGAGATTGCCGGCGCGGCGACGGTCAAGGCCGCAGCAGAGATAGGGGTGCGTGCAAGGGAAATGTGGACTATCGGCAAGAAGTTGTTCTTCGTGGCGGCTCTTGGTGTCGGCGACTCTTAGGGGAAGGCCCCAGGGTACAGCCGACAAGGCTCAGGTAATGTTAGACTGGAGGCTCGTAAGACCGGTTTATAAGGAGATATCATGAGCGAACGAAGAATGAGGGCAGACAGCAAATATACGAAACTCTTCGAGCCCACAAAAATCGGCAGAGTGCAGCTCAAAAACCGCCTGGTCAAGACAGCCGCCCAGACCTATTTCTTTGATTCCGGAGAACACAGGATAAGCAGTCTGGCGAAGGCTTTCTATGGGGCCGTGGCGAAAGGCGGCGCAGGCCTGGTAATAGTGGAAACGCCGGCGATGGAATGGCCCTTGGCAGAAACAGGCGACCGCCGTTTCCGAGTCGACGATGACAAGTACATAAACGATATCCGCGAGCTCACCGATGCAATCCATAAACACGGCTGCCCTGCCTTCGTCCAATTCTACCACCGCGGGCCATGGGGCGGAGCTCTAAGCAGCAAACAAGGCGATCAACCGGTGGCGCAAAGAGTGGCGGCTTCGGCGGTGACTCTAGGTGCCTTAAAATCGGTGTTCGACGAGTCATCCGAGGAAGAACCACCAAAAGCCTTAACCATAGAGGAGATCGAAGAAATTACGGAAAGATACATAAGCGGCGCCCTGAGGGTGGCCGAGGCCGGCTTCGACGGTCTCGAGATCAATACGGGCGGAGATCACCTGGGCCATACGTTCTTGTCACGCTTCTGGAATAAACGCACCGATAGATACGGCACTCAGAGCATAGAAAACAGGACCCGCTTTGCGGCCGATATCTTGCGGGGGATCAAGAAAAGAGTGGGGAATGATTTCCCGGTGCAGGTCCTCATGAACGCCCTCGAAATCGGGGGAGGCGAAGAAGGCCTGACTATTGAAGAGACACAAGAAATCGCCAAGGCATTTCAAAAGGCCGGGGCCGATTCCATCCATATAAGGACCCACTGGATCGGCGTGCACCAGGGATCTTTCTGCCAGGAAGTGCTCTTCTACCCCGAGACCCACATTCCCTTAAATGAATTCCCGAAAGAAATGGACTGGAGCAGGAAGGGGCCCGGGGCAAATCTGCCGCTGACCGCCCTAATAAAAAAGGTGGTTTCAGTGCCGGTCATGGCAGTGGGCGGACTGGACGCGGACCTCGGAGAGATGGCGCTGCGTGAAGGCAAGGCAGACCTGATCGGCATGAACCGGCGTTTTTTCGCCGACCCCGAGTACCCTCGCAAAGTGGCCGAAGGAAGACCCGATGACATCCAACCCTGCACGCATTGCAACAACTGCAATAAGGGCTATGGTGAACCGAGGACCTGCAGGATCAACGCTTCTTTCGGCACCGATCGATATGAAGTCACGAAAGCCGCAAAAAAGAAGAAGGTACTCGTGGTAGGCGGAGGGCCGGCCGGGATGCAAACCGCCAGGGTCGCGGCCATGAGAGGGCATGAGGTGACGCTTTTCGAGAAGGGACCTTATCTCGGAGGGTCCCTGCCGCTTGCCGCTATGGTGAAGGGGTTTGAAATCGAAGATATACCGGCTATCATCCGCTTTTTCAAAGGACAAGCTTAAGAAACTGGGGGTAAATGTCCGCCTTTCCCGGGAATTCACACCAACGGACGTCGACAGGATCAAACCGGATGTCGTGGTACTGGCATTAGGCGGTACCCCCACCTATCCGGACGTGCCCGGAATCGACGGGTCCAATGTGATCAAAAGCGCCGACCTGTACAGCACGCTCAGATTCTTTATAAGGTTCCTGGGGCCGAAGCGCCTGAGATTCTTAACCAAGATATGGATGCCTGTCGGGAAAAGCGTCGTGATAGTAGGCGCCGCCATACAGGGCTGCCAGCTCGGAGAATTCCTTACCAAAAGGGGCAGGAAGGTTGCGATAGTCGACACCGAAAAGGAATTGGGTAAGTGGATGTATCCCGAGAGAAAGACCCGTCTTTTTTACTGGTTCAGGAAGAAGGGGGTCCCGCTGACCGGCGGCGTAAAACTCGGGAAGATAACAGGGCGAGGCCTCATTATCGCAAAAGACGGCCATGACCAGTTCCTGCCGGCAGATAAGATCATTCCCGCAATGCCGCTGGCACCGAATCTCGAGCTCATGAATATGCTCAAAGGCAAAGTATCGACAATCTATGCCGTGGGCGACTGCTCGAACCCGGGGATAATTCCGGACGCAACGGCGGCCGGCTGGGAGGTCGGCAACAAGATATGACGTGTCATAAGGGGTTGACGGAATTGATGGGGGTGAGAAGATGGCGAAACGTGGATCGGGATAAAGAGTCCTTCGGTTTGAATGTTTATTGAATTGCGATGACGAGGCTCGTTAGAGAGGGGCGATTCGCATGGCAGCTTCGCCAGGCCCGCAACCAACCGTTGCGTGACCGAAAGTCCAATGACGGGGAGGAGCAAGAATGACGAACAGACAGGTAACCGTAAGTGAAGTTTTTCAGACGAGCGGATTTACGTCGTACCAGTTGTTGGTGTGTTGCTTGTGTTTTCTTGTCATGCTGCTCGATGGCTTCGATTTGTTTGTCATCGGAGTGGCGTTGCCTAGAATGGCGCACTTTCTGAATGTGAAACCCGGTGCTCTCGGCCTTGCATTGTCCGCCGGTCAATTCGGGCCGCTGGTTGGCTCGATCGTTTTGGGTATGCTCGGGGACCGGTGGGGACGCAAGTGGATGCTGCTCCTCTCCGCACTCTTTTTCGGCTTTTTTTCCGTAATGACCGCATATATTACGTCTCCGGGGCAATTGGCGCTGTACCGGTTCCTCGCCGGACTCGGGTTGGGTGGGGCTGTCCCGAACGCCCTCACCTTCGGCAGCGAATACGCACCCGCCCGCGCCCGCGCAACGTATGTCACCGCAATGCTTGCGGGTGTGCCCGCCGGATCGATGGTGGCCGCGCTTACGGCCATGTGGGTGCTCCCGGTTTACGATTGGCAGCCGCTCTTCCTCGTGGGCGGCATCGTGCCCCTCGTCATCGCCGTGATAGTGGCGATCTTTCTTCCTGAGTCGCTGGAATTCCTGGTCCGGCAGGGCAAAGACAAAATGCGGGTTCGCAAGATCATCGCCAAGATCGCGCCGGCCCTCGCTGCGGACCCGGGAGTTGAGTTCGTCTCAACCGGGAAGAAGCTTCCCGGTGTGCCCGTCAAGTATCTTTTTATGGAAGGGCGCGCATGGACCACTATCCTGCTGTGGTTCGGGGTAATCGGGAGCCTCTACTCGCTCTATGTGCTGGGCTCCTGGTCGCCCACGCTGCTGAGTAAGGCCGGCGCTTCGGTCAGGCAGTATAGCCTTGCCTTTGCGTGCCTTCATGCCGGCTCTTTCGTGATGTTCCTGTTCGTCGGTCGCATCATGGACAAGGTCAACCCTTTCCGGGTATTGATAGTCGGCTTCATTCTCGGGGGCGTGAGCCTCGTGGTTTTCGGCCTTACGGCCGGCGGTTCATTCCTGATCACCGCCGCCATGTCCATTGTCTGTGGAGTACTGATAAACGGCAGCAATGCAGGCCTATTGGCGATTGCTACGGTGTTCTATCCCGTTGACGTCAGAGCTTCGGGGATCGGCTGGGCATACGCGGTCGCGAAAGTCGGCGGGATGCTGGCGCCGGCCGTGGGAGGCTGGATGCTCCTCCAGAATTGGACCGTCAGCGAAATTTGTAGCTCACAGGCCCTCGTCGGGCTGTTTGTCGCAGCAATTGTCCTGGCACTGAGCATAACCGCCGGTGCGGCAGCGCGGTCCGAGAAAGCTGCTGCGGCAGGGGGCAGGTAGAATGACATCGAAGGTACCGGAGAGAGCCTGATCGGCTCTCTCCGGTACCTAATGGGGGAGTAGCGATGACGAGCAAGGAAATTACCATCCAAAACGTTTTTGACTCGATCCCACGCGTGTCGGCTTACCAGTACTGGGTCTGCACCCTTTGTTTCCTTGTCGTGTTTCTCGAAAGCTTCGACCAGACGATTATCGGAGTGGCGGTACCCAAGATCGCCGAGTTCCTCCATTCGAAGCCGAGCGCCCTCGGCTTCGCCATGAGCGCGAGTCTGGCGGGCTCGATAGTCGGCGCGGTCGTTTTGGGCATGCTGGCCGACCGTCTCGGGCGCAAATGGATGCTTTTTCTCTGTGCTGTCTTGTTTGGCCTCTTTACCCTGCTCACCGTCTTCATCACCAATGTCGGACAACTGGCCATATACCGTTTCCTCGCGGGAATAGGTATAGGAGGGGCCGTCCCGAACGCCGTGGCCTTCGGCTCCGAATATGCGCCGACTCGCCTGCGCAAGACCTTTGCCGTTACCATGTACGCAGGGGCTCCCGTGGGGGCGACCCTCGCCGGGCTCGTCGCCGCGTTCTTTATCCCCGCCTACGGCTGGCAGTCGCTCTTTCTCCTGGGCGGCATCGTGCCTCTCATCATCGCCTTAACTACGATGGCCTTTCTCCCTGAATCCCTGGAGTTCCTCGCAAGCAAAGGCAGCAATCAACAACGGATCCGCACAATTGTCGCCCGGGTGGCCCCGGCCGTCGGCAAGGACCAGGATTACCGGTTCATTCCCTCCGAGGTAAAGCTTCCCGGCGTGCCGGCCAAGCACCTTTTCACGGGAGGACGGGCGCTCACCACCATACTCCTCTGGATCGCCATGGCGGGTGGACTCTATCTGCTTTACGTACTCGTCTCCTGGGCGCCCACCCTGCTGCAGAAGAGCGGTGCCACGGTCGTCCAATACAGCATAGCTTTCGCGGCCCTTAACTTCGGGGCGGCGGTCGGGTATATCTCCGTCGGCCGTTTCATGGACATGAGGAACCCCTTCCGGGTCCTGCAAGTCGTCTATGTCCTTTCATTCATCAGCCTCGTGGTCTTCGGGTTGTTGGCAGGCGGTTCGCTTCTCACCGTCGCCGCCATATCGGTTATCTGCGGTTTCTTCGTAAACGGCAGCTTCGCCGGTCTCCTGGCCATTGCCACCGTTTCCTATCCCGCCGACATCAGGGGCACGGCGATCGGCTGGGCCTATGCCGTCGCCAAATTCGGCGGGATGCTCGCACCCATCGTAGGAGGCTTCCTCCTCACCCTGGGCTGGACCGTTCGAGGAATCTGCAGCCTGAACGCACTGGTGGCGCTGCTGGTTGCACTGGTCATCCTGATCATAGGCGCGCGTGTGGCTGCGTATGCCATGTCGCCCAAGGTAAAGGTTGCCTGATAAACACTGAATGTGCGGGGGAGAGAGCTTTAGCGGCTCTCTCCCCCGGTACAAAGCCCCGGAACGGCACAAATCAGGCGCCACAGAGAGTGGCAGGTATGGACTTGTACGTCTCGGCTCCCATAACTGTTCACAAGTGAGAGGCCATTTTCTTGTTACCATGGAGGGGGTATGATGAAAAAATGTAGGGCAGCTCTTTTTTCTTTGTGCCTATTCACGTTGTTTCTTGCCTCGATGCCGATCGGTGCCGGCGCCCAGACGTTTCAGTTGAACAGCCCTGACTTCGGGCCGGGCAAGGCCTTTACGGAGAAGTTTCTCTTCAAAGGGATGGGCTGTAACGGTAGCAACGTTTCGCCGGCTCTGACATGGGAGAACCCGCCGGCCGGTACCAAGAGCTTTGCTCTGATGGTTCACGACCCGGATGCCGCGACGGGCGGTGCCGGAATCTGGCACTGGGTAATCATCAACATTCCGGCCTCCGCCCGGTCAATTGAGCAGGGTGCGGGCACGGCTGATGGCGTTAGGCTGCCAGTCGGTAGTAAACAGATCACTAACGATTATGCTGGGTTCGGTGTCTCGCCCGGCTGGGGTGGACCCTGCACGCCGCCAGGTGAAAAGCCGCACGATTATTACTTTACCTTGTACGCCCTCGGTGTCGAAAGACTGGAGCTGCCCCCTAATGCGACGGCATCGCACGTCGGCTTTATCGTGAATCACACGGCCTTGGGCAGGGCGGTGTTGATTGGGACTTACGGACGTTAAAGAATGTCTGCAGCCCGGTGCGTGCGTAAAGAAGCAGAGGAGGCTCTTCGTGAGTCGGAAGAGCGCTACCGCGTCGACGTGGAGAGCTCCAACGACGGTATAGCGCTCTCGAAGGAAGGAAAGTGTTTATTCGTCAACCGGCGGTTTCTTGAGATCTTCGGCTGCAACCGGGAAGAAGCCCTGAGCGCGGAAAGTTTTGCAGTGGTGCACCCCGATGACCGGGCAAGAATAAGGGAGATTGCGGCGAAACGGATGAGGGGGGATGACGTACCATCCCGTTACGAGTTCAAGGGCGTGAGGAAAGATGGCGTCGAACTTAAGATGGAGGCTGCGGTTTCACCGGTGGTCTATCGAGGCGACCAGGTGTCCCTCGTTCACTTCAGGGATATCACTGAGGCCAAGAAAGCCGAAGAGTTTTCGCGCGAATCAGAAAACAAATTCAGAGATCTGGTAGAGAAGGCGATCGTCGGTGTCTACCTGCTGCAGGACGGGGTGTTCAAATATGTTAACTCACGGTTTGCGGAGATTCACGGATATGAGATGGATGAGCTGGTCGATAAGAAGGGGCCGCAAGACACGGTCGTGCCGGAGGATATACCAAAACTTCAAGAAAATATCGCAAGACTTCTGTCGGGTGGGACTGATGTTGTCCGCGCCCAACGGTTTCGAATAACGACAAAGAAGGGAGAAACAAGACACGCCGAAGTCCATAGCACCCATACCGTTTACAGGGGCAAAAAGGCGCTCATAGGGACACTCCTTGATATTACCGAGCAAAAAGTTAGCGGAGGAGGCGTTGACTTGGAAAACGGCGTTTCTGGAGGCACTGCTGGACACGTCGTCTGATGGCATCCTTGTAATAGACAACCAGGGAAAAACTATTCTCCAGAATCAGCGCACAGTCGACATGTGGAAGATTCCGCAGGAGATGGCCGATCGCAGGGACGATAAGGCGCAGGCCCGCCACATCCTGAGTGTGGTGAAGGACCAGAGTAAGTTTCAACAACAGGCCCTTCACCTTTGCTCCCATCCAAACGAGGCCATTCGCGATGAGGTGGAACTTTTCGACGGAACAGTCATCGAGAGGTATTCGTCTCTGGTCGTCGGCAAAGATGGGACATGCTATGGGAGAATATGGGGATTCCATGATATTACCGAACTCAGACGCTATTGGGACATGCTGGAAAACCTTTCGGCCACCGATGGCCTTACGGAGCTTTCCAACCGGCGCCGCTTCGATGAATTTCTCAACCGGGAATGGAGGCGCGCCATGCGCGATCGATCGTCCCTATCACTCGTCATGATGGATATAGACTTCTTCAAGGAATTCAACGATCACTACGGCCATCTGGCAGGGGACGACTGCCTACGCCAGGTCGCACAGGCGCTCAGAGACGTGGTTCAGAGGCCGGCCGATCTGGCCGCCCGTTACGGAGGCGAGGAATTCGCCTGCATCCTGCCGGAAACCGATTCCAAGGGCGCCGTGGCGCTCGCAGAGAAAATCAAAGAAAGAGTGAAGGCTGTCAACATACCCCACTTCTACTCTTCCGTTTCGGACCGTGTGACTTTGAGCCTTGGGGTTGCAACCGTGATTCCTGAAAGCGGACAGGCGCCTTCTGACTTGATTCGGCTTGCCGACGGTGTTTTATACTCGGCAAAGCAGAGTGGCCGCGACCAGGTGGAAAGCTCACGACGGTGTGCCAAAGGCAAAAAAACCAGGAGAAGGTAGTACGAGTTCAAAAAAACTCTTCGAAGGAACCAGGCACGCTCTATCAGGATATTGAGACGTCACCAAATGCTGAGACCAAACTGATATTCCGCACTTCTCCACCGCGCTCTTCTCTTACCCTAACCCCTCGTTTCTTAAGGACTTGTCCGAACCTCCGATCTTATCCTGTCGTTGGCAGACCATTTGCACTATTGCCTGTGTGATCTTACTCATCATACGCATGAGGGTCCTTCCCGAGAAGCGCATGGAGCTGTCACAGACGGTTGCTTCGCTCATGGGCCCCATAAGAAAGGAGAAGGGCTGTAGCAGTTGTAATTTTTGTCAGAGCATGGAGGATGAGAACAAACTTTATCTCCTTGGGGAATGGGACACGGAGGAGAACCTGAAAAGCCACTTGAGGTCAGGGTATTTCATGGTGCTCAAGGGTGCGATGAACCTTCTCGAAGAGCCCTATGAGATGGTGTTCCACACCGTCTTCCAACTGGCTAGGGCAGAAGAGACCTGATGGATGAATTGCTTGCGGTGAAATGCCTCATCGAATTAAAGGACGGATTTCGGATTTTTGAGCGGAAGAGATGTATTGACGAACCATATCACCAGTAGATTTACAGGAGGAACGAAAACTATGAAGAAGAGAAACGTCTTTACCCGTTGTCTTGTGCTCCTTATGCTGCTTGCCGCTGTGGTCGTCGGTTCGTCGGTCTTTGTGTCGTGCGCGTCGACGCGCACCCATGAAAGTACCGGTGGATACGTCGATGATTCGGTCATCACCACTAAAGTGAAATCCCTGCTCGCGGAAGATGACTTTTTGAAGTCATTCCAGATCGGTGTCGAAACTTTCAAGGGAACCGTTCAACTGAGCGGCTTTGTTAATTCCCAAAGGGCCGCCGATAAAGCGGGCGAGATCACACGGAGCGTCAAGGGAGTCGTGTCTGTAAAGAACAATCTGATCGTGAAGTAGGAGCGCACGGAAGCTGGGACAATGAAAGGGCATGTGTCCCAAGTAAGCGCATGCCATTCATAGTAATTGCCCAACGAGCGAAGCGAGTCTTTGAGGGGGTGGCTCCGTGAGCTTTGCTCATGGAGGGGGCGACGCGAGCCCCATTAATTGCGCGAAGCGAGTCTTTGAGGGGGTGGCTCCGTGAGCTTTGCTCATGGAGGGGGCGACGCGAGCCCCATTAATTGCGCGAAGCGAGTCTTTGAGGGGGTGGCTCCGTGAGCTTTGCTCATGGAGGGGGCGACGCGAGCCCCATTAATTGCGCGAAGCGAGTCTTTGAGGGGGAGTCTCTGCGGGCTTTGGAAGAAAAGGCAAGAACCTATCGCGGACCAAGCTCTCGCCGTTGGCGATGGTCCGCGAGGGCAAGCCTGGATAGAGGGGGCGACGCGAGCCCCATTAATTGCCCAACGAGCGAAGCGAGTCTTTGAGGGGGAGTCTCTGCGGGCTTTGCCCGTAGAGGGGGCGACGCGAGCCCCATTAATTGCGCGACGCGAGCCCCATTAATTGCAATTCAAGGAGAAAAAGGAAAATGAAAATAAGAGCATTCGGTCTTATATTGTTGACAATAGCACTCGGACTATCTCTTTCCGCCTGCGGCTGCTTCCAGCAGTCCATGAGAGGAGAGACTGCACCGCCTCCGGCGGCTGAGACTGCGAAGATTGCCCCGCCTGCGGCAAAAGAAGCAATTGTTGTGGCCCCTCCGGCCCCGGCGCCCGTCGCTGCCGTTGCGCCTGCCGTCCCTGCCGTTGAGCTGAACAACGCCCATTTTGATTTCGACAAGTACGAGATCAGACCCGGCGATGCGGAAATCCTCAAGAAGGACTATGGCTGGTTCACGGCAAACACCGGTCGGGTGAAGATCGAGGGGTATTGCGATGAGAGAGGAACGGTCGAATACAACATGGTCCTGGGTCAAAAGAGGGCCGATGCGACGAAGAGCTACATGACCAAGCTGGGGGTGGATGGAAATCGCATGGACACGATTAGCTACGGGAAGGAAAGGCCGATGGACCCCGGACATAACGAAGAGGCGTGGGCCGCGAATAGAAGGGCTCACTTCACTCCGATCGAGTAGCCGTAAGGACGCGCAGATATTAAGCCCATAAGGAGACAGATCATATGAAACGAATTATCAATCAGTTCACCTACCCAACGATACTCTTCATCGTCGTGATGTTCCTCGCTTTTATGGTTCTCGCGAGTGTGCCGCCGGCGCGGGCGGCATCGGGAGAAACGGCGGTGGCGGGCGCCAATACGGCCTCGAAGGCCGACCGTGTCGAAGCGCGTATCAAGGAGCTTCATACCAAGCTCATGATCACGCCGGAGCAGGAAGAGGCATGGAACAAGGTCACCCAGGTGATGAGAGAGAACGAGAGAACAATGGAGGCGCTCATCAAGACGAGGTCCGAAAGCGGAAAGACCATGAACGCGGTCGACGATCTCAAGTCATACAGTGGGATTGCCGATGCCCACGCAGACGGCCTCAAGAAATTCATCCCCGTCTTCGAGCCTCTCTACACCGGCATGTCGGATGCTCAGAAGAAGAACGCCGATGCGCTATTTCACTACCGCCAACCGGGACGCGCGACGCATCATAAGGCAAAGAGCAAATAATCGCGACTGCCCTAGCGGCACGGCTGCATACCCTATTTTGCAATAGGGAGTTTTTCCAAGAATGGAAGGTCACTATGATGAAAACCTCGAATATGCGAGTCGGAAAGTTTAGCTCCATTGTCGGCAGGATCATGATGGCGCTCGTTTTCACCTCGATGATCGGCGGTATTTTGGTCACGCCGGCTTTTGCCGATGATCACGGCAGAGACCGCGGTCATCAAGAGCGCCGCGGTCATTACCGCGGCCACCGCCCCTATGGTTATGGCTACCCGGCGCCGGTCTATGCGCCGGTCTATGCCCCCCGCCGGTCGTCTATGAGCCGGCCCCGTATCAGTCGCCGGGCATCAGCCTCGTCTTCCCCATCCATATCAGGTAGGGGATACAAGGCACCTGTGGTCTTAAGCGTAACGGGGCCCGGCTACTGTGAGACAGAGCCGAAGCCCCGTTACGTGCGGGTAGTCAAATATCCCCGGGCCGGGCCCGTTTTCGTCGACTCAACAAGGAGGATTGGAAGATGCCCTTAATTCACGTGGTGGTGGTCCTGATAGTGGTTGGTCTCATCCTCGGGCTCATCAACCGGCTCGTCCCTATGGCGGGCTCCATTAAGTCGATCCTGAACGCGGTCGTGGTAATTGCCGTTGTCCTGTGGCTCCTGAATGTCTTTGGAGTGCTCGGTTCGCTCTCCCATATCCGCGTGGGGAAGTAACCGGTTGAGTCCAACGCCCCGGCGCACAGACCGCCCCTAGGAGGGCACAATGAAAATACTTCTTGTATACCCGAAATACCCGGACACTTTCTGGAGCTTCAAGTACGCCTTGAGGTTCATCGCGAAAAAGGCCCTTCATCCGCCGCTGGGACTGCTCACGGTCGCCGCCATGCTCCCGTCTGAATGGGAAAAACGGCTCATCGATATGAATACCTCCAAAGTGAAGGACAGGGACCTTCAATGGGCGGATTATGTCTTTATCGGCGCCATGGCGGTCCAGAGGGAATCGGCCAGGGAACTGATCGACCGGTGCAGGGCGTTCGGCGTCAAAACGGTCGCCGGGGGGCCGCTCTTTACGGCTGCTCCAGATGATTTTCCGGAAGTGGACCACCTCGTGCTCAATGAGGCCGAGGCCACCCTATCCCCGTTCCTGGAAGACCTCGCCCGGGGAGAAGCCCGCCACCTGTACAGCTCGAAGGTCTTCCCCGACATAGAGAAGACGCCCATCCCCCTGTGGAACCTCATTAAGATGAGGGGATACTATTCCATGAACCTTCAGTATTCCCGGGGCTGCCCATTCAGTTGTGAGTTCTGCGATATCACGACCCTCTACGGCAACAGCACCCGCACGAAGAGCAGGGATCAGATAGTGGCGGAACTGGAAGCGCTCCATAGCGCGGGGTGGAGAGGAGGCGTCTTTTTCGTCGACGACAACTTCATCGGCAACAAACACAAGCTCAAAGCGCACGTTCTGCCTGCCGTGATCGAGTGGATGAAGAAGAGAAGATACCCCTTCGATCTGGCGACGGAAGCATCCATCAACCTTGCCGACGACGAAGAGCTGATGAGACAGATGGTCCGGGCGGGTTTCGAGTCCGTCTTCGTCGGCATCGAAACGCCGGACGATCGTTCCCTGAAAGAATGCAACAAATTCCAGAATACGAACCGCGATCTCGTGGGATGCGTGAAACGGATCCAGCAGATCGGCCTGCGCGTGCGCGGCGGTTTTATCGTAGGTTTCGACAGTGACACTCCCGACATATTCGAACGGCAGATCAGGTTCGTCCAGGAGAGCAGGATCGTGACCGCCATGGTGGGCATGCTCAACGCCCCGGGGGGCAGCCGCCTCTACGAGAGGCTCAGGAAAGAAGGCAGGCTGGGAAAGGGAATTACCGGGGACAATACCGACTTCACGACGAATATCGTTCCCGTCATGGGGTACGAGAAGCTCTTCGAGGGTTACCGGCGGATCGTCAACAACATCTATTCTCCAGGAATATACTACGAACGGATAAAGGCGTTTTGCAAGGAGTACAAGCCCCTGGAAAAGAGGAGGTGGCGTTTTCACCTCCGGTACGTCCGGTACAACTTCCGTTACCTCGATGCGCCCTTCAGGACGGCGGTGGCCCTGGGCATCAAGGACAATGCCCGGGTCTATTACTGGAAGCTCCTTTTCTGGTCCCTCTTCCGGCGTCCGAGGCTTTTGCCTATGGCCATGGCGTACCATGTATACGGATTTCATTTCCGGAAAGTCTTTGCAGAGAACCGGTAAGATTGCGAGAGATTTAATCGTAAGGAGAAACATATGGCGACATGCGCAAAATGCGGCTCTCAGGCCGCGTACTGGGCGATTATTGACAAAGAAAACAATCTGAAGGAGTACTGCGACGATTGCTTCAAGAAGTATGACCTCGCGAAGTACAAAAAAGAGATGGACGAGTACCGCAAGAAAAAGGCAGAAGAGGGATCATTGCACGGCTGACAGCGGCAGGACGGGCTTTGCCGGCCTTTTGCCCGTAATGCCGGGGAGGCGCCACGAACGGGGGGACCTCCGGCCATTCCCGTTCCATTCACGAAGGAGGATGTAATTATGCATGTAGGACGACAGCTTCATGTCTTGTTCGTCAGCCGCGATCAGGCGATAACGAATGCTTGTACCGGCATGCTTGAAAACCTCGGGCACAAGGCAAACGGTCACGACGAGAGCGTGAAGGCCTTGAGGGCCTTTTCCGAGGAGCCCGACGAATTCGACCTTGCCATTATCGACCACGCTATGCCCGATATAACTGGGTTGGAGCTTGGCGAGCGACTCAGGCGCATACGCCCCGGTTTCCCGGTAATGCTCTATTCGGGCCGTCTGGACGGCCCGACCACGAGGACGATAACTGCCGCCGGACTCGGGCATGTGGTGATAGAGCCCATGACGGCGAGGAAACTGAAACGGATCGTAGTAAGGGGGCGGCCCATTGACGACCATCGATCAACGGCACGAAAGGCATAGAAGAAGGGAGAAGATGAAATGAACTACAGTGTAAAGAACCTGAAAGGCTATGCCATCGGCGCAACGGACGGTGACATCGGAAAGGTGGACGATCTCTATTTCGACGACGGCTTCTGGACCATTCGGTATCTTGTGGTCGAGACCGGCAGTTGGCTTCTCAACCGGAAGGTGCTCATCTCGCCCTTCGCGCTTCATGATGTGGATTCATTAAAGGAGCGGTTCAATGTGACGCTGACAAAGAAGCAGGTGGAGAAGAGCCCCGACATCGATACCGATAGGCCGGTATCCCGGCAGCACGAGGCATTATACCTCGACTACTACGGCTATCCGTATTACTGGGGTGGCGATGGTTTATGGGGACCCATGGCTTACCCTTTGCTCTCGGAAGCCGCTCTCAGGAGAAATGAAAGCATAGAAGCGAAGCGCGAAGAATCATACGACGTGCACCTGCGCAGCGCCAATAAAGTGACCGGCTACCACATCGAGGCTATCGATGGCGACATCGGTCATATCGAAGACTTTATCGTAGACGAGAAAACATGGGAGATTCGCTACATGGTGATCGATACGCAGAACTGGTGGCCGGGTAAGAAAGTGCTCGTTCCACCGCAATGGAATGACCGGGTGAGCTGGGACGATTCCAGGGTGTACCTGGACCTGTCCCGGGAGACCATCAAGAATGGACCCGAGTATCATCCGGAAACCCTCGACCGGAAATTTGAAGAAACGCTCTACGATCACTACAAACGACCGAAGTATTGGGCGCTGTAAAAGACCATAGGAGGTAAACCATGGCTGACCATAACGCAGTAGTAGGAATCTTCGACTCTCACATCAAGGCGGAAACGGGCATCAAAGAGCTTCAGAAGTCGGGGTTCGACATGACGAAATTGTCCATCGTGGGCAAGGACTACCATCCCGAGGAGCACGTGATCGGCTACTACAACACAGGCGACCGCATGAAGGTTTGGGGCAAGCTCGGCGGCTTTTGGGGCGGCTTTTGGGGCATGCTGTTTGGGTCGGCCCTCTTCGTTATCCCGGGCATCGGCCCCCTCCTCGTGTTCGGCCCGCTCGTGGCCTGGATTATCGCAGCGTTGGAAGGCGCCGTGGTGATCGGCGGGCTGAGCGCGGTGGCCGCAGCGCTCTACAGTATTGGCATTCCCAAGGACAGTGTCGTGAAGTACGAGACGGCGATCAAATCTGCCAAGTTCCTGGTTATCGCTCACGGTACGGCGGACGAGACGGCCAAGGCCAAGACCGTTCTCGACACGGCCGGTGCGGGACAAATCGACCTTCATTCAGGAATACGAGAAGCAATCGCTGCCTAGATGAATCGAGACCACATAAGGAGAAGCCATGAATATGAGGGTGATCGAGTTGCTGAACCAGGCACGGTCGAGGGAACTGGGAGCAATTTCTCAGTACATGATCCATCATTATGAGCTGAAAGACAAGGATTACGGCAAGCTGGCCAGGAAATTGAGGGATATCGCCATTGCCGAAATGAAGCATGCGGAGGGATTGGCAAGCAGGATTCTTTTCCTCAACGGAGAGCCCCTTTCGAGACCCGCAGGCGAGGCGGTGAAGGGCCAGGAAATTACCGACATGCTGAAAACGGATATCGCCATTGAATCTGACGCAATAGACTTGTACAAAGAGGCAGCTTTCCTCTGCGCCGCCGAAAAAGACCAGGTTTCGAAGGATCTCTTCGAAAATCTGATCAAGGATGAGGAGGGGCACCTCGACACCCTTGAGAATATTAGAAACCTTATCGGCACGCTGGGCGCCCCTTATCTGGTGAGCCTCACGGGCGAGTAATTCTTGGTCCCTATCCGGAGGCTGGAGGAGACAAGCATCGCGAGCCGTTTCGGTTTCCTTTTGTCGGCCTGCTGCCCGAGCGCTACCGGCACTGACACTGCCGATATGGGGTGCGTACATTGAAATAGTGGAGGCCGACGATGATACTTACTCATGAGACGCGTGAGTCGAAGGGGGATCATATGGACAGAAGGGACCGGATGGGAAAGATTCGGGAGCGGCTGATCAAGAAACGCGATGAAGTCTTCGAGGCTTACAGGCTCAGCGAGGAAGCGCGGCTTATCTTGTCGGAGCACGACATCGAACCTGAAGAGACGGCCCAGAAGGAGTCTATCGCCGACGTGGTGGCAATACTGGACGAAAGCGAGCAGAAAGAGATCCAGGCCATAAACAGTGCACTGGCGAGGATGGACCTCGGGGAATACGGCACCTGTGAAGTCTGTGGAAAGGAAATCGAAATGGAACGCCTCGAAACAATCCCCTGGACATCTGTCTGCAGCATACATGCGAGAACGGAATGAAGGAGAAAATAGAATTGAAAAAGCTGCTTTTTGGAACGCTCTTTCTTGCCCTGTCAATCATCGGTCCCATTCCGGCGATGGCGGCCGTGGATATTAACGTCAATATTTCACTGCCGCCACCCATCGCGTTTGCGGCACCCTCCCGGTGTGATAGTGCTGCCCGACACGAACGATGTTTACGTCGTTCCGGATGTGGATACGGACCTATTCTTTTGGAACGGCTTTTGGTGGCGTTTGTGGGACGGTCGTTGGTATCGCTCACATTATTATGATCGGGGCTGGGGGTATTACAATCGTGTTCCGAGTTTCTATTTTGATGTAGACCCTGGCTGGAGAGGATACTACAGGGACCATAATTGGCAGGGGCACCGGTGGAACTATGAGCGGATTCCCGACCAACGGCTTCAGCAGAACTGGAAAAGCTGGCATACTAGCCAGTATTGGGGTAAGCAGAAGACCTGGGGCGTCCAGGGCTATCAACCCCAGCCACAACAACAGAGACAAGCACTAAGGCAGCAAAGGCAGCAGCAATATCAGCAGAGGCCCGAAGTTCAGCAACAACAGAGACAGCCGCAGCCACAACAACAGAGACAACCCCAGGCTCAGCCGCAAGTACAGCAACAGAGGCAGCCTCAGCAGGGACAGCCGGCCGTTCAGGCCCGGCAGCCGCAGGCCGAGCAAGCTCGACCTCAACAACAAAAACAACCTGAGAGACAACAGCAGCCGCAACAACAGAAACAACCCCAGGCTCAGAAGCCCCAGGCTCAGCCGCAAGTACGGCAACAGAGGCAGCCTCAGCAGGGACAGCCGGCCGTTCAGGCCCGGCAGCCGCAGGCCGAGCAAGCTCGACCTCAACAACAAAAACAACCTGAGAGACAACAGCAACCACAACCACAAAGACAACCGCAGGCTCAGCAGCGCCCGCAACCTCAACCTCAACAGCAAAAACAGCCTGAGAGACAACAGCAACCCCGGGGCGAAGAGCACCAACAGTCTCAAGAAAAGCCTGAAGGAGGGGGCGCGGAACATGGACGGTAGGAGGAATAGTGTCACGAGGATGCCGTCCGCCATATCCGTCGTGTGGGGCAGGGGGCCCATGATTACATAAGCGAGAATCGGGGGCTCATCCCTTCAGACCGCTGCTTACGCCGACGAAATTTGGAGGTACTTTATGCGGAAGATTATTCTGGTTTTCTTGTTTGTCTTTCTTTCCGGCACCGCCTATGCACATGAATTCTTCGTGAATGCCGGGGCAACGAGGGACACTGAAACCGGCACTGCGCGACTTCAGTGGTCAACGACTTATCTGCAGGAGATTGGACAGAACACAGCCTTCAGTTTTTCATATATCAACGAGGGGCATGCGGTCAACCACTACCGAGACGGCATTGCCGGCCAGTTGTGGGGTCGTGCGGGCGTATGGAATCGAAACCTCGTCTTCGGCCTGGGGGCGGGACCTTACGCATTTTTCGATACTCACGGCGGCGCGAACAATACGTTCCATGATGAGCACGGGGTGGCGGCCCTTTTCAGCGCCACGGCCACCCTGTACACGCTGCGCCCTCTTTTGTTCCAGGCACGCATCAACTATTTGGGGGCCAGGCAGAGCTTTAGCACGCTCTCGGGCACCATCGGGATCGGGTATGAGCTGGGGACCGACAAGGCACCGGCGGATAAACCGGCCGGTCAGGGTGTCGGAGACCTCCGCAACGAGATCACCGCGTACACGGGGACGACGGTCCTCAACACCCAGAAGAACGAACAGGGCACTTCATGGGCCCTGGAATACCGGCGGAATCTTGCCACCTACATCGACTGGACTGCCACGGGACTATGGGAAGGTCGCGACCGGCCTGTGGCCCGATACGGTCTCATGAGCCAGGCCTGGCTAACTCACCCGTTCTTCACGGATCACCTGACGCTCGGTGCGGGTTTCGGCCCCTACCTGGCTCACGATAAGTACCAGCAAGGAAGCGACGACAAGACAAAACTCGACTGGGCCGCCAGCTTCTCGGCCAGCGTCCGCTTCCTCGAGCACTTTGCGCTGCGCGCCTCCTGGAGCAGGGTCATCACCGTCCAGGACCGGGACACCGACGTCTTCCTGGGTGGACTCAGCTACCGCTTTTGATATAGAGCATTGCGCAAAATAGAGTAACGATTGAGCGGGCGCGGCCGTTCCTTGAGCTTGGCACTTCTTATTTCTAAGAATAGGTCTTATAAGTCCTATAAGACCTATTCTTAGAAAGGTTCGAAAAGAGGTTGAAACGGGAACTATTTTTGCGGAACGCTCTATTCCTCCCCGTGCTTTCGGATTTCCTTTGCCAGCTCCCCTACGTGTTCGTCCAGTTCCTTCATGGTTTTCTCCAACCCCTGGACCCCTTTTTCGATTCCGCTTGTCGGGCCTTCTGCCGCCTTCTTTGGCGATTTCTTCCGTCTTGTCGGCCTCATCTCCCTACAGGAGAATTTCCAGGCAAAGTTGTACTTTTCAAAGATAACACTCCATCTTCGCGGAAAGGCCCGTTTTACCAGGATGGCGCACTCTTGCTCGTCCCCCGCCTCTTTCACCACCTGAGCCAGCTTGTAAAGGTCGGTATCTTTGACCGACCGGGCCCTCATGTTTTTCCTGTTAAGGGAATCTGAAAGGGTCGCTGCTATCTCGGCCCTGATCTCCTGGTTTTCAATATTTTCCTTCGTCGCCTCGATAATCTCGGTAATCTCCCTTGCATGCTCTCGCAGAAACGATTCTTCTTCGTACATTGTTTTTATCTCCTTTCCCGCCAGTCGCAAGACAAGGAACATCCGTTCGGATTATGCCCGCGTCTACGATAACCATAAGACGCCGCCACCAGGATGGCAAGACCGCGGAGCTTTTGGCCTTCCATTTCGCCTCAAACGGGAAGATGACATAGCTGCCGTCACACACATACCCGTTCCGGGGCTGATATGGACCAAGCGCCAGGGCTACTGAATTCCTCAACTGAGGGGACCGGTCTCTTCATCGGCATCTCGGGGGCCGGTAGTAAAGACGCGTGGCCCGAACAGTCTATAGTTGATCGGTAACCGACCTAATCGCAGCAAAGCGAAAGGCCACAAATCAAAGCCGGGCCCGTTATTAATGTTTATCCTTGGGCTCCATCTGCTCTCCGAGTTTTGAAAGGGCGCTGCTTACTCCTTTGATACTTTTGTCCACCTCATCGGCGGTCCAGCCTGCTCCCTTGACGAGCTTACCGCCAACCGTGCGTGCGTAGTCTACGGTATCTGCCGTGTCTTTTTCCATTTCGCGGTCGGACCACTTTGCAGCCTGCTCCATGTCTTGCGCTGCTTCGGTCAGGGCTTGGCCGGTCTCCCTTGTCCTTTTCTTGGCCCAGGATTCTGACGCCCGCCGGTATTCATAATTGGATAAGGCGTCGTATGATCTCGCGAAGGTATCCTTGAGTTGCTTCTCAGAGGTCACTGTCCCGCTTTCGACATCTTTAGCCAATTTCTCTAATTCCTGGGCGGACGCAGTGAGGCCTTCCTTACTCTCCTTTGTGGCGCTCCTCGCTTTCTGCCTGAGAAACCTTGCCCCTTTTCGAATCTCGGATGCGGCTGCTTTCATGTCACTCTTGAGAAGGAGTTCATGGGCTTTTTGGAAGTCGGAAGACGGCTCATTGGCCTTTACGGATGGTTCTTGAAGGGCTTGGGCCCTTGAGGCCGGAGAAAACACAAAGGCCACAACAAGAAGAAACATGAGGGTGATGAACAACAGTGTTTTATGATGCATGGTTTGTACCTCCTTTTAGTTTTAGGGTCTTGTCTTGAGTATATGTCCCGGTAAAAAGGCCAGCCACATGTCCTTCGTGCTGTCCCCTTATGAGTTCAGCTCTTGGTCTCAACAGGTAACGAGTTTGGGGGCACCCCGTCGAGTCGGCCCTGACAACCGGCGGCGGGCCTGGCTGGCTATCCGGGGAGGCTGGCACGCAGACGATCCGCCTGCTCTTCGATGAGCCGCAGGCACTCGAACACATTCATCTCGTCTTCGAAGAAGGCGGACGGGAGCAGACCCATGAGTTTGTGCTGCGATGGTCGAAGGATGGCGGGAGATCCTTTCGGGAAGTCCTTCGCCAGCAGTATACCTTCAGCCCGCCGGGCGCGATCCGGGAGGTCGAAGACTACACGGTCAATCTCGAGGGGGTGACGGCCCTGGAACTGACCATTGTACCTGACATAAGTGGAGGAGACGCCCGGGCGTCCCTGATTTCATTGCGCCTCGAATAGTGAAGGAGCACTTGTTATGGCCAGGCTATTTCGGGCACTTTTTGTCGTGCTTTCCATAGTGACTCTTGTCGCCGGGTGCGCAACCCTGCCGAACGTTTCCGAGACTATTAGTGAGGCGCCGGCCAACGGGAAGACCCCTCAGATCGAATCGGCCAAAGGGCCTCTCTCGCTCAAACAGAGCAAGGCCCTCATGAACCGCCTCAAGCGGTCCGTCAGTGGGACGGACATGCTGCAACGCTATAACACCGTCATAGAATCGGTCAGTGAAAGCCCGTTGACGAAGGGAAACAAAGTCACCCTTCTCGTCAACGGTCCGGCCACCTACGCCGCCATGTTCGACGCGGTACGGAATGCCAGAGACCACATCAACATAGAAACCTTTACGATGGAAGATATCGAAGATGAAAGGGGTCACAAATTCGCCGATCTGCTGCTGCAAAAGCAAGAGGAGGGTGTTCAGGTAAATCTCATTTACGACAGCGTCGGCAGCCACACCACCCCGGCTGCGTTCTTTCAACGTCTACGGGACGGGGGAATAGAGGTTGTCGAGTTCAACCCGATAAACCCATTCAAGGCCCGGGGAAAATGGCGCCTGGCCAGATCGGATCACCGCAAGATCATGATAGTCGACGGCAAGATCGCCTTTACCGGGGGCGTCAACATCAGCCAGGTCTATTCGAGCGGCCTCTCCGCGCGCAGAGAGGGGACAGATGCACAGACGCCGTGGCGCGACACGGACGTTAAGATCGAAGGTCCTGCCGTGGCCGAGTTCCAAAAACTATTTTTCGACACGTGGAGTAAACAAGAAGGGGCGAAGCTCTCCGTAAGGAACTATTTCCCTGATATAAAGGAACAGGGAAATGCCCTGGTGGGGGTATTGGGCAGTACCCCCGGGGAGGCCAACAGGATCACTTTTATCATGTATGTGGCCGCCA
>CAVVPU010000148.1:0-33585 GCA_963750015.1 uncultured delta proteobacterium | reverse complement strand
GGGCTGGTTGAGCTGGGCCGAGAGCCCACTGCCATTGTCTCCCGAGTTACCGGGCGACTGGGGCGTACCCGCGATGCGGCTGATCACACCTGATGCATTTATCTTCCTGACGAGATGGTTCTGGGTGTCGGCGACGAAGATATTGCCCGAAGGATCGGGGCAGACATCGGAGGGTTGGTTGAGCTGGGCCGAGAGCGCAGGGCCGTTATCCCCCGTGTAGCCCGCGGCACCCGTTCCGGCTATGGTGGAGATGGTGCTCGTCGACGCCGACACCTTCCTGATCTTGTTGTTGCCCGTGTCGGCTATAAGAAGGTTACCCTGGCTATCGAGGGCAATGTTCCCGGGACTTCTTAACTGCGCTGAAGTAGCGGGTCCGCCGTCGCCCGCCGAGCCGGCAGTGCCCGTGCCCGCAACTGTGCTCACCATGCCCGTGGCGACGCTGATCCTGCGAACCCTGTGGTTCAGAGTGTCCGCTACGTAGATGTTTCCCGAAGAATCGATGAACAGCCCTTGGGGATTGTTGAATTGGGCAAGCGTTGCCGGCCCCCCGTCACCGCCGAAGCCGCTCGTGCCCGTCCCCGCGACCCTGGTCACATCGCCCGAAGTATTCACCTTCCAGATGGAATGGTTGTTCCCGTCGGTAAAATAGACATTGCCGGCCCCGTCCAAAGCGACCCTGTTGGGATTCTTCACCACGAAGGGAGATGGCGTATCCATGTAATAGCGGAACGACGTTCTGAGTGCTTTGGCTCCCCCCGGCGCCGTTACGGAAATTGTCACGCAGTCCGGACATCCGGCGACCGACGAGTCAGCAACACTATAGGTATAAGATGTCCCCTGATAGGCATAGTTCTGGTTCGTCGCGCGCCAGCCCGGACTCTGGCCGAGGAGCCACAAGGCCTTCTCAGTTGTGGACATTTGGCCCAGGTAGGTCTGCATGGTTTGCGTCTGGTTGAAGGCCATCCGCCTCTGCAAACCCGATCTCGAGTTGAGGGTGAAAGCGAGCACTGAAAGGAGCACCAACAACAAGAGAACGGTGACGAGGATAAAGCCTTTATCATGGCCCGGTCTATTCAATGAGCCTCGCCCTCGCCCTCGTCTGGAGGGTCACTGTCGTCTTTCCCGTGCTCACGGTCAAAAGGATCGTCACCAGATTAGAAGAAAGACGGGTGCACTGGAACTGGGTCACATGCTCGCAGATAGTATTGTTCGGCAGAGTGGCGCCGGCACCGCTCCCATAGTCGGGCGCTTGTTCCACGAGCTTCCAGTCCGTACTATTGGACTGGTCGAGAAAATAGGTGATATAGTCCCTCACGCTTCCGTCGTTCTGGTTGATCATACCGTCGCTGTTCCTGTCCGCGTCGGGAAGACCGTCACCGGCCGCCACATAGGCGTGGGTCGTGTTGTTGCGCGTGTCAATCACTCGCTCGGTCACTTTCAACATCCCTTCGGTGGCTGTCGCCGGATTGACGATCTGGTCTGATTCCTGTACGAAAATCGTCATTCTCTCCATGGCCCGACGGGCGTCCATCAACACGTCCTCCGTGGCGTTGACGCCGGTTGATGAAGAGAGTGCGGTGACAAGGACACGCTGTAGGCTGAGGACGATGATTCCGAAGATGAAGACGGCCATGAGCAATTCCAAGAGAGCGAAGCCTGTGGCTCGCTTGCTCCGTCCGCTTTTCATCGCCCCGCCTTGAGGGCCTTGAAGGTCACGTCGGCCGCGGCTACGGTAATCTCGACGAGGCCCCCTGCCCCGCCGCTCGCGTCAACAATGGATACCACGGGGTTCTGGGAAACTCGCTGGAGGGAAAAAGTTTCATCGCTCGCGTTGAAAAGGTTGTTGAGATTGACGGGGTTGCCCTGATTGGCCCAAAGAGTATTGAAATCGAGGGAAAGAAGCCGGTTGAGGGTCTGTCGTGCCTGATTGGCGCATACTGCCTGACGCTGCTCCAAACCGATGGAGAAGGCGGAGGGCCTGTAGGCCCTCACGATAGGGACGATGGCAACAACCAGGATGGAGACAGCGAGAAGGACCTCGAAAAGAGTGAAACCCTTTCGCCCAAAGCGCCTGAAAGCCATCTGTCTGCCTGCGACCGCCCGTCCCATGTCACTGCACCGTGGTCCGCCCCGTTCCCCCATCCAAGGTTATGATTCTCTGAAGGCCTTTATAGCTAAGGGTGAAGGAATTTCCTGCGGAGCTGCTGTGCCCGTCCGGGTAGAAAAGGATCGATACGGCCGTCACGGGAGAGGTGATTTTCGTCCCGCTGTACGCGTCGATGCTGTTAAAGGCCTTCACATACCAGGCCCTGTCGATCGGGTTCACCACCACGTTGGACGCATTGACAGGGGGATCGCCGGTAGGGGCGCTGTCATACACGGAAAAGGTGCTGTTGGGGCCGTCGACAATGAGACCGAAAGGCCGTCCGTACTTCACCGCGAGGCCTTCCGCATACTGAAGCCCTGAAACCATTTCATTGGCCGCACCGTTAAGCCTGCTCTGCGCTATCGTGGAAGTGACCGCGGGTATGGCGACCATCACCAATATACCGAAGATCAACATGGTTATGAGCAGGTCGAGCAGGGCGAAGGCCTCCACTGACCGGCGCGGTATAGAGCAGCGGCGAGAGAATACCTTCTCAGTAAGCCGAGTGCGCAGTGCCGTTGGTGCTCCCTCCATCGTTTGCGATCAGGACCCCCGTGTTCATATAGAATTTCCAGCCGGTACTGCCGTCGGCCGTCTTCTGGCTGAGGTCGGTGGTAGTAATGTCACATTCGATAGTATTGAGGTTGTTGAAGGGATTGACCGGCAAGGCAGCGCCCTTGACATAGGGACCGTAGATGGGGGCAGTGAGCTTGGTGGAATCTACGTTAGCCGTTCCGTCCATCTGCGTGTACTTCACTATCTGGTCACTGAAGTATGAGGCGCACTGGGCTCCACTGGTCGGGGCAGCCCCACCTCCCGCCGAGCTCACGGCTCCCGGGTAGGTGTTGTTATGCTGACTCGAATAGTTCTCGAGAGCGTTTCTCACGCTCGAGAGGTCGGACTTCGTGGCGCTCACCCTGGCATCGTCGCTCGATGATTTAACCTGGGGTATGACGACCATCGCGAGGATGCCGAGGATAACGACGGCAATGAGCATCTCCAGCAAGGTGAAACCTCTTTGGTTTGTTCCGAAACCTCTATCTCCATGCATACGCATTTTCATGGTACCCTCCATATTTTTCTTCCCCACATAATTTTCGTCATTTCGCCATGTTATCTTAAGTTTTCCCCGCGCCCTCACTGTATTGCCCCCGCTATACGGAACATGGGGAGTACTATGGACGATACGATCAAAGCGACCACCGAGCCCAGGAACATAAGAGCTATAGGCGAGATCAGGGCTGATACGAGCTTGAGCTCCCGGTCCACCTCAACATCGTAGAATTCGGAAAGCCTGAGCATGACCTTCGTGAGCTCCCCGACTTCTTCACCGGTACTCACCATCTGTTTCACCGAGTCGAGGATGTGAGGGCTGGTCGAGAAATGCCGTGAAAACCTTTCTCCCTGCTCAACATGGCCCTTCAGCTCGGAGACGAATTCCCTGTAGTAGCGGTTTCTGAAGGTGGGCTGAGTGACTGCCAGTGCGTCCACCAGGGTCACGCTGCTCTCCATCAGATGGCCGAGGGTCCGCAGAAGGCGGCCCACGTATATCTTGTTCGTCAGCCCGGCCAAAAGGGGCGCCGTGATCAGCAGACGGTCGGCAAGGGACCGGCCGGCTTTACTTTTCAAACAGTAGGTAATGCTGGAGATGAACGCGATTGTCCCCGAGACATAGGCCCACCAGTAGCCTTTGAGTGAAGCGCTCGCGGCAATCAGGAATCGCGTGTTGAAGGGCAGTAGAGCTTCCTTTCCCTCATAGAGCACGGTGAACTTAGGCAAGATGCCTATGAGCACGAAGACCACCACCGCCAGGGACGTCACGCAAAGCACCACGGGGTATGTCATGGTCGAGCGCATCTGGGAGATGAAGACCTGCTTTTTCTCCTGCATGGCAACGACGGCGTCGAGGGTCTTCTTCAAAAACCCCCCGGTCTCGCCCGCCTTGATCAGGCTCGTGTAGACAGGATCGAATACGTCGGGGTAAGCACCCATGGCCTCCGAAAGCTGGCGGCCCCCTTCGAGGTCTCTCACCATGGCGCTGATGATCTGACGAAAAGCGGGATTCTTTGTCTGATCGGCCATGGTCTGGAGGGCTCCGGTCAAGGGCATGCCGATCTCCATCATGAGCGAAAGCTGGGAGTTGAAGAAGATCAGCTCTCCCGAGGTCACAGGCTTTTTGAAAAAGGCGAGCAGACGCTTCCACCCTGCCTTCATCCTCTCTTCGGTCTGTGCCGCCTTTGTTGCAGGCAGACGTTTCGCTTCACCCAGCGTTAGTGCCATCCCTTTCCCCTCTCCATTACTCGCCGGTCGTCACGGCTCTCGCGACCTCTTCTATGGTGGTCGCACCTTTCAGCACTTTCGAGTAGCCATCCTGTTTAAGCGTCCTCAGCCCTTTCTGCCTTGTGTACGCCCGAAGAGCGTCCACGGTGGGACTGCTGAGGGTAAGTGCCTGCAACCCTTCATCCTGTTCCAGCAATTCATAGATTGCAGTCCTTCCCTTGTGGCCCGAGTCGTAGCAGGCGGAGCATCCCTTACCTCTCCATAACCTCATCTGTTTGCCTTCCTCGATGCCAAGCTCTTTTAGGACGGCGCTTGAAGGGAAATACTCGGTCATACAGGACGGGCAAATTCCTCTTACCAGCCGTTGAGACATGACTGCAACCAGGGCGGAGGAGATGAGATAGGGCTCGATCCCCATCTCGAGAAGACGGGTGATGGCGCTGACGCTGTCGTTCGTATGGAGCGTGGAGAGCACCAGATGACCGGTAAGTGAGGCCTGTATGGCAATCTCTGCGGTCTCGCGGTCCCGGATCTCGCCCACCAGTATAATGTCGGGGTCTTGCCTGAGAGTGTGCTTCAAGAACTTGGCAAAAGTCAGACCTATGGCCTCTTTCACCTGGTTCTGATTGATGCCCGGCAATTGATATTCGACAGGGTCCTCTATGGTGACCACATTCTTCTCACGAGTGTTAAGCAGGCTTATGGCCGAGTAGAGAGTAGTGGTCTTCCCGCTTCCGGTAGGGCCGCAAACCAGGACGAGTCCGTGAGGCTTCTTCAGCAGCCTTTTGAAGCTGGCGAGCGTATCTTCCTCGAAGCCCAGCTTGTTGATATCGAGAATGGCCCTTCGCTGGTCGAGTATCCTGAGGACAATCTTCTCTCCGTGGATACCGGGCAGAGAAGAAAACCGGAGATCCACGATGGCCCCGTCCAGGGAGACCTGTATCCTCCCGTCCTGCGGTATGCGCCTCTCTGCGATGTCGAGGCCTGCCATAACCTTGAGCCGGGAAACCACGGCCGGATGCATCTCGACCTTGGGTGACATGAGGTCGTAGAGGAGGCCGTCGATGCGGACCCTCACGTGGAATTGGTTGCGCTGAGGCTCGAGGTGAATGTCGCTCGCTCCGTCCCTGATCGCCTTGAGGAGAATCATGTTGGTCAGGTTGACCACGGGACTTCCTTCGGACATCTCGGCGATCTCAGCGATGGTCTTTTCCTGGGAAGAGCGGACGACTTCGATCTCGCTCTCACCGATGCTGATCATCGCGTCATCGATGTTTACCTCGTCCTTGTAGCACTCCCGTATGGCCTCCAGTATGTCATCGACACGGCAGAGCACGGGCTGCACCTTGAGGCCGGTCATCCGGGAGACGTCATCGAAGACAAAGACCTGGTGAGGGTCCGCGCACGCCACGGTAAGCACGTTCCTCACCTTAAACATGGGGACTATCTGATACTGAATCGCTTTTTCCCGGGGCACGAGGTGAACTATCCTGGGATCGACGAGGCCTTTTCTGAGCCAGATGTGGGGGATGCCGAGTTGTTCGCCGAGATAACCCTTCAGCTCGTCGACGGATATAACCTTGTGCTCGACCAGGAGCTGGCCGAGGGGTTTTCTGTTCTCTTTCTGCAGACGGAGAAACTCGTTCATCTGCTCTGTGGTTATCGCGCCGCGCTGCACGAGGATCTCACCCAGCTTCTTGCGGCTTGGAAACCTGTATGAGCTCACGCATCACCCCGCAGGGCTTCGGGTAGTTCTCCGTAAACCTGAAAGAGATTGATCATCCTCGTAGAGACAAGAATGTCGCGGCAGACGGCATTGAGACCGACTATCTTCACCACTCCCCCCGAGCCGACGACGGCATCGTGGATGGCAAGCAGGAGTTCGAGACCCTGGCTGTCTATGAAAGAGACGGCCTTCAAATCGAGAACCACCCTGCCCCTGTTCTTGCTCGCTATCTGATCGAAGGTCGCCTGCAGCTCCTCGCTCATTTGGCCGATGAGCGATTGTTTCATTGTGACCACAGTGTTGACGCCGACCTGGGCGAGGTGTATATGAGGCGAGGCCATGCTAGGCCCCCCCTCGAAGTCCCGCGAGAATCGCGGCCACTGCGGAAGCCGACGACCCGTCACTGTCGGACAATGCAGAGAAGATCCGAACGATCTCCGGGTCAAGCTGCGTCCCGGCGACCTCATTGATGATGGCGAGGGCCATTTCCCTTGTTTTCTTCGGACGGTAGGACCTGTCGGAAGTGATGGCGTCGAATGTGTCGGCCACGGCGATGATGCGTGCCTGTAAGGGGATATCCATCCCTTTGAGGCCCATCGGATAACCTCTCCCGTCGCAGCGTTCGTGGTGGTAGAGTATCCCGTCGAGAGACGGCTCCAGGGGCCCTATCGGCTTCAGGATACTGTAGCCCTTCCCTGGATGTGTCTTGATCTCTTCATATTCCTCGTCCGTGAGGGGGCCCGGTTTACACAGCACACTTTCGGAAATTCCGATCTTCCCCATGTCGTGCAGGATAGACGACCAAAAAAGGTGCTTTTTCTCCTCGTCCGTGAGTTTCATCCTGTCTGCCATGAGCATGCAATACTCGCTTACCCTTTCGGAATGGCCGCGGGTGTAATAGTCTTTGGCCTCGATCGCGTAAACGAGGGACTTCACGACATTGATGAGGAATTGCTCCAGCTCGTGGTACAGGTCGATATTCATGAGAGACACGGCGATCTGCTTTGCCACGGACGTCATGATTCGCAGCTCGCTGAAGCGGAATGTCTCTTCCACATCGAAGAGGACCATGCCGATCCAGCCGTAATCCCCCGTCTGATGGTGCACCCTGGCCGCAAGAAGGCGGAAGGGCTCGGGATGGAGCCGACGGTAGGATGGAAGAGTCCGGGAATCGTTGATGATGTAGCGCCCCTCCTCGAAACTCCGGGCGTCGGAAGGAATGGCGGCAATCAGGGCTTTCGCGAACGATCCGGGATCAAGGATAGGGACAGCGCCGGGCCTGGTGGCGCATACGGTATATTCCCTGCCCTTGTCAAAAATGCCGAACACGAAGTCTGAAGCCGTGGTCTCAAGGAGTTCCGTGACGAGCCCGCCCAGCATCTCCTCGGAGAGACCGACAGAGGTAATCAGTGGAGTGAGGCGGGAGTAGAGGGACATGATCTCGAAGCTCTGGGACAACTGCTCCACAGTGCTGTCCCACTCCCGTTCGGCCGAGCTTCGCTCCCCGATAGCTTCGGCCAGGGAGCCAAGGATATTCCCCATCTTCTCTCCGTCAGGCTGCTCAAGACCCGGCGCTTTCCTTTCATATCCCAATATGACGCCTACGGGCTCATCCGAAGCTATTATGGGAGCGCCGTAGACGGGCAAGGCACCACCCGACAGGTCCTGAATGGGGGCGTTCTTCCTTAGGATGTGGGTCGAGATGGCCCCGATTGATTTCCCGAACAGGTCGTCTCTCCTCCCTTCTTCGGTGCTAAAGAGACTATTTTTCCCATCGCTTATGACAAACTCCAGAGAAACGAGACGGGCCAGGCTCGTCAACAGGTTCCGGAAACGATCGGTAGTCCTCGCTTCAAGAGGCGAAATACTCATCCAGGCACCTCAACAACTGGGAAGGGCTGAACGGTTTTTCGATGAACCGCGTGTTCTCCAGTTCTTTGACCCACTGTCGATTGTCGTTTCCGATCCGGGCTGACAGCACAATAGTGAGGAATTGCTGTGATTTCTTGAGGGAATTGGTTCTCAGGCATAGAGTTTCTCCGTCCATCTTCGGCATGTTGATGTCGGTGATGAGCACATCGGGCTTTAGCCTCTCTACCATGTCAAGCCCTTCCCCCCCGTTTGCCGCCGTGAAAACCCCATACCCGTGCGTTTTCAACTTGAGCTCGATGACCCGAAGGATATATGCGTCGTCATCCACCACGAGGACGGTCCTAGGCGGCTCCAATCGCATACTCCTCTTTAGGAATCCTTATGGTGAAGCGGCTTCCCTCTCCTAACGTGCTCTGCACCTCTATATCCCCTTCGTGTAGATGAACTATCTCGTAAGCGGTTGCGAGGCCCAACCCCGTACCCGTTTCGTCCTTCACGTGGGGATCGCCGGAACGATAGAACTTCTCGAAGATATGGGGGAGGTCCTCTTCCGATATCCCGTAGCCCGTGTCCGCCACATCGAAGACTATGGAAGACGGCTCTTCCTCCATGGAGAAGGTTATTTTTCCGTTTTCCGGCGTGTACTTGACTGCATTGCCGAGAATGTTGATCACCGCTGTTTTCAGCAGCTCCTTGTCAGCGATGAAACTGGGCATGACGTCAGGGACCCGCTTCTCGATCTTTACCTGTTTGCTTCTGGCAGATGCCTCGATGGTCGAGACACAATCATCGACGAACCAGTCCGTCCTCAACAGTCCCTTGTTGAGCGTCAGGTTGCCCGCCTCCATCTTCGAGATGTTGAGAAGGTTGTGGACGGTGGCCGTGAGACGGCGGGTCTCCTGATTTATGGTGTTATAGAATTCTTTCTGCATCTCCGCGTTTTCCACCTCACCGTCCATGAGCATCTCGCTGTATGCCCTTATGTTGGTGAGGGACGTCATGAGCTCGTGGGCAACGTGGGCTATGAATTCCTCCTGCGTCTTCTTTGTCATGCTCACGCCCGTCACGTTCCTCGCAAGGACCATCTTACCTGTTATTGTCTTGTCACGTGACGTCAACTGGCATGAGGAAATCTGGAAGATTTCGCCCGGGGCACTGTCTGGAAAGCCTATCTCGACAGTCTTTGCAGGAGCCTCCGTGTCTTCCGGATTGTTGGCGACGAACAGGTGGCCGAGCTCCTTCTGCGGGAAGACCTGTTCGAGGTCCTTGTCAATGACATCTTCCCGTTTGGCGTCGATCAATCTCAGCATATATTCGTTCGCGAAAGTGACGCGGTTTTGAATGTCGGCGACGACGATGCCGAAGCTTATCGAATCGAACACATTGACGAGCTGGTTCTTTTCGAAGCCTGCCACGCCGAGCCTGGAAACGAGCCTTACGTTGTCCTCCTTGATCTCATTCATCTTGTCCCCGGCGAAAATGAATGACTCTTCAAGTTCTTTGAGGACTCCCGGGAACCCATCGGATTGAAGGGTTCGCCCCTTGCCGCGCCTCCGGCCTGAATCGGACCCGAAAGTCTTCGCGCATTTCGCTTTTAATGATCTGAGGGCAGCAGAGACTCCGTAATAGCCGACGAGAAGGGCCAGGATGCTGAAGAAGGCAACCATGGCAAGAAGGCTGATCCGTTTCATGGAGAGGACCTGCACCGGGTAGAGTCTCAAGCCGAGCCGAACGACTCCGCCTTTCTTCCCGTTCTCAAAAACGGGCTTGGCGAATTCGTAAACCACGTACCCGGTTCGCTCGGGCTTATAGGACTGACTCACAAGAGTCGTCGAAGAGATGGATCTTCTCAAAACAGTATCGGGTATCTCCGAGGTGACTTCAGGCGGAGCAATAGATATGAACGCTTGCCCGCTGTCATTGTGGATGAACAGATAGGCAAATCCATTGGACGTAGTAGATTCGGTCAGGGTCTTCAGAAAGAGGAGACGCTTATTCTGGTCATAATCCTTGAGCGGATAGTAGGAGATCAGGTTCACGAGGTAGGTGCCCCGGTCCTGTATATCCCGTACGCCTTGCCTTTCCTCCTGTCTTGCGAGGGTATAGGCGGACAAGGCAATCCCGACGAGCAGTAGTAGAAGTATGAGCAGAACGGTCCTGTGAATCAGCGATGCAGAATAACCGCCCTCAGACTGTTTCAGCCATCCCAACATGCGTTGCCTTCCATCTCTCCCGCCGTCTCTTTGCTCCCCCCTTCGCACAGCCCGCGCAAAAGCGCAGGATTCGCCTAATCCGGGTGTAGATCATCTGCCGATAGGACCGGAGAGTCGTCGCACATGGTCTCCTCTCGATACCAGGCACAACGACTACCTGTATCTTATTTTCGGTTCATACGTGAAATTATTAAGGCTATGATGGTGAAAAGGAGCGGGTCGAGGCAAATCGGCTTATGCCCCCGGCGGGTGAGGGAGTTCGGTCTATAATCGAGGGTAGACAGCGAAAAACGTCTCAAATGATTCTTGACTGTCGTTATATACAATGGTATATAGTGATGACGCGAGCGGTGGCTGTTCCTTCCCGATTGCCCCGCTCAAAGAGAGGAAAGGTTTATAGGCATGCGCACCTTTTCGGTAGATGTCTCTGCGGTGAAGGGGCAGGAGACCCAGGAAGGCCTTCTTGCTCTGATCGAAAAGCTGGGATATGGCTACAAGAGATTCGATCGTTTCTGGGGCGCCTTTTTCAAGCATTCGAACGGGCTCCCGGAAGGAATGGTTGTCTTCGGAGACCTGAGTATTATCGTCGCGCACGCCGATGGAGCCGTCGTTCACGTGCACCATGCCCGCTTCGAGGCCCTGGGCAAGGTGCCGGCCGCAATGTAACATAGCGTTATTTACCCATTAGAATAAGGTTACGTCAAGGGTTTCCCTTCTGAATCGTCACGCCTTGAGTCGGGCAATCGGGCCAGGGAAGAGGTGGAAAGGACGCTCGAAAGTATCCGGGCAAGACATTTCGGCTAAGCAAACATATCTTTCCTTAGTTTCCAGTCCGGTCACGGGGAATAATCGGAGCATTGACGCAGCTTCTTAAGGGCCTTATATTACCACCATATAGAAGAGAGGAGGTGAGACATATGAAGATCAGTGCACGCAACGTGCTCAAGGGCAAAGTGAAAAAGGTTACGCCCGGCGCGGTCAACACAGAGGTGGTCATCGAGATCCCCGGCAGCGCGGAGGTTGTCTCCATCATTACAAAGACTTCGGCGGATGCTTTGGGTCTTGCGGTGGGCAAAGAAGTATATGCGGTAATCAAAGCCTCAAATGTGATGGTCGCTATCGATTAGGTTTTTTCTCCCCGGCAATCACCGTTTTCTGTCGGGGCAATTCACCTGTCCTGAATTGCCTAAGTGGAGGACTGCCCACGGGCTTGCTATTCTTCTTGTGGTTATATACCGCGCAATATAGTGTAGGTCGATGATTTGGGCGCCCGGCGGCTGCTCCTGTCACGCTCTGAGCGGAGGACTGACCACCGTCGTCATGCCGTCCGCCTGACGCTCCACACGGAACCCGAGTTTCCTGCAGAGGCCGAGCATCCTCCTGTTCTCGTTCAACACAGTCCCGTAAATGTGGTCGAGCCCCTTATCGGCCGCTATCCCCATGAGCATGTCCATCAGCTTCGCTCCCAGTCCTGCCCCCTGATATCGGTCGTGTATAAGGATCGCAAGTTCGCCTTTCGAAGAATCGGGCTCGGAGACGAACCGCGCCGCGGCGATGAGACTTTTTTTGCCGTCCTTCTTGATCTCGGCGACGATTGCTATCTCCCGGTCATAGTCAATGTTGCAGAAGTGTATAAGGAAATCGCGCGTTATCTCCCTGATGACGAAGAAACGTACCCGTAGTGTCTCTTCGGAGAGACCGACCAGCATCTCCCGCCCCATTGGCTCGTCTTCGGGGCGTATGGGTCTGAGGACGACCTCCGTCCCGTCCCTGAGGGTCCATGCCTGAATATAACGTACGGGGTAGGATTGAGCATTTCTCTGATACTGCCCACGCTTCTTTTAGGCTCCTAATATTATGGACGACGTTACACGTACCCGACCAAGGTGAAGATACCGGAAAAAAGGGTGATCACGGTTCAGGAAATTCGTCCGGTCCCTCTTCGGCATTAGGAGACAACGAACAGATGAGCTCCCGCTTCTTTCGCTGCGACCACCTTTTCCAGAGTCCGGAGCACCCTTCCCGGTGTTATGGCATATTCCCTTATCCGGACACCGCCATCGGTCTGCCCCGGGTTGTCCATGTCGGAAGCCAGATCATCGGTCGTCCGGTTTTCCGTCCCAGGTGCCATAGAAGGGCCTTCCGGCTTATTGACACCAGCTTCTCCATCCGCGCCGCGGTTTGTGCCGGGGATGAGAAACAGCTTATGACCTTGAAGACCATAGTTTGAGTCCTTATTGTCCATTGCGACCTCCTTATTGGATGTGCATGGGATGTGCATGCCTGCCCCGCCGTCCGATGGAGTAGACCGCTTCTATCCGGACGAAATCGGGTGCCCTATATCGTGTCCTGTGCAGCTTCGATAATTTCCGCCAATGTCATGAAGCCCCGGTTCCCCGGCTCTGTAGCCTGTTGAATGAGGAGACCCGTGAACGACACACCCTGGGAGTTCACCCATGCTCTATGAGGTTTGTCGCCGGTCCCGAATACGTGGCGCGCCACTTTAAGACTGGAATTCCACTGTTTCTTGCAGATAGGACATTTAAGGTCCATCATCTACCTCCTTTTCTTTGCCTGCCCATGGGCGTTCTCTGGGGCCGTTCAGGTGGTGCATGATCGCTTCCAGGACCCCGCCGCCTATGGCCCTCGCCTTGTCTGAGATGGTATGGCAGTACGATATATCCCCTCTGGGCTCGATGTCGCCCACCTTCTCGTCCTCCCGCACCCGAATCTCCCGAATAAGCCCCCTCACGATGCCGTCGATAGCAGCGCGAACCGGTGTGGCGTCGACATAGAGGACCGTATCCCCCGCCCCTACTTTGTCCCCTATGGATGTCGCATGGCGCACCATTCCTCCATGGGGCGAACGGAGCACCCTCTCGCGGCTGAACCCCGCAGTCAGACCGGGCATGCCCGTGAAGGCTTCGGCTGCCCCCTCGTAGATGGCCCGCCCCAGATTATGTCCCCTGTTGCTCTCCACAACCACATGGACCATGCGGGGCGCGGAGAAGCCGGGCCCTACCCCGATGACAAGAGGGGCTTCGTCCTTAACCGTTCCCAGGTTTCTTTTGGCCATGATAGCGTCCACGATGACATCGGGTATGATATCGGCGATTATCTTCCACACCGGATCGACAACGACGCCGATTTGCTTGCGATCCCATGCCCGGTAAAGGCCGGCCACGTCCTGCACCAGTTTTGCTTTTATCCCTTCAACCTCCATTTCCCCGTTGAACACGGCTTCGCAGAAGGAAACCGTCCTGCGCACGCACAGAGGGCTTTCAGTTTCAATCATGCAGATGCGCGTAAAGTTGGCCGTAAAGAGCCTATGGGCAATGCCTGACGCCATCTCGCCGGCTCCCTTTATGACGATGGATGGGTCAATCACTCCATCTCCTCCTCCCCGTTGGCCTGCCTGCTCCCTCTTCAGGCTATTTTGATGAGGCCCGCCTGCATTGGTACCTCCGGCACCAGTTTGGCTGCTACGCACTTGCGACGCGTTGGTCATCCTCTTCTTCCTGTACACGCTTCTCTTCCAGGGCCCTGAGAATTCTTTCAGGAGTCAGGGGCATATCCTTTATTCTCACACCCACGGCATTGTACACGGCATTGGCTATGGCTGCTCCGCCGGGAATGGTGAGCCCCTCCCCCGCCTCTTTTGCGCCGTAGGGACCCTCGGGTTCGTACGATTCAACCTCGATAACCGAGCACTCAGGCACGTCCGGGGCGAGCAAAAGCTTATAATCCCGAAAGTTGTCGTTCAAAATTCTGCCATTGCTGGTCTGGAGCTCTTCAGTAAGCGCCCAGCCGGCCGCCATGACGCTTGCGCCCTCAACCTGCCCTTCAAGACCGATAGGATTGATTATCTGACCGCACTCATGGGCGGTAGCGATATGTATCAGCTCTACCTTGCCCGTTTCAACGTCCACACTTACCTCAGCGGCCTGGACGCCAAAGCTGTAGGCAGGAGACACCATGCCCTTGCCGTGAGGCGTATAGTGGCCGGCCCCCATGATGGCATTGCCTTTCTTGCCTCTGATCGCATCCTTGACAACGTCGAAATAGGAGATGCGCCGGTAGGGACGTTCGGTGAGATAAACCCAGTGGTCCTTGATGTCCATATCGTAGATGACGTTGGGCTTCAGGTGGTGAAAGGCGACCTTGAGAAGCTGTTTCTTGACGTTGTTGGCGGCCATTTTGACCGCGTTTCCGCTCATAAGGGTTTGCCTGCTTCCCCACGCCCCGAGATCCACCGGGCAGGTTGTATCGCCTGTGTGCAGGGTGATGTCCTCAAGGCCTACGCCCAGTTCTTCGGCGCAGATCATCGAGAGAGTCGTGCTGCTCCCTTGACCGATCTCATTCGCACCTATGAAAAGGTCGACCTTGCCATCCGCGCTTACCTTGACTGCAGCCGCGGCGAAGGCATAGGGGGTGTCGATCCAGTTGAAGATACCTCCCGACATAAAACCATAGGCGGAGACGCCAATGCCGTGATTCGGCGGCAACTCGCCGCGCCCCTTGATCCATTTGTCAATCGCCTCCAGACACTGCTTGAGTTCACAACTCAGGATAGTTGCCTGCTCCGGTATCACGTGATTGGGCGTCATGGCGTTCTTGAGCCTTATTTCAATGGGGTCTATCCCCAAATCTTCGGCCAACATGTCTATCTGAGATTCGCCGACAAAATTCGCCTGCGGGGCGCCGAAACCACGACATGCCGATGTCGCTTCGTTATTGGTGTAAACGCGGAACCCGTCATATTGGTAATTGTCATATTTATAGGGAAACGACGAGAAGAAACCGGTAAGGTAAAGGGCGGTTCCGCCCATGGCCGTGTATGCGCCTCCTTCGGTTATGGCGCGGACCTTCTTGGCGACGAGGGTGCCGTCCTTCTTTGCCCCGAGTTTCAACTGGTAATGGATCGGGGTGCGGCGCTTTGTGGTGGCAAACTCCTCAGCTCTGGAGAGGACGATCTTGACGGGCCTCATCAGTTTCATGGAGAGGAGAGAGGCACAGTACTGGGCCGAGTCGAGGGAAAGCTTCCCGCCAAAGCCCCCTCCCACGTGGGGTTTTATCACTTTGATGTCCCCCTCTCTCAATCCGAGCATATCGGAGAGAAGCAATTGGGTGTAATAGAAGGATTGCGTCGAGGTCCATACGGTGAGCTTGCCATCGTGGGAGAAACTGGCAATGGCGCAGTGAGGCTCCAGACACGCATGGACCTGGGACGAGCAGTGGAACGTGTCCTCGCGGATGTGGTCGCATTCCTTGAATGCCTCCTCCACATCGCCCCACTCGATCTGCCGATAGACGTTCATGTTTCTCTCGAAACCTTCATGAATTTGCGCCGCCCCTTCCTGCATCGAATCTATCGGGTCGAAGGCTGCGGGTAGTACCTCGTATTCTACGTCGATCAAGCTCAGCGCCTCTTTGGCGATGTCCTCCTCCGTTGCCGCCACCGTCGCCACCGCGTCGCCGACATAACGTACTTTCTCCCGGCAGAGTATCTCCTCGTCGCACAGATCACGGTAGCTCCGCCAGATGCCGTTCAACTTTCCGAGAGTATCCTTCCCGGTGAGCACAGTCTTTACTCCGGGCAACTCCTCGGCGCGGTGCGTGTCGATGCGTATGATCCTCGCATGGGGATGGGGGCTTCTCAGGATCTTCCCATAGAGCATGTTCGGCAGGACCATGTCGACCGTATATTTGCCGCTGCCCGTGACCTTCTCCCATCCATCGACATTAGGGACCCTTTTCCCGACTACCGAGAATTTATTCTTGCTCACTCTTCTGTCCTCCTTTCATGGACAAGGCGGCTTCCTTTATTGACTCGATTATCTTTACGTAGCCGGTGCAGCGGCAGAGATTGCCGGATATCCCTGCTCGTATTTCCTCCTCCGTGGGCTCCGGGTTCTCGTCGAGGAGCGCCTTGGCCGACATCAACATCCCCGGAGTGCAGAAGCCGCACTGGAAACCGCCGAATTTCATGAATGCCTCCTGAAGGGGGTGGAGGTGTGTTCCTTGAGCCAAACCTTCGACGGTGAATATCTCCTCGCCTTCGGCCTCTACGGCCAGTACCAGGCAGGCGTTTACCGCCCGTCCTCCCATAATCACCGTGCACGCCCCGCAGTCCCCCTCGTTGCAACACTCTTTCGTGCCCGTCAGGCCCAGCCTATTCCGCAGTACATCGAGGAGCGACTCGTGGGGCCTGGCAATCACCTTATAGCGCTCCCGATTGATATTGAGACTAATAATTCGTTCCAAAGCCGAAGCTACCTCCCTGTCTTGACTTGCTGCAGCGAAAGGCCGATGGTGCGCCTCACCACAACCTCAACCATCTTCTTCCGGTACCACGCCGACGCCCTCACATCATCGACCGGCTTCGACTCTTCGGCGGCAGCCCTTGCGACCGCTTCAATCGTATGCTCGGTCAGGCGTGCGCCGATAAGCATGGACTCGGCCTTCTTCGCCCGTATCGCGGTAGGGGCCACTGCGCCGAGCACTATGCGGGCGTCAATACATCTCGATACGCCGGGGTCCGTCCTCACCATGACGGCTACGCCCACCACCGCCAGGTCGAGTGACTTTCGGGGACTCAGCTTGTAGTAGCTGCATCCCGCATAATCAGGCATACCTGGAATCTCCAGCTCCGTCACGATGTCGCCCGTTTCTAGTATCGTTTTACCTGGACCGAGAAGCATCTCCTCGACGGCAACGGTCCGGTCACTTCCATCGCCTGCAATCCTCGCCCTCGCGTCCAAAGCCATAAGCGGCGGAATCAGGTCGGCCGAAGGTGAAGCGCGACATACGTTGCCCACTATGGTCGCTTTGTTCCTTACTTGCGGGGACCCCAGGGTCCCGGCTGCGTAACTCAGCACGTTATACCGGCTCCCCCTGAGAAGCTGTGAGCGTTCCCCATCCCGGACCCTGAAAAGGGCGCCGATTTTCAAGCCTGCCGGCTTTAGGTCGACGAAATCGAGTCCGGGAACGTGTTTGAGGTCTATCACCTGCTTCGGCTGAGACTTTCCGAGGCGCATCTCGTTGACCAGCTCCGTCCCTCCCGCGAGGAGCCTTGCGTGCTTTCCACCCCTCTTGTAAAGATTCAGCGCTTCGTCGATTGTCGTCGGCCTGAAGTATTCAAAGTCTTTCACAATACCCTCCTTCCTGTTTCCGTCAACGTCGGCAGCCCCTTTGCCGATAAGCAAAGTCTTTATTGTTGTCACTCCTCAAAAAAGCTTCCCTGAGGGCTTCCCCATCGTTATATTTTATATAATATAACGATGGACAAAAGACGCCTTTCTCTTCCTGCCATCTTGCGTCGGTCCTGCTGCGACGTCCCATCTTCGTGCTCAAATGCCCCCTCCAGTGGGCGCCCCGGTTTTCCAGGACGGATTCAGGACGCCCTGCGCGAGGACCTTTCTCGCTACATCCTGCGTGATGGCCATATGGCTTTTGTGAGAAAGCACATTCTTGCTCCGCTCGACATACACTATCCCGAGGAAAGAGGCCCATATCACTTCCGAGAGCGCCCTATAGTCGCACTCGATGAAAATCTTCTCCGACACCGCATACTCGACTATCCTATGCTGGAGAGCAACCGCTTTGGCCCCCGCTTCGTGAAGGATGTCGCGCAGCGTCGGGGAAAGGTTGCTGATCATCTCGCTCTGGTGAAGCAACTGCCATGCGGTAAACACCACGGGGTCTTTTTCATAGAACCTCTGAAAACATTCCCACAGTTTTTCCAGCAGCTGGTCCTTGATCTTCTCCCGGTCATCGTATACTTCCTGGAGGACATGGGCAAAATAGTCGGCGTGGGCCACTATCGCGCTTATCAGGATCTCGTCCTTGCTCTTGAAGTAAAGATAGAGTGCGGCCCTGCTCAATTCGGACCGCTCCGCAATTTTTTCCATGGTAATTGCGTGGTAGCCGTCCTCCTCGTATATGGTCAACGCCGCGTCGATGGCCAGTTCCCTTCTGGCGTCCCTCTCCCGTTTTCTTCGTTCTATGACTCCCATTTGGACGCATACACCATATGTTAGACTTACTGTCCATATAATATACCCTACGTCATTTACTGTCAAGAAGTTTTATGTCAATAAACACTGTGCAGCAAAGTATCGGGTATTCGGGTTTACGCGTGGCGATACATGGAAGATACCGAAAACAGGGACAAACTCCCGGTGTAGAGATGAACGGTAGCGGCAGAGTTATGCAACGAGAAGGTCAGACGGTGATCGCGAGCTTGAAGGCCTCCCAGATTGCGTCCTTGATCTTTCGCGGAGCCAGGCAGTCGCCGACCACGTACACTTCTTTAACGAGTTCCTGGGCAGCCGCGACCAGGCTGTTGGCAGGTTGACGGCCCACGCAGAGAATCACCATATCCGTTTCAAAACGCTCCTCGCCGCGAGGCGTGGCCACTAGAACGGCGCCGGGCATGATCTCTTTCACCGCACTCCGGACAAGCAGACTCACTCCGTTCTGCGCCAACAACTCAAGGAGCATCGCCCTATTTGCCTCAAAAAGGTCCGTAGCCGCCTCGTCCAGCATTTCTAGAACAAGGACCGACCACCCCTTTCTCGCCAGGTAAAGGGCCGTCTCGCAGCCAACCGACCCGCCGCCCACCACGCAAGCCCTTGTGCCGCTCGGAATGTTGTCTCTGTACACATCTTCAGGCGTGACATGGTGGCCGTTTTGGGAGCCTTTGATCCCTATCTCGCAGAGGGGGTCCGAACCGGTTGCGATGAAAAGAACGTCAGGTTGGTCCGCCTTGAGCAGATCGAGCGTAACGTCGGTTCCGAGCCGAATCGTGATGTTGGGCGACTTTTCGATTTGGCCGACCTCAAACTTGAGAAGACGTGCGATGTCCTGTTTGAAATCGGCCCGCCCGGCGATGTGCAGGGTTCCGCCGAGTTCGTTACTCCTTTCGTAGAGTGTGACATCATGACCCCTCAAGGCCGCGACCCTCGCGGCCTCCATGCCCCCGATGCCTCCTCCGGCCACCATGACTCTCTTTCTCACCGAGGCCGGCCGGATCGTCAGCCGGTCTTCATCTCCGCATTGGGGGTTCACCGCGCAACTCAAGGAGCGTCTCGCCCTCATGCGGGCAAAACATTCGTGGCAGCCGATACAGGGACGGATTTCCCCCCCTTCTCCCTTTCGCGCCTTTGCGGCAAAATCAGGCTCAGCCAAGAGTGGCCTCCCCAGCGCCACAAAATCGGCTTTGCCCTCTTCCAGCACGCGGTTGGCAAGATCGGGGTAGCCGAGCCTGCCCACGGTGATCACCGGGATGTTCACGTGAGGCTTGACCATTGCGGCCATATCGACCATGCATCCCGGCGGCTGGTATTCGGGCGGGTGGGGCCAGAACCAGTTCTCATAACAGCCGGCGTCGACGTGAAGGGCGGCGACGCCTGCACCCTCCAGTATCTTCGCCATTTCAATCCCTTCGTCCACGGTCCTTCCTCCGGGGATCTTGTGCTCCAGCCCGTATCGGTAGACGATCGGGAAATCGAGGCCCACAGCCTCCTGAATAGTCCGGATGATGGAGAGCACGAAGCACATCCGCCCCTGGAGATCGCCGCCGTACTTATCCGTCCTCCTGTTCCAGAGGGCGGTGGTAAACTGGTCCATCAGGTAGCCCTCGTGCCCGTGAAGCTCGATGCCGTCGAAGCCGCCCAGCTTTGCGATCGCAGCAGCATTGCGGAAGGCCTGGACGAGTCCATCCACTTCGAGAGTCGTGAGCTCGCGGGCTATGATGGCCGGTCTCCAGAAGAGTGGGCCCTCGGATGCCCCCACAAACCGTTCACCCTTGCGCGCAAACTGTTCCGCCAATGTACCCGGAAAGACCCGGCCCCAACCGGCGGACAACTGAGCGAATATCTTGGTCCCGAAGTCGTGTACCCGTTCAGTCAAATGAAGGAAGTTCGGCACCTGCCAGGGAGAATCGAAGGTGATGCTCGTGCGAACACCATCGACCTCCCACGGTTCGAGCTCCGAGTTTACAATACTCAAACCCGTGACGATCAAACCTGTTTCACCCTTCGCTCTTCTTTCGTAATAGGTGATGACCCGGTCGGAAAAAGTTCCCCCGTAGCCCACCAGAGGACCCGTCGTTCCCAAGGCCGCCATCACTATCCGATTGCGGATTTCTACGTTGCCCAATCGCGCCGGTCGAAAGAGATAGGGATAATCGTTCATTGGTTACCGGACCACGATCTTGTCGATATCCTGAGCACGATATCGGTCGACCATCTCCTGGTTAAGCTCGATGCCGAGTCCGGGCCCTTTCGGAGGATAGAGATAACCCTTTTCTATCTTGCCGCTTATTTCCTTTGTGACGTCCGTCGTAATATCCTTTGTTTCAGTCCCACCGTACAAATAGAAAAGGAGACCCAGCTCATCGAGAATCCTTCCTCTCTTGGCGCGCGATACCGCAAAATGGGCCCCGGCCGCGTGCTCGATGCCGTTTCCCAGAACGCAGATCGCGTAGTCGAGGTTGGCCGTGTCGACAAGGTTGGTGAACTGCAATGTCTTTCGGATACCGCCGATTCTCCCCATGAGCGCATGAAAAATATCCGCGGCGTCGTGCTTGATCACGCGATAGGCGTCGCCGACTGAGTCGGCGCTCGCATCGGCGGCAAGAGGAACGGTGGTCCGGCTCTTTATGGCCCTGAAGCCCTCTATATCGTCGATGGTCACCGGTTGTTCCGCATAGTGAAGGTCGTACTTGTCCAGCTCCCGAATGAGCCGCAATGCATCGTGGGCGTTCCAATGGCTCGGCGTGCCGGCAGTGCTTGATATGTCCACTGCAATCGGTACATCGGGACCTATTGCCTCACGTACTGCCTTAAACCGCTTCACCGCCATCCGAGGCTCGCCCCCAACGTGCATCTTTATGCTGTGAAACCCGGCGTCGATGTACTTGACCGCCATTTCGGCCTGCACCTTAGGCTCGTCCATCATGAGTATCCATTCCAGAGGGATCTTCTCCCTGCAAAGGCCGCCGAGCAACTGGTAAACAGGAACGTCCAGAATCTTGCCCTTGAGATCGTACAGGGCGTAATCGAAATGGGCCTTTATTCGCCAACTTCCGGGGAGAACCACGTCGAGCCGGTTTAAGATAGACTCCGTATTGAGCGGGTCCTGACCCAAAAGAAGGCCCGATGCGATACTCTTCATCTGGGCCATGGCGCTCTCTCTTGTCAGGCCTATTTTTCCGAAACCAATGCTGCTTCCGATACCGTCGACACCCTCGTCGGTCACGATCCTGAGTATAAGGTAGCTGCCGGATGTGACCCCTCCGTAGGAGACTCGAAAAGGCATCTTGTAGGGAATGTCTACTGGGATTATCTCGACTCTGCTGATCTTCATGGTTTCTCCCTTCTTGAACTTGAGTCCGTCGCACCACCTTGCTGCATTCTACACCGCATTCCGGCTCATGGTCGCTCTTTTATGGTTTCGTTGCCTCTTCTTCCGTGACCGCCTCCAATTTGAGCGGTTATGGTGTCACCGAGAGGGTCTTTCACTCTTCTCCTCCTTACCCGCCCTTCTCGAGGGTATCGATAGCCAGGCCGATGATATCTTCCGAGCAGGGGCATGCTTCCGAACACGCGCCGCAGCGCAGGCACATTTCCAAAGAAGCGCCTATCTCATTTTTGACGAGAGGTCTCTTGGCAGGGTCCAGGGACATCTGACCCAGCCAAAGGAGGCCCAGGGGGCCGGCAAATTTTTCCTCGTCCGATCGCACAGGACAGGCCGACTGGCACATGAGGCATTCGAAGCATTTGGTCATTCGCACGAACCTATCCATGCCGTCGGCATCGAGGCCCCTGAGCGCGGTGCTTTCCCCGGTCCGGGACAATTGGGGGATAAGCTTCAGGACCCGGTCGAAGACCGATCTCCTGTCGATCACGAGGTCTTTGACCAAGGGCAGCTCGGGCAGAGGGCGTATCCTCATTTCTGCTTCCGCCGCTCTCTCGCACGCGAGGCAGGCCGACCCGTTTACTTCCACCGCGCACTCTCCGCACTTGACCACGCCGCAGGCGAAACGAAAGGCCAGGCTGGCATCGAGGTCATGGTTGATCTTCACGAGAATGCCTAAAACCGTCTCGGTGGGCTCGGCTTCAAGTACGTAGCTAGTGTAGCTTCCTTGTAAGCCGGCGCCCGGATCGGAACGCCAAACATCACATTTCACTTTCATCTCATCTCAGCCTGTATGGTTTTCTCCGTCCTTACATCGACATCTCCGTCCTTGTTCCTTTTGACGACGATATTCCTGAGCCATTCCTTGTCGTCCCTCTGCGGGAAATCGGACCTGTAGTGGGATCCCCTGCTCTCCTTCCTGCAAAGGGCCGCATGGGCCACGAGCAGTCCTGTCCTTATCATGAAAGGCACCTCGATCGCTTCCATCCTGTCCCGGTTATAGGTCCGGTCGCGTGAGCCGAGAACCATGCCTGCGATCTGCTCCTTCTCAATCCTCCGAAGCGCGCCGATGGCGGCCTCGATCCCTGCGCCGTCCCTAACAGGACCCAATCCTTCCCACATGATATTCTGCACTGCCGCCTTAAGCTCGAAGGGCCTCACGCCCTCTCCGCTTCGGAACAGGCTGTCCAGCCTGCCGATCTCCTCATCGATCGCCCCTGAGTCAGGAGAGATGAACTCTTTCCCCCGGGCGTAGAGGGCAGCCGATTTCCCGGCGACAGGTCCCATCACATACAGCTCGGTGAGGGCGACTCCGCTGAGCCGGTTCGCCCCATGCATGCCGCCTGCCACTTCCCCGACGGCAAAAAATCCCTCCACGTTGGTCCTGCATTCCTCGTCTATCCTTATGCCGCCCATGAAGAAGTGCTGGCTGGGTATGGCTTCGAAGGGTTCCTCCCATTCGGCCACCCGTTTTCCATAGACCTCCCTGAACATGGCGTACACGTGGGGGATGGATGTCTTGAAATTGGCTAGCTTTGCCGGATCGTGCTTCGTGGGGTCGACCAAGACAGCCCCGTTCTTCGTGCCTCTGCCTTCCATGATCTCAATAAAGTTCGCCCTGGAGACGGTGTCCCTGGTGGACATTTCCATCCTCTCGGGGTCGTACTTCGGCATATACCTCTCCCCGAGCCCGTTGAGAAGCAGCACATCCGGACCGAACCAGGAACAGACAGCAATCATCTTCCCCTTGCGCACGGCAGGATAGGGAAAAGCGATGGGGAAGAACTGTACCATCTCCATGTCGACCAGCTGGGCCCCCGCGTCAAAAGCGAGAGCGAAGCCGTCACCCGTGAGAACGGCGGAGTTGGTGGTCAGCTTATAGACGGCGCCGAGGCCTCCTGTGGCGAGGATCACGGCCTTCGCCTTGAAAATCCAGTATCCACCGGTGACAAGGCTCATCGCCACTGCCCCGAGGACCCTATTCTCCTTGACGAGGAGCTTGGTCAGCACCGTTTCAGGGAAGAGGGCTACCTCATTTCTCATCAGTGCTTTCGACAGGGCATGACAAACGCCGAGGGCCTCTCTCCTGTCCAGATAACCTCTGGGATAGGTGTGGCCTTCGCCATGCTTGATGGTTCGCAGCGCTTCGTTGTCTTTCCTATCGAGGAGGAAATCGTACGCTTCAAGGTTGAGGACTCCTCCCGCAGACCCCTCGGCCACCTTTCTGACAAGCTTCGCGTTATTCAGGTTCTGCCCGGATTTGAAGATGTCCGACTGAAAGGTCTCGGGGCTGTCGCCGGGGCTGAAGACCGCGGACGTGCCGCCGGCAGCCATGATCGTGGCGCCGCCCACGAGGGCCGATTCCTTGGTGACGAGCCCCACTGTCAGACCTGCTCTCCTGATCTCCAGTGCCGCCAAAGCTGCCGCGCCGCCTCCGCCGACGATTAGGACGTCGAGCGCACGCTCTTCATATTTCTGCTCTGTTCCCGTCATGACAACCACTCCAGATAAGCGTCTCTATCCTCTGTACCCCAACGCCTCGGACAGTTGGCTCCCCACTTTCACCAACCTTGGAGCATATTCCGTCTTCAACACATCTATAGGAACCTCTTCAGGCTCGGCAATGAGGTTGATCGCCCCTGCCACTCCCGTCGAAGAGAAGACCGGCACAGCGACAGCCACTATTCCTGCCCGTTCTTCCTGATTTCCCGTCGCGAACCCGCGCTTTCTCACCTCTGCCAAAGCGTTCAGAAACTTCTCCTCGTCACCCGAAAAATAACCTTCCTTCTTGGCCTTCACGATCATTCCGGAGACCGTCGCCGGCTCCAGGTACGCCAGCAGGGCTTTGCCCGCGGCACTGTTCCACGGCCTGATCCGGCTTCCCACGCTTATGTTGTAAGCCCTGATGCTCCTGACGCTTATCCTTTCCACATAGACCATCTCCATCCCGTCGAGGATCGTGAGGTTAACAGTCTTGTTGCATTCGCGGGAAAGCACCTCCATGTAGGGCCTCGCAATTTCCCGAAGCTCCATACCCGCCAGCAGGGAGAAACCCAGCGAGAGCACGCGAACGCCGAGATAGTAGTGCTTCGAGTGTTCCTCGTATCGCAAATAGTCCATTCGCGACAGCGTCTTCAAGACGCGGTAAATGCTCGACTTGGGCATATCGAGCCGTCTCGCCAGCTCCGAAAGCGTGTAGCGATGGCGCGAATCCTGTCCGAAGCATTCCAGGACCTTCAGTCCCCTTACGAGAGAGCTGGAAGAGTCTTTCTCGGGTGACTCCTCGTCCGATTTCATTTGCATCGCAACACCTTCATCTCGGGCGTAACCTTGGACAGCTTGCGGGGCTCGGCTTCCGTGACGACAAAGAGGTCCGCGCAGGCCTCGAAGACGTCGGGGGGAGGTGCCAGCACCGGGTGAATCGCCACTACCATACCAGGCTTCAATATCGTCTCGTCATCGAGGGCAATGAACGGCCTTTCGATAATATCGAGCCCCACCCCATGTCCGGAACCCCGGTCCGCCCCGGTGTAAGGGGTACCTTTCAGGGACTCGTTGATCGCCCTCATCACGTCCGAGCCCGTATTTCCCGGCTTCAACACTTCCGCGCCCTTTTCCTGTGCCTTGATATCGAGATCCCACGCAGTCTGCCATTTTTTGTCCGGCTCGCCGAAGGAGAAGAGCCTTCCGAACTGCATCCAGTAGCCTCCGGAAGCCTGTGGCTCGGGATAGTGGTTATAGATATCGCCCGGGCCCATAGGAACATTCGAGCGCGACAGGGGATAGCCACCGATGTCCTCGCTTCCCGCCTGATAAAGAAGCCTGTAGATTTCACACGTTACATCGTTCCACGTCATCCCGGGCCGGGCGAACTCGAGACATTCGGCGAAGGCTTTATCCACCATCTCCGCCCCGCTTTCTATGATCCGCAGCTCCTCGGGGCTCTTCACCATCTTCAACTGATGTATGACAGAGGAAAAAGTGAGCGTCCCATGGGGCAACTCTTTGGCGAGCCCCTCATACACGGGTGCGGGCAAGAAATCTCCTTCTATGCCTATGCGGCCCTTCTCCAGGCCCAGCTCTTTCATTATGTTCGCGATGAAACGCGCGTAAGGCTCGCTCTCCACGACCCACCCTCCCCGGAAAGGAAGCGGTCTTCTGTCCTCGATCCATCCGCCCTTGTTGTATATGCCTATGGGATCGCCTTTCACTGGAAAAACGACGTACCCGTACCGCAGCATGCCGTTCACGTCGGAGACGTATCGAAGGGACCCCCTCCGCTCCAGGTGCCCGTCGCTTACGACCAGGAGCGCTTCCAGGCCCTTCCTCTCAAGCTCGTGCCTGATATTAGACCATCTCCGGTCTCTCTCTTCTATCGATGGGCCTTGCATATCAAGTTCTTCCCCCTCTGGTGGTCCTTGCTATCGGTTATATAGATCAACCTACCTATCACTTCTTCTTCCCCACAAGCACGTTGCTCTTTCCCTTGGTCAGAAACTCCTTGAGGGCCTTCTCGTTGAGCTCGATGCCGAATCCCGGGCCATGCGGTGCGGCAGCGTAACCTTTCTCGACCTTGATCATACCGGTCAGGACATTCTCCACCTGCTTGTATTCGGGATAAGCCGCCGGATAGATGGAGAAGACGCCTGAGACCCCTGAGGCAACGGGACGGAACATGGTACAGGTCGCCGCGGCAAAGTGGTTCCGCGCCGTGGCAGCGATGCCGACACTTACCTGCCCGGACAAGAGGGTCCATTTGCCCGCCGCGTTGATCATGCCCACTGCCTGCTTCCCCTTGTAAATTCCTCCCAGCCGGTCGATCTTGAAGTTGAAAAAATCGGCGGCGTCCATCCTGATCACCCGCATCATCTGCTCAATGGTCAGGGCACACTCACATGCCCCCACCGGGACAGGGACATTCCTCTTGACCTCCGCGAGGCCCTCGATGTCGTCATAGTCCACAGGCTGCTCCAGGAACACCGGGGCGAACCGCTCCACTTTCTGACCGAAATGGATCGCCTCCTTCACCCGCAGCGATCCGTTGCAGTCCAGCAGAAGATAGTGGTCGGGTCCGATCGCCTCCCTGATGGCCTGGACCCGCAACACATCCTTCAGGTATTCGAGCCCCAGCTTAACTTTCATCATGCGGGGCTCTGGTCCTAACCCTTTCAGAGAATCCTTGGCGATCCTCGCCATTGCCTCGGGCGTGTCTATACCCAGAACGGCTGCATTGGTCGGGTACTTGTCCGCATAGCTGCCGCCTATGAGGTCGCATACGGGAACATTGAGGACTTTACCCATGATGTCGTAAAGCGCGAAGTCGACAGCCGATTTCGCCACCGGATTGCCGAGCACGGCCTCGTCCATTTTCTTGTGGATGAGGTCCACATTGAAGGGGTTCTCGCCTTCCAGTACGTCACGGAACAGATAGGTCCCTATGGCGGCCATTATCGACTCCTGGCCCTCCCCGATGTAGTAGATTCCCCAGGTGCCCGCCTCGCCCAGGCCCGATACTCCCTCGTCGGTATATATTCTGATGACTACATTCTCCTCGTTGACGCCTTCGTCCCTTGCGAACCCGCGAAAGGCCGTCTTCACCTTTCGCCTGAAGGCAATGCTGACTGGGAACATCTCGATGCCGATAATCTTCATGTAGTCACCGTCCAATTAGATTCGTGACGTCATTCCCGATGGGAGCTGCCTGTCGAGCATCCGCGGGAGCCATTTGTTCTATATATGGAACACCGTTCTTCATTGTGTATGCTTATCCCTACCACTTGCAAAAATTATTGTCAAGCTAAAAATCCGGGAATGTTAACGCAAAGTAGAAATGTCCGGTATGCACGTCACGGACCGGTCCCTCCTGCTTGGAGCTGGTCATGAGACGTCCGTCGCTCCCCGGGTCCTTCTTTAACCTCTTCTTAAGCCATCGGTCATACAGGAGTTATAAGACCTATTCCCAGAATTCGAGAAGAGATTGAGAAAGAGAATCAATTCCGCGGAACGTTTTACAGAGGGAAAAGGAAGCAGTGTGACACTCCATCGAAACAGGATGTCCTACTTTGCCCTGACACACCTGCGCTTTTCGCTTGACAATAATTTTTGCAAATGAATTACGGATAAACATACACAATAAAGAACGGCGTTCCATATATGGAACGTGCTGACGAGGGGGTACCAGCGGAAAGGAGCAGTGCCTTAGAAAGTAATAGAGACGGCTAAGATCGAACGAATGGAGAGAGGACATGGACAAACCAAACGTCACAGCGTTTTGCGATGATCTAAAGTTCAACCGATTTCATGGGGCTATTCTGATTCTCGGCGTATTGATCCTCATCTTCGACGGCTACGATTCACAGATCCTGGCTTATGTCATGCCTCAAGTCATCAAGGAGTGGCACTTGAGCCCGGTCTCGGCAGGCGCGATCGCATCATGGGGCCTCTTCGGCCTTATGATAGGCACGGCCGGCCTGGGCATGCTCGCCGACCGTATCGGCAGAAAGATTCCGCTCATGATCGGCCTCGTCATGTTCTCCGTATTCAACGGCGGTCTCTATTGGGTGCATGACATCACCACATTCTGCATCCTCCGCTTCCTTGCAGGTATAGGCATGGGTGGGGGCATCGCCCTCAGCATCACGATCGCTTCAGAATTCGCACCTGCCAGGCTCAGGGGAAGAATGGTCTCGACCATGTTCATCGGTTTCATGATTGGGCCCGCCCTCGCCGGGGTGGTTTCGATCTTGTGCATTCCCCCCTACGGGTGGCGAATCGTGCTTTTCTTCGCACTTCTGCCTCTCATTTTTCTGCCTTTCCTCTGGTATTTCTACCCGAGTCGGTCCGTTTTCTCGCGCAAAAGGGAAGTATGACAAGGCCATCTCGGTGCTCAGAAGGATTGAGAAAGCCGCTCATGTGCAACCCATTGAATGGAGCAAAGAAAGCTTCGTCCTGCCGGAGGTCGAGAAAAGGGCGAGCGTGAAGCAGCTCTTCGGCTCGAAGCTCACTGTCATGACTATTCTCGTCTGGCTCGTTTACTTCTTCAACATGCTCGCAGTCTACGGCCTCATCCTATGGATGCCGACGCTTCTCAACAAGGCTGGCATCTCCCTGGTGAGGAGCTACGGTTACACCGTCATGGACCATATCGGGGGCATTTTCGGGACTATCATCATCGGGATTGCGATCGACCGGTTCGGCAGGAAGCGGGGTCTCGCCGTAGCGTATGCGGTCGGAGCGGTCATCTCCTGGCTTTTCGGCCAGACCAATGGCTACGCACCGGCGCTCTATTTCCTGAGCTTTGCGACGGGCTTCTTCGTTATCGGCGGAATGGGGGGCCAAAACGTGGTGTCCGCAGAGGTCTACCCGACCTTTATCAGATCCACCGGCGTCGGATGGGCCCTTACGATGGGTCGGTTCGGCGCGATTTGCGGACCCTTGCTCGGAGGTTTCCTGCAGTCGGCGGGCTTTTCCTTCAGCCAGTTCTTCGCTCTACTGGCCATACCCCCTCTCCTTTGCGCCGTGGTCGTGCTTTTCTATCGAATTAACGTAAAGGGTGAGGGACTGGAAAAATTGGAAGTAGAGCTCACAGGGACGGGCACTTAGGGCTATCAGGTCGATTCTCATCCCGGGCAGGCTCGTCCCGTGGGCGTCGCCTGCCCGGGATGAGCGACATGGCAGGAAGTGTATGAATGCAATACCACCTCACACGCAGAGCGCTCCAACCGTGCCTTCAATGCCGTATTTGCCCGGATGTCTGTCCGTGTTCTGAGTCTGTTCTACCGCTTGCCACAAAATCGTAGAAGAAGGACGAGACTATTCAGAAAGCGAACGATGAAGATCAGTGGAGTCGAGATAATTCCGGTCGATATTCCCTACAGGATCCCTTTTCGGGTTTCATACGGCGGCGTCACATCTGGCAGTCAGATCATTTTGAGGAGGTTATGATTCATGAAAATTACAGGAATTGAGCTCATCCCACTTACCATGAGCTTCAAGAACGTTATCGAGGAATCTTTTGGCACGGTCGGCTTAAAAGAAGATGACGTGGTCATCAGGATACACACCGACGAAGGGATCACCGGGCTGGGGGAAGCTCCCACTCTCGGTCCTTTTTACAGCGGGGAGAGCCAGGAAACGGTGATGGGGATTATCGCTCATCATCTTTTTCCGAAGGTACTGGAAAACAGGGATCCCTTCGACATCGACCCCATTCATTTTCAGATGGAGAAAGTGGTGTACCGGAACACGGTGGCGAAGGCATCCATTGATTGGGCCCTTCACGATATTATGGGCAAAACGCTGAACGTGCCGCTGTACAAATTGCTGGGAGGTGAATTTACCTCTGAGATACCGCTGCGTGGCAGCGTGGGCATAGACACTCCGGAGAAAATGGCGGCAAACGCAAAGAGCATTACCGATGCAGGATTCAAGGCGATCAAGATGAAGGTGGGATTGGAGCCTATCATCGACGTGGACCGCGTAAAGGCTATTCGTGCCGCAGTGCCCCGCGATATCATCATCGATATCGACGTGAACGGCGCCTATGCTCCGAAGGATGCCATATGGATGCTCCAGAACGTCCCCGACTGTGTGCCCATAACAGTGGAGCAACCTGTCAGACGAGATGACCTCGAAGGACTCGCCCTGGTGAGGAGATCGGTCAATCTCCCCATCGGCGCCTGTGAGTCGGCGTTGACCTTGGCGGAAGTGTCGAGGGTTATACAAAACGGTGCGGCCGATTTTTTTAATTTCAAGATCGACCGCTCCGGAGGGTTTTATCCCGGTAAGATAGCAGTCAAAATGATTGAAGCAGCGGGCCTCTTCGTCGTGGCTTCCGAGCAGCTCGGTTTTGGAGTCGAAGTGGCAGGACAGGCCCATTTCGGAGTGTCCACCCAGGGCATGAAATGGCCTGGCGGCTACGCCGCCGGACTTATCGGGATGGCCGGGAAACTCGACACCGTCGGGTTCGAGGGTGATATCGTGGACAAGACACCGCTGGTCAAAGACGGAAAAACTTCGGGTCCCGGAGGGGCCCGGTCTGGGCGTCGAGGCTCGTGGAGGAGAAATGGAAACGGTATCTGACGCCGGGAAAGGAAGTGATCAAACTCGGACGCACGTCGTGACAAGAGTCGGACTAATGGGCATGTCATTCCCCACCTTTTCAAGCCTGGGGCACATCGGGTCGATAGAGACGTGCAACCGTAATCGTGACGGACCCGTTGGCGTCCCGGGGGTCTTTGTCGATTCTCATGGCATCTTTTCCGACCGGGCAGGAATCTCAATCGGTACTGTCGAGCTCTCTTAGACTTCTTCCGTGCAGGGCTCTTGGTTCCCACGAGACCGGGAGCCCTTTCTCTCGTGCGATTACTTTCAGTTTACTCCGGCCTCGACTCTGAAAACCTGAGCATGTACTCGATCTCGATCGGACTCCGTACGGGTGTCCCACGTGTGTAACATGAGAGACTTCTTTCCGCCTTATGCTTCAGACGGATCTTCTTCAACAATTACTTTTAACCCGCTGCCTCCTTAGGCCGTCTGGTTCGTTTCACTCAAATCAAAGCCATAAGCAAATACACAAAGGCCGTTTGAAGGAAAGGCGAGAGGTCACTCCTTTCTATGAGGCTCGCAGTAACAGTTTAGTCCTTCCCGAGATTTCTTTTATCTAAACTATTACAGCCTTCTTCTTCTCGTAGACAAACGATCGGATAGACGCGTTGCAATGGAATGAAGACCTCCCCTACCCGGTGAGTCCGGCCATTACACGCGGAGAAAAAGGGCGCTGTGAGTGGCTGAAAACAGCCCCGCCTGTTCAACCGGTGGAGGCGAATTTCCCTGCGAGATCGTTATCCACCACGTAGATGCAGATCTCTCTCGCCCCTTTGGGGAATAGAGGTACTTCTTCTGGAGGTTCTTCATGAGGAAGGTCACTTCGTCCTTGATTCGTTTGTCATAGGTCCTGAAAGTCTCGGCGCCGAAGTCCTTTATGGCACGACGGAAATTGTCATTCTTCTGGAAGGGATCCATGACCTTCTCCTTCAGGTTGTGGACGTATCGCTCCAAGAGCGACTTGTAGACGGCCGTGCCCGTGAGGGGGAGCCCCTCGACCATGATCTCCTGGGTGAGGGTTTTTGAAGCGTACTGGTGCTGTGTCTCCTTTCTGAAAGTGCGTGCCGTATGAGGGTCCACGTCTTTTCCGAGGATCTGTCGTTCCATGCCCAGGAAGAACTCCTCGGAGATCTCTATCGTCTCCCCCGTGTAGATGGACCGTTCCACCCGTCCGGAGTCGAAATTATGGCGTAGAGGTAGTTCTGAATGTCCCGGGAGACCCTTTCTTCGTTGCAATAGCAGAGGCATTCCTTCACCTGCAGCAGCACCGTGTAGTTGTAGGAGTTGAGGAGGGATTCAAGGAACCCCTCGGGGATCGAACTGGCGCGAGGTCTTTTCGCTTTGTCCCGAAATAGTCGCACACCAACGGCATGTTACGAGGGAACCGTTCTTGCCGTAAACGCTGTAGAATTCTCCAAATATCCTGTTCGAGTCCCTGCCGGAGAAACCCCTGTCTCCCTCCATCTCCGATTCGGCGATGATGGCTCGCCTCCGCTTCGAGGTAAACCGTTTTCGGTCTTCCTGCTTAAGCCACGGAGGGATGTGGCCGGCGTAGATATCCATCTTCAGGAGATGGAGGTTCTTGTCGCAATAGGGGCGATATTTCTCCGGGTCCGTGATCCACTCGCGGGATGCCTCCGACTCTTCCCTGAGTCGCGACGCGATGATGACCTTCGCAAAGCCCTCGAGCACCTTCGGGAGAAACCTCTTTTCGATCTGATCGCCGAAGACGTTCTTGTAGATCTTGACCTCGGTGTTGTAGTCGAGCACATAGGGTATCTTGATGCAGGTGATGCGGTCCGTGAAGGATTGGGCGCCCCCTATGCCCTCCCGGTCCTCGGGGTTTGTCAGGGCAAGGAAGAGGGAGTTAACGTTCTTCTTCGATCTCCTCCACCTTGTGGACCCCCTCGCTGATTATGCCGTGAAGGTTCGCGAAGCGCTCCTTGTTGTGGGCCTTGATGTCCATGAGCGCGTAAATGCCGTTGTTCGTGTTGGCATAGCGGGAGAACAGGTACTTCACCCTGTTGCTGTCGTGAAGGAGAGTATCCACCTGGCTCTGGAGCAGTTCGTTGGTGAGTACCGTCGATTTGAGCTTCGGTCGCCGGGGTTGAAGACGCTGATGCCTTGGCCGAGACGCCGGTTAAGGTCGTACCTTCGGGCGTAGACCATTTCGAAGACCCTGGCCGGGGACCCGAGGAGGTCGAGGAGCGTCTGATAGAGGGAGAAACAGATCGTGCAGGGGTTATCCCTGAAGACCCATTCGTACTGCTTGTGGGAAAAGAGCTTCTTCTTGAATTCCCCGTCGGTGATGAGCTTGTCGAAAATCTCTCTCCTGTATTCCCTGGGGAGAATGAGGAGGGGATGGTCGTGACTCGGACAGGAAACCTCGAGGTAACCCTTGTTCGGCAGGGCGACAGCGCCTTCCGGTTGCTGGCCTTTTACTCGGGAAGCGCGACGTCCCCTCAAGGGCTGATGATCTGGCTCAGGATCGTATGAGCCTCCCCGTCGGCGGTGGCGCCGAGAGCCTTCTTGTCGAGACGCCAGACGATCTCGAAGGCCCTGCCTTCAGGGGTTCTCGAGTATTGTTCGAATTTCATGAGAAGGTTGTTGAGGAAGGTACTCTTGCCGGACCCGTGAGGCCCCTCGAAGATGTATATTCTGTTCTGCTGCGCCCCGTGCCGGAATGAGGCAAAGTGATTGATGAGCCTGTTCGCGAAAAGCCGGTCTGCGAAAAAGGGGTGGTCCGTCCCCTCCACAAAGAGCTTGCCGCAGTCATAGGAGACGTAGCGAATCGACTCGGGATCGTCGGGGTATTCATCGAG
>CAVVPU010000147.1:0-6532 GCA_963750015.1 uncultured delta proteobacterium | reverse complement strand
ATTGCGGCCAGCAGGAAGATGAATATCGATGTTGTGAAAAAACTGGCGGAAGGCCGGATATACACGGGGACCATGGCAAAGGACGTGGGTCTCGTGGATGAGCTGGGAGATTTCTACGACACTGTGGACGCCTTGAAAGAAGACCTCAAGATCAAAGGGAAACCAGTGCTCGTTTACGCTGAGAAGCCCTTTTCCTTCTCGAGATGGATATTTGGAGGCTTAGCGCAGGACTTCTCCAGGCAGCTCACGAATCGCGCCCTTTCGTCGCCTTTCAAGTTCATCATGAAGCAATAGGCCCCTCGGGCCTTGAGCGATCGCCTTCCTCAGGACCCCACCGCCCTCGAGCTGCCAGAGAGCTCGCCATAACCGACAGGTATACGCCGCACTTTATTATTCGGGCCCTTTGCCCGCCGATCCCGAAAAGCGCTTCGACGTCCCCTGCACAACTGCGGCTCGCATCAAAAAATTCCTTGTGTAATACTTAAGAAAAGTGTATAACAAACGATAACATTATCGTAACCTCATACAGAGGCTATGGGCATGAGGGAAAAAACATGAACCATCGTGGATCAGAAGGTGGTCCGCGAGAAGAAGCTTGCAAGGAGGAGAGCGATTATGATACTGGATCAGAACCAAACCATTGCGGCTATAACCGGCGGAGTTCAGCAGAAATACACCGGGACGAACCAAGGGGGGCGGGTTTTCGACACAACCCCGGGACAAAGGATGGGCAGGATGAGCGGTCGTTCTTCCGGGCTTATGCTGGAGCAGCACGACACGGGGGACGCGGCAAACATCAGCAGGCCGGGCATCGTGGCTCTGGAAAGCACGCAAAGTGCCAGTGATGAAAACGTTATCAGGGATGGAGACCAGGCCGGCCAGGCGCTCGTCTACTCCACATCGCAGATCGCCGACGACCCTCAAGCCGCGGTCGACACGCAGGCGAACCAGACCGTGCAGCAGGTCCTCGGATTAGTTACGGCCCAATAGCGGGCAAAGAGAAGGCCGGGCAGGGGCGTCACTAAAGCGGCCGGAGATCACATTCTGTATTTTTCCGACCTCCCCCTGCACCCGGAAGGGGGTTGCGACGAACCAAAAGTCGATAAGAGCCTATGTGGAGCAAGGAATCCGGACGGCCAGTTCCGTCGGTCTCCTGATCCGCGTCTTCGATTTCGCTATTGCCGCATGCGCGGTGAAGGACTCGGGCAAGGTCTCCAAGGCTCTGACCGTGCTTGAACAAAGCTTGGACCCGCATGCCTTTCCCGAACTTGCCCGGTCGCTCTCAGCCATATACCGTTACTGCCGGACTCTCCTCGAGAAACAGGCGTTCGGCGAAGCGGCTCACTTTCTGGTTGCCCTTCGCGACACCTTTACGAAGGTGAAAGCGAGCAACCTTTCCACCCGTAAGGAAGGATAGCTCAACGTGCCCCCGTCCCCGGGGCAATCGTTCTAAAGCGTTCCGCAGAATTGATTCCCGTTCAACCTCTTTTCGAACCTTTAAGAATAGGTCTTATAGGACCTATAAGACCTATTCTTAGGAAGAAGAAGTGCTGCGCTCAAGGAATGGCCGCGCCCGCTCGACATGACCGGGAACCACGATAGCGTTCGGGAGTTGTCTTTTGCCTGCCCGTCGATTCCAATGGGCTGATTCGGTCGTTACGTGTGCGGAATCGCACGTAGGTTCTGCTGACGATAGGATGGCTTGGCCCGGCGCAACGAGAGAAATAGGCCGTCGAATGGTCGTTTTCGCGAGTCTGAGATCGATTGACTACTACGGCACGAGACTTGCTTTTACTGATGGTATCTTCGACATTCCTTCAGTCCTCCCCTGGAGGAGCACCACCAGCCACCGATCCTTCCGGTGGCTGGTTTTTTATTTGTCCGGACCCATTTTGATCGATTCCAGCGCTCTTTCAACCTGCCCCCGTTCCATCGAGACCTCCTCGAAAATGGCTTCCACGAGGTTCTTGTCGAGTCTCTCGAAATCCCTTCGCAAGGGGGTCACGAGAATACCTCCCATCTCGACGACAGCGGGGCTTATCGATATCTGTTCCTCGCCCGACTTGAAAAATGCGTCAGGACGGTGCTTGCGGCGCGGAAAGACCACGAGGCAGAGACGCTTCGCCTGAAGAAACCCGACGATGTTGATCATGGGCTCTTCTACCTCCTTGAGAGTATTCCTCAGTCCGTCAAGAAAGCTATGGAAGGCGCGCCCTAAGGCGTGTGCGTCCGTGCCTTCAAGGACAACGGCCTGTCTTCCCAAACTGTCGGGCAAATAGAACAGGACATTCTCTGTGAGGGCGGAGGCTGAAGATGGTCTCAAATTCATGATCTCCTTCTCGATCGGCAGCCTTCCGGAGGGAATGATCTGAAAATGGAAATGATCCGGCGCCGATGCCCCGCATTTCGGTCCGTTATAAAGGACAGCCCAATCCGGACCGAGGTCGGCCGTGAGTTTGAGAAAGGCATCGATCCTTCCCGAGATCGCCTGAGGCTCATGGTGAATGAAGGCCACGGTGAAGTGAAAAGGCAGAACAGGCATGGGGTTAGGGAGAAGAAAGTAGCGGTCGCAATAGAGAATCGCCTGCTGCTCGGCCGGAAGGTTTTTCGGACAGAGGAAGCAGGGGCGACCGTCCGTGCTGCCATTGTTGACGTGCGCAAAAGTACTGGTAATCCTGCCGGGATTGTGCTGCACCAGGACTGAAAAACGGGTGCACTGAATCTTCCTCTCGACGATCTCCTCGAGGGAATTGTAAGCTTGATTCAACGTCGGCCAGGTATGTCTTTGCGTTTCCACGAGATCGAGGCAGAGTCGTGAAAGGGTGGACGAGGACCCGGCTTCCCCATCGTAGACTGCCCCTATCCTGCCTAGTAAGGCGGTCCGGCTGGAGTCGGTCATGACTGCCCTTCGGCGATTTCCCGGACCAATTTCTGCCTCGCTTCTATCTCGACTGTCCTGACCCGGTCCTTGAAGGCATCGTTGCGGTTTGTTTCTTTGAGGGTGAGGGACGCGTCCGTGTTGCCCGACCAGCGCCTGCAGAAATAGAGGCTGTCATAAATCCGTCCGATCCGGTATTGGCCGCAGATGCGCAAAGCCGCCGCGTAATCCTCGCCATAGCTGACATCGAGAAAGCCTATCTCGCGTATAAGCTCGGTATCGAAGGCCCTGGGTGCTCCGAGTCCGTTGACCCTCAAAGCATTATTATGACCGTTCTCGTCGCTCCATTCGCGATGGTCTATGAGACCCGGTGCAAGGCTATTCAGGTTTTCGTCGACGAGGGTGTAGGCTCCGATTACCATGGCAAAGTTGCCCGTGCGCAGCATGTCGACTATTCTCTGAAGCGTATTGGTCGTGGAGTAGAGGTCGTCCGAGTCGAGCTGAACCGCGTACCGGCCGCAGGACGTACTGTAGATCGCCTCGTTCCAGCAGCCGCCTATACAGAGATCAGTGCTGAGGGGAACTATAACGCTGAGGCGGGGGTGCCGCCCGGCAAGATCGGAAAGAATGGTGGCTGTACCATCCGTGGAGTGGTTGTCGACCACGATAACGTTAAAGGGGAAGTCCGTTTTCTGAGAGAGCGCGCTTTGAACCGCGTCTTCGATCGTTCCTGCCCGGTTGCGAACGGGGATGATTACAGACGCCTCTGCGGGGAAGGAGGCCCCGGAAGTCTTGCAGAGCTTGAGATAGCGAGAAGGCAGATAGGCGCCTATTCTCTTAAGGTAATCGGTGAAGACCGTCTCCATCTCCTTTTGAATGGAAGCGTTTTTGGGATCGACGTAGGAAAACAGGGCCGAGCCTGAAGGCGTCTTCTCGATATCCGAGACGACATAGAGCGGCTTTGCCACGTGATGGATGGAGTAATCGACAGAAATTCTGAGGCGAAGATCATAAAGGCCCGCATACCGAAGGCCGGAAGATTCGCGATCCCTCAAGGCCTTTCTGGCTGCCGAAACGGAAAAGAGCTGTAGAGGGCCGAAATCGAAGGAATCCCGGACGCTGCCTTTCTGGTAATCATTGAGGGGATGATAGAGCTTTTGATCGCCTCTCGTATCGAAAAAGTCGGCGTAGACCATGCCTGCCTGTTCAGACCCGATGGACTCTATCATCGTTTCGAGCGCAGAAGGATACAGAGAGAGAGGGTGGCTCCCGGTAAGAAGAAGCGCGTACTCCGTAGTGACCCTGTCTATGATCCGACCGAGGGTTTCACCGGAGGAGAGCGAGCCGGAGATGACCTCGAACCCATTGGCTTGTGAAAGGCCGGTCTGCTCGCTCTTGACGACCAGCACCCGGTCGACTGATGGCGAATCGATCAGGGCGTCATGCAGACTTTTTGGAGAAAGGCCGGAAGCGTATGCGATTATCGCGGTGACGGGTTTCATACTTACTGCCCCTATGTGGGAGAATATCCCGGTTATGTTAGCACATCCTGACTCAGGATGCATGGGGGGAAGGGCACAGGCAAAGGCAAGACAAAGGCAAAGGCAAGACAAAGGCAAAGGCAAAGGCAAAGGCAAAGGCAAAGGCAAAGGACAGGCATTGGGATGGGAGTGGTATACCCGTGGACGCGTATGGCACCCCTTCCTCTCGCACATTAGGCTCCGCTCGCAGTTAATGGGGTTCAGCACCCCCTCCACCGGCAAAGCCGGATGGAGCCTCCCCACTCAAGCTCGCTTCGCTCGTGATCGTAAGCTGCGCTTGAGCTTGATGTGCATGGTGGCGTCCGAGCTAAAAGCAGATCGAGCATGACACATCATCCTGACGGACCGCTCAAGCTCCGCTAACGCTGGTTCACGGTCGCTGCGCAATATGTGCGAGAGGAAGGGGTGCCACACGCTCATGGGATTGCCATGGGGGAAACGCCTGTGCGCTGAAAAAAAAGGGAGGGGAAGGGAGGGAATGGCTTTGGCGGCCCGTAGGGCCGCTGCTGTTATCAAATTGTGCTGGTGTGCGCCTTGCGCTCAAGGGCAAAATCGGCCCGTTCGGTGTCTGCCTGAGAGCTGACAGAGACGTATTCACCGGCAGCCATAGCCATGGCTCCGGCGACCAGCGCAGCGGTTCCCGCGATCACTACGCTGCGGTGAGTTCCATGAGCGGTTGCTACCCCGAGCACCAGGCTTGCCGTCGACAGGATGCCATCATTCGCACCCAGGACGGCTGCGCGAAGCCAGCCGGTACGTCCTGTGTGGTGCTTTTCCAGCTGGAGTATTGGCATCCCTTTCTCCCTTTCAATATTCCGCGTTCTTACCGGCCTCCGATCGAAGGTTGGCCCGCGGATCTGATAATCTGCCCGCCGTGACTGCTCCTGCCGGATACCCGGCATCACGCCGCGCGAGCTTTGCTCACGGCGAAACGGTAGAACAGTTGTTTGACTGCTTCCGCCGCGGAGAGGTAGACCACGACCATGCCGGTGAGCAGCAGGAAAAACAAGGGAGGGGGTGCCACAAAGCCCATGTATCCGCCTAAAGGTGTCAAGGGCAAAACGACTGCCACTGCGACGGTCACCAGGGCGCCGATCGCGAGCCATCGATTCGGACGGCTTTTCAGGGGGTTTCTTTGCGTGCGAATGATAAAAATGACCAGAATCTGTGTAGCCATCGATTCGATGAACCAGCCGGTATGAAAGAGGGCTTCGCCCGCATGAAAAATCTTGAGCATGATATAGAAGGTGAGAAAATCAAAAACGGAACTGACCGGGCCCATGAAAAGCATGAAATTGCGGATCACCTTCATATCCCATTGGCGCGGACGGATCAGATACTCATCGTCGACCTCGTCCAAAGGAATCGGTATCTCGGAAAAGTCGTAAAGGAGGTTGTTGAGAAGTATCTGTCCCGGTAACATCGGAAGGAAGGGAAGGAAGAGCGAGGCGCCGGCCATACTGAACATGTTGCCGAAATTGGAACTGGTCCCCATCATGATGTATTTCATGATATTGCCGAAGGTGCGCCGTCCCTCGAAGACCCCTTCGGCGATGACATTCAGGTCGCGTTCGAGCATGATCATGTCTGCGGCATCCTTCGCCACGTCGACAGCGGTATCAACAGAAAAGCCGATATCGGCGGAATGAAGCGAAGGCGCATCGTTTATGCCGTCACCAAGATAACCGACCACCCGCCCGCGCCGCTTGAGTGCCAGAATGATCCTGTTCTTCTGGGCCGGAGCAACCCGGCAGAACAGGTCGGTAACCTCCACCCGGGCCATCAACGCCTGGTCGTCCATTTGTTCGATTTCTGTGCCGGTAAGCACTTTCTCATCTCTGAGACCCAATTGACGACAGATATGTTGCGTCACCAGGTCACTGTCTCCGGTAACGACCTTTACCTTTATTCCCGCTGAAGCAAGCCGTGCAAGCGCTTCCTTGGCGCTCGCCTTGGGAGGGTCGAGAAACGCGGCAAAGCCTGAAAAAACCAGCTCCGTTTCATCACCGACCACCGCATGAACGTGATCGGCCGCAGGGTGCCATGCAATGCCCAGAACCCGAAAACCGTCTCGTCCCAGGCTCTCGTAAAGGCCCTTGATTGAAGCCCTTGT
>CAVVPU010000146.1:0-19884 GCA_963750015.1 uncultured delta proteobacterium | reverse complement strand
ATTTTCCTTCTCTACAGGGCCGGCATTGGCCGCAGGCGATCACCGGCTCGACGGTCACCCGGTCGCCCACTGCAAGCGTTGTCACCTTCGATCCGACCGCCGCCACCTCGCCGGCCAGCTCGTGGCCGAGAGCCATGGGCAGAGGCGCGAAAGGGTGCTTCCCCTTGTATATATGAAGGTCGCCTCCGCAGATACTGGAGGCCTTGATCGCGATGAGTACCTGGGTCTCACCAGGCCCTGCCACGTCAAGCTCCACGAGCTCGGCCGCATAGGGCGTGCGCACCATGGCCATTCTATTCTTCATTGGTGCCTTCCTCCCGGAGAAGGTACTGCTCCTTGGAGCCGAAGAGCCGGTACTGTCCGGCTATCTCGCGCAGCTCGTCGGCGATCACGAAAACCTGGGCAGGACATCCGGGGACGTAGTGCTTCTTTCCTCTGTGGCGCTTCAGGCACCGCCCCACGACCATATCGGTATCGCTGGTCACCTCTCCATTTTCGCCGACCACGATCGTCACAGGCGGCAGCTTATCCAAAAGACCCGCTGTCCTGATGCGGCCCAGGGCGATCCGGACGCCGTCCAGGCACCCTGGGCACGCACCGCCGTCCACGAGGGTGACACCAGGAATATCGGGAAACGGACCGGACGGGGGCCGGAACGTCCTGGCTACATTGGAAAGGGGCACGCCGGTGAGCACGATATCTGCTTCGTTCCAGATGCCTATCTTCTGCTGTTTCGCGTAGTTGAAGCACTTGAATTGCCAGGGGTCGAGTCCCATGATGCGGGTCGCCGTGAGGTCCGTCGCCACAGGGTCAATCCCTGCCACGATCACGCCGAGGTGCACAGGGGTGCCCTGCATGGGGCCATCCCCTTCCATGGCGACGGTCCCGTCGATGACGCAGAGTCTCGGCTTCACGATAGAGTTGAGGTCGGTGACGAACTTGTTGACCCCGAGAAAATGGGAGCGCCTCTTTTCATTCTCCGGCAGGACGCCTTTCAGGTTCTTCAGGCACAGGCTCACTCCCGCGGCCACGTGGGTCTTCATAGTAGGCACATTGATGAGAAAATCAGCCTCCAATATCCTCCTGGCTACCTTGATTTCCTTTGCCACCATGCCTTTTTTCACCGGGACGGGAAGAAAATCCTCGTCATAGAAATCGACGATCCTGGCTCCCGTGCGTGCGGCGACTTCTTCGAAACCGTTGACCCGGAAGGCCTTCTTGTTATCGAGGCCGCAGGCCGTAGCCTCGCCGATGATAATCTCTGCCGGTCCGGCTTTCTGTGCGTAGCGGACAATGCCCTCCACCGTGTAAGGGTTGGTGACGATGCCTTCTTGCCACAGCTTTGTGTCGGCGGTCAGGTTGGGCTTGATGAGCACCTTCGAGCCGGGTCTGATCGCCCGGGAAGCCGGACAGAGCGCCTCGAGGGCCTCCACGACCTCTTCGATCACCCTTTCTCTATCGAGAGCGTCCGATATTCTCGCGATGTGCACCTTCGTCTTTTTCAATTCCCTCTCCCCGATTTCTCACCCGCGCCTTGCGGGTCGCGGACCTCCAGTCTCATTCCGCCATCGCCCTTGGTTATCACTATATACCGGCACCAGCGGGCGTCGTCGCGCGCGACCGGCTCCCTGTCTTCATACTCGTGGAAGCACAGGTGCGGTCCCCGGCTCTCGTCACGGATGGCCGCGGCGGCAAGCACCATCTCTGCCACGAGGAGCATGTGCCTGGTTTCGAGGAGGAAAGAGATGCCGCGACTGTCGGGATAGGATTTCAGTCCTTTAAGCTTCTCGATCTCGATCAGGCCCTGGCCGAGGCCTTTGGCAGTCCGGACGATGCCTGCGCTGCGCTCCATGATCCGCCTTAAGGTCCGCCTGAGCTGGGACGCGCCCATATCACCCGACAGGAGCCCGGCCCAGTCATTACCGAAGCGCCTCATCTCTGCCTCCACAAAAGCCGTCTCCCTGCCTTGTTCGGAAGACGCGGCCTTTGCCGCTCCTACTCCTGCGATTCGCCCGAATACCTGACAGTCGAGGAGCGCGTTGCCTCCCGGTCTGTTGGCCCCGTGCTGGCCGCCTGCTGCCTCTCCCGCCGCCCACAGGCCTGCCACGGTCGTCCGTGCCTCTTCGTCGATCTTGACCCCGCCCTGAAAGTGCTGGGCACACTCCGCCACCTCGATGAGATCGCCTCGGGCGAGGTCGATACCCCGTTCCCTAAACCATTCGACTGAATCGGGATTGATCTCCATCAGGCGGAAAAGAGGGGATCGCCTTCGCTTTTCCGGGCCGAGGTTGGTGCGGATCTCTAAAGAATAGCGCTCGCGTAATTCAGGGGCGAGAGAATCGAAAGAGAAGCCTTGCGGGTTGCGGCTGTAGTCGAGGTATACCTTGCGCCCCTTCTGCTCTTCCTTGTAAAGGGCGATGTCGATAACGTGGGTCTTGTGCTCGTAACTTACAGGCCAACTGGCGCCTTTCCTGAAGAGTGTGTCGAAGCCCGCCTCGCTCGACGTTTCACCGGCAAAATATTCGGCCAATATCTCAACGCCTGCGTCGTTGATGATCCTGGGAATAGCGCGCATCATGCTGCCGGAGCAGTTGAAGCGCGTCTTTGTCGAGGCGATGCCGATCTGTATGAACTCCATGTTGACAAGCGCAGCCCCCGCCTCGAAAGCAATGGCATAACCGTCTCCGGTCATCCCGGCCGGAAAGACGTGATGCCCGTAAATGAGCCCGGCGCCGCCTGTGGCCAGGATCACGGCCGGGGCGACGAAGGCGAGCAGACCTTTGCGGGGGTCCTTTTCCCTGGTGTTCAAGGCGAGGGCCCCTGCTATTTTCCCCCCTTTGACGACCAGCTTGTGGATTGCGGTAAATTCGAATACGTCGATGGCCAGGGTCCGGAATTTTCGTAGGAGGGCCTCTTCGATATGGGCTGCCGTCTTCGGGCCTGTGTAGCAGGCCCGGGCAAATTCGGAGCCGTCCGTGACGAACTGGTCGGCCCGCCCGTTCTTCTTGACAAAAGGCACGCCTAAGGCGTCGAGATAGGTGAAGGCCTCCTTGCCGCCTCTGGCCAGGACTTCAGCCAGGGGGCGGTCGGAGACCATGCCCCCTATGCGGTAAATATCATCGGCGTGATACTTCCAGGCATCGGGCCCATAAGGCTCCGTGTGGTCGAGGGTCGCGTGAAATGCCATCCGGTCCGAACAGGCATTGGCTGTCACGCCGCTCTTGCCGAGCCTCCCCTTCACGGCCAGGGCTATTTTCAGGCCCGGGCTTGTCTCTTTCGCGGCGATTGCTGCCCGCAAGGCTGCACTCCCCCCTCCGATGACAAGCACATCGCACACCACGACGCTCACCCGTTCGCCTCCTCAGGATGAAGCTCCTGCCTCCAGTGGTCGACAATACCTTTCGGGGCATAACAAAAAAGCATGACCAGATCCTCATTGCCCGTGTTCCTCAGGCAGTGGCTTTGTCCGGGCCGTATATCCACGCAGCTGCCGCCCTCGATCGGCATTGTTTCGCCCTCCAGCTCCATAGTGCCCCGTCCGCTCACGATGAAATAAACCTCTTCCTGGCCGTGAGCGTGCTGCGGCACCTCTCCGCCTTCATAGATGGTGACATGTCCCATCACGAAATGGTCGGGTTCGGCGGGAGCCCCCGGACCGGCGAGGACCCGCGTGAGGCGACCGGCCGGGAAAAGGGTACCTGCCACTTCATTTAGGTGGAAAACGGCCATTGCTACCCCTGTCTTTTCTTGTTCGAAGATAGGCGGGTCATCTTTCTTCAGCATTCTCCAAGGTAAGCCCGCCTGACGGCTTCGTCGCACAAAAGCTGCCTGCCCGCACCCTCCATCGTGATCCTCCCGTTTTCCAGCACGTAGGCGAAGTCGCACAGGGCGAGGGCCTTGCGTGCATTCTGCTCCACGAGCACCACCGTTATGCCGTGCTCCCTGATCTGTCTGATCAATTGGAACACGCCGTTGACGATGATGGGACCGAGTCCCAAAGAAGGCTCGTCGAGGAGGATCAGCTTCGGCTCGGCCATAAGTCCGCGGCAGATGGCCAGCATCTGCTGTTCCCCGCCGCTCAGCGTGCCTGCCTGCTGGCCCTGCCTTTGTCGCAGGATGGGATAGAGGTCGAACATTCTCTCGATATTCTGTTGAAGGCGCCGGCCGTCTCTGACGACGTATCCTCCTGCCATCAGGTTTTCCCTGACCGTAAGGCCGGAGAAGATCTTACGTCCTTCCGGGACCTGCACGATACCCTGCTTGACGACCTGGTGGGTTAAACGGCTCAGCTCCCGGCCATCGGCCCTGATCGACCCTGATTTCTGGCGGACCAGGCCGCAGATGGTGTTCAGCAGGGTGGTCTTTCCGGCCCCGTTGGACCCGATGATGCTTATGATCTGCCCATTCGGCACTTCCAGGTTGATTCCTTCAAGGGCCTTAACCGGGCCGTAGGCGACGTGCAGCTTCTCTATGCTGAGCATTCCGTCTCCTCTGTCCCGAGGTACGCCTCGGTGACCGCCTCGTGACAGACGATCTCCGCGGGGGTGCCGCTGGCGAGCAATTTTCCGAAATTGAGCACGAAAATTTTGGATGATAACTCCATGACCACTTCCAAGCGGTGCTCTATGATGATGATCGAGAACCGGAATTGGCCGTGAATGACCCTGACCAGATCGATGAAGGCACGCACCTCGCTCGGGTTGAGCCCCGCTGCGGGCTCGTCGAGGAGCAACACTCTGGGTTTTGTTGCCAGGGCCCTTGCAAGCTCGAGCTTGCGCTGGAGGCCATAGGGCAGGCTTTCCGGTTTTTCTTTCTCGTACCCCTCCAGCCCGACCGTCTTGAGGAAGCCCCTGCTGAGGTCCCTCACCGCCTGCTCGCGGCGACGTTTTCGGGGACTAAAGAAACAGACGTCGAGCAGGTTGTAGTCAGAATAGGGGTCTGCGGCGGTCATGACGTTCTCGAGCACGTTGAGTCCGCGGAAGAGTCTGATGTTCTGGAAGGTGCGCCCGATGCCCGCACGGGTGATCGCGTGTTGGGGCAGGCCGGTGAGATCCTTCCCTTCCAGGACGATGCGGCCGCCGTCGACCCGGTAGATACCGGTGAGCAGGTTGAAGACCGTGGTCTTGCCTGCGCCGTTGGGGCCGATAATCCCGACGATATCGTGATCGCCCACCTCGAAGGAGAAATCGTCGATGGCCTTCACGCCGCCGAAGGACTTTGAGATGCCGTTGACTTCCAGAAGGCTCATGCTTCCCTGGCTCCCTTTCGAAATAACTGTCGCACGAAGCGCAGCGAAATCTCGTGCTCCCCGAATATGCCGCTCGGACGGAAGTTAAGGATCAACAGCACGATGATGCAGTAGATTGCGATGCGCCACTCGGAGGCAAATCTCAGAAGCTCCGGCAGTCCGGTCAAAATGATCGTGGCGACCACGGCGCCCGTGAGGCTGTTGACCCCACCCACGAAGACGATGATCATCCATTCGGCGGAGACGACCCACCCGAAAGCTCCCGGTTCGACGTAGGTGGTATAAAACACGTAGAGGACGCCTGCAAAGCTCGTCATGACACTGGCGATCAAAAAGGTGACGAGCTTCAGCCTTTCCACGTTGATTCCCATGGACCTGGCAGCCAGCTCGTCGTTGCGCAGCGCCAGGCATTGGCGCCCGTACTTCGAGTACTTGAAGCTTATGACGATGGCGACGCATACGATCACGCTGACCAGGACCAGAAGAAAGCCGGTGCGCTGGGGCACGCCCGACAGGCCCATGGCGCCGCCCGTGATGTTGGCGGTATTATTGAGCACGGCAATGATCGCCTCGCCGAAACCGAAGGTGACTAGTGAGATGTAGTCCCGGCGCAGGCGCACCGTGGGAAGGCCGACCACGAGTCCCGTCGCAAGGCCGACGAGCATTGCTATCGGGGCGGCGACCACGAGGGGCAGGCCGAGGGTCTTGTAAAGGACGGCGGACACATAGGCCCCGATCGCAAGAAATGCCGCCTGGCCGAAGGAGAAAAGGCCGACCAGCCCTGTCACCATGAAGACGCCGAGCACGCCCACGAGGGTTATGCCGGTGAAGATGAGCGTTGAAACGACGTATTCCACAAGCTCCCCCTTAAGCCTTTTCCTGCACGATTACACCGGAAATGCCGCGCGGCCGCAAAAGCAGAAAGACCAGCATAATGACGAAAATGACCACGGGAGACCAGCCCGCGCCCACGAGGCCTATGAGAAATATCTCGACGATCCCCAGGAGCACCGCACCGATGAGGGCGCCCGATATGCTGCCGAGGCCGCCGATCACCGAGGCGACGAAGCCCTTGACGATGAGCTGCCCGACCTGGGGGTAGAGGGTATAGTTGATGCCGAGAAAGACGCCGGCTATGCCGCCTAAAATGCCCGAAGCGAAGAAGGTGGCGGCGACCACCTTGTTGGGGTCCATGCCCATGAGCTTTGCCGTGGCAGTGTCGAAGGACGTGGAGCGAATAGCCAGGCCCATCTTCGTGCGAAAAAGGACCCCGAGGAGTATCACCAGGGAGGCGGCCGAGAAAAGCAGGGTGAGCAGGTCGGGGACGGCGACGCTCAAATTTCCGAAGTGGATCGAGGTTGCGGGAAAGAACGACGGATAGGAATAGAAATTGGAGCTTGCGAAGATCGTGACCGAATTCTCCATCAGGATACCCATAGTGATGGAGGAGATGAAATAGTAAATGACAGAGCTGTTGCTGTTGCGAAGGCGTCTGAACGCCACCCGTTCGACGACGAGGGCGAGCAGTCCGCCCCCCAATGCCGCCGCAGCCAGCGTGCCCACGAACAAGGGCAGTCCCTTCATGTAGCGGCCAAGGAAAATCGATGCGGCGTAGCCCAGGTAGGCCGTCACCGACATGAGGCCGCCCAGGGAAAAATTGGAGAACTTGAGGATATTGAAGATCAGCGCAAAGCCTACGGCGATGAGCGCGTAGACCGAGCCCAAAGAAATACCGTTGATCAGCAACTGGAGCGTCACGGTCTCGACCCTGCCTTTCTAGTCATTCTCTTTCTTTAGCCTCTGGTTGCCCTTTGCTCAAAGCTCGACAGCATGCCCCCGGACGTCAGGGGCATGCTGCGGGTTGCGCGCGACTCCGGTGCTACCTGCGCTTGGCGGGAACAAACCGCCCGAGGTCTTTGTAAACACCGTGGTCGATGTGATAGATCACCATTGACAGGCCCACGGGCTGATGGGTCTTCGGCGAGATCGTGAGGATACCCGTCGTTCCCTGGAGGCCGGTCACCTTGTTCAGGCCTTGCGTAATCTTGTCGGGCGTGACCCCTCCGCCCTTCTTGATCCCCTCGAGGATCACGAGCATCTTGTCGTATCCCAGATAGACCTTGTTGATAGGGTCTTCGTTGTACTTCGCACGGTAAGCTTTTCTCACTTCCGCCAACTGCGGCTCGCTGTCGGAGTAGTTGTTTGCAAAATATATATTGTTGGCCGCCTCCGGATCGTTCACCAGCGAAGCGAAAGGCGCGGCGTAATCGAGGGCGCCCAGGAAGGGCAGCTTCAGGCCGAGCTGCAAGCTCTGTTTGGCGGTTATCACGAGGCCCTGGATATAGTTGGGGGCGAACACGCAATCTGCGCCCGAGTTCTTGATTTTCGAGAGCTGGGTACGGTAGTCCCTGTCGGTCTTGCCGTACACCTCCTCATCGACTATCTTGGCGCCGGCCGACTCGGCATAGGCCTTGAAGGGGGCCACGAGAGAGACGGCATAGGCGTTCGACTGATCGTAAATGATGGCGATCTTCTTGAGCCCCAGCTTCTCGACCGCATAACCCGCCATGATCTCTCCGTACTGTATGGTAGTCGGCTGGACGAGGAACATGTAGGGATGCACCTTTCCGTCTTCACCGACGGTTGCCCTCGGGTCGCCGAAACTGCCGACGATAGGGACCTTCTTGGCGTCGGCGACCGGCGCGAGGCCGATGCCTATATTGCTGACCGGCGGGCCTATCACAGCTACCGCCTTGGTCTGGTCGACAAGCCGGTTATAGGCCTTGATCGCTTCCTCCACGTCGCTCTTCGTATCGAGAGTGACCACCTTGATCTTGGCGCCGTTGATGCCGCCCTTGCTGTTCACTTTCTCGGCCGCAAGCTCGGCCCCGCGGGTGACGGCGTTTCCCCATACCGAGGTAGGCCCGCTCATATCCTCGAGGTTGCCGATAATGATGTCCGCCCCCATCACCCGACCCGGTCCGGCCAAGAGAGCCATGGCAACTATTATCAGGCCTGAAAAAACTATCGCACCACACTTTTTCATCTCTTTCCTCCCATTTCGTTGGTAGTTATTGCTCTGTCGCATCCCTTTGTAAAGCCCATTTTCCCCTGAACTCACGCTCATGTTTCAAGACGGAACGAGCACCGCCTTCAAGGCCTCGCGCTTCGCCATCGCCGCAAGGGCTGCATCGGCTTCATCGAGCCTGAACCGGTGGGTGATCATCTTGCCGAAGAGCTCCTTTCGCCCTTCGATCAGATTGAGGGCCTGAAAGGTGTGGCGCGTCCCGCTGACCCAGACGCCCTGGATCCTCACGTTCTGCCTGACGACTTCCCGGAAGAAATCGACGTTACAAACGCCGGGAGGCTGGGAAAAACCTATCGACAGATAGGCCCCGCCCGAACGGAGCAGCGCCAATCCCTCGTGCACCGCAGACGGGTCGCCCGTGGCCTCGATCACCAAATCCGCGCCGCGGCCCCCTGTCCGGTCGAAAACGAAATCTTTCCGTTCCTCCATGGTCGTCACGCGGCGGTTGAGGACGGCCGTTGCCCCGAACTCCCGGCAAAGCTCCAGACGGTTCTCCGAACCGCCCGTCACCAGGATTTCTTTCGCCCCCAGCTCCTTGGCAAAGGCCACCGCGTATACCCCGAGGGGGCCGGGACCCTGAATCACCACGTTGCTCCCATAGGGAAGAGGGTACTCGTCGAAGGCATGGGCCACGGTCGCGCCTGAGCACGACGCCGACACGAGGATGGCCGGGTCAATATCTTTATCGATTCTGAAGACATCCGTGGAAGGTGTGAGAATGAGGTGCTCGGCATAACAGCCGTTCAGGCCCGGGGGCTCCAGGAGGGGCCGGTTTATCCCGTAGACTTTGCGTGTCCGGCAGAGCCATGGCTGGTTCAACACGGCGCAGTAATAGCATCCGTTGCAGCTCACGCCCCGGTTCCAGAGCACGCGGTCGTCTTGCCTTAGCGCGTCCCCCGTAACATACTTCTTATCCCCCTTCACCTCGACCACGGTCCCTACCCCTTCGTGACCGAGGACGATGGGCAGGGGCGTCCTTTCATCCTCTCCCTTCCACATGTGCACGTCAGAGCCGCACACACCGGCAGCGTCGATCCTGACCAGCACTTCGAATTCCTTAAGCTTCGGGATATCGAAGTCCCTCATCCGCAGGGGGGCATTGAATGCTTCCAGTACCATTGCCCTTGTCTTCAAGAAAAGGACCTCCTTGCTTAATCAACTAGAGGTGCTCTGCGACCTCGCTGCTGTCGAATGGCGCCTTTCCTTCCCGCCCCTTTTTGTAAATCGGGCCGTACACTTCTTTGTCGCGGATCACGCAACCGGCGCATCCACCGTCGCGCATGATTGCCGTGCACTGGCTGCACGACAGGCACGTCTTCTTAGGGTCGAAGGCCCCTGTTTTCAGAAGGTCGGCGGCAAAATGGGGGTAGGCGATCGCCTGGCGGCCGAAACCGGCGAGGCGGAACCAGCCTTCCCTGATGCACGCGGCGGCGACATTCGCCGAAAAATGGCGCAACCAGCTCAGACCGGCGCTCATTATAACGGCTTCGGGCGCCGCGGCCTGCATGGCACGGGCCGCGCCAAGGAGCAAGGCCACCCCTTCGAGGGGATGGACGGGCGGAAGGTAGCTCCCCTTATCGTAGGGCCTTGTCAAATGGGGCGTGTAGTAAGGATTGCCCACGGTGATACTGAAGAGTTTTACGCCTTTATCCGAGAGCACCTTGACGAGCCGGGCGGGCTCGGAATAATCGGGCCGGCGAAAGTCGTCCTTATCGGCACCCCACCCGTAAGGGTACGGCGCCTGGTCGTAGGCGCCCAGCCGCACCGCCACTTCCAGGCGGTTTCCGAGCTTGTCTCTGATCTTGTCGACGATGGAGCAAAGGGCACGGGTACGGTTTTCGAAGCTGCCCCCATAGCGGTCCTCCCTTGTTCGGGCCGACAGAAATTCCGACAGGAGATATCCGTGGCATGCTTTGATGTCGACTGCATCGAAGCCCGCCTGAGCCGCCATCTCGAGCTGCCGACACGAACCGGTCTTCAAGCTCTTCCATCTCTTGGTCGGTGATCACGTGGGCCTGGGGGAGCCTGGCATCGAGAAAAGGGTTGGGAACGGCCACAACCGGAGCTGCGGCGCTTCCGGGCCTGCTATAGCGCCCGGAGTGGGTGAGTTGGATAACGGAATAGGGACGGCCGTGCCCTGCCGCCTTCGCGGCTTCTATCATCCCCCTGAGGGTCGCCTCCACATCCGGTGCCGTCTCCTTGTTGATCTGCAACTGGCGCGGGTTTGCGCGCCCCTCGTTGACCACGGCGGTAGCCTCGTACCAGACGAGACCCGCACCACCCTCGCCGAAACGCCTGTACCTGCGGCGGGTAAGGTCGCTCGGCCTCCCGTCGGGTGTACCGTCGCAGCCTTCCATGGGATTGATGGCCAAACGGTTGAGCACTCTCCTGTCATTGATGCTTATCGACTCGAGAAGAGGGGTCGTGTCCGATGAAACCGGTATATCCAGCCCCAAACGCGCGATATCTTCTTTCAGTTCATCTAAGCTCTTGTAATGAAAACGCTCGTGCTGTGCCATCCGGACCCTCCACCTTTTCGCCCTGTCAGGTATTTATGGTCGCTCTTCTCTCTTTCTTTGCCCCTAGGATGGGCAGCCGATAACCGAGTGTGCGGGATATCTCCAAAGCGCCCGCGACGATCTCTTTCATCAGGGCGTCGCGGATAGTCTCCTTCGTAACCCGGACCGTGGGACCCGAGACACTTATGGCCGCCACCGGCTTGCCCTCATTATCGAGGATCGGCGCCCCTACACACCGGATGCCCTCCTCGTTCTCCTCATCATCGATAGCGTACCCCTGGGCCCTGATTGCCTCAAGCTCCCGTCTCAAGGACCCTGGTTCCGAGATCGTATTGGCAGTCCTCGGAGCCAGGCCTTTCAGGCGGATGAATTCGACGATCTCCTCATCGGAAAGATAGGAGAGAAAGACTTTGCCCACGGCGCTGCAATGGGCCGGATTCCGTGCGCCAACCTTCGAGGCCATCCGCAACCCACCCAGGCCCTGAGAGGATTCTACCTTATCGATGTAAACCACTTCGCCTTCATCCCAGACCACCATATGAACGGTCTCTTTGCTTTTCTCCGCAATCGCCTGAAGAAAGGGGCGGGCTATTCTCCTGATGTCCAGTTGCGACGAGGCCAGTCCGCCGAGGTGAAGCAGTTTCAGGCCCAGGAAATAGTTTCTCGTGGCAGTGTCCTGGCGCAGGTAGCCGCAATAGACCAAAGAGGAAAGGAGGCGGTGTACGGTGCCTTTCGGCAGGGCGAGTCTCGAAGAGACGTCTTTGATGCTTGTCCCGTCACGGTTTTCTCCGATCAGGTCTATGATAGCGGAGACGCGTTCGATGGTCTGGACAAGGTTATTCGGCTTTATCATGATCTGTTTTTCGTTCCGTATAGCGATACATCGTTTCGCAATACAGAATCATTGCAGAGGCCGCCCCTATTTGTCAACACTTTTTTTAAATCGCGCCTCAATGTGCCCGCACTTGTCTTGTCTCTTAGTCGGTCTGTTGTCCCGTATACGTTTCTTGAAGTCACCCTTGGATTTCCAAACGTGTGTGCTCTGGAGAGCAGCAGGCATTTATCGAAGTTGTGCTATAATTTGGGCTTGCAGAAACCGGAAGGGCCTCGTGATTTCGCTTGGGACTTTCGGATATGGGAGCATAGGGATGAAGAAGAAAGATGTCCGGGTGGTACGGACCACCACATGGTCTGCGGGTCCCGGTTGTCACGGAGGCTGTGGGGTTTTGGCCCACATCGCGGACGGCAAGCTCGTCAAGATAGAGGGCGACCCCGACCACCCCTGGAACCAGGGCCGCTTGTGTGCACGGGCCCTTGCCATGACCCAGTACATAGACCATCCGCAGAGACTGCGAAAACCCCTGAAAAGGGTAGGGGAGAGGGGGGAAGACAAGTGGGAGGAGATCTCCTGGGATGAGGCCTTCGATCTCATAGAGAGCAGGATGACGAGCATCAAGGAGGAGTCGGGCCCGGAAGCCATGACCTTCGTCATGGGCACCGGCCGCGACATTGCCCCCTGGCTTTGCCTGCTCGCCTATGCCTATGGCACCCCCAATGTGAGCTTCGGTCTCTCCGGCAATGCCTGCTATAGTCCCCGGATAGCCGCCCTCGACACGGTCCAGGGCGACTACTGCGTCTTCGATGCGGCCCAGTGGCTCCCCGACCGGTACGACGACCCCGAGTTCAAGGTGCCCGAGTGCATGATCGTGTGGGGCTACAACATAGCGGCAACGTGTCCTGACAACCTCTTCGGCCACTGGATCATCGACCTCATGAAGCGGGGCACGAAGATCATCTCCATAGATCCGCGCCTTTCCTGGTTCGCCTCACGGGCCGAGCACTGGCTGGCCTTACGGCCGGGCACTGATTCTGCCCTGGCCATGGGTTTTCTGAAAGTGATCATCGACGAGGACCTCTTCGATCACGCCTTTCTCGAATCATGGACCAACGGAAACCATCTCGTGCGCGAAGATACGGGCATCCTTCTCAGAGGCTCCGACGTCGTGCCGGGCGGCAGCTTCGATGACTTCGTCGTCTGGGACAAGAAAGCGGAGGGGCCGGCCGTCTGGAAAACAGGCTCCGTCGCCTTCGACCGCCCCGATGTGGAGCCCGTGGTCTCGGGCAGACGAGAGATCCCCTGGCATCTGGTGGATCGGTCTTCTGCCATACCGTGTGGGACGCCTTCCGGGCAGAGGTCGACAAATATCCCCTGGAAGAGGTCGCCCGCATAACCATGGTGCCTGCCGGGGACATCGCGAAAGCGGCCCGCTTCTACGCAAAAAGCTCGCCCGCTTCCATCCAGTGGGGCGTGCCCGTGGACATGACCCCGGCCATCACCCCGCTCTGCCAGGCAATGGCCGCCCTGTGGGCCCTCACGGGGAATCTCGATGTGCCGGGCGGTAATGTCTTTGCCCGGTCGGCCTTCGACGCCGTGGCCTACGCCCTGCCCGGATCGGAGGGGGTGATCAAGCTCAAGGACAAAGAGCAGGACAAGCCCCGCATAGGCGCGGCCCAGTATGGCCCCTTCAACCGCTTCATCTGGCGCACCCAGACGGACGTGATGCTCGAACAGATCAAGAGCGGCAAACCTTATGCGGTGCGCGGTTTATGGTTTCAGGGCGCGAATACCTTAGGAGGCCTCGGCCTCGATCCCAAACAGTGGCGGGAAGCCTTCGGGAAGGTCGAGTTCATCGTTGTCTCCGACCTTTTCATGACCGCCACCGCCCAGTATGCCGACGTGGTGCTCCCGGCCGCCACCTTCCTGGAAAAGGACGGGGTGCGGAGCTGGTGGGTGCCTTTGCAGACCATCAACAAGGCCGTGACCGTGGATGACTGCAAGCCGGACGTGGAGATCAATTTCGAGCTGGCCCGCCGCTTCGATCCCGACCTCAAGTGGAAGAGTGTCGAGGAGCTTTTCGACGATATTATCAAGCCCTCCGGCTTTACCTACAAGGAATTGCAGGCTCAAACCTGGGCCTATCCGCCCGTCGGCCATCCGAGCCGGCCCTACCGTCGCTTTGAAAAGGGGCTGCTCCGCTCGGATAAGCGTCCTGGGTTCAATACGCCGAGCGGTCTCTTCGAGCTTTACTCGACGCTCCGCGAGGGGTGGGGCCTCGAACCCCTGCCGCACCATGAAGAGCCGCCCTTTACCCCCGTGAGCAGGCCGGACCTCGCCAAAGAGTATCCCCTGATCCTTTCCACGGGCAGGCGCTCGCCGGTCTACTTTCACACGGAACATCGGCAGATCCCGTGGTTGCGGGCCCTCGATCCCGATCCCATCGTCGAGATCCATCCCGATACGGCACTCCTTCACGATATCGGGAATGGCGAGTGGGTCTGGATCGAGAATTGGCTCGGAAGGGCGAAGCTCAAGGCGAAGCTGACCCCGGTGGTGCCGCCCTGGATGATCATGGCGGCCCATGGCTGGTGGTTCCCCGAAAAGAAGGGGGCGGAGCCTGAGCTTTACGGCACGTGGGAGTCGAATATCAACCTGCTCATCCCCATGGGCTATCAGGGCAAGGACGGTCTCGGGTCACCCATCAAGCATTCCATGTGCAGGATCTACAAGGCGGACCGGGAAAGGAGCACGAAGTGAGCGAGAAAGAGGAACACGGCCTCCTGATCGAATATGAATACTGCACCGGCTGCTTCGCCTGCGTGGTTGCCTGCGCCCAGGAGTACGGATGGCCCGCGGGCATGTCGGGGATGAAGGTGATCGAGGTGGTGGAGAACCTGCCGAAGAGCAAGAATTACCTCGCATACCTGCCTTTTCCCACCGAGCTTTGCGTGCTCTGCGCGGGGAGGAGAAAGAAAGGCCTCCAGCCGGCGTGTGTCCAGCACTGCATGGCCCGATGCCTCAAGTGCGGGCCGATTGATGATCTTGCCAAGGAAATGGCAGGGAAAAAGAGAATGGTGATCTGGAAGCCGAGGTAGAATAGCCGGAGAGGGGAGATGGGAGATAGTCCCTTCGGAACTATGGAGCGGGGAGAGAAAGAGCTTTTCTTGCTCCCAAGCGAGTGGAACGAGCGGTCTCCCATCTCCCCTCTCACATCGAAGTCTTTAAGGGGGGTCTCATGAAGAATCCACTCGATCTGCTTTTTGTGAGGGGCGACCATGTGTGCCCGTGGTGGTGCTGCTTTACCTTCGACAATCCCCTTCGCCGTCTCTTTCACAACCCTGAGCGTATAATGTCGCCCTACATCAGGCAAGGCAATACCGTGATAGATATCGGTCCGGGAATGGGCTATTTTACGAGGGCCATGTGCAAGCTCGTGGGCAGGAAAGGCAAGGTCGTCGCGATCGACATTCAGCAAAAGATGCTCGACGCCCTTGCGAAGCGGGTGGCTCGGCTTGGACTGGCCGACCGGCTCAAGACGCACCTTGCCGGACCCAAGCAATTCGGAGTGAGCGACAAGGCCGATTTTATCCTCGCCTTCTGGATGGTCCACGAGGTGCCCGACAAGCAGGAATTCTTCAGGCAGGTCGCCCACCTTTTGAAGCCGGGAGGTAAGTTCCTTCTCGTCGAGCCCCATCTTCACGTGACAAAGAAGGCCTTTTCAGAGACCGTCCATCAGGCAGCCGCCGCGGGCCTCAAGGTTAAGGGGACCCCGAGGGTATCTTTCAGCAGGACGGCGGTATTCGGGGTATAGGGTGCCGGGCCGGTCCCATCGGTCCTTTCCTCGTTCGCTCTTCTATCTTCAACTTTCGAGCTTCGCGATATTTCTATATGCGCGGTTCTTTGAGATCAGGGAGCCACGTTTAGCTGAATGGTCGCGTTTGCCGGGCCGAAGAGTATGAGGTATGACCCGCTTCCGGTCCCGGGCAGGGGCGTCGCGCCGTCACCGTCACCCGATGCCTGCTGCGTAAACCCCGAATCGTAGAGCTTCCAGGCGCTCGCGCCCGTTATTGTCACGGACCCCGCGGACGGCAGCTCACGCCACTCTGCATAGCCTTCCGTACCGATCGAAATTGCCGCGCTCCCCGTGCCGAGCACCGGCATAGTGGCCAGGGGGCGATAGAGGAGGCTGCCGCACCAGAGCCATTCCTCACCTCCTCGCCGGTCCACGACGATATCCGTCAGGTCTCTTCCGAACAACGTGGGAATGAGGAGAATCATGCCGCTGAGCCTGTCGGGGTCCTGTGGGTCGACCACGCCGAGGTTTGAGCCCATGAGGTAGCCGGCAGGCATGCCCGGGATAGAGGTGATGTTGAGGCGCGGGTCCCCGGTCGGGGAGAACTCCGTCCCATAGGAGAGCTCGTTGGCCAGCAGCCAGACGTTGCCGGCGCGCGCCTGCCAGTCGGCAGGAATCGCCGTCGTCGCCTGGAGTCTGCTGTGCGTAAAGAAGCTGGTTCGTATAATGGCCGTAGCCCCCGACATAGCGAATTGCGAGGTAGCGGTTTCCTGCGGCTGTTATCGAGGTGACGCCCGTCAGCGGATTCTTATCGGACGCATACCACCCGTCGCTTCGAAGCTGGAGATTGCCGAGCGCGGTGATCCACCCGGTCGCACTCCATTTGTCGACGCTAGCCAGGCCACCCGATCCGAAACTCACGCGGACCGCGCCATCGTTGTTCCCGTAGTATCCTGTGATGTCGGCCTGATCTTGCGGGGCCACCGGTAGCGTGGGGAGAGGGGAGGATGTCAATTTCTGCGGCATCGCGGTAATGGAGCCCCTTTCCGTGAGCGCCAGAAGGAGGATTTGCTCGGCGAGGGCACCCGCCGTGGTCGAGGAGAGGCCGGATGCGCCCACCACGAAAACCGCGAGCCCCGCATCGGGTGACACGATCAGGGAAGAGCCGTAGTTGCTCGCGTCGCCTCCCTTCTGCCACGCGTTGATCCCCACCGCTTTCAGCCCCGGCTGCGTGACGGAATCCCAACCCAGGCCGTAACGGAACGCATCGCAGGGCATGGGATTGAACGGCGCGGTTTGGTCCGTGCCCATCTGCGCGACCGATGAACCGGCCAAAAGGCGGGACGAGCCGTAAGAGCCGCCATTGAGCAGCATCATCGCGAAACGGGCCATATCCGATGCCGTGCTGTAGAGGCCGCCCGACGCGTAGCTATTGACGAACTGCTGCGGCTGAAGGACGCCGCCCGAATAGGTCTTGGCGTAGGTCCCGGCCGGAATCGGCTCCGATGGATAAAGGCTTGTGGCCATGCCGAGAGGGGTAAGGATCTGCTCCCGGACGAATTCGGGATAGCTCTTCCCGGTCACCGCCGCGACCAGGTTTTCGACCATGCTGAAGCAATCGTTCGTGTAGACGCTCAGGTAGCCGGGAGTGTACTTCAGCTTCTGGATCGCGAGCGACTCAAGCAATGTCTGGGCAAAGCCGGTAAAGGGGGAGCCGAACGTTTCGGCGTTCAGGTTCGACGATCCCGGGAAACCGGCGGAGTGGTTGAGGAGCATCCTGACGGTAATCCTGGTGTACTCAGGCGACTCCATGGTGAAACCGGGTATGTACGTCGTGAGGGGTTGGTCGAGAGATACGCCCCATCGCTCGACAAGCAGCATGGTGGCAACGGCGGCGAACATCTTGCTCGTGGAGCCGATGCAATACCTGGTGTCCGGGGTGGCCGGTATGTTGGCCTCCTCGTCGGCCAGCCCGAAAGACTGGGTCCAGATTACCCGTCCGCTGTCGACAAGTGTGACCGAGATGGATGACGATCCGGTGTCAGCCAGGGCCTGCGCCGCTGCAACCTGCCCCTGGGCAATGGTTTGCGTGTACGGGAAGTTGACGTAGGAGGTGTTCGAACCCGAGCACCCGGCGAAAAACAGGGCAGCGATCAGGCAGGCAAGCGTTGCCAAAGGAACCAATGTGTCGCGGCGCCTGCCATGTGCGAAAAGACTTCCTGTATCGAGGATTCTCATCTCTTGCCCATTCTCAACCCAACTCGAAGGTGGTAACGCCAAAAACTTTGTTGAGCTCGATCTCGGGGCCGGGACCGGTATACATTCTCGCCGTCTCGAATACCTTCTTCATGCCGTGAACCTCTGCCATCCTCACTGCCTGAGCGTTCACTTCGGGCACGTCCAAATAGACGGGCGCCCCTTCTTCCGCATATGACATGAGGAACAACATGATAGACTCGGCCTTGTCCAAATCGTCGGCAAAGAGAGGGCCTATCTTGTACCCCTGCCTGCATTTGCGCAGGACGCCGTAGCCGGAGAGCACCCCATTTTCCAGGAAGGCTGCCCCCCTGGACTGCGGCATGGAGAGCCAACGGGCGAGAAAACTCTTTCGCGGAACGGGGAAACAGCGGAGGTCATACTTCTCGACGAGCCCTTTGGGGACACCGTCCAGCGGGACAAGTTCTTTGCCGCCTTCCCATGAAGAGGCCGAAATGCCCTCGTAGCGGATGTTCCGGTAAGCGAGGCGGAAGCCGGATCGCTGATAGTTGCCTTGTTGTTCGACCACTCCGTCCAGGCCGATGTTTTGGCCCTTCAGCCGCTCCATGGCGGCTTTCCAAAGAGAAAGTCCATATCCTTTTCCCCTGTATTCCGGGAGCACGATGTAGAAGCCGATAAAGGCGAAGGCTTTTTTGTAGGAAACAGCAGAGATGCAACCTACCGGCGCCCCGTCGACAGTTGCGATCATAAAACCTCCGGGGTCCGTGTCGAAAAAGCACCCCCCGTCGTTCAGGCCTGGGTTCCATCCTTCGGCTGCCGCCCGTTCGACGGCCCAATCCATCTCGTTGCGTTCCATGGCCCGTACCGTCAGTGTCCTGTTCATGTTCATCGCTATAATCCGACCTCACCTTCTATGGCAGCAGGCTGAGGGCTCCTTCGAAAACCGGATTGAGCACATCGTTCGTTTCGACAGAAATGTCTTCCCGGTTCGTGAGGACCACTATCGTCAGCCCGCTTTTCTGATCACGGCCGATAATGGAGGAGTAGCCCGGTATCAATCCCGAATGGTAATAAATGGTGCGCCCGTCGGAGGTCTGGCTGATCCCATACCCCATCCCGTAAAAAGTTGAAGGAGCGACCGGGGTGATCATGGCGTCGAGGGAGGCCTGCGACAGGACCTGGCCGCCGAAGAGGGCGTTCGCCCAGATCAGCAGGTCGGAAGCGGTGCTGATCAGGGAGCCGGCGGTCCAGGCACTGCTCGGGTTCCAGCCGGAGACGTCGCCGACGCCGGGGCTTCCCGGCAATCGTAAATACCCGTGGGCGTATGAACCGCTCAGCGTCGAGTCGACTGCCAACTCCGTGTCGTTCATGCCGAGGGGAACGAAGAAACGCCTTGCCATAGCGTCGCCGGCCGATTCGCCGGAGGCGGTTTCAGCGATCATGCCGGCCAGAATATAGCCTGTATTGCAATATTCGTAAACGGTGCCCGGCTGGACGGAGGCCTGCTGCAGGGCGAGCTGGACCAGTTGGGAAGGTTGCCAGGCCTGTAGGGGTTCGGAAAAACCAGGTTATTCCAGAAGTTCGCTGTGGCGTAATCGGCTACGCCGCTCGTATGATTGAGGAGCATGCGGATCGTGATTTGAGTGTCATAAGGCACACCGAGACCCGGAAGCCACTGGTGCAGGGTGTCGTCGAGGGTCAGCTTTCCCTCTTCGGCGAGCTTCAGTATGAGGGCGGCCGTGAACTGCTTCGTGAGACTTCCGAGACGAAAACGCAAGGTGGGTCGATAGGTGCGTTGGTCGGAGTGTCCGAGACATGCAGGCTGCGCTAGACAGGCAGTCCAGCTGCCTGAAACTGGGTCCGCAATTCCATTGCGCGAGAGGCATCGAGGGTATTGTTGAAGAGAGCTTTGATCTCCGCTGGTTTGGCGTCAAACAGTTCGGCCAGGTCTTTTATCTGGTAGCCATGGCGGGTGAGGGTTGGCTCAAGATCGTCGAGCTGGCGTGACAGTACGGACTCGATCAAGGCGGCGGACAGGGGCATTTCCCCAGTCTGAAAGCCTGCTTCGAGGGCCAGAGTCAGGTGTCACTCATTCTGCCGATGCGAAGCAGCGCGGTTGTCTCTTTATAGCAGATAAAGGCTGGGATCGCCTCTGCGCGGCGGCTGGATGGCTGAGTTTTT
>CAVVPU010000145.1:0-12186 GCA_963750015.1 uncultured delta proteobacterium | reverse complement strand
CGCGGCTGCCTTGGGCCTTGGCCTTTTCCTTTGCCCGCGCCATCCAGCAACCCGCGCTGGAAATATGGAAGGGTCAACAGGCAAATGTGCCGGCGGCGCAGCAGGCCCTCTATCATCGGGCCAGGTGCAACAGTGGCGCACGCCTTGGCCGGTACGGGCCCGAAATGGAGAACAAGTAAGGACTCGCGGGCACGATAGGCAAAGGCTGTACCTGACCCGAGTCGGGTCTCGTGCGTTCAAAACGAAGGGGAGTACTCACTTATGAGTTTAATCATCTATTTTTTGAGACACGGGGAAACCACTGCCAGCCGGACGGGCGGTTACTGCGGGACTATAAACCCGGACTTGACCCCGGCAGGCTATGAGATGGCAGAGGATTTCGCCGAAGCCTATAAATCTCTTCCATGGGCCGCCGTTTTTTCCAGTCCCCTGCGCCGTGCCGTAGCCACGGCCAAACCTCTTTGCGAGGCCATGGGAATACGAATGCAACTCAAGGAAGGGTTGAAAGAAATTGCTTATGGTCAGTGGGAGGGTAAGACTCCCGAAGATATTGATCACGAGTTCCACGACGACTATGTTCGCTGGTTGACCGATCCGGGATGGAATGCTCCCACCGGAGGACAAAGGGGCATCGATGTCGCGCGGCGCAGCTCACTTGTACTTGAGGAAATTGAGAAAACTTGCCCTACGGGAAATGTCCTCGTCGTTTCCCATAAGGCCACGACCCGAATTATGCTGTGCTCATTGTTAGGCATCGACGTGGGGCGTTATCGCGATCGCCTTGGCATGCCTGTAGCCGCTGTCAGCATCGTGGAATTTGCGAAACACGGCCCTCTATTGCACATGATGGGCGACCGCTCTTATCTGCGGGAAAGCCTACGCAGAGGAGTGGATACATAAGCGTCTCGCGTTGTAATCCGGAAATAGGCTGAGATAGTCCTTTGGTCGTTTAGAGTATCGAATCAGCGATAGTAGTGGCTCAACCCCTTCCCTATCACCGTTCCTCCACTGCGGCAGCGCAAAGATGACATCCCGCTTCTGGTCCAGGCCTTCGTAGAGCGCTATGCCAGAAAATTGGGAAAACAGATCCCGTCGATCCAGAAAGAGACCACGAAGGCGCTGCGGGCCTACTCATGACCCGGCAACGTCCGGGAGCTGGAGAGTGTCCTCGAGCGGGCCGTGATCCTCTGCCCGGGGCTGACCTTACAACTGGATGGTAAACTGGAGACGTTATCCTCTCCATCGCCATCCACCGCGAGGACCCTGGAGTAAAGGGAACGAAATCAAATCCTCGGAACCCTTATCGAAACACAATGGCGCATCAACGGGAAGGACGGGGCCGCAGCGATCCTGGGTCTCCACCCGAGCACCCTGAGAGCGCGGATGCACAAGCTCGGCATAATTCGGCCCGAAACAAAAGCTTCTGATTAATCTCCCGTCCCTCGCCACCTGTCTATCAGGAACCTGAGACTTCACCAAATACTGAGACCAAACGGACGGCCTGCATCGCTCCACCGTTCTTTCTTCTCACCCTAAACCCTCGTTACTTAAGGATTTGTCCAAACTTCTCATCTTATCTGGTTGTTGGCAGACCATTTGCATCTGCTATGAGCATGATCTTGCTCATCATACGCGTGAAGGTTCTTTCTGAAGAAGCACATGGATGCCGTGATAGATGGAGACAGTAATTTCATTACGTTACTTGGACAGGTCTTCCCCTGCACGCATTCATCGACACGAAAGACATAAAAGAAAGAGGGAGAGAAAATGCACTACAGCGTGAGAGATCTGAAAGGCTATGCCATCGGCGCAAAGGACGGCGATATCGGAAAGGTGGATGATTTCTACTTCGATGACGGCTTCTGGACCATCCGGTATGTGGTGGCCGAAACCGGTAGTTGGCTCGAGAACCGGAAGGTGCTTATCTCGCCTTTCGCGCTTACAGACGTGAATTCATCGGAGAAACGGCTCAATGTGACGCTGACAAAGAAACAGGTGGAGAAGAGCCCCGGCATCGATACTGACAAGCCGGTATCCCGGCAGCACGAGACATCGTACTTCGACTACTTCGGCTATCCGTATTATTGGGTAGGTGACGATTTGTGGGGAACCATGGCCTATCCTCGTCTTTCGGAAGCCACTCTGAGGAGAGAAGAAAAAGCAGAGGCGAAGCGCGAAGCAGCCTACGATTCGCATTTGCGCAGCGCCAATAAAGTGACCGGCTATCATATCAACGCCACCGACGGCAATATCGGCCATGTGGAAGACTTCATCATTGACGGAGACACATGGGAGATTCGCTATATGGTGGTGGATACGCACAATTGGTGGCCGGGCAGGAAAGTGCTGCTTGCACCGCAGTGGAACGACCGGGTGAGCTGGGACGATTCCACGTTATACGTGGACCTCTCCCGGGAGGCCATCAAAAACGGCCCCGAGTATCACCCCGAAACTTTCGACCGGAAATACGAAGAGACACTTTACGATCACTACAAACGGCCGAAGTATTGGGAATCGTGAGTTGATGACTGACCCGGACCTCAGTGCTTATGAGCAATCGTCAGGCCATAAGCGAGAGCGGAACGGAATGCGGCTGGTCTGAGTCTATCCCAACAAAGAGTAAGATTGTTGGCGTCATGGTTGGGGGTTGGAGAGCAGTGGAACAGAAACCCGCGTTAAGAACTATATCATACATTGGCGCAGAGGGCAGAGGCGAGGAGCGTGCGGCTTGCCGGAAATTCTATCGGCAGCAATGCAAGTTCCCATCCGCCCAGCCAGGTCAAAACGAGCCAAGAAAAGGGTACGTGGAAGGGCACTGTCTACACAGAGCCAAGGGTATGGGCAGCTTCAAACCGTGTCATTTGGGCATGGCATATAGGTGTCTTTGGTGAATGCTATGGGTGTAATGCCTAATGGCGGTATATTCTCACCCAATACGAGCCGGGTCAATTTCGAAGTTGAATCCCTTCTCAATGGCTTCAATTCTATCGCAGGCCCATGCGCTTTCGTTTCCTTTGCCGATACAGGTGTTAAGCATTGACGCGAAGACTAAGGAGAGAATCTTTGAACCGTTCTTTATAACGAAGACAGGTAACGGTAAGGGCCGTAGTCTCCCGATAGCTTACCATATCATCAAAGAACACGGCCGGAGCATGAAAGTAGAGAGCACACCCGGACAAGGCGCGGTAATTAGCTTATACCTGCCGCTCGCTAAGCCGGAGAGAGTGAATATGATACCAATATCCCTTGGCGCGCCATGTGGCAAGGCTCATAAACAACTACCGGATTTCATTTCCCCCCGCCATGCGTGAATGCACCGCAGGCGGGTCAGGAGGGGCTTATGAGACGTCATAAACCCCATTTCGGCAGGGGGAGGCGGGCCTGTTTGGAACAATATGTGAGAACCAAAGTGTTTTGAACAAAAGCCTGAAAACTTATGACAAAACCCAAATGTCCAAGAGGAGGTATGCATGGATAAAATTCTGAATTGGCAGTATGACCAGTTGGTGAAGGAACTCCTCCTTCTGCAGGATCACATAGCAGACCCCACGTGTCCCTGCGAGACGGGTGGTGAGATGTGTGTGAGGAAACATCTCTTCACGATCGAGGCTTATGCCCAGGAGTCGCTCTCGATGGAAGACAACGAGGAGTATCGGGGCAAACTCGGAAAACTGGCGAGCGAGGCAAAAGACCGCCGCAAATCCGAAGAGGAACACTTGAGGGGCGACCAGGCGCAAGTGCCGGCCAACCTGTTGGAGTGGGCGCGCGACTGGCGGAAACAGTTCGAGGGCTACAGTCTTTCTCTTGGTAATGACCAGACCGCCGCCGCCTCTTGCCCGCTCAATAAAGCAGCCGCCAAATCGTAAAAGATCGAGGTCGGCGTTGCGCGGGGTGGAACGGAAAGACATCCACCTTGGAAAAACCTGGGCCCAGCGGAAGAACTCCTTTCTGAAACCTACGTACCTGAAAGAAGCTCGTAGAGTTTGGCCATGTCTTTTGCACGAGAGGAGGCGAATCATTACGATTGCGGGATCCACATAATCAGGAACATTATCAACCCGGGCGGTCTATGACGGCCAATACATCATCAAAATCATAAGGAGATAAACCGTGGCTGAGCATAATGCAGTGGTAGGGATTTTCGACTCTCACATCAAGGCAGAAACGAGTATCAAAGAACTCCAGCGGTCGGGGTTCGACATGAAGAACCTGTCCATCGTGGGCAAGGACTATCACCCCGAGGAGCATGTCGTCGGCTACTACAACACGGGCGACCGCATGAAGGTATGGGGCAAGCTGGGGGCGTTTTGGGGCGGCTTTTGGGGCATGCTATTCGGGTCGGCCCTTTTCGTTATCCCGGGCATCGGTCCCCTCATCGTGTTCGGCCCGCTCGTGGCCTGGATTGTCGCGGCACTGGAAGGCGCCGCGGTGATGGGCGGGCTGAGTGCGTTGGCTGCCGCGCTGTACAGCATTGGCATTCCCAGGGACAGTGTCCTGAAGTATGAGACCGCGATCAAATCTGACAAGTTCGTCGTCATCGCCCACGGTACGGTGGGCGAGGTGGCCAAGGCGAAAACCATCCTCGAGACGGCTGGCGCGGCACAAATCGACGATCATTCAGGAATACACGGTGAAATTACTGTCAGACGAACAAAATAACGTGACAAAACTATCAAACACAGGAGAAATAAGATGAAAACAAATGAAGAACTACAAAAAGACGTTCAAGACGCAATCAAATGGGAACCGTTGTTGAGCGCGGCAGAAATCGGTGTCACCGTTGACGATGGTGTGGTTACCCTGACAGGGACTGTTGATATATACTCCAAGAAAACAGAGGCAGAAGATGCAGCTAAGAACGTGGCCGGCGTAAAGGCCGTGGTTGAGAAAATTGAAGTTAAGTATGGTAGCACTTGGGCTAAAAAGGATGACAACGAAATTGCGACGGAAATACTCCATGCCTTGAAGTGGAATTGGCGAGTACCAAAGGACAAGGTAAAAGTGAAAGTTGAAAAAGGATTTGTTACCTTGGGAGGAGAACTGGAATGGAATTATCAAAAGGAAGCTGCAGAAGACGCAGTGAGAAACCTCTTGGGCGTAACGGGTGTGTCAAACAACATCACGATCCGGGCGGAAGCACGGGACCTGATTGAAAAAAAGAACATAGAAAGCGCACTTGGACGCAACTGGTGGTCTATGAATAATAGTGACATTATGGTCAAAGTTTCAGGCAATGAAGTCACTCTAACCGGTACGGTTAAGTCATGGTATCAAAAGGGCGAAGCCGCACGAATAGCGTGGAATGCACCCGGCGTCCGGACGGTCGATAATGAATTGGTTGTTGCATACCGCTGATTATCAATGAGCGGCAGCAGGAGCCGTGCAAGGTCTTCTCTCTTGACGAATACCGGAGCTCGCGAAAGACTAGCACGGTGACAGAGGCATAAGCACCAGGAGTAGACTCAAGATAGAATATTATCCTTTCGAGGAAAAGAGGGCGCATATGACAGCAAGAAAGCAGGTGATCGGCATAGACCTCGGCACGACCTTCTCGGTGGTCTCCGTGATGGAGAACGGCGAACCGAAGGTGATCGTGAACGAGGAAGGGCAGCGAACCACACCGAGCGTGGTGGGATTCACGAAGAATGGCGAGGTCCTCGTCGGACAGGTCGCCAAAAGGCAGGCCATCACCAATCCGGAGAACACGATTTTCTCAATCAAGCGCTTCATGGGGAGGCGGTATTCGGAAGTGAAGGACGAGAAGGTCCCTTACAAGGTAGTGGCCGATTCAAACGGCAATGCCCGGGTGGAAGTCAGGGGCAAACAGTATAGCCCCCAGGAGATATCGGCCTTCATACTTCAGAAGCTGAAGAAGTCCGCAGAGAATTACCTCGGCAGGACCGTCGATGACGCAGTGATCACCGTGCCGGCCTACTTTAACGATTCCCAGAGACAGGCGACCAAGGACGCCGGGAGGATCGCGGGCCTGAACGTGCTCCGCATCGTCAACGAGCCCACGGCGTCGGCTCTCGCCTACGGCCTCGACAAGAAGAAGAATGAAAAGATCGCCGTCTATGACTTCGGCGGCGGCACCTTCGACATCTCGGTGCTGGAAGTTGCCGATAACGTGGTAGAGGTGCTCTCCACGAACGGTGACACCCACTTGGGTGGCGATGACATCGACCAGAAGGTCATAGAATGGCTCATAGGCGAATTCAAGAAAGAACAGGGCATCGACTTGTCCAGGGACAGTATGGCTGTTCAGAGGCTTAAAGACGCGGCTGAAAAGGCCAAGATAGAGCTTTCCTCGACCATGGAGACGGAGATCAACCTGCCCTTCATCACGGCAGACCAGAACGGGCCGAAGCACCTTACCCTCAAGCTTACCCGCTCGACCCTCGAACGGATGTGCGACGATCTCTTTCAGAGGACCATGGAGCCCCTCAAGAAGGCGATGGCCGATGCCAAGCTTTCCGTCGACAAGATCGATGAGGTCGTGCTCGTCGGAGGGTCGACAAGAATACCGAAGGTGCAGGAACTGGTGAAGCAGTTCTTCGGCAAGGAGCCCCACAAGGGCGTCAACCCCGATGAGGTCGTCTCTCTCGGCGCTGCGGTGCAGGGCGGTGTTCTCACGGGCGAGGTGAAGGATGTCGTACTGCTCGACGTGACGCCCCTTTCCCTCGGCATCGAGACCTTGGGCGGAGTGGCGACAAAGATTGTCGAGAGGAATACCACGATACCGGTAAAGAAAAGCCAAATATTTTCGACCGCCGAGGACAACCAGACTATGGTGGAAATCCACGTGCTCCAAGGCGAGAGGGAGATGGCCAGGGATAACAGGACCCTTGGAAAGTTCCACCTCCAGGGTCTGCCAACGGCGCCCCGTGGCATGCCGGAGATTGAGGTCTCTTTCGACATCGATGCCAACGGCATCCTCCACGTATCGGCGAAAGACATGGCCACGGGCAAGGAGCAGCAGATCACCATCACCGCGTCCACCGGCATGAGCGAGGCGGACATCCAGAAGATGGTGAAAGATGCCGAGATGCATGTCGAGGATGACAGGAAGCGTAAAGAAGAGATCGAGGTCAAAAACCGCCTCGACAGCCTCGTCTACGGGACGGGAAAGACGCTGAGCGAGAGCAGGGAGAAGCTCCCGGCGGACGAGGTAAAAGCCATTGAAGACGCGCTTTCGGCTGCGAAAGAGGCCCTGAGCTCAGCCGACGTCGACCGGATGAAGGCCGCGGAGCAGGACGTCACTATGATATCCCATAAGATGGCCGAGGTGCTTTACAAATCGGCCGGTCAGGGGGCGTCGGCTTCCGGCGGGGCTGCGGGCCAGGGACAACAGGGCGGCGCAGGCCCCGACAACGACGATGTGATAGACGCCGAATTCGAGGATGCCAGGAAATCGGCCTAAGGTCGCTGCATAAGGCGGGATAAGCCTGAGGGCGATAGAGTGACTCTCAGGCTTATCATCCGTGTTCTCTACATCCGTCAAGACCGGGACCGCAACAATGGCTAAGGCCGACCGGCAGACCTATTACGGGGTCCGGAGGCGAAAGCGAGCCAGCGAGTTGTAAGGTGGAGAACACCACTTCCGTAAAATCGGAAGAAGAATAGGGAGAAAGCGGAACAAGTAATCATAGCATCAATCGCAGCAATGCCCAAAACTGGGAAAGGAGTACGAGACGATGAAGTATAAACCGTTGCAGGACAGAGTGGTCGTCAAGAGGCTCGAAGAAGAGGAGAAGACGAAAGGGGGCATCATCATTCCGGATGCCGCCAAGGAGAAACCCCAGGAGGGTCGTGTGGTCGCCGTCGGCAGCGGCAAGATGACGGAGGAGGGGCAGAGATTAGCGCCCGAAGTAAAAGCAGGCGACAAGATCCTTTTTGGCAAATACTCGGGAACGGAAATCAAAATCGACGGTGAGGAGCACCTCATTCTTCGGGAAGATGACATTCTCGCCATAATCCAAGACTAAGAAAGGAGAAAATAATATGTCCAAAGAAATTCTATACGACCAAAAGGCACGGGAATCGCTCCTGAAAGGGGTAAACGCCCTTGCCGACGCGGTAAAGGTGACCTTGGGACCCAAGGGAAGAAACGTCATAATAGACAAGTCGTTCGGGTCTCCGACCATCACGAAGGACGGGGTGACGGTGGCCAAGGAGATCGAGCTGGAGGACAAGTTCGAGAACATGGGCGCCCAGATGGTAAAAGAGGTCGCGAGCAAGACTTCGGACATCGCCGGTGACGGCACCACCACGGCAACGGTGCTTGCCCAGGCCATTTACCGGGAGGGGGCAAAGTTGGTGGCCGCCGGAAACAACCCCATGGAATTGAAGCGGGGTATCGAGAAGGCGGTCGAGGTCGTGATCGAGGAGCTTAAAAAGCTCTCCAAACCGACGAAGGATCAGAAGGAGATTGCCCAGGTAGGAACGATCTCTGCGAACAACGACGAGACGATCGGCAACATCATTGCCGAGGCCATGGGCAAGGTCGGAAAAGAGGGCGTCATTACGGTGGAAGAGGCAAAGAGCATGGAGACTACCCTTGACATCGTCGAGGGCATGCAATTTGACAAGGGCTATCTCTCTCCCTACTTCGTCACCAACCCCGACAAAATGGAAGCGGTCCTCGACGAGCCCGTGATCCTCATCAACGAAAAGAAGATTAGCGCCATGAAAGACCTCCTGCCCATCCTCGAGCAGGTTGCCAAGATGGGGAAAACCCTCCTCATCATATCGGAAGACGTGGAGGGCGAGGCCCTCGCAACTCTCGTGGTGAACAAGCTGAGGGGAACCCTCAAGGTCGCGGCGGTCAAGGCGCCGGGGTTCGGCGACAGAAGAAAGGCCATGCTCGAAGATATCGCCATTCTCACCGGAGGCCAGGTAGTCTCCGAGGAGCTCGGCATCAAGCTCGAGAGCATCGGCATCAAGGACCTCGGTTCCGCAAAGAGGATCGTCATCGATAAGGACAACACGACTATCGTAGACGGCGCCGGCAACAAGAAGGATATCGAGGGCCGGGTGAAACAGATCAGGACCCAGATCGAAGAGACCACCTCCGACTATGACCGTGAGAAGCTCCAGGAAAGGCTCGCGAAATTGGTTGGCGGCGTCGCAGTCATTAACGTGGGGGCCGCGACCGAGTCGGAAATGAAGGAGAAAAAGGCTCGCGTCGAGGACGCCCTCAACGCGACGAAGGCAGCCGTGGAAGAAGGCGTCATCCCCGGCGGTGGTGTTGCCTTCATCAGGGCCATCGCGAAGCTTGATACCCTTAAACTCGAAGGGGAGCGGCAGATCGGGGTTCAAATCGTGAAGAAGGCCCTTGAAGAGCCCATCAGATGGATCGCCCAAAACGCCGGTCACGATGGCTCCATAGTCATCGAGAAGGTGAAGAACGGTAAGGGCGGTTTCGGTTTCGACGCGGCAAAAGAGGTCTACGTCGACGACATGCAGGCAGCAGGCATCATCGATCCGACCAAGGTTGCCCGGAGTGCACTACAGAACGCTGCTTCCGTCGCGTCTCTTCTGCTTACCACCGAGGCGATGATCGCGGAGAAGCCGAAAGAAAAGACATCTTACCCTCAAATGCCACCGGGCGGCGGCATGGGTGGAATGGAAGGTATGTACTAACAGACAAGTCAGACATAGATAATGGACACACAAAAGGGGACCCTTGGGTCCCCTTTTGTGCTTCTGGAACGCCGGTCGGAAAGCACTTTAGCCCGTCCTTTGCCTCACAGAAACCAAATATCAGGATGGACTCAGACATGGCTCCTCTCATTATTGGTTGGCCAAACGGTTCGACCGCACATGATCCAACCCCCTGCGCTCTCCTTGTGACCTTCCTCTGGATAGCGTCAGCCAGGAAGCCATTTGAGCCAACGGGGACCATATCCCGGTCACCGCGACAGACTACTCCTGCTCCGACCATGTCGAATGCGCCGCGCTTTTGATGTCCCATAATATATTTCGTGAAGCCACTTCTTGGGGAGCGCCGCGGGGATGGGTAGCGGTGAGCGGCCTCATAGCACACGTCCGGCAATTTCGGGAGCCGTAAGCCTTCACAGCCTGAGCCGGCGCAAGGAGAGAACGGCTATCCACCGCTATCCTCAACCCCGAGCCCCGGGGCTTTAGTAGTTCTCCCCCAACAGTTCGTAATAGGCCTGGGGATGGGCACAGGCAGGGCATTCTTCCGGCGCTCCGGGGCCTTCATGGACATATCCGCAGTTCCTGCACCGCCACCTCACCGAGCCGGCCCTGGTGAAGACCCTCGCCTTTTCGATGTTCTCGAGAAGGGCAAGGTACCTCTTTTCGTGTCCCGACTCGACGGATGATATCATCCTGAAAACCCTTGCGATTTCACCAAAACCCTCCTTTTCCGCCATCGAGGCAAAATCGGGATAGAGCGCACCCCATTCCATGTGTTCACCGGCCGCCGCTTCCCTGAGGTTGTCGGCGGTTGTGCCTATGGGGCCGGTGGGGAAACTCGCGGTCACCTCCACATCCCCACCCTCGAGGAACGTGAAGAACCGTTTCCCGTGTTCCTTTTCGTTTTCGGCAGTGTCGGTGAATATCCACGCGATCTGCTCGTAACCCTCCTTCTTCGCCTGAGACGAAAAATAGGTATATCTATTCCTCGCCTGCGACTCCCCTGCAAAGGCCTTCAGAAGATTCTTCTCCGTCTGTGATCCTTTCAATGTCGCCATATTGTTCCTCCCTATTCTCTATCCTTTTCTTGCAGATTCACTTTTCAGATCGATAAGCGCAGTCCGTCGATTCATATCGTCCTTGCAAACCTCATGGACGCCACGAATAATGACCTTTCGTGCGGACTGTAATCGTTGGCGAACGCCATCACCTCATTCTCTTGGTGACCCTTTCTCCACCTTTCAACTCGGGGCGGCAATCCGAGAACTGCCGCCCCGAGGTTATTCCAGGCCACTTGAGTCGCAACCGTCAATTTGGTCGTGCCTTGTTTAGCGGCTCGTGCTCGGATATCTTGTCGGTGAGAGCAGCGAATCTCTAACGTTACTCCGCAAACCCATACCACTTCACCGTGAGTCTGATTGTCCACCGAGGACACCCCCGGCGCGGCCCAGGCGACCCGTTCGGCTTCTTCCCGCTCCGCATAGTTCCGAACTTTGCCGAGGAGTGTCACCTTGTTTCCATAACTCTCCACTTCGATCTTGCCGGCCTCCAACAGGGCATTTCGCTCGAAGGCGGATTTAATGGCCGTTTCGACCTCCTCTGACGTCAGTTTTGGTTTGATCGAGATCCAATTAGACACCCCTTTGACGCCTATCAAGTGCCGCACGGCGTCTTCGGCGGAGTTCTTCTGATACCACCACTCCACCTCGCCCTCCAGCGTGAGCCAGCCGTCGCGGACGATCACCTTAACGGCCTCTGATGGAATCACCGCGGACCACTCGATTTGATTTGCGGCTGCTGCGGCAATGTCCCCGTCGGTATGGCGCAGCGAGTCCAGCAGCGTGACTTTGATGTCGTCAGCGATTGCCTCCACTCCGGCTATTCGCTGAGCCGCGCGCACAGCACCCCATTTTTCGGAATAGTTGGCTACGTCGCCATTGAGTGTCACCGTTCCATCTTTCACCACGACACCTATGTCTGTAGCCTTTACGCTTGGCTCAAATTTGAGCTCGGAAAGCACATCGTTCTTTAGTTCCGTGTCGGTTTTGCCTACCTTGCTTTTCATGTTATTTCTCCTCGTAGTCATTCTGCCAATTCAGAATTTTGTTCATGTTTGACTCTCCGCCCGGTGTCCTGGCAGTTTCCTCATTAACCACACGGTAAAGCGGTACTGAGAATGACCGTTGTGCCAACCCTTATCGAGAGGAGTTGCTTCATTATCCCGATCTGGTTTCTCTGAAGGAGACAGAACAAATCGTGATAGAAAGGGGAGACTCCCCGTCTCCCCTTTCCCTGGTGTGAATGGTATTCCTACTTCGTGGTTTCTTCCTTTGTGTCTGTTGTTGTGGTAGTGGTGGTGGTTTTCATCTTCTTCGCCTTACCCATGTGGACCGAACGGGCCATCATCTTGCCGTCTTTCTCCATGTACCTCACGCTGACCTTGTCGCCCGCCATAGGCTCCTTCTTCATCTTGGCGGTTGAAATGTCGAAGTCCCTGTCCCCCCTCTTGCAGGCAATTCATCCTGC
>CAVVPU010000144.1:0-6096 GCA_963750015.1 uncultured delta proteobacterium | reverse complement strand
TCGAATCGGTCGGACAGGTTTATCCCTTCAGGGTACCCGCCTACTACGCCGGTCTGATGGATCGCGACAATCCTGTCTGCCCCATACGCCTCCAGGCCGTTCCCTCTCTGGAAGAACTGGCCGGCACGGGGGTCCCGGACCCGCTCGGGGAACACTCGATCGCCGCAACTCCCACATTCTTCAGGCGTTACCCGAAACGGGGGGTCTTTATCGTTGCCTCTCAGTGCGCCATGTATTGCCGCTTCTGTAACCGGAGGCGCCTCGTAGGCAAGGGGTTCAGGCCTGAAGAGTTTTGGGAGGAGAGCCTCCAATACCTGAAAAGGAGCACGGACATATCGGAAGTGATCCTGTCGGGCGGCGATCCGCTCATGCTCGACCCGGACGATTTGGACCATCTGCTCTCCCGGTTGAGAGGCATCGATCATATCAAGGTGATACGGATAAGCTCCCGCGTACCAGTGGTCCTGCCGGAGCGGCTGGAAATCCACAAAAGGAGTTTGAAGCGGCACGGCCCTCTGTGGTTCGTCCTCCACGTCAACCATCCAAGGGAGATGACCGCCGAGTCTCTGGGCGCCTTGAGGAGACTCCACGAGGCGGGCGCCTATGTCGTAAGCCAGACGGTACTGCTGCGCCGCATAAACGATTGTCCCCACATCCTCGCGCGCCTCTTTGAAAGACTGGTCGAAGCGGGCGTTAAGCCTTATTACCTGTTTCAGCTCGATGACGTCATGGGCGCCACCCATTTCAAGGTTCGCCTTGAAACCGGCGCTGCCATAATGCACGCCCTCCGGGCCTCGGTGTCGGGCCTCTGCCTGCCCCAGTACGCACTCGACATAACGGGCGGCCTCGGGAAGATACCCCTCGAAGGCAGTTACATGAAACTCAGGGACGGAAATTCTGTCCACATGGAAAACCTCCAGGGGAAGCAGGGTGTCTACAGGGACGACGGGCAGATCAGCCGATGCAACGGCTGCGCCATTTGCCGGGACTGATAGGAAGATGCGCCCTACCCCCCCTCTTCCCACACATGCTGCCGGAAGGTCATGTCGGGCCGGTACGGAAGGGGAAGCCGAAAACCATGAAAAGGAGCGCGGGACAAGGGCGGTATTGACACATGGGCTTTCTTCCGGCTATACTCCGCTAAAGGACGCCAGGTCACCGTGAGAATGAGCGCCTCAATCCACGGATTGGTCGCGGACCGGCAAAGCAGGCCTTATCAAGCCGTCGTCCGTCCGGCGATCCTTTCCGCCAATGAGGTGAATATATGATCCCTGCCGACGCCCCTCCTCCCAACGATTTTATCCGTGAGATCATCGACGATGACCTCAAGACCCACAAACATTTGGACCGGATCGCCACACGCTTTCCACCCGAGCCGAACGGTTACCTCCACATAGGCCATGCAAAGTCGGTGTGCCTCAATTTCGGCATTGCCCTCCAGTACGGAGGCACCTGCAACCTGCGCCTTGACGACACAGACCCGAGCGGTGAGTCGCTCGAGTTCGTGCAGTCGATCATCACGGACGTCCATTGGTTGGGTTTCGATTGGGACGATCGTCTCTTCTATGCCTCCGACTACTTTGGACAACTCTACCAGTTCGCCGTAAATCTGGTCAAAGCAGGCAAGGCATACGTGTGCAGCCTGAGCGCGGACGAAATACGTGAGTACAGGGGTACCCTCACGGAGCCCGGCAGAGAGAGCCCCTATCGAAACCGCTCCATAGAGGAGAACCTCGACCTCTTCGGCCGCATGCGGGCTGGCGAATTCGAAGACGGGGCCCATGTGCTGCGGGCGAAGATCGACATGGCCTCTCCCAACGTGCTCATGCGCGATCCCATCATATATCGTATAAAGCGGGCACCCCATTACCGGACCGGCACAGACTGGGTCATCTACCCTATGTACGATTTTGCCCATTGTCTCTCCGATTCCATCGAAAGGATCACCTATTCCATCTGCACCCTCGAATTCGAAAATAACCGTCCCCTCTACGACTGGCTCGTCAATGCCCTCATCGACTGGGACAGGCCGCAGCAAATCGAGTTCGCCAGGCTCAACGTGAGCTACACGGTGGTGAGCAAACGCAAGCTCATCGAACTGGTCGAGGGCGGTTATGTCTCCGGCTGGGACGACCCCCGCATGCCGACCGTTGCCGGCATGAGGAGACGGGGATACACGCCTGAGTCGATCCGCAATTTCTGCGCAAAGATCGGTGTAGCCAAGAATGAAAACCTCGTGGACATCGGTCTTCTCGAACACTGCGTTCGCGATGATCTGAACGAGCGTGCGCCCCGGGTTATGGGTGTCCTCCACCCCCTGAAGCTTGTCATCGATAATTATCCCGAGGACACGGTGGAGGAGTTCGAGTGCGCCAACCATCCCCAGAACCCCGACATGGGAAACCGCAAGGTCCCATTTTCCAAATACCTCTATATCGAGCGGGACGATTTCGACGAAAACCCGCCAAAGAAGTACAAGCGCCTCGCTCCCGGTCGGGAGGTACGGCTGCGGGCTTCCTATGTCGTCAAGTTTGCGAGCGTGGTCAAGGACGAGCAGACGGGAGAAATCGTCGAGGTCCATTGCAGCTACGATGGGTCGACGCGAAACGGACCGCCGGCGGACGGGCGCAAGGTGGAAGGCGTGATCCACTGGGTGTCAGCGGCCCACTCAATTGACGCAGAGGTTCGCCTCTACGACCGGCTTTTCCAGGTTCCCGAGCCGGCAAGCGCACCAGGGGAGATCGCCTCATACCTGAACCCCGCGTCCCTGGAGGTCCTCAAGGGGTGCCGGGTCGAGCCGAGCCTCGCCGGGGCTGTTCCCGGCAGCAGGTACCAGTTCGAAAGGCTGGCCTATTTTTCCGTCGATTTGGATTCGGCGCCGGGTAAGCCCGTGCTCAACCGCATCGTGCCCCTTCGGGATTCATGGGGTAAGATCACCGGCCAGGCGACTCCCTGAAGGCGACGTTTTTCAAGCCCGCCGTCCGTAAGGGATGCCGAGCTTGTTCATCTTGCTTCTCAAGGTGCTCGGGTTGATGCACAGCAGCTCCGCCGCCCCGCCCGGTCCGTGGATCCTCCCCCCGGTCCTTTGCAGGACCCGCCGGATGTGATAAGACATCGCCTCATCCAGGGGGGTGGGGAAATCGGTGATTAAGCTCGACTGACCCCGACTCTCAACAGGCGCTGAACCGAGCAGGCTGTCGAAGGTCAACGGCCCTCCCCGGCTGAGGATCAAGGCCCGTTCCAGCAAATTTTCCAGTTCCCGAATGTTTCCGGGCCAATCGTAAGCCATAAGCCGGTCTATGGCCTGAGGGGCCAGGGCGGGAATCGCAGGAAGCTTCAAGGCTCTCGATTTTCTCTGTATGAAATGCTGAACGAACGCCGGTATGTCCGTTTTCCTCTTTCTCAAGGGAGGGATGAGGATGGGAAAGATATTCAGGCGGAACCAAAGGTCCTGCCTGAATATCCCCAGCTCCACCATCTCTTCGAGATCGCGATGGGTGGCGGCTATGATACGGATGTCCGTGGGAACGGGAGCCGAGCCGCCGACCCGCTGAATCTCACGGTACTGGAGCACCCTGAGCAGCCTCACTTGCGCCGGAAGAGGCAGCTCCCCTATCTCATCGAGGAATATGGTCCCATGGTCTGCGAGCTCGAAGTATCCACGCTTCTGGACCGTGGCACCGGTAAAGGCCCCCTTCTCGTGGCCGAAGAGCTCGCTGTCGATGAGCGTATCCACAATAGCGCCGCAGTTTACCTTGATAAAAGGGCCGTCCCTGCGCCCGGACGAGTCATGTATCGTGTGGGCGATCACGTCCTTTCCCACACCCGTCTCACCCCTGAGGAGCACGTGGCTGTCGAGGGAAGCCACCTGCCTCACCAGGTCCATCACCTCTCTTAGGCCCTCATCGGCGCCGATGATGCGATCGCCGGATACGTGAAACAGCTCCCTGTGCAAGTACTTGTTGTCATCTGCGAGGATGTCTTTGAGCTCGAGCAACTCCTGGTGTTTGAGCGCATTCGAAAGGGCTATGGCGAAAGGCTCCCTGAGGAGCGCCAGAAGGCGTCCATGCTCTTCCGTATACCTTCCCTTCCCCTCCACCCGCAGGATCAGGTTTCCGAGCCTGGTGTCTCCGATCTCGAGACGCATGGACAGGAGCGAAGAATCCAGGGCATTGACAGTCCTGAGCAGGGGCCCGGAAACCGGGTCAAAGTCGGGATCGTTTACGATCCTCACAAAGACGGAACCCTGGTCAGGCCGGTCGAAAAAAAGGACAGTGAGAGAAGAAGGATCTTCGAGCATCCTGCGGGCTTCCGGCGAAAGAGGGATTATGGTGTTCATCTCCGGGGAGGCAAGAAGGGAAGCGACGCCGACCGTCCGCACCGCCCCCAGGCCCCTATCGTAAAGAGTGAGGATCAAATGGTCCGCAGGCATGACCTCGCTGAGGTACTGAAGGCATTTCTGAAGGGCGGCTTCCATATCGAGGCTGCCGCATATCCTCAAGGTAGCCTGTCTGAAAAAATCGTTCTCGTCCACTATCATCTATCCCGATCCACCCCTTTAAACTCTTGCCATCGGCTGCGATATGTAATAACATAACAGACTATTGTGAAATAGCACAATAGTTTCTGCGATATACCGCAATGGTTTGACGAAGGAATCGAGAAACGGATGTGCCATCTGAGTTGAAAAGCCGGTAACCAGGTGGTATAAGAGGACAAGAGATAGTTTTCCCCGTGGGCGGCATCATTCTTGCTCCTAAGAAGCCCGTAAAGGTGTAAGTTTTTTTGGGATGACCGACCGCTTTTCGGCAATATCGAGGAGATCTCAACCGTCTAAAGAAGTACGGAATTTCCCTTATCCGGTAAAAAACGTGGCGGCCCCTGAAAGCTGCCGAGTATAAGAATACGCTTGGAGAGAGGTTCCATAGTATGAAGCGTCTCACGATCCTTTCAGTCTTTGTCTTATCCATTATTATCATCCCCTGGCAGAGCCGTGCACAGAACGCCGGCCCTCCGGGAAACGGAGCTGTCGTGACAGCCCCGTCACAGGAAGCGATTCCCGAAGACGTGGTCACCCTCGCGAAGGGACTTGAGCAGGTAATGTCGGCGAGCCACAACGTGCTGATAACGCAGGAGGGGGAGTTAATGTCCTCCGCCGACGTCCGGATCGCCCGGTCCGGCTTTTTCCCCAGCATCAACGGGTCTGCATCCCACACCTCCCTCGAATACCAGATAGCGGGAGTCACCCAAGCGGGCGCGATCGCCACGACCAGTCCGGTAGCCGTCGGTCCGGTCTACGGGGCGCTCGTCAAAGGCCCGGCAACGGAGACCATTGTCGTTCCTCAGGCCCCAACCGATTTCTGGTCTTTCAGCGCCTCGGTCCAGGAGACCCTCTTCGATTTCTGGAGGACCGTCTCCCAGTACAAGGCAAGCAAGGAGCTCTTAAGCAACAGCAAGCTCGATACCAGGCGGGTGAAAAACCTCACGGCCCTCGATTTCACCACCTCATATTTCGACCTTCTCGAGGCGGAGAAGGTAGTGACCGTGGCCCAGCAGGAGGTGGCCAGGCTGGAAGCGCATAAGCGGGACGCCCAGAACCTTTACGATGCGGGCTCGATTACCAAGAACGACCTTCTTCAGGCAGAAGTCCGCCTCATCGACGGCACCCAGAGGCTCCTCAACGCAAACAACGCCAGGGCCCTGGCCGCCTCCAAGGTAAACAACCTCCTCGTTCGTCCCCTGAGCAAGCCCTTGCAGGTCGTGGATATCGAGTTCAAACCCGAGCCGCCGCCTTTTACCATGGATGAAGCCTGGGACAAGGCCCTGAAAGACAGGCCGGAAATGCTGATCGCGAACGGCACCATCAAGGCCCTGAAGTTTACCGAGACTGCACGGAAGGCCGACTACTACCCCACGATCTTCGTGAACGGCGGCATCAACTATTCCCAGAACCAGTTCCTCTTTCATCAGACCAACTATTCGGCAACCCTGGGCATGAACGTCAACCTCTTCGAGGGCGGCGCCACCCAGGCGGCGGTCGCGAAAATCAAGTATCAGGAAGATCAGACTCTCAAACAGCGCAACAAGCTCGAGGAC
>CAVVPU010000143.1:0-96451 GCA_963750015.1 uncultured delta proteobacterium | reverse complement strand
ATCTTCCTGTTGCAGCGCCTTTGGTTGAGTACGTATTGCTGGTTCCCGGGCGGGCGAGCTGATTCACGAAGCCCAGATCGTCAAGACCCTCGGCATACCCTTTCACAGGCTCGACTCGATCATTCACGTCTACCCTTCCTTCTCCGACCTGGTAAAACAGCCGTCGAAGCTCTGTCATATCGACAAACTTGGGAACAGCGTTCTTGCGAAGATCGCCGGAACGCTATTGAAAGGCAGGAGATAGTTCCGGCTGCCCGGCCGGTCTTTTCGCCGCGGAAGATGGGCTTATCTTTCGCTTCTCCCCGTGCCAAGCCCCTTTGTCTCAAAACCCCCGCATCCCTTCCAGGGAGCGACGAAGAGGCCGAACCGCAGGCAGACCCCTGCCCCGGCCGCCACGGACGAATAGGCGGAGTCGAGAGATCTCAATCCGGGGAAGGAGGCCTCCACGAAGGCAGGGTCATCTTCGAAATGAGTGCAATTCGAGCACTGGTCACTCATCGCAATCCCCAACCACTGTCCACGAGAAGACCTCCTATTCTCGAATGATGGAAGCTATTTCACCAGGGCCGTCCAATACCCTCCAAAAACGTAAACGGAGAGTATAAAGCCGAGCACCACGTTGAGGACCACCCCTGCACTGAAAGCGCCGAGCGACTTCCAGCCTGCCCCCTTGAGCTCCTTGAATCTCGTTGTAAGGCCTATGCTCAGGAAACAGAATATGAATGTCCAGGACCGAAGCGACGAAATAGGGTTAATCAGGTTGGGCCTCACCAGTTTGTTAAAGACCGGCGTCGTGTAGCCTGCACTTATGACGCTCACCAGAAGGGAAGCCACGAAGAAGCCGATGACGAACTTGGGGAACCTCCACCATATTTCCATAGCGCTCGGCCTTACGCCACACTCGTCTTTCTCCCACTTGAGGCACGCGATGAGGGCGAAGATAAAAGACCAGATGCCGATCCAGATATCCCTGCCTATTACCTTCATGAGGGTAAATGCCTGGAGGGCTGCATTCTCATTGCCCGCCATCCGACCGTAAGCACTCGCTGCCGCAAAACCTGCCGCGTCGGCGAACTCGGAGGTCCCTACCCATGCCCCCGCCTGTCCTGCATTCAACTGGAAGAGCTTGGACATGAAGGGGATGAAAAAGATCATGACCAGGGCCCAAACCACGACGAGGGTTACCGTGATATAGAGGTCTTCCTTTTTCGCTTTCACGGAGCTCGCGATTGCGATGGACGCGGAAACCCCACAAACCGCGCCTCCCACTCCGAGGAGGGAAGCAAGCCGTTTATCGAGGCCGAATACCTTGGTCGCGACAAAGTATATCACCAGGCAGGTGAGCAGAGAGATCACCGTGGCCTGGAGCAGGGCAACGGGCCCGGCGGAAACCACGAGGGCGATGGGGAAGGTGGCGCCCAGTAGAACGATGCCTGTCTTCACGTAATACTCGACCCTGAAGCCGGAATCGAGCCACTTAGGGAGACGCACCACATTCGCGATCAAGAGCCCGACGATGAGCGCCACCAGAGGCGGCTCGAGGTTGTACTTCTGGGCGTTGACCCACCCTCCGACTGCAAACATGATGGTCGACATTATGTAAAGGATGATGAAGGCGGGGATGAAGCGGGAAGCTTTAACGCCCATTATTTTTGTGGACACGCCGAAGATGATCAGCCACGCGAGCAATTGCAGGAGGTAGAGATGAGCATTATTGGCAAAATGGCTTCCCAGTTGACCGAAGGTTGTCCACTTGAGCCCTCCTGGGTTGATGGAGAGCGCCTTTACCACCGTGCTTCCGCTCACGAGCGCGAGAAACCCGATGACCACGATGCCGAGTCCCAGATAAATCGCCCACCAATCCTCCTTCAGATAGAGCTCCTTCCATCCGAAACCTGTCGGATTCTGTGGGGCTACCGCTGCGGACGCCTTTGGTTTGGTTTTGTCTGTCACGGCCTTCCTCCTTCTAAGATTAGTCTTTCCGAGAACACTTCCCCAAGGTTCTTATTCACTGCCTCTGTCTTATGGCGCTTGATGCGCGCCAATCCATCTTCCGCCCTAAGCCGCTCCTAAATCTTCGGATGGGCACTCTTGCCCGTGAAGTGACATCCGCCGCAGTCCATCATGCCTCGGGAATTCTCCAGGGAGCCGCCCTGGTCATGACAGCTCCGGCACGCCTGCACCGAAGCGGCAAGAGGATAGGCCGCCTTGAAAGTCCCTTCCGCGTTCTCGTTCAGCATGATGGCTGTCTTACGGGCAACGGAAGCTGCTATCCAGGCGCACCTCTCGGCGCGCTCGGAGGAAAAGGATTTGAATTTAGACACCTTGCACCAGTTCGCCACCGAGACATGGCAGAGCTGGGACCGGGAGATTGACGAGACGATCTCGAACTTCAGCTTCTTTGGCCTGTAGTCAGGCAACGGCGACCGCTCGTACCAGTTATAGAGGTCCCTGATAAGAACGAAGGCCCTATCGTGTCTCTCCTTGTCAGTGCCGCCCACGGTGAGGAATATGGCCATTGCCGCCCCGTTCAGGGCGCCGCAGAGTGTGGACATGCCTGCCACGCCCCCTTCGCCGAAGCCCATTAGACTGTTGGGAAAATTGTCGTACGGCCCTCCTACTACCCTTTGCAGCTCCCCGACCACGCCGTCGAAGGCCCCGAAGCAGCACGCCCCCTTGTAGTATCCGGCGTAGCCCCGCTCGGCCACCGCGTCAGGGTCAAGCTTCTTGTACGGCCAAGGCAGCTCCCGCGCCCCTGCCGGCGATTGGGCGGTGGCGCTCTTCGGTATGCCTGCGACCGCACCGATGCCGAGACCCACGATCAGGCCGCCGGCGCTTTTCAGAAGGCTCCTTCTCGAAACGCTCATGCCACGAATCCTCCTTGTACTTTTCTGCGTGCATGACATTCTTATTATAAAAATGAAGGTAATGCAACAAATTATGTCCACACAGCCCGTAACAAACAGATTCCATTCCCCTACCTATTGGTGTAGCTTCACAGATATGGCCATTCTGTAAAGAAGGGTGACAAGGAGGGCGCCGAACGCCCAGACCCCGGTCACGATCAGGATCTCAGGAAGAGTAGGTCCGTATTCGGTGACATCGCCGAGAGGGGAAGGGATAAAGCCCGGAACAACGAGGCCGAGTCCTTTGTCTATCCAGACACCTACGACGATTGCAACGCAGACCATAGCGAGGAGCGCATCTTTTTGCCTGAAGGTCTTACTCAGGAGGGCGAGCGCGGAACCACCCATCAAGGCCATGGAGAGCCACGTCCAGGGAACGAGCGCCCTGTGGCCGTCGATACCCACGAAAAGGTATTTAAGATGGGAGACATCTGAAGGTATGGCGCCGTAGAGGGTCGTGAAAAGCTCGACGAGGAGCAGGAAAATGTTGACGAGAAGCGCATAGGTGGCGATGGTGGCGACCTTCTGGATGGTCTCGTTTCCCGGATCGAAGCGGCTCACACGCCGGATAAAGAGCGACATTAAGATGAGCAGCGCAGGTCCGGAGGTAAAGGCGGAGGCGAGGAACCGCGGCGCCCAGAGGGGAGTGTGCCAGAGGGGCCGGGCAACGAGACCCTGATAAATGAAGGCTGTCACCGTGTGGATGCTCACTGCCCATGGAATGGAGAGAAGAATGAGGAACCGTACCCATGGAAGGGGCTTCTCCTCCTTGTTTTCCGCGTCCAGGGTCGACCACCCGATGAGAAGGTTAAGGACGAGATACCCGTTGAGGACGATCATGTCCCAGAAGAGCAAGGATGCAGGAGCCGGGTGCAGGATCAGGTTGAACGCGCGGTCAGGTCTTCCGAGGTCGACGATGATGAAGAGGAGCGACATGACAACGGCCGGGACAGCGAGGAACTCGCCGAGTATCGTAATCTTCCCGAATTCCTTCACGTTGTGGAGGTAGTACGGAAGGACGACGGTGACCGCCGAAGCGGCGACGCCTACGAAGAAGGTGAAGTTCGCGATATAGAGACCCCACGAGACGCTCCGGCCCATGCCCGTCACTGAGAGACCGTGGTTCCACTGGTAGAGATAGGAGGCGAAGCCCGTGGCGACCAGGGCACAGAGAAAGAGGAGCCACGTCCAATAACCCTTGCCGCCTTTTATTGCTCTTTCAATCATGACCTATCTCCACCGCAGTGCTATGCCAGCACGTAGAAGACCTTCGGCCCCGTTCCCAGCTCGGCCTTCCGCCGAAGGGCCGGACGCGAAGCGAGGAGGCGCCTTATTGATGACTTTTCATCGCTCAGATCGCCGAAGGTGAGGCAATTATCTTCGCATGCTTCGACACAAGCCGGCGCGAGCCCTGTCGCAAGCCTCTCCTCACAGAAGCTGCACTTCTCCACCACGCCCTTAGTACGGGTCGGGTACCCTTTGTCCATGGAGCGAATGAATGGACGGGGGTCGAACCAGTTGAAGCTCCGCGCCCCATAGGGGCAAGCTGCCATACAGTACCGGCAGCCGATGCACCGGTGATAATCCATCATGACAATGCCGTCGTCTCTTCTGAAGGTCGCCTTCGTGGGGCAGACCGACACGCAGGGAGGTTTCTCGCAATGGTTGCATAGGGTCAGGACCTGTCGACCTTTAAGGTCCCCCATATATGCCGGTTCTTCGGGAAAGAGCGATTCGAAGGGAGAGCTCCATATCCACTTGATCTCCCTTCTGCGGTCGGGGATATCGGGGATGTTATGGACGCGCCGGCAGGCATCGATGCACGTTGTGCACCCCTCTTTCTTCGTGCACCCGAATACAGAGACGGCCATGGCCCATTGTTTTCGGGCTTTTTCGGTCTCTCCCGTCTTCGCACCGGCTGCCTTTAAGATATAGGCAGGTGTGGCAAGGATAAAACCCGAGAAAGCCATCATCCGAAGGAATTCCCTTCTCGTCATCGTGCCGCTTCTCCCTTTTCCGCCTGCACGTGGCAATCAAAGCAGGGGGGCTGGACGCCCATCTGGTCGTGGCACCGGTCACAGAACTGGGCTTTGTTCGAATGGCAGCCGAGGCAGGTCTGGCTGAGGCTCATGGTATATTCCTTCCCGTCAGAAGCGATATATTTCAGGGCGCCTTCTCGCACCCTCTTATCCCTCCACTGGATCAGAAGGTCCACGTGGTGCCGGCGCATGTATTCTTTCGACTCCACGCACTGTTTCTCACCTTTGGGCGGAGCCTCGAGCTTCGGGGGCCACCCGGCTTGCGCCCCTACCCTCGAATAGACGAAAAGCCCCGCAAGAGAGGCGAGAACCACGATAATAATTGCGAAGACCAAAGCTTTGCCGTGCATCCTCTCACTCATTGCCTGATTCGCCGATCTGATCCGTGAGCGGCTCCCCCCTCAGGTTCGTCGTCCGCGGCTGCTCACCTTTCATCACGAGGGCGTTGCCCACGAATTCGTGCACCCCACCCACTTCCACCCCGGGCACCCAGTATTCGAGAAGGGGCGTCAAGGATGCCTTGTCGATGGCGCACATGCAGGCGAGCATGTTCACCCCGTGGCGCTCGGCCACGTACTTTACTGCATTTGCCCGGGGTAATCCCCCGCGGAGCCTCATCTCCATGTTCTCATCAGAGCCGAGGCCTGCGCCGCTCCCGCAGCAGAAAGTCTTCTCCCTGATGGTATTTTCCGGCATCTCATAGAAACGGTTGGCCACGCTGTTTAAGATAAAACGGGGTTCTTCCAGTAGTCCCATGGCCCTGGCCGGATTGCAGGAGTCGTGGAAGGTGATGCTGTATTTATCGTTCCTCGACGGATCGAGCTTCACGTTGCCGCACTTTATTAAGTCGGCCGTAAACTCCGCGACGTGGACCATTTTCGTCGATCGAGCATTCTCAAACTTCGTCCCCGTGAGAGGAGAGACGGGCTCTTCGAGGAAATCGGCAGGACCGTTGAAAGTATCCATATATTGATGAAGGACCCGCCACATATGGCCGCACTCCCCGCCCAGGACCCATCTAACCCCGAGTCTTTTTGCCTCGGCGTATATCTTGGCGTTGAGTCTTTTTGCAAGCTCCGAGGAATGGAAAAGACCGAAGTTGCCCCCTTCTGAGGCGTAAGTGCTCCAGGTATAGTCAAGGCCTATCTCATGGAAGAGGGCAAGATAACCCAGGAGAGTATACCAGTGGGGGTTCGCGAAAAAATCGGCGGAAGGTGCGACGAAAAGGATCTCAGCCCCCTTCCTGTTGATAGGGAGGTCGACTTTGATCCCCGTAATGCCCTGCAGCTCGTCCACAGCGAACTCAAGGGTTTCTTTCATCGCATGGGGGGGGATACCGAGATGGTTCCCCGTCCTGAAGCAGTTGGAAGCCGGCTCCACGACCCACTGGATGTTGAGGCCGAGCAGGTTCAAAAGCTCCCTTCCCATCATCGTGATCTCACAGGTATCGATGCCGTAAGGACAGTAGACGGAGCAGCGGCGGCACTCGGAACACTGGTAAAAATAGTAGAACCATTCTTTTATGACGTCCTCGGTCAGATCCCTGGCTCCTGCAAACCTGCCTAAAAGCCGCCCCGCAACGGTAAAGTAGCGGCGGTAGACCGAGCGCAGAAGCTCCGCGCGCATGACAGGCATGTTCCTCGGGTCGCCCGTGCCGATGAAGTAGTGGCACTTGTCGGCGCAGGCCCCACACCTGACGCAGATATCGAGATAGAGCTTGAACGAGCGGTGGCGGGCAAGAAGCTTCCCCATTCCTTCAAGGACGATCTCCTTCCAGTTCTCGGGCAGCTTCCAGTCAACATCCGTCGGCTGCCACTCCTTCTGGTTCGGAAGGCCGAGGTACTTCTGGTGCTTCAAGGGCGCGCCGTAGCCGTAGGTCCCCTTTCTGAAAGGCGGAAGGGTCGTCGGCGCCTTAAGGGGCTTCAGGTCTATATCGAGAAGCTCTTCCTGTTTCGGCTCGGCCATATGCGCCCCTTACCCCTTCTCCACCGGAATCCCGGCTTCCTTCATCGCTTCCCCGAACTCTTCCTCATACTCCTCGTACGTATGGACCTTCACCGGGTAGGCCCAGGGGTTCACATGGCGGCGGGCCCGGCTGTCATTCCTCAGGTTTCTCGTGGGGCTCAGGATGACGCCCGGAGCATGCATCAGCTTGCTCCACGGGAAATAGGCGACGAGAACAGAAACGAGGAACACGTGAATATAGAAGGCCAGGCCGAGGGCCTCGGGCAAGGCTGGTCTTAAGCTTATCATGCCGAGGAGGATTTCCTTTACCTGCTCAAGGTCCGCCTTGAAAAAATGACGCATGAGGATGCCGGAAGCCGCCACGGCCATGAGAAGGAAAAGAGCAAAATAGTCGGAAGGAAGAGAAATCAGTCGCACCTGGGGAAAGAAGAGCCGCCGCATGAGGAGATAGATGAGAGCAACGGAAATCACTATGTCGCTCATGTATAGGGCGGGGACCCCTATCTGGAAGAACCCGTCGAGATCCTGCAAAGAGGCGATACCAGGCAGTACGGGCTCGGTGAAGAGACGGAGGTGGCGCAGAAGGATCACAAGGAGCGACCAGTGAAAAAGTATGCCCCCGAGCCATAAGAAACGCTTGGGACTATAGATCAGCTTTTGCGGACGCTTCAGCTCGGTCCTGTCGTTCCGCCAGAGGGAGCGGAAAAGAAGGACTTCGAGGGCCATTCTCGCAACCACTCCCCACCTGGTTGAGGGGCTCTCTATATTGCCGGCCTTTATCCAGGGAAGCGACTTCTGTTGGCCGCAGACCGTCGGTATGTGGAACGGCACGGGGGAGCGCCCCCACGAAAGGAGCCGCCAAATGAAGCCGGCAAGAAAAAGGGTAAGCGCCGCATAAGGCAGGATGACGCCGAAAAGCGCCTTGAGACCTAGCAGACCTACGCCCACCCACGGGATGGCAACGAGGACTATCACCACGAGAAGGGCCAATATCATCTGCCCGTCTCCTCATCAACCGCCTCGAGTCCTTCTCCTTCCGCCGCGTGACTTCCCATCATGGAGCCGAGCAGGCGCGAGAGGCGCTCGTGCGCTGCCTTGACCTCGCCCGTTCTGACCCTGTTGATGCGTTCCCTGCATTCGACATAAAAATCGAAGGCCCCCATCATGATCTCATCGAGGCGTGCCTCGATGAGGGGGAGATCGGCTGCGCCCTCCCCGCCTGACAGTTCATCCCTGACCGCCTCCTTGAAGAGGCGAATAAACGAGAGGGTCAGTGACGGGGGGCAGGACTGGACAGCCATGATGCGGACAGCGTCATCGACTGTCTGTTGCCCATGTTCCATCGACACACCCTGAAGAAGGTCGAAAAGGGCGTCTACTGCCGCTTCCAGCGAGTAGCCTATCGGGTTCTGGAACCGGTCCTTTTCCTTTCTCAGAAGCGCGACGATCGCAGAGGGATAAGCGTCAAGGCAGGCGCCGAAGCAGCGCTTACGGACGGCTTCTCTTCTCTCCATTATTCTTCGTGCCCCATGATTCGCAAGCTCTTCGCGCAACGGTTCCCCTCTCCTCCCCCATGGAGCCTCTTTCTGCCTCATCTTCTAGTGCCACTCCCACTGTATGAAAGGCTCCTTGACGTCGACCATGGCGTTGACGATCAACTCCACGAGGCCGCCGTAAAGGATGCCCATCTTTTCCCAGAGGCTATAACGCTCGAAGAGACCCCTGATCTGCCCCTTACAGTTCGAGCATGGCGCGCAGACATATTTCTTGACAGAGGGATCGGGGATGTCATGAAAGACATCCATGATCTGTTTCAGCTTCATGCGACCTGACACGGCGTTCCGCCAGTCAGGGAAATTCATCGATTCCATGATGGCAAAGCCGCTGCCGCCGCCGCAGCAGTAATTCTCGACGCCGCGGGGTCCCATTTCCCGGAATTGAGGACAAATAGCCCGGAGGATCTGCCGCTGGGGCTCGACAATGCCCATGAGTCGGACCAAGTTGCAGGGGTCGTGGAGGGTCACGGGAAAGTCGTTCTTTGTTGGATCAAGCTTGATCTTCTCGTTGACCACGAGGTCGGCCAGCAGCGGCAGGGCACTCACCCGGGGAATGTTGAGATCGCCAGTAAGAACCCTGTCGGCGATGGTGATGAGCGCCTTGTGAGCATGGCCGCACTCGCCCACACAAATCTTATTGACCTCCAGCCTGCGGGCCGCTTCGGCGTGTTTTATGGCGATCCGCGCAGCCTGTATATCATCGTACCAGACACCGTAGTTGACGGCGTCGTAGCCGAGAACCTCGCTGGAAAGAGTCCAGCTGAGACCTGCCGCATTGAAGATGATGGCGAATGCTTCCACATTCTCCGGCCACGCCATGTACTCACCTGCGTTATGGATAAGGAGGATATCAGCACCCGCTCTGTCGACGGGAATCTCAACCCTTGCGCCGGTCTTTTCTTCGATCTCGTCCTCCATGAAGGAGATAATGTTCGCCAGGGCCTTGGGCGACAGACCGGTCGTCGAGCCGACGGAAAGCTGTTTAATCGTTCCCTGCTCATGTAATTCCCGGGGGGCTAAGCCGAGCTCCTGGCTGAAGAGCTTTCTAAGCTCGTGGCTTACAAGGCCGTTGTCGAGGCCCATCGGACAGCTCTGGGCGCATCTCCGGCATAAGGTACACCGGTAAGCAAGTTCCCCCAGCCTTGCGACAGTGGCCCAATTGAGATCGATTGCCCCCTTGCCGAGGCCTCCTAAGGCGTCCTTCTTCAGATACTTTCGGATAATCCTCCTGAGAACTTCTGCCCTGAAGGAAGGCCGGTAAGCCTCCTGGCGGCCGCTCGCCACGTAGGCCGGACAGGCGTCGCTGCACGTCTGGCACTTTGTGCAGTTCTCCAACGTCAGCACGAGCGGTTGAAGGAAGGTCCAGTTGTCCTTGTCACTGAGAAGCTTTCTTAAACCGACAAGGAATTTTCCAACCAGGGCCTCCTCCTCTTCCTTGCTGGCTGGTTTCGGAATCCCTATTGCGACGAAGCCGTCAAGAGACGTCTCGAACCTTTTCTTCTGTTCTTCCGAAAGCTCCCCGAAGGGCGGTTCGTCTTCGATGCAAAGGGGTTCGGGAAGAGGTATAAGGTCTTCCGGCTCAAGGGTAACGAATTGTCCCTCTTTCATTCCAATATCTTGCAACTTCACTTTCTTTTTCAACGGCCGCCTTCCTTGCCATCCTTTCTGTCTGCCACGTCCGCCCACCTCGTACAATTCACATGAGGGGCCGACCACGTCACCGGCCAATTCAATTGATCTTGGAGTTCTTTCTCCAACCGGCCACCCCTGACGTTACGCTCATCATCCCAGCGCACTCGATGATAGCTAAAGAACTTCGCGATCCCATGTTGAAGACTGCTGAAGGGCAGGAAGGCAATGAAGACCGAAAGGAGTATAATCCCTGCGGAGAAAAGCCAGTCACCGGGAGGCGGGGCCGAAAGGGTTACGAGGCTCTGCACGTATGACCGACACAATGAAAAATCGCTATCGGACCCTATCCAGGTGACAAGACCGAAGGCAAGCGCGAACAGGATCAGGGAAAGGTTGACGTATTCGCGGCCGGTCGTGTAAACCCTTAGGCGGCTATCAAGAATGCGCTCAACGATTAAACCGACGCAACCAGCAACGCCCAGTATGAGTCCGCCTGCCCCGGACACGATGATCAACTGATCGAGAAGACTCAACAGCCATGACGGACCGGCGTGAAAAGGTACCCTCGCAAAGAGAAGAAAAACCCAGAATACGCTGAGGAACAAGCCAAGGTGAAACGGATAGGTCGCATACCAGAGGCTCCTGTTCGCTCTGAAGCATTGCTGAAAAAGCAATCCTTCCCTGGCCATGTAGCGAAGCTCGGCGAGAAGAGTTTTTGCTTCTCCGGCCCTCTCGCTGCCACCGCGCGAAGCTTCGTCGCGCGGTGTGGGGTGCAGGTCCCACCTGAGATGAACGGGCATGCGGGCGTACATCCTCCACACCTCTACCACTTTTGCGACAAAGATCACGAGACACACGTAGGATACAACCAAAAGAATTACGCCGTACATTTCCGGCCTCTTACCTCGCTTTGAGCTGACCGTCCTCTCTATACGCACCCTGTAGGTTTGGGAAGACCCGCCACCTTACAGGCGCCCTTGGCCGGTCCGCTAGGGAAAAGCTCATAGATTTTCTTCAGGTCGAGTCCGGTCTGCTTGACGACCATCCTCACGGGCGGGGCAATCTCGTACTTGATGTAATAGTCTCTCAGATACCGGACAAGCTTCCAGTGCTCCTCGCCCATGGGTGAGGCGTCCTCAGTCTTTGCGATATCCTCCGCCACCGCGTCGTCCCATTTCTCCGGCTCCTGGATGAAGCCGTCCTCATCGATTTCTATCTCTTTTCCGCCGAGCTGTGCTTTTGCCATGTCTATTTCCTCCTCGTTGATATTTCTATTTTCATCGTGAAAGCCGGCCGACGCTCCCGTCAAAGGCTTGCCCGGCGATCTCTTTCGAAAACCGTCGTTGAGAAGCCAACGCCACGAAGCTCCCGGCCCATGTCGTCGCCCCGAGGGCGTGAATGTGCGTGTATGCGGCGAGCACGTTGTGTATGCGGACGCCGTCGGTCTTCCCGTCGATGCCCCTTCCCCTGCGCATCATGTAGCCTGGCGTGAGTTCCTCGAAAGGGAGCAGCTTCGAGTGGTGGAACTCATGTCCCCGCACTATCCTGCCCGCTTCGAACAAAGGGTGGTCGCCGGTCGCCTCTACCTCGACGTATCCATGTCCCTGGGGCCGGCCGGAGAGCTCGACATCTGCCGGAATAGCCCCGACCATTTCATAAGACGTCCCCTGCCACAAGATAGCTCTGCACAGGTACATGAGACCGCCGCACTCTGCATAGACGGGCAAGCCTTTTTCTATGGCCGACGAGAGGGCATGCCGGAACGAGACATTCCTCTGAAGCTCTGCGCCATAAAGCTCGGGGAAGCCGCCACCGATATAGAGCCCGTCCAGAGGCGGAAGGAGCAGGTCAACAAGGGAATCGAGGAAGACCAGCTCCGCGCCCTCCTTTCGGAGCGCCTCGAGGTTCTCCGGATAATAGAAGCTGAAGGACCTGTCCCTGATCACTCCAATCGTGCAGCGGGGAGCCTTTGTCTCCTCAACGCCCGATTCGTCGACCCTGAAGGGATAGGCGGTCTTCGCCACAGCCAGGAGCCCCTCGAAGTCAATGTGAGAATCGGTCACCTCCCCGATTGTCTCCAAAACGGCCGCAGCCTTCGACTCCTCTACGGAAGGCACGAGGCCCAAGTGGCGCTCGGTGATGGCGAGGCGGCTGCTTTTCGGGATGGCCCCGAGCACAGGAATGCGGCAATGCTTCTCTATGGCTGAGGTCAGTTTGCCCCGATGGCGCTCACCGGAAACGTTATTGAGGATGACCCCCGCGATAGGCGTGTCAGGCTCGAAGCCTTGATACCCCGCCACCATGGCCGCCGCGCTCTGGGTCATACGGGCGGCGTTGACGACGAGGATGATGGGGGCCCCGATAAGGCGGGCCGTATCTGCGACGGTGAATGCACCTTCTTCTCCATGGCCGTCGAAGAGGCCCATGGCCCCCTCGACGAGGGCAATGTCGCTCCCAGTGGACCTTTTTGCAAAAACCGCTTTTACCGTCTCCTTCGACATCATAAAACCGTCGAGGTTGAAACAGTCCCGGCCGGATGCCTCCCTGAGCCACGAAGGGTCGATGAAATCGGGTCCCTTCTTGAAACAGCGTACGTCGAAGCCACGTCGGACAAGGCCCAGAGCAATGGCGAGACAAACCGTCGTCTTCCCGGAGCGGCCCTGGGGTGCCCCGATCACGAGACGCGGGATGGACGATAAAGAAGCTTCGTTCATCATAAGGTTTTGTTAACGCTCTTCGCCGGCTTCTCTTCTATTTTCCCTTAATCTTGACGAAGGAGGCGCCAAGATAAATATATTCTATCTTATCCTCCTTGCTGAGGGCCGAGATTGCCTTGTCGACGATCGCCTTTTCCTCTCCCACGGCCCGCGCCACTTCCTTGTTCTTCGCGTGAGGGACCGTGTTGAGATAATCCAGGACCTTCTGCTTCAATTCTTCGGTTACTTCGGCCATATTCGAACCCCCATCCAAGCCTGCTGATCCGGATCGTCTTTCGATCCGGATTACGTTTGCGCCTCTTCGGGTCTTCCCCACCGAAGGACCGGACTCACGGCCCTTCGGTGGGGACCTTCCAGATTACCACTTGAACTGCGTCGTCGTCCTGTAGGTATCGACGGCGTGGGTGAAATCGTCGATATGCTGCTCGGTGAAGGGAATCTCGGTCCTTTTGAAAAAGGCCTCCCACCCGATTCGCTCGATCCATTCGCCGATCCGCTCGTATGGCCTCGCATTGGCCCCGTAAACGTCGACAATCGTGCGGACCACCTTCACCACTTCGGGCCAACGGGGTGGCCTGTTCGGTAGAAAAGGTACGACCATCCTCGAAAACATAGGGGGCTTCCGTGCATTAGGCACTTTGCCGCCCACGTAGATGGCAATGCCGTCACCTTCCGGGTCGGCAAGGGGCATGGCAGGGCAGACCGTGAAGCAGTTGCCGCAATACATGCAAAGGTCTTCCTTTACGACCACGCTTTTCACGTTCTGATCCGGGTGGCGCCGTATGGCGCCCGTGGGACACGCCTGGATGGTCGTCGGTATCTCGCATTGGGCCATGACCTTCTGATGGTCGGGCCTCGGCGGTTTGGTGTGGACGCCGACGACCGCGATGTCGGAACAATGGACGGCGCCGCACATGTTGATGCAACATCCCACGGCGATACGCACGTGGTTGGGCAGTTTCGTCTCGACGAAGTGATCGTACATCTCGTCCATAATCGCCTTGACCAGGCCGGACGCGTCCGTCGCCGCACTGTGACAATGGATCCATCCCTGAGTGTGGACGACATTCGAAATCGCGGGACCGACCCCGCCGACGGGCAACCCCAACTTCCCGAGGTCCTCGATGATGAGGGGGACGTTCTTCTCATGAGGCGTGAGGAACTCAACGTTGAAACGGCTGGTAAAGCGCATAAAGCCGTCGCAGTGTTTGTCCGCTATATCGCAAAGGTCGCGTATGAAGTCGATGCTCACGAGTCTCGGAGAGCCTGCCCGCACCGTGTAGACTACATCGCCGCTCTCCGCCACGTGCTTCAGCACGCCCGGCCGGGGCCTCTGGTGATACAGCCACTTGCCGTAGTTGTTCTTGATCACTTCCGGGAGCATTTCGCGATAATCGGGGGGTCCTATGTCCGTTCTACCCATTGTTAGCCTCCTCTCTCTTCTACTTGTCAAAAAAGACGTAGGGATTCGATCTTGGATACTTGACCATCTGGGGCACCGGCTTCAACCCCATTTCCCGCAAGAAAGTCTTGAAACCGACACGCTCGATAAGCTCTGCGATCCTTTCCCTGGTTTTGCCGTTCTCGTCCCACCAGTCCCATATCTTGCGCAAGAGTTCCTTCAACTCGTCATAGGGAGGCTCCAGCTTCATAAAGGGGATGATGACCCAGGAAAGATAGGACCCCTTGATGATGGGCGCCTTGCCTCCTATGAGGATGGTGACCCCTTTGTCGAGACCGGGCCGGACGGCTTCGGGCATCACGTTGATGCAATGCATGCAGCGGACGCAATCCTCTGCGACAAGGTTGAGAATCTTCTTCTCTCTGTCCCAGGAAAGAGCCTCGCTCGGGCACTTCCGGACGACCAGGGTTTCCACGTCGAGGCCATCGTCTGCATACTTGCCTACCCTTTCCTGGTTGATGCGGAGGCTGTCCCGCCAGGTGCCGATAATGGTGAAGTCGGCCCGGGCTATGGCGGCGACGCAGTCATTGGGGCAGCCTGAGGCCTTGATCTTGAACTTATAAGGCCACCGGGGACGGTGAATCTCGTCCTGAAATTCTGTAGTGAGATCCCGGATCAGATCGAGGGTATCGATATTTGCATACTCGCATCGGGCCTTGCCTATACAGGCCGAGGGCGTGCGAAGGGCTGAGCCCGAACCACCGAGATCGAAGCCATTTTCAGTAAGCTCGTTAAAACAAGGCTGAAGGTTCTCGGTGGTAGTGCCGAGGAGAATAATATCGCCTGTCGACCCATGGAAGTTGGTCAGCCCGCTCCCGTATTTTTCCCAGATGTCGCATATCTTCCTGAGAGATTTTGTGGTATAGAACCACCCGGCCGGCTGGTTGACACGGACCGTGTGGAAGGCCGCGACGTTCGGGAACTCCTCAGGGCTGTCGACATACCTGCCGATAACGCCGGCGCCGTAGCCTGTCACGCCCACGATACCGCCGTGCTTCCAGTGGGTCACCCTGTCCCTGTAGGACTTCTCCTGGACGCCGAGCAGGTCCTTTGCCGCCTCGTTCTTTTCGGCCATGCGCTTGAGCTCTTTCACGTAGCTCGGCCACGGCCCCTTCTCCAGCTCATCCAACATAGGGGTCTTGCTGTCGCTCATATGCTCCCTCCATCAAAGCTTGCTGATCCGGATCGTCGTGTGATCCGGAGTATGCTTTTGCTCTCTTGCTTCTTTTCCATCGGTCAAAGCTTGCTGATCCGGATCGTAGTTCGATCCGGGGCTGATTCCGATCTTTACCGTTGTCATACCTGACGATTTATATGCTCTCTCATAATGTAACACTATCCTTTGAGAATATAGCAGAGAGATGATATAAATATAAATGCAAAATAGTTATCAAATCTATCAAGAGAGTTGATGAAGGAAGAAACTTGCCTCTCACCCTGAGACAGTTGGAAATATTCGATGCCGTTGCCGTCACTCAGCACGTGACGAAAGCCGGGGAGCGGCTGTTCCTCACCCAGTCAGCCGTGAGCATGGCCCTCGCGGAATTGGAGAAGATCACGGGGGGACCGCTTTTCGAGCGGCGCGGCAGGCGTCTTCTGCTGAATGACCGGGGCCGCCTTCTTCTGACGGAGGCCAAGGAAGTGATAGGCAGGGTAAGGACCATTGAGAGGATACTAAACGAAGCGACGAAAGAACCCGAGGGGGAGCTCCGGATCGGGGCGAGCACTACCATAGGCAACTATGCCCTGCCCTGGCTTCTCGGCGAGTTCGCGCGGCTTTACCGGAAGACCAAGACCTTCCTCATCGTGGGCAACACGCAACAGATAGAGACGGCTGTGAACAACGGGGAACTCGACCTCGGACTCGTCGAAGGTCCTTTCCATCTCTCCTCCCTCCAATCGGTGGTCTGGCGTGAAGACGAACTTGTGGTAATCGCCGGCAGGAACCATCCCTGGTCACGCACTGGGAAAGCTTCCCTGGAAATGCTCGCGGATGCGACATGGATCATGCGAGAGAAAGGGTCGGGAACTAGAGAGGTATTTGAATCGGCCTTGGTCCGAAAGTCTATCGGGATCATCGGCGCATCTCTGGAGCTGGGCCATACCGAGGCAATCAAGAAGGCCGTGGAAGCGGGGCTCGGGGTAAGCTGTCTCTCCAGGATGGCAGTACAGCGGGAGCTGGATAACAACTGGCTGGTACAGATAGACACCCCCCTCGATCTACGGAGGAACCTCCTCATACTTACGAGGGACTCGGGCTACCGCACCAAGCTCCTCGAGACCTGTCTTTCGTTTCTGAATGACAATTCCACATAGCGGAGGCAAATGCGAGGCTAAAATGGCCTTCAAGGCATGGCTTCCCGCGGATATAGCCCTTATAATCCCAGCGAGGGAGGTATCATGGATTATTGCAAAGGAAAGATTGCAAAACTCTTGACCGACTATTTCGGCAACGACTTTCGAAGGATAACCCATGCTTTGGAAGTCTTGAGGCATGCTGAAAAGATCGCCGAGAATTCGGAAGGATGGGATTACGAGGTCCTCGTCGCCTCTGCGCTCCTCCACGACGCAGGCATCAAGCCCTCCGAAGAAGTCCTGGGATACAACAACGGGAAGACCCAGGAGGAATACGGTCCACCTGTGGTGAGGCAGTTGCTCGGAAGCATCGACTTCCCCGCTGAAAAGGTGCTTAAGGTTTGCGAGATCGTAGGCAACCATCATTCCCCGTCTCGCTATGGGTACATAGAGCTCAAGATCCTCAAGGAAGCCGACAAAATCGTGAACAGCCTGGAGGGTGACTGAAAAGGCGAAGGAACGTGCTTCCGTCTATCCTCATGAAGCGTAAAGGGCGTAAAGAAGCTCGTCCATGCTGTCTATCAGCTCTTTGAACCTGCCCCCGTAGCTCTTGGACGTAGAAAAGAGGCTTTTCCGCAGCTCAATGATGCGAGGCTCGCTGCTCGCGTCGAAGGTGAGTCTTTCCCACAGCATAGCTTGACGCTCGAGCATGAGAAGCAGCCGTGCGTCGTGGACAAAGGGAAGCAGCGCCTCCCGGACCAGGATAAGCCTATCCTCCACGAGTGCGTCGACCCGATCCGCATCACCTGGGCTCATGGAATCGGTCTTCGCGGTCTGCTTTGAGCCCCACGTGATCGCCTTTGCGATCTCGTCGGCGAGCACCTTCAGTGTGCAGTACTCGAGGCCCCTCACGCCCCTCTTCCATTGGAGCATGAAGGAATTCCGCCAGAACCAGAGAAAATTGCGGATGCCGAAGTCGATCAGCCCATCGACAGCCTCCTGAATATCTCGGATGAGAGATTGAAGGGACGGACGGACTGCGGCAAGGGAAGAAAGCGGGGTTTCGGCAAAAGCTTTACCATATTCTCTTCCTTCCAGAGAATCTTCCTCTTCCCATAGCCTCCATAGGTTCCTGAGCACTGTCAGGCCGTTTCGGTCCCCCGGCATATCGAAATGGAGGAGGGAGAGCAGCACCCTCCCCTGCCCGAACCTTCCGGAGAGCACCGCCGGCTCGCCCCGCATACGGGCCGGGTCGAGATTGATACCGTAGTAGCTCTCCAAATTCTCCCAGCCCTGAGCCGCCTGGACGTCGCCAACGTTCAAATCCGAGCTGAAGGCATCAGAAAGAGCCTCCTCGTACCGGGCAAGAATGGAGATCTCTTTTCCCACCCTGAACTGGGACGGCCACCATGCGTAGAAAACCGGGTCTGTTACACCTTCCCAAAGGGGTGAATCAATCAGGGCAATGCGTATCCTCCCATTGAAGCTCGGCACTCGCCGGTCTGTCGACACTCGCTCCACGTCCACCAGGGATAGTCCCTGGCGTGTGGCGAGCCCGGCGCCCCCGCACAGACCGATATAGGTCCCCCCATCGGCGACAAACTGGCGTATGCGGGTCCTCCCCGTCTCCCCGAGCGCTTTGATCTTATTGGAAGCCCAGCCTCCTGGCACGAGGAGGGCTCCGTATCCGGATAGTCTGCCCTCGCGGACATCCGAGGCCCTCACGAGCCGGAAGGGCAGCCCGGCCTCATCCAGGGCCCTGCGTGTGACAACCCCCCAGATAAAAGACTCGTCCCAAAGCAGTGCCACTCCACAGTCAGCCACCGGTCTTGCCCTCTCCCTCCACGCGCAATCGTCCCTGCCTATTCCTTCGCAGCGATGCAACAAGGCTATCGTTTTGCGGGAAATAAATCAATCTTTAGCCTCACACGTCCCGCAACTACAGGCTAACTGTGCCCGACGAAGATTTGCTTTTGACATGAGAAATAAATCGTGCTACATTAGTTTCGATGATTAGCAACAATAAAGCACTCAGCGAGAGCGAAGCGGACCTTAAGGTGTACGAGCTTCAGGCAGAGGTCTGCCAGATCCTGGCAAACCCCAAGAGGCTCAGGATCGTTCACCTTCTCAAGGGCGTCGAGCTTTCGGTCGGGGAGATAGTAACCGCCATGGGCATACCGAAAGCCAATGCGTCTCAGCACCTCTCCATCATGCGCCAGAAAGGAATCGTCCTTTCAAGACGTGATGGCACGTCAATCTATTACCGGCTTTCTTCACCCAAAATCACCGAAGCCTGCACCCTCATGAGGGAGGTTTTGCTCACCCTCTTGGCGGGCCAGGAGAGCCTCTCGAAAAGCGTGCGCGCCATTAAAGAAGACATGTAACTTTTCCCCGCGGGTTGTCCCCTCTTCCCCTAGGACAATTATCGTCCCTCTTCTGAGAACCGTGGCGAAACCGCCGGTCTCGGCCAAAGAAGCTCCCCTTTTCACATGGGCTGGTTTCAACATATACTTTCGAAGTATTGAAACCTTAAAAACAAACTGTTATATTGCTTCAAGATGGTCCAACAAGGGGGTATGAGTATGACGAAGTTCGAGAAAACCCATCGGTCGTACCTGGAGGGACACTATGGGAGCCGCGTATCCTTCGACAGGGTGGAGCGGAAGCTTTACGGCCATGATATCGCAGTCTTTCCAAGTCTTTTCAAGCCGCTTATCGGAAAAACGGTTCCCGATGCGATTGTTCAGCCACACAACGAGCAAGAGCTTCTCGATCTCGTGAAATGGGCCGGAGAGCATGACATCCCTCTGACTCCCAGGGGCAAGGCTTCATCGGGCTATGGCGGCGTGCTCCCCGTCAAAGGCGGGTTGGTCGTCGATTTCTACCGGATGAACCGGGTGATCGCAATCGATGCAAAGAACCTCACCGCTACCATCCAGGCGGGCGTGGTCTGGGAGCGGCTCGACCGGGAGCTTGCGAAGGAGGGGCTGACCCTGCGGCTCTATCCCTCGAGTTACCCTTCATCCACCGCGGGTGGCTGGCTTGCCCAGGGGGGTGCGGGGATAGGCTCCTTCGAGTCGGGCTGGTTCAGGGAGAACGTGGTGAGCGCGAGAGTGGTCATGGGAAACGGGGAGGTCAGGGACCTCGTGGGAGAGGACCTCGATCTTGTTTCCGGCGCCTGCGGCACTACCGGTTTCATAAGCGAGATCACGATCCGGATCCAGCCCCTGGAGGAGATCGACGTTGTCGCCATCGGCTGTCCCACGGGTCACGACCTTCAACAAATAGCGCAATTTCTCATCAACAAGAATACGCCTGTCTGGTCGCTCATCTTCATCAACCCCAAGATGGCAGAGCTGAAGAACAAGACGCCCTTGCCCGAGCATGACAGCCGTGGGCCCGAAGAGAGAGTCCGTCTCCCGGAGACCTACATCGTCCTTCTATCCTTCCGAAGGAAAGACAAAACCGTGGTGATGCGACACGTGAATGAGGCTCTCGAGCCTGCCCACGCTCAACTACTGAGTGACGATATTGCCCGTCATGAATGGGAGAACCGCTTCAAACTGATGGTCGTGAAGCGGCTGGGGCCCAGCCTCGTCCCGGCTGAAGTGGTCATCCCCCTCTCCTCTCTCGGCAAAGCTCTCGGGGAGATAGAGAGCAAGATAGGTCAGCCTCTCGTCAAAGAGGGTGTAATCATCAGGGAAAGCGAGGGCGGAAAGCCGGAGGTGGTGATCCTCGGCTTCATCCCGGCCGACCAGCGCAAGTTCAGCTTCAACTTCGTATTCGGCCTCGTCCTTACCATCCTAAGAATCGCGGAAAGGAATGGAGGACGCGCTTATTCGACCGGTCTATACTTCTCAGCGGAAGCCGACAAGCTTCTCGGCAAGGAGCGTGCGAGTCGCATGCGGGCTTTCAAGGGGGAACTCGATCCCCGAAAGATTCTCAATCCGGGAAAGGTGTTGAGCCCTATGCTCGTATCCCGGGCGATCGGGTTTGCCCGCAAGTTCGAGGCCCTCATCCGCCCCTTCGGCAATGCGGTTTCCCTTGAAATCGGCGAGCGGCCCACCAAGCCCGTTCGCGATATCCCGGCCGACGTCGCCTGGTACGCATACGGCTGCTCCCAGTGCGGCTATTGCGTAGATCAGTGCGACCAGTTCTACGGCCGGGGATGGGAGAGTCAGAGTCCCCGGGGCAAGTGGTATTGGCTCAGGGAATACATGGAAGGACGGGAGAAGTGGAGCCAAGCCATGGTCGACACCATACTGGTCTGCACCACCTGCGAGCTCTGCAACACCCGCTGCTCTGCATCCCTGCCCATAGAATCATCATGGATGAAACTCCGGGGCATTTTGATCGACGAAGAGAAGCGCATGACCTTCCCGCCCTTCGAAATGATGGGAGCTTCCCTGCACAAGGAAGGCAACATCTGGGCCGGCTACCGTAAGGACCGCCATGCGTGGTTTCCGGAAGACCTGTGGGAGAAACACGGCCCCGACCATAAGTCGGACACGGCCTATTTCGCCGGCTGCACCGCGAGCTACGTTGAAAACGACATCGCCATGGCGAGCGTCCGCCTCCTGGATAAGGCGGGCGTCGATTTTACCTACGTGGGGAAGAAGGAGAACTGCTGCGGCATTCCCATGCTCGTGGCAGGAAGATGGGACCTCTATGCCGAGGTCGTCCGTCGCAACATCAACGTAATGAAGGAGGCGGGCGTGAGCACCGTCATTACTTCGTGCCCGGCCTGCAACCTCATGTGGCGCCAGGTCTATCCCGTCTGGGCAAAGAAGCTGGGGCTGGAATTCGGCATCACCTCCCTCCATTACAGTGAAGTGGTTGCCGAGAAGATCACACGGGGAGAGTTCGCCTTCCCCGAACAGATTGACAAGAAACCGGTCAGGGTCACGTGGCACGACTCCTGTCACCTGGGCCGCGCATCAGGCATATACGAGCCTCCAAGGCAGCTCATAAAGGCCGTGCCCGGCGTCGACTTCGTCGAGATGCCCTACAACAGGGAAGAGGCCCATTGCTGCGGCAGCGTGCTTACTCTCATCAAGGACCCGCCTGTGGCCGCAGAGATCGGCAAGACGAGGCTGGACGAGGCGATCGAGGTAGGGGCCGAAAAGGTGTTGGCCCTCTGTCCGTGCTGTCAGTTCCAACTCAGGGTCGCCGCTGACAAAAAGGAATCCAAGGTCGAGGTTCAGGACCTCGCCCATTTTGCGGCGGCCGCTCTCGGCTACGAGTTCCCTAACCCCCACCCTGAAGCCCTGCGGCAATGGGCGGTCTTCGACGCAATGATCAATCTTATGACACCGGCCGGTTTTGCCGACGTGATGGGCACCATGTGGCCCGAGCTGATCGATGCCATGCCTTTCGGCATGGGTCCTATGATGCGCCTCATGGGAAAAATACCGGGAGCCCTTCCCCTGATGAAGCCCATGTTCCCCATCCTCTTTCCGCGGCTTCTGCCCATGATGATGCCCAAAGTGATGCCGACCATGCTCAGCCGCGTGGCCGCCCGCATACCTATGCCCGACTATATGCGGGAACAGATGCCGGACATCATGCCGAAAGTGATGGACCGGCTCATGCCCCATATGATCGGAGACGTGGTACCCTTGGTGACGCAGCCCATGATCGACTATCTGACCGGGACGAGTCAGAGGCCTATGTAAAAAACTAGAGGCATCGGGTATACTAAGAGAGCCCCTTGGTCCTATCCGGGCCGATTGCAAAATTCCGGGGCTCGCCACCGGATGGGACTCGACAGGTCTTTCTTGTCGGTCTTATTTATGGTAGAAGGAGGTGCTCATGCACTGGGGATGCGGATGGGGCTACGGGCCCCACGCGTGGTTCGGGGGAGGCATGTCGATGATCTTTTTTTGGATACTGGCAATAATAGTTGTTGTCTATCTGTTGAGACACCAGTCGAGGATGTCCGGACACGGTCGATACGGAGAGGAGATGCCCATCGACATCCTTAAGAAACGATACGCGAGGGGAGAGATAACCAAAGAGCAGTACGACCGTATGAGAGAGGACTTGAAGTATTAGCCGGCGAACACATTTCGTAGTGTCGCGGCTGAACAGGTCGAAGAATTCCCGGCAATCCACCAATCTTCATAGAATCGAAACTTCCCCTATCGAGATTCCTCAATAGGGCCCTCTTTCCCAACCCCCTCCCAGGGCTTTGTAGAGGGCGATGAGATCTGCGGCTATATTCTGACTGCTCTGGGTCAACGCATTTTCGTCAGCATATTGCGTACGCTGGGCAGTAAGCACAGTCAAGAAATCGGTTTGCCCCTCCTGGTAAAGACGCAAGGACAGATCCACGGCCTTGTGATCGGCATTGACCGCGTCGCTCAGAGATTTGTGATGCTCTTGCTCCTTCGCGAAGGCGATGAGCGCATTCTCCACGTCCTGCAAGGCGGTCAAGACAGTCTGTTTATACGTAATAAGGGCCTGGTCGCGGAGGGCCTCCTGTGCGTGGATGTTGGAAACGACCGCGCCCCCCTGAAAAGGAGACCACGCCGCTGAGGTGCCGATGAAAAGGCCCCGGCTCGCACCGGTCCACCAAGTATCGATGAAGCTGCTCTGCCAGCTCGCACCCCCGGTGAGGGAAAACTGGGGGAAAAGACCTGCCACTGCCACCCCGACCTGCGCGGTAGCGCCGTGAAGCTGCGCCTCCGCTTCGCGAATATCGGGCCGGCGCCTGAGGAGTTCGGATGGCAGCCCCGCCGGAATCTTGTCCGGTATAGAGGGCAGGCTGCCCGTGAGTGACAATCGCTCAACAAGGTCACCGGGCTGCCGCCCCAGGAGCACGCTCAATGCGTAGATGGACTGACGTTCGCCTGTTTCGAAGACGGGGATCTGGGACTCCGTCGTCGCCACCGTACTTTCAGCGTTTGCCATATCGAGGCCGCTGTTGAACCCGACCTTGTAGAGCTTGCGAATTATACCGGCCGTCTGCTGCTGCACCTTCAGGTTGTTCCGGGCCGTGACGACCTCCTGTTGAAAGCCCCTGAGTTGCACGTAATCGAGGGCCGTTTCGGCGGCAATGCTCACCTGAACGTCCCTTAGGTTCTCGATGGCGGCCTCGACGCCCGCGCTTGCCGATTCCACGCTCCGGCGCACGCCCCCGAAGAAGTCCAGCTCCCATGCTGCATCCAGACCGGCCTCATACATGTTGCGGGGTACCCCTTCGGTATATGGAGGACCTGCCTGTCGTTGGTAGGAGGCCGTTGCAGAGGCGGACGGCCAAAGGCCTCCGGCGGCGATTCCCCTGACGGCCCGTGCCTGCCTGAGACGGGCTTCGGCGAGGGCGAATCCCAGGTTTGCTCTCAGCGCTTCCTCAACGAGGGCCGTCAAGGTAGGATCGTTGAACTGCCGCCACCATCCGGTAAGATCGGCGACCTCCCCGGTAGCGACGGACGGCCCCTGTGTCTCCTTCACTCCCACCCAGGAGCCGGGTACGGAGGGTGTGGGAGCATGGTAGTCGGGGCCGACTGCGCACCCGAACAAAAGCGTGGTCACAAGACAAAAAAGAACCGTCGATTTCATGCTTGCCTCACTCGTATCTGAGGGCTTCTATAGGATCAAGGCGCGATCCTTTCCAGGCCGGATAGAAGCCGAAGATGACACCCACACTCGCCGATACCACCACCGCCGCCACGATAGCGCCTAGGGAAGGCGCAGTGGGCCAGTGCAGGAGCTTCGAGACAAGAATCGAGGCCCCTCGCCCGACAAAGATGCCCATGATGCCGCCGGCCAGGCAGAGCACAATGGCCTCGGTGAGAAACTGGCGAAGAATATCGTTCGGCTCGGCCCCCACTGCCATCCGCAGGCCGATCTCGCGTGTCCGTTCGGTGACGGAGACGAGCATGATGTTCATGATGCCGACACCACCGACAATGAGGGAGATCATGGCCACATAGAGAAGCAGCTTCGTGATGAGCTCGGTGGTCGAGCTCATGGCCTTCGTGATCTCCGTCATGTCGCGGACCGTGAAGTCATTGAGTGCAGTGGGCCGCAGATGGTGATTTTCCCGAACCACTTCGGTAATCTGCTGGATGGCGAAGGGAATGTCCTCCGACGTGCGCGCGCTGATGAGGATCTGGTCCACATTGGCGAACCGGATGGGCTGGGGAACGTCGGCGAGCTCGTTGCTCGACTGGGTCGGGTAAAGGCTCGTCGTGATGTTAGGATAGGTCATGCTAAGGGAGTTGACTTCCGTGGTGTTCGACGTATTCGTGGCGCTCTGGTTGCCCCCCGAGAGGGAGGTCGCAACTACCCGATATTTGATCGTCGTCCAGGGTGCGAGGAGCACGTCGTCCTGATCCTGGCCCATCATGTTCGCACCTTTCGGGCCCAGGACGCCGACTACCCTGAAGGCGACGTTCCTGACGCGGATTTCCTTGCCGAGAGGCGATTGTCCGGCGAAGAGCTCCCTGACGATCGTGCGGCCGACGAGACAGACCTTGCTCACGTTAAGGACGTCGTGGTCGGTGAACGCTTCCCCTTCGTCCATTTCTGTCCAGTCCCGAACCTGAAGAAAAGACGGCGTGGTGCCGTAGACGTATGTGGGCACCCAGTTCTTATTGCCGTATACAATCTGTGTGCGGGCCCGTACGATAGGGGCCACATAGGCGACGGCGGGGCACTCCTTGCCGATGGAATCCGCGTCCCTGGGAGACAAGGTCGTCATGCTCCCCATCCCGAAGTTGATGCCCCCCGCCGTTTGGGCACCCGGTATAACGACCAGAGTATTGGCGCCTATACTGGTGAGCGTCCGCTGGATGGCGAGGGTTGCCCCGTTGCCGATCTCCATCATGGTGATGACCGCAGCGACCCCGATAACGATGCCGAGGGTGGTGAGGAGGGTCCTCATGATGTTCCGTCTCAGGGCCCCGGCAGCAGCCTTCAGGATATTTGCTACTCTCACGCTGCGCCTCCTGATCCCTCGATGAGGCCGTCCTTGATGCGGATGGTCCTTTGGGCGTGACGGGCCACACCGGGGTCGTGGGTGACGAGGATTATGGTGATCCCATCGGTCTGGTTGAGCTTCTCGAACATTTCAAGGATCTCCTCGCTCGTGCGAGAATCGAGGTTCCCCGTGGGCTCGTCGGCAAGGAGTACCTGGGGGCGATTGATGAGCGATCTGGCGATGGCGACACGCTGCTGCTCCCCGCCCGAGAGTTGTGAAGGCTGATGGTGGGCCCGGTCCGCCAGGCCCACCTTGTCGAGCATCTCCAGGGCCCGCTGCCTCTTCTGGTGCTCGGTGATTTGTTCCCTCGTATAGCTCAACGGCATAAGAACGTTCTCCAGGGCGGTAGTGCGGGGAAGGAGGTTGAAACTCTGAAAGACGAAACCGATGATCCGGTTGCGGAAGCGGGCCCGCTCATTCGCACCGAAGCCCGATATTTCCACTCCGTCGAGCCGGTATTCCCCTGAGGTTGGGTGATCGAGGCAACCGAGGATGTGCATGAGCGTGCTCTTGCCGGAGCCGCTCGCTCCCATGAGCGTGACCAGCTCGCCCCTGGCCACCCTGAGTGACACGCCCTTGAGCACGTGCAAATCGACCTCGCCGAGGTGGTAGGTCTTGTAGATGCTTCGGAGGTCCAGTAGGTCGTTCATCAGTAACTCACTTCTACCGGGCTTTGACGGAATGCGGCGCTGCCTGGCCCTGGCCCTGGTTTTCCTGGGCTTGGCCCTGCCCTTCTTGAGCCTGCCCCTGGTCGGTGCGATTTCTGCGGAAGGGCATCTGGGGTGTGAAAGGGTTACGGTCGGCAGTCTGATCCACCTCAATGCGCACGCCCTCACCGATCACAACGGGAAGCCCTTCCGCCAGCCCCCTGCCCTCAACCTCGGTCGACACTCCGTCCGTGAGGCCCGTGGTCACGGAAACGGGACGGACGAACCTGCCATCCCCTATCCAAATGGTAGCGCGCGGCGCATCCGGACCGTGGTCTCGTCGGGAGGGCCTGTCACGCCTGGCCTCGCGCGCGATCTGACCGGGCCGCGGCTGCCATCGGAGGGCCGCATTCGGCACGAGAAGCACGTCTTTCCTCCGGCCTATCTCGAACTTGGCGTTGGCGGTGAGATAAGGAAGGAGTGCGCCGTCCGTATTATCGGTATCGACCTCTATGGTGTAAGTGACGACGTTCTGGGTCATTGTCGCGTTGAGGCGGACCTGGCCGACTTTGCCGCGAAAAACCCTTCCGGGGAATGCATCCACGGTGAAGGTCACCGGCTCACCCTCATGAATGTTTCCCACATCGGCTTCGTTCACGGAGACCCATACCTGGATGCGCTTCAGGTCGTTCGCTATAAGGAAGAGGCTCGGAGCGCTCAAAGAGGAGACGACAGTCTGTCCGATATTGACCCGCCTGTCGATTATCACGCCCTTTACAGGAGATTTGATGGTACAGTAGTCAAGGTTTATTTGCGCCGTGGTGAGAGCGGCCTTCGCCTGGGCCAACGCGGCTCTCGCCTGCTCCACGGCCGCCTGTGCCGAGGCAAGGTTGGCCTTGGCTACCTCATAATTCGCCTGGTATTGGTCATAGGCGCTCTGGGCAAGGGCATCGGAGGGACCGAGCTTTTGTGCCCTGCCCCAGTCCTGGGTTGCTTGAAGGAGCTTAGCCTTCATCTGGAGCACATTGGCCTCGCTCGCATGAATGTTTGCCTCGCCCTGCTCCACCTGGGCGCGAGCCGTCTTCACTGCGGCGGCATAGAGGGAATCATCGATCCTCGCCAGCACCATGCCCGCTTCCACCTCAGAGCCCCAGTTAACCGGTTTGCCACGCTTATCCTTACCGAAGGCTATGACGACCCCCGCAACCTGCGTGCCCACGTCAACCGCGGCATCGGGCTCGAGCGTGCCCGTCGCGCTGATGGTGGCGACGAGGTCCCCCCGTTTTACCGGTATCGTGCGGAATGAGGGAGCCTTGTCCCCCTTAAACCAAAACGACCAGACCCCGGTAGCTATAGCCGCGAGCACAGCGACCGCCAGGATCACTATCATACCTGTTTTCCGCATACCTCCACGCTCCTATCCGCGGCCTGGGCAGGATTCCGTCGCACCGCCCATGGCTTGTCCCGAGTTTATTAATAGACAAAGGGTCTCTGCACACGTCTCAGTAGCCCCGACGATCCGAGCAATAACCGTACCGCTCGAATTTTAGCTGAAGAACTCCTAAATTGCCACTCTTTCCCGATGCCCTATGAAAGAGTCATCGACAAAAATGACGAGCTATCGAAACCAATTTCGACATTTGCGGCACTTGTCCGTGTATCACGCCAAACCCTGAGAACCATTCGCTCTCGCCGCCGTCAAAGAATCGAGTGTAGATTTTGGCTCCTCCGGAGAATTAAGATAGAAAGATGTATGGGACAATCTATATCTATGAATTCGACGGCGATGTGAAAGACTACATACCTGAAATAAAGGATAAAGACTACCTTGGGTTTTGGCGGGAGGGCGGCTATTCATTTCTTTTCTTTCACAATGAAAAGAAGGACCTTTTGAAAAGTCTCCCTATGACCTTCAGATCGGAGCTCGCCATAAGGCATGAGGACTGGGAGTCGGGGGTACCCCTCGGGCCGCTCAGAGTTGGAAGGATCGGCATACACCAGCCTTGGAACCTTCCCTTCGATGGAGCGGTCAATCTCGCCATCGACCCGAATATGGCCTTCGGCTCCGGGTTCCATGCATCTACCCGGGGATGCCTCGTTCTGTTGGACCGGCTTTTCGCCCACTGGACGCCTCAACGGGTGTTGGACCTCGGCACAGGTACGGGCATACTCTCCCTTGCCTGTCTTAAATTGGGCTCAACCATGGCCGTCGGGGTCGACAACAACGATCTCGCCCTCAAAACCGCTGACAATAACAGGCGCATCAACGGCCTCGTGGATAGGATGCACCTCGTCCAGGCGGACGCTGAAGACATGCTTACGATCGACGCCGACCTGCTCATAAGCAACATCCATTTTTCCGCCCTTTCCTCTCTTATCGGGAGGCCGGAGTTCTACAACAGGAAATACTACCTGGTGTCGGGAATGATCCGGGGACAGGCAGATGTGATCGAAAGGAGGCTGAAGGCCAATCTCAGCCTCGTGGACAGCTACTGTGAAGATTCCTGGTCCACCTATCTTTTCCGCTGTCCCCAGTGACAGCTTAAGGAAATTCGCACAGGAGCCGAGAACTTAGGAAAGTCTTATATTCAGTTAAAAAGGGTCTGATACCGGATGTCTACATTGATAAAAATCGTGGTCGCCGACATAACACTCGATGCCGAATTATTCGATACCCCATGCGGCCATGGGATTACCGACCTGCTGCCATTCGACACCTTTGCCAACACCTGGGGAGACGAGTTTTACTTCGAGATCCCCCTCAAGCACGGCCCCGACGATACTGCCACGTCGGATGTTGAAATAGGCGATATCGGATATTGGCCGCCCGGTCGGGCCCTCGCCATCTTCTTCGGGCCAACTCCCATGAGCGTCGGACCCAAGCCGGTGCCTGCGAGCGACGTGAATATCGTCGGTCGCATCATTGGTGACGCCAGGCTTTTGAAAGGCGTGCGGGGAGTGGCGCGGATAAAGATCGAAAAGAATCAAGAAGCAAAGAGAGGCTGATTCTCTTCGCGTGACACTGCCCCGGAGTCTGCCTCTATAACATGTAACCGTCGGTTAGAAGTCCCACGGAGAGAAATCCTCTCGATCAACTGTTAATAATTTGTTAATTCGTCGTCGACGGACCCGTAACCTGTTAAGAGCGCTTTCAGGACACCCGACAACCAAGAATAGCAAGTTGCGCCGTTTCGTCGGAATCTGCCATTCCCGAAGGAAATAGGTGGGTCCTATGAGTCATGAAAACAGAGGAGAAGAAGATTGACTATAAGGGGAAAACTCCTATCCAACAGCATCGTTGCGGTTACGGGTATCCTTCTCATAAGCGTCGCCGCCCTGACCGGTATCTACAACGTGAAGCAGAGGGTGTTCGATGTTACGGGAAGCTCCACTCCCCGGCAACTCCAAGCCCTGGAATTCACTAAAGCCCTATCTGAGCACGGGGCCCTGCTCTCCGTTGCCATAGGGGCGTCAAACGAATCGGAATTGGCAAAGAACGAACGTGAATTGAGCCTGAGCCTCACCAGGCTCAAGGCGGTTGCCTCCAAGCTGCGGTCGCTTACAACCTGGCAAAACTTGTCCACGATTGACGAGACGGTTGGCGAAGTAGAGGCGCTTACGCACCAAATAGTCGGCTCAACCATGGAACGGATACGTGCCGAACAACGCACGGCTCGCTCCAGGGCAGAGGCCCAGGAACTTATCCGGCTGAACGCGCAAAATCGCATGGCCCTCCAATCATCCCTGAAGGCGATTCAGGCGTCCTCCGTTTCTGAGCTGAGGCGTTCCAGCGCCAAAACAAAGGAAATGACCGCCCAGTTCAGAGCATTGCAGGTAGCAAAGGACTCTTTTCAGCAAATCGAGAGCGCCATGAACGACCTGCGAAACGTTCCGAGGGCCGAAGATGTCCCAATAATTCGGGGCCGCGTGGCTTTCGCTATCCAGAACTTCAAGCCAACCGTCCCGGACACGGGCAAGATTGCCCAATCACTCCTGTCCTTTGAAAAACTGGTATTCGACGAAAAAGGCGTCCTGTCTCTGAAGTCGGCGCAACTCACGGACCCATCCGGACCGAACCAAAGTCTATTCGAGGATTCCTGGAAGCTTTGCAGAGGGCGTCTCGATGAGCTGGCGCGCTTCATAGATGAGAATTCAGTGGACACTACCATGGCCTTTTACTCGGAAAACAGTCAGCTCGAGCAGAGGCTGGCCGATTCCGACGCAGTGGGCAAGATCATGCTTCTCAACACCGAGCTGTCGACTTACACCGATGCCATACAAAACGCCGTCCAGACCCTGGTACACGAAAAGGACCCCGGTCGGATTCGCGGCTCTGTCGATTCAATGAGGCAACTCTTCACGACTTCGAAGGGCATCATAAGCCAGTTAGGGATGACCCTTGGGGCGGGCGGGCGCGAGGATGGGCTAAAGCTGATCCGTGAGACAGGTGCCATGCTCGATCGAGTCGAAAGGCTGGTCATGAAGGATGGGGGCATCATCGAGACCCTGGATGCTGCGGCCAGAACGCAAGACCAGTCAGAACAGATGGAGGCCAGGCTGGCAGCAATGATCCAGACCCAAAAAAATGTGGGCAACAGGATCGTTAACGATGCCAGGGCCGAACAGAACCGAACCGTGGGAACGGTAAATTTCGTGGTCAAGGCGGTTACCGTGCTTCTTATTGGGGCTATAGGCCTCGTCCTGTGCGTCACAGCTTTTCTAAATCGCTGCATAGGACGGTCGATCGTCGACCTCGTGGAAGATCTCAAATCGGCAAAGGAAGACGCGGAGGCCGCCAGCAAGGCCAAGTCCCAGTTCCTTGCGAACATGAGCCACGAGATCAGGACGCCCATGAACGGCGTACTTGGTCTTCTCGAGCTCCTCAAGGCCAGCACTCTGAAGGAAAAGCAGCGTGAGTACGTCAAGATGGCGCTCTCATCCAGCGTATCCCTCCTCAACGTAATTAACGACGTTCTCGACTTCTCCAAGATGGAGGCAGGCCGTCTGGAACTAGGTAATAGAGAACCTCGACCTGCTCAAGACAACGGAAGATGCCCTGGCACTCTTTTCGGAGCAGGCCGAGGCAAAGGGGATTGAGATCTTTTGTCATGTCCTGCCCGGCACTCCTTATCGTCTCCAAGGTGACGCCGCGCGGCTGCGACAGATCCTGATCAATCTTATCGGAAACGCCGTAAAGTTTACGGAAAAAGGAGAAGTGACTCTCAGAGTCCAAATCGCAACAATAGAGCCCGGCTCGGCAACCCTTCGTTTCGACGTAAAGGATACCGGCATAGGCATTCCCCCGGAAGCACAGGCACGGATCTTCGATTCGTTCTCGCAGGCCGACTCGTCGACTACCAGGAAGTTCGGCGGAACAGGCCTCGGCTTAAGTATTGCGACGCAACTTGTCCGCATGATGGGAGGAGAGATCGGGGTAGAGAGCGAGCCGGGTAAGGGGTCCACGTTCTGGTTCACCGCCCTGTTTGCCACCTCAGCCGATGTGAAGAATATCGAAAAAAGCAGTGAAGGTGAGAGCGCCAGGAACGGCCTCAAAGGCATGAAGGTCCTCGTAGTGGACGATAATTCGACAAACCGGGCCATATTGAATGACATGCTTCTCGCATGGGGTCTTGTCCCCCGGACCGCCTCAGACGGGGCAGAGGCACTACGCATACTCGGGGAGGCCAAAACCGCGGACACGCGTTTTCATCTCGCTATCCTCGATATGATGATGCCAGGCATGAGTGGCATTGACCTGGCGCGAGCCATAAGGGCAAACCAAGAGTGGGCCGATATCCGGCTGATCATGCTCACGTCTCTCGATGGGTCCGGAGAACTGGAACTGGCCCGTCAGGTGGGAATCTCGACTTATCTCGTCAAACCCGTTCGCCAGTCACGTCTCTTAAACGCCCTGGCCACCGCGATGGGCATGGAAGAAGCGAGCATGACCGGAAGCGATGCGTCTCCCAACCGCCTTTTTTCGGGCTCCTCTGTACTGTTGGTGGAAGACCATCCTATTAATCAAAAGGTGGGGAAAGCCATGCTCGAACAGCTCGGGTGTTCGGTTGAAGTGGCAGGAAACGGGAGAATAGCTCTCGATGAGCACTCCCGCGGGGCCTATGATCTCATTCTCATGGACTGCCAGATGCCTGAGATGGATGGATATGAGGCCACCAGGACGATCAGAAAAGCCGAAAACGGCGCAGGTAAGCACATCCCGATAGTTGCCCTCACTGCCCACGCCCTCGAAGGGGACAGAGAGAAGTCCCTGGAAGCGGGCATGGACGACCATCTGAGCAAACCCTTCACTTTCGACCAGTTGTCGGATGCACTCGCAAGGTATCTGCCTTTTCAAAAATTGGGAGCCGTCGAGGCGAATCCGCCGATCTCGAAGAATGGGGAAGAAAGTCAGGACCGGCAGCCCATGGAAAGTCCGGATGGGGAGGATTCACCTGCCATCGACCGGATAGTTCTCGACCGGATTCGCGCAATCGAAGCACAGGGCTCGACTGGCCTGCTTAAAACCATCATAACTTACTACGTCAACGAGTCGCCGTCCACGTTCGTCTCCCTTCGGGAGGCCCTTCGAGCGAACAATCCGGAGGCCATGCGGGAACTGGCCCACAGTCTCAAGTCGGCGAGCGCAAACGTGGGCGCAAAGACAATGGCTGATCTATGCAAGGAGATGGAGCTCGCTGGGCGAACAGGGACCACCCGGGGAGGGCCCGAGCTGCTTGCTCGGATGGAAAGGGAGTTTGAAATTGCATCTAAAGCGCTGACGGCGGAGCTCTAAGGAGACAAAAAATGACAGAAAACCCTTCTAACGACAGACGCCGCCCCTCCGTTCTGGTCGCCGACGACGACCCGATGGTGCGGCTGCTGGCCAGAGAATCGCTCAAGCACGCAGATTTCGATGTCTCGGAAGCAGCGAACGGTCAGGAAGCCCTCACCTGTTTTGACCGAACCAAGCCCGACGTCATCATGCTCGATGTACAGATGCCTGAAATGGATGGCTTCTCCGCGTGTTCCAGGATTCGCAACCATCCGGCCGGCGAGCTTACCCCCATTCTCATGGTAACGGGGCTCGACGACGTCGAATCGATAAACCGCGCCTACGAGACAGGGGCAACCGATTTCGTCACCAAGCCGATAAACTGGACCATTCTGGGCCACAGACTCCGCTACATGTTGAGGGCTAGCAGGTCGATCGAAGCCTTTCATCGGAGCGAGATGAAAAACAGGGCCCTCCTCGATGCCGTGCCGGACCTGATGCTGCGCCTGAACAGGCAAGGATATCTCTTGGAATTCAAAGTACCCAGGGACTTCGGGCTGTTTCCCCTGGAGGAAGAATCTATCGGGAAGAAACTGTTCCAGGTGCTGCCAATGGAAGTGGCGCACCAGATAGGCAGGAGTCTGGACGTTACCCTCGCCACGGGTGAAGCCCAGACGCTGGAGTACGTTCAGATAACTCCGTCCGGGTCCAGGCGTGATTGTGAGGCCAGAATCGTGCCCTGCGGAGAGCACGAGGTCCTGGCCATGGTACGGGACATTACCGCGAGAAAAAGATCGGAGAGGGCTCTTCGCGAAAGCGAGGAACGATACGCTCTGGCGACACAGGGGGCCAACGACGGACTTTGGGATTGGGACCTCAGGACGAATGAAGTCCACTTTTCGTCCAGATGGAAAGGCATGTTGGGCTATGAGGAAGAGGAAGTAGAGAACCGGCCGGAAGGATGGCTCAATAGGATCCATGCCGACGACGCCGACCGGGTACGGCTGGAGATCAAAGCCCACCTTGAAGGAAAGAGTCCCCATTTTCAAAGTGAGCACCGCATAACGTGCAAAGATGGCGGCCACCGCTGGATGTTGAGCCGCGGACTCGCTTTGCGGGACAAAAAGGGCATTCCTTACAGGATGGCAGGATCCCAGACTGACGTAACCGAGCAAAAGAGGATTGCAGAGCAGTTGCTCCAGGAGGCTTTCTACGATGGTCTCACGAAGCTCCCCAACCGCGCCCTTTTCATGGACAGGCTCTATCACGCGGTCAAGCGAGGGGAAAGAACGGGCAGCCGGTTCTCCGTCTTGTTCATAGACCTGGACCGTTTCAAATTCATCAACGACAGCCTGGGCCACTTAGCCGGAGACTCGGTTCTTACTGAAACCGCCGATCGGATAAACCATCTCATAAGACCCGCCGATACTTTTGCGCGCCTCGGCGGTGATGAGTTTGTTATCCTTCTCGAGGACATCGATGAATTGAGCAACGCCACGGGTGTGGCCGAGAGGGTTCGGGACGTTTTTCGCAGGCCCTTCTCTCTCAAAGGAAGGGAGGTTTTCGTGACGGCCAGCATCGGGATTGCCTTGAGCTCAGGGGAGTATAAGAGACCCCAGGATCTGTTGCGAGACGCCGATATTGCCATGTACCGGGCAAAGGAAGGTGAACCTGGCGGATGGATCGTCTTCGATCCATCCATGCACGAAAGCGCGGTCAAGGTTCTCGACCTGCAGAACGATCTACGCCGGGCCCTGGACAACGACGAATTCTTCATGGTCTACCAGCCCATAGTCGACGTTCAAAGCAACCGTGTGGCTTCCCTCGAGGCATTAATGAGGTGGGTCCATCCCAGCCGCGGCGTGGTCTCGCCCGATTCCTTCATCCCCCTGGCCGAAGAGACGGGACTCATAATCCCAATGGGCGAGTGGGTCCTGAATACTGTGTGTCGACAAATAAGAGATTGGCGCGATGAGGGCATCACGGTTCCTGTAGCGGTCAATCTTTCTGCGCGCCAGCTCAGGGACAGCGGTCTTCCGGACATTGTTTCCCGGTGCATGAAAAAGTGGGAGATCAATCCTGACTGGCTCGAGCTGGAAATCACGGAAAGCTCGGTCATGAGCGACTGGGAGGTCTCCTCTGCAACCCTTTCAAAACTGGAGGCTTTGGGTCTGCGCCTCAGTCTCGATGACTTCGGAACCGGCTACTCATCGCTCAACTATCTCAACAAGCTGCCTGTTACCAAACTGAAGATCGATCGGTCCTTCATCTCCGAGTTGTCTCCCCAGACCGACCATCACGGCATCGTTCAGACTATCCTCGATCTCGCTGCCAGCATGAAAATGGAGGTTGTTGCAGAAGGAGTGGAGACAGAGGCGCAGCTCCTTCGGCTAAAGGGCATGAAATGCAGGCTGATACAAGGCTATCTGTTCTCCAAGCCTCTCAACTCTGAATCGACGGGGGCCTACCTGAGAGCCGGAGATGTGTCCGAAAAGGACGACGACCACACCAGGGCGGCTGTCGCCCTCCCCTCGATCGACCCGCACGTCGTCTAGGGAATCAGGCAATCGCCTTTCTTCATCCCGAATTAACTGAAACCATAATCACGGTTTAACACCGAGGAGATTAAATTGTATAGGCCCATGGTGGGGAGCAGGACGATACAGGGAACAGACCGGCAGTCCGTTACAGAGGACAGGCATAAATGGATCACACATTCACTTCGTGTCTTGGTTATGCGGCAATTCTGACAGGGTGCCTCTTCGAGGGTGAAACCGTCCTGGTTGCTGCCGGTTGGGCCGTCCAGAGCGGCTACCTCAGCCTTCCTCTGGTACTTCTCTCTGCCTGGTTAGGGGCCGTTTCAGGCGACCATCTCTTCTTCATGCTCGGACGATATAAAGGCAGCTCAGTATTTGGCCTCTTTCCTTCATGGAGCCCAAAAATCGAGAAGGCCCTCGGACTCGTCGAAAAATATGGAAACCCTCTTATCTTCGGCGCGCGCTTTTTGTACGGCTTTCGCACGGTGGCTCCCTTTGCTGTCGGCACAACCCGCATAGGGATAGGACGTTTTGTCTTCCTCGACCTGCTCTCAGGTTGGACTTGGACCATGCTCTACGGTCTCGCGGGATATCTCTTCGGCGCTGCCATCGGGCGACTCCTGATCGATGCCCGGTTCCTCACAGCCCTCTCGGTCGTCCTTCTCGGATGCATCACCCTCGTGATCTATCGCCGTTCAATCATGCGCGAAACTTCTCGCGTGGCAAAGAACGTTCAGGTATACTTCGGCGCAGCAGGCCGGCTTCTCCGAACCCTCCGCCTCTCTCACGGCACCTGAGATTCCTCATTAGTCCCTCGCCGCACCTCAAAGCCTTCCCTCTCCGGTTATTCTGATTACCGTCGGGAATTAGTCTTGACGTCTCTTCCTGCGAGGGTGTAGGATTGGGACGGCGTCAGACAGTGGGGAACAGTGAATAGGCCCCCTATCCCCAGCGGCAAAATTGGGGTCTGGAGCCTGGCACAATGCGCACTGACGCCGGTCGACAGAGTCTCGGTATATTTGTGAACGCTATATGCAGAAACCTAATGTAACGGAATTTTGCGACGGGCTGAAGCTCAACCGCTTTCATTGGAGCCTCCTGATTCTCGGAACGCTGTCCCTTCTCTTTGACGGCTACGATGGACAGCTCCTGGCGTACGTGATGCCCTATATGCTCAAAGAGTGGCACCTGACCCCGGTCGTGGGCGGCTGGGTCCAGACCTGCGGCCTCGTCGGGCTCATGATAGGCACCGCAGGCATGGGCATGCTCGCCGACCTCATCGGCAGAAAAACACCTCTCATCCTTTGTCTGGCCATATTCTCCGTCTTCAACGGCGGGCTCTACTGGGTGCACGACTTCAACACCTTCTGTCTCCTTCGCTTCTTTGCGGGCGTGGGCATGGGCGGCGTCCTCGTGCTCACTATCACCATCGCCTCCGAGTTCGCCCCGGCGAAGATCAGGGCGAGGATGGTGGGCATCATGTTCGTCGGTTTTGCCATGGGTCCGGTCACGGTGGGGCTGTGCTCGATGCTTTTCATCCCCCTTTATGGATGGCGCATCGTGCTCTTCTTCGCCCTCCTGCCGGTTCTCCTCATCCCCTTCCTCTGGGCCCTGCTCCCCGAATCGGTCCGCTTTCTCGTCCAGAAAGGCCGTTACGACAAGGCCGTCAAGGTCCTGAGGAGGATGGAGAAGGCCGCCCACGTGGCCCCCATAGAATGGACCGAGGAGAACCTCACCCTGCCGGTCGAGCGAAAGGCGAGCGTCAGGCAGCTCTTCACGCCCAAGCTCGCCGTCATGACCATCCTCATCTGGCTCACTTACTTCCTCGCCCTCTTCAACGGCTACATTCTCACGACCTGGATGCCGACGCTCCTCACCAAAACGGGCCTCTCCCTCTATAAGAGCTACAGCTATACGGTGGTCTCCAACGCAGGGGCCGCCCTCGGCGCCGTCTTCATGGGCTTTCTGCTCGACCGCCTTGGCAGGAAAGCCGGCCTTATCGTGGGTTGCTTGGGCGCAGCCCTCGTGGCGTGGCTCTTCAGTCTGGCCGCGGGGTCCCCTTGGGCGCTCTACCTGCTCGCGGCGGGTGTAGGCGTCTTCTTCAGCGGTAGCAACTCGGCATTGCACGCGATAACCGCAGAGGTCTACCCGACCTCCGTCAGGTCGACCGGAGTGGGATGGGCCCTCACCACGGGGAGGTGCGGCGCCGTATTCGGCCCCGTCTTCGGCGGCCTGGTCCTGTTGCTCGGCTATTCCTTCAAGCAGGTGTTCGGCCTGATCGCGGTGCCGCCTCTCATCTGCGCGGTCCTCGTCCTCTTCTACCGCATCAACGTAAAAGGGCAGGGCTTGGAGGCCGTCGAGAAGGAGATGACGGAATCGCGAGCCTGACGAGGAGGCCAACGGAGACAGCGGTTCTAAAGTACTCAAGTGTTCGAGCAGTCATTTTGATAATCAAGGAGGAGAACAATGGAAAAGCCGTATCCCCTGAAGGTCGACGCCTACGCGCACATCTCACCGCCGAAGTACACGGAGGTGCTGCGTAAGGATTTCCCCGGGTTCTACAATGGCATACTGGGAGGGTGCAGGCCCCTGTTCGATATGGACGAACGGTTCCGCATCATGGACAAGTATCCCGATGTCGTGCAGGTGCTCACTGTCGGACCCGTGCCGTCCCTCGAGTCCTTCGCCGATCCGACAAGATCGGTGGACCTCGCCCGCATGGCGAACGACGAGATGGCAGAGCTCGTCCGCACACACCGGGACAGGTTCGTCGCCGCCATAGCCCTGCTTCCCATGAACAATCCCGAGGCTGCCGTGAAAGAGGCGGAAAGGGCCATCAGCGACTTGCGCTTCAAGGGCATATACGTGCATAGCAACATCAACGGAAAGCCCCTCGACTCCGAAGAGTTCCTGCCCCTCTACGAGATGATGAACCGCTACAACCTTCCGGTCTACATCCATCCGTGGCGGGGTGACGACTTTGCCGACTACAAAACTGAGGAGAAGTCAAAGTACATGATCGCGAGCATATTCGGCTGGCCCTACGAGACGACGGTCGCCATGACGCGGCTCATCTTCAGCGGCATCCTCGAAAAATACCCCAACCTGAAGGTCATCACCCACCACTGCGGCGGCATGGTGCCCTACTACGCGCAGAGGATCCACCAACACTACGGATCGCAGGACAGACGGGGCGGGACCTTCCTGAAAAGCCTCACCAAGACTCCCGTCGAATACTACAAAATGTTCTACAACGACACCGCCATTCATGGGAACACCGCCGCCCTGATGCTCGCTTATGACTTCTGGGGAGCGGACCATATAGTCTTTGGTGTCGATATGCCGCTCGGTGACTACTATGGCGGATTGAGAAGTTACCGCCAGACTATAAATGCCATTACGGCGATGGATATCACCGAGGCTGAAAAGCAACAGATATTCTCGGGCAATGCGCTGAATCTTCTGCGCCTTTCCATTTGACCTAAGGTTTAGCGTATTCATTAGAATTGGAGGAATTCGATGGAAGAGCAGAAGACAACACCACGGAAAAGCGGTCCTGCCCCGCAAGGGGAACCGCAAGGTGCAAGCACGGCAAAGGCCTACTATGTCCTCATCCTGCTGACGCTCATCATGTCGTGCAGTTTTACGGACCGCACCATCATGAACGCGGTCCTCGAGCCGATCAAGCGGGAGTTCCATCTGTCGGATACCCTGCTAGGGCTGATGGTGGGTTTCGGATTCGTCACGATCTACACCCTTTTGGCGATGCCCATCGCACGCCTTGCGGACCGTAAGAGCCGGGTCGCCATAATCACCATAGGGGTCACTTTCTGGAGCCTCATGACCGGCCTCGGCGCCGCAGCCCGTACCGTCATGCAGCTGCTTCTCACCCGCATCGGCATAGGCATAGGGGAATCGTCCGCCGCAGCCCCCTCCCAGTCGCTCATCGCCGATTACTTCCCCAAGGACAAGCGGCCCATCGCGACCGCGGTGCTGTCCATACCGCCGTACCTCGGCATATACGGTGGGCTGATGATCGGCGGCTTCGCGACCACCTACTGGGGCTGGCGCAGCGCCTTCCTCTTCGCCGGCATACCAGGTCTTATATTGGCCGGACTTCTCTTCTTCACGGTTAAAGAGCCGCGCCGTGGGAGTGTTGACGGACGGGAGGTCGACACCAAGCTCTATAGCATGGGTCAGACCATTCACTACCTGCTCACCAACAAGACCTACATGCTCCTCGTGAGCAGCGCCTGTTTCACAGGGCTCGCGGACCAGGGGTTTTCCTCCTGGTTCCCCTCGTTTCTGATCCGTGTCCATCACCTGACCATGATACAGGTTGCCACCAGGGGAGGTTCCGTGAAATCGATCTCAGGTATCGTAGGGACCCTCATCGGTGGCTTCGTGGTGATGTGGCTGGGCAGGAAGGGCGACAAGTGGAGAACCATAACCCCGGCGCTCGCGTGCATACTTGCCGGTCCGAGCCTGCTCTGCTTTTTTCTTTCTCCCATGCCGACCGCCTGGATCTATCTCGTCATCTCGGTCGCTTTGATGGGATTTCGGTCCGGGCCCGTTTTCGCCCTTGTCCAGACCGTCGTCAAGGTGAGGATGCGGGCCTTCGGCGCAGCCTCCATCTTTCTGGTAGGGAACCTTTTCGGTCTGGGCTTCGGACCCTTCATCGTCGGAGGAATGAACGATCTCCTGAAGCCTGCCTACGGCCCGCTGTCGATCCGCTACTCCCTGATCTCCGTTGCAGCGACAAGCATGGTAATAGCCGGCCTTCTCCTTCTTGCCGCCACGAGAAGCGTGACGAGCGACATTAGAAAAAGCCTAATGGAGCAATAGGAACCGGATATTCATCGATAAAAGTGAAGGCAGCGGGGCATCCCGGATCGGATGCCCCGCTGTTTGATTGCCATATCTGGGCCTGAGTCGACGCCTTCACCTTCCCTTCCGGGGCACATTTTGCCACGAAACCGGCACGGGTCTACCCCGTACTGCAACCAAGGCGTATTTCCTGTCCAGTGTCAAGAACAGACGCTTCTACCTTGTCTTGATACAATCCTGTTTCTCTTTTCCCGCGCCTGTGGTAAAAGTGGTAGTGCGCGTTCGAACAGACGTGAATGTCCGGGTGGTCTAAAGAAGGAGCTAACGTCATGAAACTCATGGTATCCCTCATCGGCGCAATTATCGTCCTGACCGTTTGTACGGCCGGACATGTGATCGCGGCCGATGGGTCACCCGCCGGGAAAGGGAATAAGCCTGCCCTCACATACCCCATTCTCTGCCCCACCGGGAATGAAGCAGCCAGGCAGTCCTATAACAACGGCTATACGCTGGAAAATGAGGGCAAGCCGGATGAGGCAATAAAGGAATACCAAAAGGCAATAAACCTTGATGCGAACTACTGCGACGCCATGGATAACCTTGGGCGGCTGCTTCGCCAAGGCGGCAAATTGGATGAGGCGATCTACTGGTATAAAAGGTCGATCGGGGTCTTGCCGGGGAACCGTGCTGCCCATATCAACCTTGCCGTCGCCTATCGTTATCAGGGCAAGAACGACGCTGCCATCTCCGAATACCTTATTTTGGTAAAAACATACCCCCGCGATCCCGAAGGCTACTACGGTCTCGGAACCGTGTATCTATACTCCAAAGATCTTAAGGCCGCGTCCGAGCAGCTCAAGAACGCAGAAAAGCTCTACGTCGAGCTGAATTCGCCGTTGGTTTCAGACGCTCAGTATCTGTTGGGTCTTACTTACTACCAGATGAAGGACTACGGGACATCCATCGATTATCTCGAACGGAGTTACCGCACGAAGCAAAATGACTGGCGGGTCAATTACTATCTCGGGCTGTCCTATCTTGAGAAGGAAAACATCGATCGAGCCGGAAAATACCTGAGAAGAGCGCAGGAGCTGGGCGCCAAGATCCCGCCTGAGGTGCTGCAGAAGGCCGGAATGTAATTTCTGCTCATACACGAGCGTTCAGTCGGTCCGGGAAAATAATCCGGACAGTAAAGAGCTTTTAGAGATATCTTCGGGAAAATGTGTCGTTTCAACCCCCCCGCCCCCACGAGTTCTTTCGCATCTCTCGCCATATCTTCGCTAATGAAAGCGATTTTAACAAATGTTTCATCAAACCTTCACGAGAGTGCAACAATTTTGTAATATCATCGTAACATCGTTTTGTCCTGAAAGTTAGCAGAACCAAGCTGTCTTCGCACATGCGGCCGAAGGGGTGCGGGTGTGACCGTGGTTTCTTAAGGCGTCTAACTTTCTGAGATAAAGCATAGCTATGTAGTTTGGTACATGCCGACTCGGGAGGAGGCAACATGGTATTCTTTAAGAAAGCGATCTTGAAAAGCCTTGTCTTGGCGGTACTGGTAAGTACGGCCCTGACGGCCGGCACGGGAGTTGCTCGCGCAGCAATCGCAACCTCTAGTGAGACCTTTTCATTTGATGGGTCAAGTACTCCATATAACCTGTCACTGAACAGTTTCAATCCGGCTCTCGGAACGTTGACCGATGTTTCGCTGATACTCGTCACCGATATTACGCCTAGAGTACTGATGGTTAATCTCACCACTTCAGCCCAAAGCTTCACGAATGCTCAGTCAACCGCGCCCTTTTCTCTCAATGGCCCGGGGGGTATTGTCGTGACCGCCTCAGCCTCAACCGGCCTGATAAACGGGACTGTCACACCCCCGCTCTTTGCTATTTCGACCTTCTCCGGACCCACCACAAACCAGACCCAGACAATCGACATCGCATCGGTGACCTGGGCTCAGTACGAGGGCACCGGTTCTATAGGCTTCCAGGCTGCCTTAAAACCTCTCACTTCGTCAGCGACCTTTAACCCGGGCGCTCTTGCCGTTGGTGGCGATGCTTCGGTAAATGGCACCGTTACGATTGACTATACGTATACCAAAGCTTCGTCTCTACCGCTGCCGGCCGCCTTCCTGCTTCTCGGCCCCGGACTTGTCGGCCTTGCAACAATAAGGAGAAGATTGGGAAAGTAATTCTTTCGGTTCTATTGCCAGACCCTGACTTTTGAGGCAGGTTCTGGCCGTCGCCCCTCTCAAAAAGAGACTCAACATGGCCTTTCAGTACTCCCGTGAAGAGGGACAGGCTCAGCAAGCAATAAACATGAAACAGGCCGGATGCTCTTGGGGACGTCTCTGTGCCCCCGGCCCGTTACTCGGCCGTCGACTGGCTCGCATGTTTGCCGTTCTCCTTCGGTGCAGGCTTATCGGGCCCCCCCGATCCGCCCAGCCCACCGGAGGAGGACCGGTTCACGGAGAGAAGCTCCACGTCGAAGATGAGCATGGCATTCGGCGGGATATGGTCTCCTGCCCCTGCCTCTCCGTAGGCAAGCTTCGCCGGTATAAAGAGTTGCCACTTCGATCCGGGTTTCATCATCTGCAGGGCCTCGGTCCAGCCGCGAATCACCCCGTTCACCGGGAAGGTAGCGGGCTGGTTCCGCTTATAGGAGCTGTCAAACTCCGTCCCGTCGAGGAGCGTGCCCCGATAGTTGACTGTCACCTTATCATAAAGGGTCGGCGACTCTCCGGTGCCTTCTTTCAGGACCTTATACTGCACGCCGGAAGATAGGGTCTTGACGCCTTCCATTTTTTCGTTTTCCGCGAGAAATGCCACTTCCTGCTTTTTGTTCACCTCGGCCGATTTTTTCGTTTCGGCCTGCTTCTTAGCGGTCATCTCCTGTCCGAAGACTTTCATCGTCTCCTGTGCATCTTGGTCTGTAATGGCCGGCTGCGCCCCTGCCAATGCGTTCTTGAGGCCTTTGAGTAAAATATCGGCATCCACGTCGATCCCCTGTCCTTTTAGATCCCTGCCGATGCTCCTGCCTATGATGTAACTCACTTTATCCTTCTCCGTCTTAAGGACGGGCTCTTGTGCCGCGCAGACGGTTGCCGCCAGGAACATGATGAGCCATCCCATTGTCAGGTATTTCATAACGCTTCTCCCTTGCTTTTTTGGATTTAGAGCCAAAGGCTACGCTGCGACTGTTAATGTCCAATCAGGAATTTATGAAGAGTAAGTTAAGAACAACCTTTCCGACCCGACATGACCCCGTCCGGGATCGGCTTGGCGGCTTCTCTCTATCGTCGCCAATATTTCGATTGATTCACCGGTGGCCGTCTCGGGGCCGCTGCCGGACTGCGCTCCTCGACGGTTTCTTTCACGTTCCTTGCCGCCAGAAACCTGCAGATCCTCCCGGGTGTTTTCTCAGAGCCCCCTTTGTTGTAAAGGCTTAAGTGGAGTTCCTCCTTAGCCCTCGTCACGGCCACATAAAAGAGGCGCTGTTCTTCCTCTACGTCGGAGGCATCATCGTTGATGAGCGACCGGCTCGAAGGGAATACTCCATCCACCAGGCCGATCAAAAATACCCGGCCCCATTCGAGCCCCTTTGCCGAATGGACCGTCGAGAGCGTCACGTACTCTGAATCGTCCGGCCCTTCCTTGTCCGGATCGACGGACACGTCCGCGAGAAACTCCTTGAGGGTCTTGTACCGCTGTGCCATGCCCCTGAGCATGGAAAGCTCCTTTGCCCTCGACGCATCCTTCTTGTACTTCAATTTCATTATGGGGTCGTAGTGGGCGATCGCCTTATCCAACTGGTTGGCTGGCGTCATAGACGGATCGGCGAGCGACCGCAGGAGGGTCCTGAATGACGAGAGCACGTCCGAGTGCTTCTGACCTGAGCAAAAAGGGCTCACCGCCGTATCGATAACCCCTGCGAGGCTGTCCTGGGACGATATCAGCTCCAGCAGTCTTTCGACTGTCTTTGTCCCTATGCCGGGAAGCAGAAGCAGTACCCGGTGCCAGGCAAGCTCGTCTGCCGGGTTCGCGATAATCCGCAAATAGGAGATGACGTCGCGGACATGGGCGGTCTCGTAGAACTTGCGGCCGCCAAAGAGCCTGAACCGTATCCCCCTCTTGATGAGCTCCGATTGAAGCGGCATGGACGTAAAGGCGGTGCGGAAGAGCACCGCGACCTCCCGCATAGGGAAGTTCATAACCCGAAGGCTCTGCACTTTCTGGCCGACCCACGTGGCCTCGTCGTAGATATCGTCGAATTGGCGGAGAGCCGGCTTCTCGCCAGTAAGCCCCATGCCGGAGACGAGTCTTTTTTCGAATTTGTGCTTCATGTTCGTGAGGACCGCGTTGCCGACGTCGAGTATGGGCTGAGTCGACCTGTAGTTCTCTTCCAGCTTGATCACCTTGCAACCGGGGAACCTTTCGGGAAATTTGAGGATATTGAGGTGGTTCGCGCCCCTGAATCCGTAGATGCTCTGGGCGTCGTCCCCGACTGCCATGATATTGCCGTTCTTCCTCGCAAGAAGTTCCACGATGTCGGCTTGGACGCCGTTCGTGTCCTGAAATTCGTCGACCATGATATAGCGGTATCGGGAAGAAATCTTGTCTCTCACCTCTCCGTTGTCGAGGGCGAGCTTCAAATAGACGAGAAGATCGTCGTAGTCCAGGCAGTTGTTCCTTCGCTTGTAGTCCGTATATTCCTTCTGGACGGTCTTTATCTCGCCTGTCCAGTCGTCGTAGTCGCTGTATATCCTCTGGACTGCGTCGTCGATGCTCATGTTCTTGTTGACGCAGACGCTGAAGACCGTCTTAAGCTCGTTCTTCTTCGGGAACTCCTTGTCCTGGTCGTAGCCCATCTTGTTGCAGCAGCGCCTGATCGCTTCCTCTGCGTCTCCTTCGTCATATATGGTGAAGGCTCCCGAAAAACCGAAGGTCTTGCTGTAGCGGCGGAGCACCTTGCTCGCGAAGGAGTGAAAGGTACCCCCGTCGATCTTGTCGCACCTCGGGTCGTTCCTGGAGGCCCGCTGGATCATCTCCTGGGCGCTTCTGCGGGTGAAGGTGAGCAGAAGAATCGATTCGGGGTCGATCCCTTTCTGCACGAGATAAAGAGAACGATACTCAATAACCCTCGTCTTGCCGCTTCCGGCCCCTGCGATCACGAGGACCGGTCCCTCCGTCGTCGTTACTGCCTCGTACTGCACTGAGTTGAGTTGCTTCTTAAGTTCCTCTGCGGTGTAGCCTTTTAGCACTGTTCTCTCCGGAACGATCGTATTTATGCGGGTAGCCTTATCCCTTCTTCGTGAAGCGGATATTGAAATACAGAACGGATGCCCTTGTCCAGAGTGAAGTCACGAAGATCTTCAGGAGTGCCCCGCCCTCCCCCGTTGGTCCCCCTGTTGCCGCCTTGCGAATTGGATAGTGGCGATGTACACTCTAAAATCGGGGTTGCCTCCTGCGAGGCGTGTGGACACGGTGAGGCGTCTGGAAACAGGCGTGAAGCTGCATAAAGGATTCCCGGCATAAGGTTGCACGTCTTTTAGCCGATCCGCGCCGGGTCAAGAAGGGGGAAACCGTGGCAAAACCGTCTAAACCCGGCAACAAAAAGGAAACGCTGGCTACCGATGCAAAAAAGGCGACAGAACCTCTCCACGGTGGTGGGACCTTCCCGATCGTGGGCATCGGCGCCTCTGCCGGAGGGCTGGAGGCCCTCGAGCAGTTCCTGGAGCACACGCCTCGGACAAGCGGCATGGCCTTTGTCATCGTCCAGCACCTGGACCCGACGCACAAAGGCGTCATGCCGGAGCTCCTCCAGCGGACCACGGCCATGCCGGTCATTCAGGTCAAGGACCGCACCAAAGTCGAGCCTAACCACGTCTATGTAATACCTCCAAACAAGGATATGTCCATCCTTCACGGCACGCTCCACCTGCTCGACCCGACGGCGCCACGGGGTCTGCGCCTGCCCATTGACTTCTTCTTCCGTTCCCTGGCTGACGACCGTAAGGAACGGGGCATCGGCGTCATTCTCTCGGGTATGGGTACTGATGGCACCATGGGCCTCAGGGCCATCAAGGAGAACGCGGGGGTCGTCTTCGTCCAGGAGCCGGCTTCCGCCAAGTTCGACAGCATGCCGCGGAGCGCGATCGTCGCAGGGCTCGCCGATGTGGTCGCCCCCGTGGGGGAGCTGCCCGGAAGGATCCTCGCCTATCTCGAACGGGCCCCCCTTTTGACGAAACCGGGATTCTTTCTCGAGGGCAAGGCCCAGAGCGGCCTGGAGAAGGCGGTCATTCTCCTGCGCTCACACACGGGCCAGGACTTTTCCCTGTACAAAAAAAGCACGGTTTATCGTCGGATCGAGCGGCGCATGGGCATCCACCAGATCGAGGGGATCGCCGAGTATGTAAGGTTTCTCCAGGAAAATCCCCAGGAGCTCGAGCTCCTCTTCAAGGAACTTCTTATCGGTGTGACGAGCTTTTTCCGCGATATTGAGGCATGGGAACACTTAAAGACGGCTATCCTTTCGCTCCTCGGAGAGCGCCCCTCGGGCCAGGTACTCAGGGCCTGGGTGCCCGGCAGCTCGACGGGGGAGGAGGCCTACTCCCTGGCGATCGTCTTCAGGGAAGCGCTGGAAGCGGTGAAGCCGGGAAAAAGCTTCTCCCTCCAGATCTTTGCCACGGACCTGGACCGTGAAGCCGTGGACAGGGCCCGCCAGGGCGTCTTTCCCGTCAACATCTCCGCCGATGTGGGGCCCGAGCGCCTCAAGCGATTCTTCGTGAGGGATGATGACGGGTACCGGGTTTCCAAAGAGATCCGGGAGATGGCGGTCTTTGCCGTGCAGAACATCGCCATGGACCCTCCCTTCACCAAGCTCGACATCCTGAGCTGCCGGAACCTCCTCATCTACTTGGCCCCCGAGCTGCAAAGAAAGCTGGTGCCCCTCTTTCACTACAGCCTCAATCCCGGAGGGATTCTCTTTCTGGGGAGTGCGGAGACCGTCGGCACCTTTACCGACTTCTTCTCGACGATCGACGGCAAGTCCCGCCTTTACCAACGGCTCGAAGGCGCAATGGGGACCGAGCCGGCCGCGTTCCCCTCCTCCTTCGTTGCACCCCTACCTGATCAGGCCATGAAAGTGAAACCTCCCGTCAACATCCAGTCCCTCGCTGACCGGGTGCTCTTGCAGCACTATTCCCCGGCGGCGGTACTGGTCAACAGCAAGGGTGACATCCTCTATGTCAGCGGGCGGACGGGCAAATACCTGGAGCCCGCCGCAGGCAAGGCAAACTGGAACATCTTTGCCATGGCCCGGGAGGGACTGCGTTACGAGTTGGCCGAGGCGTTCCAGAAGGCGCTCCGGCAAAGAAACACCATCACTCTCAAGAACCTGAAGGTGGGCACTAACGGGGGAAGCCAGGCCCTTGACCTGACCGTCCAGGCACTCGCCGAGCCCGAAGGCTTAAGGGGACTCGTAATGATCGTCTTTACCGACATCGCGCTCCCCCCTGAGACGAAAGGGCGGGGGAGGATCAGGCGGAGCCCCGTGGGCGCCGCCCGGCTGGCCCAGATGGAGGAGGAGGTCCAGCAGGCCAGGGAGGAGCTGCGTTCCACCCGTGAAGAGATGCAGACTTCCCAGGAAGAGCTGAAATCGACGAACGAGGAGCTGCAGTCGACGAACGAGGAGCTGCAGTCGACGAACGAGGAGCTGACCACCTCGAAAGAAGAAATGCAGTCCATGAATGAAGAGATGCAGACGGTCAACCTCGAGCTCAAGGTCAAAGTGGACGAACTTTCCCAGACGAACAACGACATGAAGAACCTCCTCGACAGCACGGACATCGCCACCTTGTTTCTCGACAGCGAGCTGCGGGTGAGGCGATTCACCAGCCAGGCAACGAAGGTGATCAAGCTGATCCCGGGCGACGTGGGCCGGCCCATTACCGACCAATCTTCCAGCCTCGTCTACCCCGAGTTGGTGGGGGATGTGCAGGAGGTGCTCAGGACGCTCGTTTTTGCCGAAAGGGAGGTCGCCGCGCGAGATGGTCGCTGGTTCACCGTGCGCATCATGCCCTACCGCACGCGGGAGAACATGATCAACGGCGTGGTAATCACCTTCACGGACATCACCGCATCCAGGGCGCTGGAGGCCAAACTCAGGGAGACCTTGGCGCTCTACCAGGCCTCTTTCGAAAAGATCGGTGAGGGCATCATCTTTCAGAATGGCGCAGGCCGTGTCATATTCGTCAATGCCGCGGCTGAGGGCATCCTCGGCCTTCCCCGCGAGCGGATGCAGGAGCGCTCGCCTGTTGATCCCCTCTCGCAGGCCATTCGTGAGGATGGGTCGCCCTTCTCCGTGGAAGGCTGTCCGGCAATGGTCGCCCTTGCCACGGGTGCTTCCGTAGAGAACGTTAAAATGGGCGTGCTCAACCCTTCAACCAAGAGTCGGGTGTGGATCGAGGCGAGTGCGACTCCCGTGAAGCTGCCGGGAGAAGAGAAAGCCTCCCACGTATATATGATCTTTCATGAGATCGCCGAAGGCCGGGTCATAGAAGGAAGATAGGGAGACCGGACCAGTGAAGGAAAAGGGTACGTCCAAAGTCGAAGGCCTCCGCGGAAGGGCCGAGGAACGGCTAAAAGAGAAAAAGAGGCAGGCCGGACCTCTGCCCGCAGACGAAGACGTCCGGCGGATGGTCCACGAGCTGGAGGTCCATCAGATCGAGCTCGAGATGCAAAACGAAGAGCTGAAACAGGCCCGGGAAGCGCTGGAAAGACAGGTAGAGAAGTACTCGGACCTCTACAATTTTGCGCCGATCGGTTATTTCAAGCTCGACAAGGCGGGAATTATCCGGGAGGCGAATCTCACCGGCGCAAAGCTCCTCGGCATCGAGCGCTCCCACCTCGTGGGCAGGCACATGGGGTCATTTATATGTGATGAATCCCGTCACGCCTTCGCCTGGTGTCTCAGAGAGATATATGAGGGGAAAGTGGGTCCGAGCTGCGAGTTGGCGCTCCTCACATCAGGGGGCGGGCCGAGGTACGTACAAATCGAGGGGAACCCCGTCGCGTCCGATGAAGGGGCGGCCAGGCAATGCCGGGTGGTAATGGCTGATATTTCAGGACGCAAACGGGCAGAAGAGGCCCTCAAGGAAAGCGAGAACCGCCTCAAACTGGCCCTTATTGCGTCACGTCTGGGAGTATGGCAGTGGAATGCCGCGACCGACGAGGTATTTTGGTCCCCGGAATGTTATGAGATCATGGGAACAAAAGAGATCAGCGGAACCTTCGGGTCTTTCTTGAGCCTCCTCCATCCGGAGGATGCCCCCCGGGTGATGGCTGCGGTCGGACAGGTATCGACGAACCACCCTGTCTTTAGCGCTGAGTTCCGCATCATCCGTTCCGGTGGTGGAGTCCGCTGGCTTGCGAACTCCGGCCAGGGCTATTTCGACGGGACGGGAGTGCTCCTTCGTATGATAGGCACCGTACTCGACATCACCGAGCGGAAACAGGCCGAGGAGGCAGTCAGGGAATCGGCTCAACGGGTTGTCGACACCCTCGAGAGCATCGGCGATGCCTTCTTCTCCTTGAACGAGGACCTGGTCTTTACCTATTTCAACGCAGCCGCGGAACGCCTCTTGGGAAGAAACCGGAACGATGTCCTTGGAAAGCCCTTCGAAGAAGCCTTCCCTGAAGCCAAAGGGTCTCTCTTCCATCATAACTATGCCCGGGCGATCAGAGAAAAGATACCCGTGAACTTCGAGACCTATTTCGCATTGTCCCCCTACGAGAACTGGTATGATGTGCAGGTCTATCCGCAGGGAAACGGCATATCGGTCTTTTTCCAGGTGGTGACGGAACGCAAGCGCGCGGAAAACCGCTCGCGGAAGGAAATGGAGTATAAGGACTTCCTCCTCCAGCTCAATGACAGATCGAGGGGTTTGAGCGACAAAGGACTCTATGACCACGTGCTGGAGGAGACGGTCCGCCTCACCGACAGCACCATCGGTTTCCTGCACCTCATCAGCGACGACCAGAAAGACGTGCTCCTCACATCATGGAGCAGGCTGACGATCGAGGCCTGCGACGCGCCGTACGAGACCCATTATCCTCTGGAGCAGGCAGGTAATTGGGTCGACTCTTTCCGCCTGAAGGGTCCGGTCATCTACAATGACTTTTCCCGTTCGCCTCACCAAAAAGGGCTCCCGAAGGGACACGCTCCCGTCAAGCGCATGCTGAGCGTGCCGGTGATGGAGGGAAATAAGGTCAGGGTTGTATTCGGTGTGGGGAATAAAGAGCAGGAGTATGACGAATTCGACGTGATCCAGGTTCAGCTCGTGGCCACAACGCTCCTTGCAATCATGAAACAGCGCCGGGCGGAGCAGGCCCTGAGCAAGGCACGGGATGGGCTGGAGCAACGGGTAAAAGAAAGGACCGCCGAATTGGGTGAAGCCTATGAAGCACTCAGGAGCGAGACGGAGGAACGGCAACGGGCCGAAGCGCAGCTGCGCCAGGCTCAGAAGATGGAGGCAGTGGGCACGCTCGCCGGCGGCATCGCCCACGATTTCAACAACATCCTCGCCGCTATCATCGGCTTCTCGGAGATAGCCCGGGACAAGCTGCCCGAAGGATCCTCAGTCCGGAGCCACATGGAACGGGTCTTTGTCGCGGGTATCAGGGGCAGGGACTTGGTCAAGCAGATCCTCACTTTCAGCCGGCGGGCGGAGCAGGAAAAGCGAAAACTCAAGCTCGCCCCGATGGTGGAAGAGACGCTCAAGCTTCTCAGGGCCTCGCTGCCCGCCACCATAGATATCCGGACGAGCCTCAAAAGCGAGGCGGGACCTGTGCTCGCGGACCCGACCCAGATGCAGCAGGTGCTCATGAACCTCTGCACCAACGCAGCCCACGCCATGAGACTAAAGGGGGGAATCATAGCAATCGATCTTGATGGTTTCAGCGTCTCCCCTTCCGACAGCGCTCCCGATCCCTTAATGAACCCCGGTCTCTACACAAAGCTCTCGGTCACGGATACAGGCGAAGGCATATCAGCCGGAACAATAGAACATATCTTCGATCCCTTTTTCACGACCAAGTCCGTAGGCGAAGGGACGGGGCTCGGCCTCTCGGTGGTTCACGGCATCGTGAAGCAGCACGACGGCTACGTTACGGTCGAGAGCGAGCCCGACAAGGGTTCGACCTTCAGCGTTTATCTCCCAACCATGCTCGAAGAAGGGCCGGACGACTCGGAAGACAGGGACAGTTCGGTTCCCCGGGGACATGAAAAGATACTCTTTGTGGACGACGAAGAGGACCTTGCAATGATGGCCGACGAGATGCTGACTAACCTGGGTTACGACGTGATTGCAAAGACCGAGGCTAGGGAGGCCCTCGCGCTCTTCAAGCTCGACCCGTCCCTCTTCGATCTTGTCATTACCGATCAGACCATGCCGGGAATCACCGGTTCGGAACTTGTCAAGGAGATCCTGTCCATAAGGACGGATATGCCCATCATCATGTGCACGGGCTACAGCCCTCTGATGGACAGCGACAGGGCCACTGAGGCGGGCGTCCGAGGCTTTGTCATGAAGCCCTTGACGCGGAAAGAAATGGCTCATGCCGTGAGGAAGGCGCTCGACGGGTAAGCCCGGGAATTGTATCAAGCACAAGGAAACCTGAATGGCAGCGCGCGGCTAACACGCGAGTGCATGGTTAAGCCGCCCCCCATATACCTCCCTTTCATTGATGCGCCTTTGCAGAATAAGACTTCCCCCTCGACAAAAACCAGGGGCGGCACCGAGACCATCATGATCGTCGAAGACGACCGGGATGTGAGAAATATGCTTACCAAAGTCCTCGGGAACGCAGGCTATGCCACAGTCGAAGCGATCGACGGAGACGATGCGATACGGGTCCACCAAGAACAGAAGGAGCACATAAGCCTCATAATCCTCGACGTGGTCATGCCGGGGAGAAACGGCAAAGAAACCTTTAACGAAATCACCCGGGCAGACCCCATGGTCAAAGTCATTTTCGTGAGTGGCTACACCGGGGATATTGTCATTGAAAAAGGCGTCCAGAGCGAAAACATGGACTTTCTCAAGAAGCCCATCTCCGTGACGAAGCTGCTGGCGAAAGTGAGGGAAGTACTCGACAGGTAAAGGCATTGGGCGACGGAACGATTTTACCTGAACAAGCCAGGGAATGTTCCCGAGCATCAAGAGACCTGGTCACCGTCCACGGTGTACGCCCCTGAAACGATGTGGCTGGGCAAGTGAGTGGGACGGGGTCAAAAAGGGAATTTTCCTCCCATTCTTTGGATCGTGACCCAGTGAAGCTCTGTAAATTCCTCGACAGCCTCCATGCCGTGTCTGCCCCAGCCGCTGTCCTTCACTCCACCTACCGGCGCGTGCGACTCGGCCCTAACGGGCGAATCGTTGATGTGCGTCACGCCCGCTTCGAGCTTCTGGGCCATCTCGAGTCCGACGGCCACATTCGCCGTTATTATGGCCGACGACAAACCGAACTGCGAGTTGTTGGCCACGCGCAGGGCTTCCCGTGCGTCGCTTACCACAATCACCGGAGCAACCGGTCCGAACGTTTCCTCCCGAAAAACTTCCATATCTTCTGTGACGTCCCCAAGAACAGTGGGGTAATAACAGCGTCCTTCGTACTTCCCGCCACACAGAAGCTTGGCCCCTTCAGCCACTGCCCGTGCCACCTGTCCGTTGATCAGGTCCAGTTGCTTGTCGTTGATAAGAGGACCGATGATGGTTTCAGGATCGATGGGGTCTCCGGTCTTTAGGCTGGAAACTTTTTTGACGAATTTTCCGATGAATTCTGCCGCCACTGTCTTCTCTACGATAATCCTTTTGGCGTTCATACAGACCTGTCCCTGATGCACGAACCGCCCAAACACGGCAGCATTGACGGCGTAATCGATATCAGCATCCTGGAGGATAATAAGGGGATCGTTGCCTCCAAGCTCGAGAGTTACTCTTTTCAAATACCTCCCGGCTTTTTCAGCCAGTTCCCTTCCGACTTCCGTCGATCCCGTAAAGCTAATCCGCCTTACCCGTTTGTCTACAACAAACCGGTCGCCCACTTCACTGCTCCGTCCGGGACCGTTCGTGATCACGTTAAGGACACCTTTGGGAAACCCGGCTTCCTCCAAAACCTGTGCGAGAAGAATGCCGCCGGTAACAGGTGATTCTGTCGAAGGCTTCAAAACCACGGTATTGCCGTAAGCAATTGGAAAACAGACGGCTCTCAGACCGAGTACCAACGGAGCGTTCCAGGGCGAAATGGCCGCCACTACGCCCACCGGCTGGCGCAAGACCATGGAAAAGGATCCGGGAGGCTCGGCCGGGATCGTCTTTCCCATGACCCGGTGGACCTGAGAAGCCGCTTCACGAAAGTAATTTGGCGCCAAACCGGCCTGAAACATGGCAAAGGCCGAGGCCGCTCCTGTTTCTTTGGACAACATGAGGGCAAAATCTTTTGAACGCCTTTCCGCTATATCGGCCGCTTTTAGAAAGGAGAGCCGTTTTTGCGAGGGTGGGACGGCCGACCAGATTGGAAATGCCCCTGCTGCAGCATCGATGGCCCTCCCGGTATCTTCAGAACCGGCGTTGGCCACCCTGGCCACGACTTCGTCGTTGAAAGGATTACGATCATCAAAAAAAGTTCCGTCGACCGAGTCGATCCATTCACCATTTATATAGAGACCGTAGGCTTCACATTTCTCGCTTTCTGTCATTAACACTCCCCCCATCGGAGCGCCTGCGCCCGTCTCACTGACATCACAGACTTCCCGTCATAACCGGCCCTTTGTTTGAGAGATAGGCCCTTTTGCGCACAAAGCGAAGAATGGACGCAGGCCCTGTCCTCGCTCCTCCGATACCGGAGAACTTGGACGCGTTTGTCTCGACGTCGAGGGTCTTGGCAAAGGTGAGGCATACGTCTTGAACGTTTATCGTACCGGCGTCGAGCCTGAGGGCTATTCGCATGGCCTCCTCCTCTGTGCCTGCTATCACCGCCGCCGAGAGACCATACTTGCTGTCATTGGCAAGGCGGATCGCCTCTTCCTCGCTGGAGTATTTGACAACCGGCATGAGGGGGCCGAAGGTTTCCTCCTGCATCACCAGCATGTCGTGGGTCACGTCCACAAGAACCGTCGCAGGCATGTAACGGCCGCCTCCCAGGTTTATGCTCTTCCCTCCCTCGACGATCCTCGCTCCTTTGGCGAGGGCATCGTCGAGTTGGGCGTCCACCACGTCGGCCTGGCTCATCGAGATGAAGGGTCCCATGTCCCCTTTTTCCGGATCAGGGTAGTTGAATTTCACCTGTGCGGCCTTTCTTGCGAGGAGGTCAACGAATGCATCGTGGATCTTTGCGTCCACGTAGATGCGCTCCACCGAGAAACAGACTTGACCGGTGTTTCCGACGGCGCCCCTTATTACTGCAGAAGTCGCCCGTTCGAGGTCGGCCGTGGCGGTCACGATCACCGGGTCTTTGCCGCCCAGCTCAAGAAAGACCGGGATGAAGCGTTTGGAACATGCCTCTCCGACCTTCCGGCCATTCTCCACGCTCCCCGTGAAGCAGATGATATCGACAAGATCGACCATTCTCTGCCCCATTTGACCGTCACCCAGCACGTATGAGAGCACGTTCGCAAGCTCGGGAACCGCCTTTATGGTCTCCATGACAGGTGCGACGAAGCGGGGCGTTATCGAGCTGGGCTTTACAACGGCGGCGCAACCCGCGAGGAGTGCAGGAATGAAGTCTATGGCCGACAGGTGAAAGGGAGCGTTCCATGAACTGATGACGCCCAAAAGCGGGTAGGGGCGCAAGCGGGTCTGATAAGAGATAGTGGGCACGAAAGTAGTTCCGGCGCGCTCTGCGCTTTTCAAGAGCCCCGGGGCTTGTTTGCACCAACCCCTCACGTTCGCCACGACGATGTCCGTGCTCATCTGGGACATCTTCGAATAGCCCGTGTCGATGGACTCAGCTTCGGCGATGGCACCCCTACGCGCTTCCAGCTGATCGGCCCACGCCTGCATCACCTCGACCCGATGGTCAACAGGAGAGGCTGCCCAAGCCTCCTGGCCTTTCCTCAGCCGACCGCAAAGAGCGACGAGCTCGGCGTCCGACATTACAGTGAATTGGAAATCGGCTTTCCCGGTTCGCGGGTTGATTACAGATTTTATCGCGCTGTCTTTGGTCCCCACTATGTCCTCCTGGTCTATGCAAGGGTTTCGTATTGCCTTTTTCAGGGTTCTTTGCCTCCGGCGGCCGGCCTCTTTTGAGGCTGGAAAGATCGATCTGCCACGTTATTCTCAGTTCTTTGGATCTGACCGGTAATTGTGTCAAATATGGCATAATAAGTGTGCTCTGTCAATCTTTTGGTTGTGTCATTTCCGCCGCATCTTTTCATTACCAGTCTTGAAAAATGGAAGGTTTCAAGCTGTAAAGAATATGGATAGAAGTGTAAAATATGTCTCTGGAGATCACCTGCTGCCCGATCGGGCCATGGCGCGTGGCGGTTCACCATGGCCTTAGGCAAGGAAAAACCACCCATGATTGCACTAGTTACGAAACTCGCAAATCCTCCCAAGAATGGTGCGGGCTGGGACGATTCACCATGGCGAGAGATTCCGTCTGAACTGCTCCGGAACTACATGGGAGCGAAGCCGGACCATTTTCCGAGGACGGAGGTAAAGATAGCCTACGAAGATTCCGCACTCCACGTGATGTTCCGCGTCGAAGACAGATACGTTCGAGCACTGGCGGCAGAGCATCAAGACAGCGTCTGCGGGGACAGTTGCGTTGAATTCTTCTTCACACCCGGTTCCGATCTATCCAAAGGCTATTTCAACTTCGAGATGAATTGCGGTGGTACCATCCTTTTTCATTTCCACTCGGAAGACAGAAGGATCGAGATCCCCGGGAGTGACTGTAAAGGAATAGCAAAAACGCACTCGTTGCCGCGAATCGTAGACCTCGAAATCGCAGAGTCGGTCACGTGGACCGTTGGATACGCGATACCGATAGCCCTGATGCGAAGATACTGTCCGGTGAGCACACCGAAGCCCCATGATGTGTGGCGAGGGAATTTCTATAAGTGCGCCGATCGCACATCGCACCCCCACTGGCTGACATGGTCACCGGTTCATTACCCAAAACCGAATTTCCATCTCCCCAAATCATTCGGCGTGCTGGAATTTGGATGAAGCGGGAAGCGGAGCGCCGATCCTCGAAAAGGTTACATCTGCCGCCATCAGGTGTAATCCACTGAATAAGTGGTTGATTAAGCTCTCAAGAGCGCCGTTCACCCTGAGGGACTTCACTATTTTTCTTCTTTCCGAATTTTTCGGACCGTTCGGGCAACTTTCGCTTGAAATGACGTGATGTGAGTGGTAATCAATACCTGTGGTATGCGTTTCTTCTCGAAGCGCCAAAGGCGGTCCTGGGATGCTCTAAAAAGCAAGACTGCATGACCCCTCGCTTCTGTCAGCCTCAAGCAACCACAAAGGAGGCCCATGCTGCTCCTCGTCATCATTTTACTCTGCATACTTGTTTCGACCCTTCTTCTTCAGACGGCCATCATCAAGGCAACGGTTTTCGCATTCAGAAAAGGTGGGCTTTCATGGCGGACCGCCCTCGTAATGTCACTAATAGTGGAAGGCTTCGCCATCCTGTCCATCCTGGGGCGCTTCAGTCTTCAAAACCTTATCACCATCCCCGTCGAGCTCCTTTGCATTCTCGGGATCATCCTCCTGCCCACGATCGTACTCAAGCGGTCTCTTCATATTAAAACATCTATTTCCATAGCCATGGTCCTCGTCGCGACTGCTGCCAACAGCATCGCAGGCGTGGCTTATGCCTCGGGCGTCAGAACGTTTTTCATGCAGGCCTTCAGGATACAGTCCGCGGGGATGACACCTACCCTTGACGTCGGTGACCATATGCTGATGAACAAGTTGGCCTATCGGTTCGGAACGCCCCACAGGGGGGAGGTCGTAGTCCTTCGGTATCCCGCAGACACCTCATATGACTTCGTTCAGCGCATCGTCGCTGTGGGCGGGGATACCGTGGAGGTTCGTGACAAGAAGGTCTTCGTCAACGGCAAACGCTACGAGAAAGACCCCGGCGTGAACCTGGATACCGAGATCCTAAAAAGTCCTCGCGACAAACTGCCACCCTTAACCGTCCCTCCGGGCGGTTTCTTCCTCCTGGGTGACAACAGGGACCACAGTTTCGACAGCCGGTTTTGGGGGTTCGCGAAGCGTGAACACCTCGTGGGGAGGCCCTTTCTTATCTACTGGTCGTACGATGAAAAGACAAAACGCGTCCGCACGGAAAGGATAGGAGAACGGGTACGATAGAGGCAACCGCGTGATATCCTTTCGTCTCTCAAAAATGGTCCCTGTGAATGGTCTTGCTGTTGCCCATAAGCAACCGAAGAAGTGACGTCAACGAGGGAATAGTGCGATCGAGATCGGGTTCAGGCGGTTCACAGGGCTTGGCCGGAAACATTCGACACAGTATTTCCGCGTGAACAGGTGATTCGGAGTAGACGTAGAGGGTCCCCCCAAGGTCATTGTCGCGACGGCGCGAAAAAAGGGCAGTTTCTTTGCATGTATCCAGAGACTTGTACCATTTCAGGAACTCGTCCCGCATGCCGTGGAACTGTCCCGAAGATAGCTGGTCTTCCGTCAATTCGAGTTTGTACCAGTTCATTGCACCCCTCCCATCCTATGTCATCCCCGCACCGAGTGGCATCCGGCCCGTCCTTGTAAGATTCGCAGGGAGTTCGGGATGCCGGCTAGGCGCCGAGTCTCTTCTTCAGTTCACCCCATTCTGCCCCGTAGATACCCACTGGAATCTGGCTGAGGTTCGGGGAGATGACCGGCCTGAATTCCATCAAAGAGAGCACGTCCTTTTCCAGATTGATGCCGGGGGCTATCTCAGTCAGCATGAGGCCCTCGGGGGTCAACTCGAAAACGGCGCGCTCGGTGACATAGACGACCTTTTTCCCCACATTCAACGCATACCTGCCGCTGAATCCGACCTGCTCGACCTTGTCGAGAAACTTGCAGATAGAACCTTCTTTGAGGATTGTCAGCCTGCCGTCCTCGACCTTAACGGAGAGCGGACCCGCCGTAAAGGTACCACAGAAGACAACTTTCTTTGCATGCTGGGTGGTGTTGATAAAACCGCCCGGTCCGGTGGGCCTGCCCCCAAAGGTACCCGCATTGAGGTTTCCCTCCTTGTCTGTCTGGCTCAAGCCCGCAAAAGCCATGGCAAGCCCTCCTCCGTCGAACCAGTTGAAAAGCTGGTCCTGCTGGAGCATCGCCTCGCCGTTGTAATGGGCGCCAAACTCGGCCACCGCGTTACCTGGAATGCCGCCAATGTTTCCTGATTCCGATATGAGGGTCACCATGTCGCTGCAGCCCTCCTCGGCTACCACCGTCGCAATCCCCTGGGGTATGCCGATACCGAGGTTCACCGGACCCGGCATGAGCTCCATAGCCGCCCTCCGGGCGATGACTTTACGCTCGTCCAAAGGCATCGGGGGAATGCTAGTCTCCGGCACCTTTACGTGGCCGGCCAAGGCCGGCTTGTACTGAACACCCATGGTCTGCATCTGGGGGGTTTGGGCAACGACGATGTAATCGACACAGACGCCCGGCACCCTGACCATCTGCGGATGCAGCGTCCCCGCCTTTGCAAGGTTATCTACCTGCGCAATGACGATGCCGCCCGAGGCCTGAGCGGCCTGGGCCACGGGCAGCGCCTCCAACGATATGGCTTCGTTCTCGAAGGTCACGTTGCCTTTCTCATCTGCCGTAGTGCCCCTGATTAGCCCCACCTTGATGGGGAAGGTCTTGAAGAACATCCACTCTTCTCCCTCCAATACCACTATGCTCGCGTACTTGTCATCACAGAGACCATGGACCTCCGCACCGTCCACGCGAGGGTCGAGAAAGGTGCCCAATCCGGTCTTCGTGAAAAGACCAGGCGACTTCCTCGCGACTTCCGTGTACCACTGGCAGAGACAGCCCAAGGGCCAGAAATAGCATTCTACTTTCCTTTCCTGCACCGCCTTGATCATTTGAGGACCTGCGCCGAGATGGCCGGTGATGACCCTCTTCACCAGGCCCTCCATGCCCGCCTCTGCCCACACACCTGAACCCCGGCCCTTGAAGTCGCCCGCGCCTGCCGCATGCAGTATGGTGATGCCCTTCGGGCTGCGCTCGCCGGCATATCGGTCACGGAGCGCGAGCGCCACGTCCTCTGCCCACCCTGCCATTCCGAAGCAGGCCAGGGCAACGGTATCTCCGTCCCTAATAAGCTCGGCCGCAGCTCTTGCAGTAACCACTTTTGCCATAGTCAGCGCTCCCCTTGTGTTGGATTATGAGTCCCCGGCCCCTCTTTCCGTTGTACACAATCCTTAGGGCATAAACCATGCCAGTGCGGGAGGGCTGTTCTATCAGGAGGTTTTGAGGGTCTTATCTCGCAATGTGACGCATACGACAAAAGCATGTGACACATACGTCACATATGTTCAGACGGTGACAAATACGATGAAAAAGGCACAAAGAGTCGTGAATCGATGGAAGACGCGTGTTTCCAGGCGGTATCTCAGAGTTTCTTGAAAAGGAGGATTGCCTTGAGGATCGAGACGGAAAGCAGGCTCCCTTCGGTGGGCGAACAGCCCCTCTTTGGGACGTGCTCTTTATCGGGCGCCTCCGCCCGTGGCGGAGCAAAAGCGACCGGGCGAGTCTATCGGTGCTGCTTCCCTACCAGCCTGACGCCATCGGGAGAAACCCGGTTGTTTCGCACTGCGTTCTTTCGGCCGAAGGGTATACCCAGTTTTCTCATTCTGTGGCGCAAAGTACCGGGATTAATGCCGAGCAGTTCCGCCGCGCTTCCGGTCCCGCTCACCTTGCCCATAGTCTTCTCGAGAGCCCGTCTGATCTCCCTTTCTTCCGTCTCACGGAGGGTTGAAGTCATCTCCTCACCGGCTCCGGCCTCTCTCGCCCGCCCCCCGGCCGAGGGGATGATATCGCCGAACGTGAGCGGCTGGCCCCGTGAGACGATTATCGCCCTTTCAACTGCGTTCTCCAGCTCCCTCACGTTGCCCGGCCACTCGTAAGCCATGAGCGCATCTATTTCGCCTGGGGCGAGCGTGGGGACCTTGGGCAACGCCATCTGCCGGGATTTTTTCTCGATGAAATGATGGACAAGGGCCGGCATGTCGGTTTCACGCTCCCTGAGCGGGGGGATCAAAATCGGGAAGACATTGAGACGGAAGAAGAGATCCTCCCGGAACTGACCGCACGCCACCATCTCCTCGAGATGCCGGTTCGTGGCTGATATAATCCTCACATCGATCTTTATCGACTTTGCTCCCCCTACCCGGTAGATCTCCTTCTCCTGGAGCACCCGCAAGAGCCTCACCTGTGCCAGGAGGGGCAGCTCCGAGACTTCGTCGAGAAAAACCGTCCCACCGTTGGCGTGCTCGAAGCGGCCCCGCCTCTGATCGTAGGCGCCCGTAAAAGCGCCCTTCTCATGGCCGAACAGCTCGCTGTCGATCAGGGTTTCCGGAATGGCGCCGCAGTTCACCTTGATGAGCGGTGCCCCACGCCTGGGTGAAAGGTCATGAATGGCATTGGCTATGAGCTCCTTGCCCGTGCCCGTTTCACCGACTATAAGAACAGGGCTTGTGAGGGGCGCCACGAGCCGTGCCCCTTCCATGACCCGTCTCAGGCCGAACTCGGCGCCGACCAATCTACCGCCGCCGCCGCTCCTTTTCCGCAGCTCTTCCTGCAGATAGGACTTGTCGTCCGCAAGCAGGTCCTTGAGTCTTGATATCTCCCTGTACTGCTGGCTATTCGCAAGGGCGATGGCTGACGGTTCATTGACGAGCGCCCACAGGCGGAGGTGTTCGTCCGTATATCTGTATCTGCCGACAACGCGAGCCGCCAAACCCCCAATATATTTTCCATCAACCACGAGGCGATTGACGAGCAAAGATGAATCTTCCCAATGCCTGCGGCGGGCAACGTAACCGACGATAGAATCATCGCGGGTATCCGCAATCCTCGCCCGGGGGTGACGCTCCACCTCCTCGAACTCGCGGCGTAGGCAGGCGGGCAGGGGCGTCTCTTCGGAGCAGGACCTGCCTCCCGTCACATCAGCTATGGCCCTGATCGTGGTAGATCCCAACTCCCGGTCGTATACGATGAGCATAAGCTCATCGATGGGCATTACCTCTCGGAGGAACTGAAAACAGCTCGAAAGGGCCTTCTCGATCTCGAGGCTCCCGCATATACGGATGCTCACTTCACGAAAAAATTGATTCTCGTCGATCTGCAATTAGTTCACCCCTCTATATCGTATCCGTCATAAGAAATAACAATTATGACATATATGTCAATCATTTTTGTCATATGTGACGTTTACAAAAATACGGTGAGATAGAATCCCTTCGGAGAGAGGGCTTTCCAAGATGGCATGGTTTATGCGATCTAGGTTATAAAGGTAGACACGTGCCCTCTTGGTAAGCCGACGTGCTAAAAAGGATCGATCTGACGGTCTGCAGGGTCGGGCCCCCCTTTCGCTTCGGAACTCAGAGGTTATTTTCATAAATTAGATGAAGGAGGCGTATTCAGGTCATGGAACATTTTCCTTGGTGGACCGAAGAGCAGAAGAAGCTATCTATAGAGTTGAGGGAATTTGCGGAAGAAATGATGCCCAGGGATGCCGAAGCCCGGTGGAAGAGAGAGTTCCCCTGGGACATCTTCGAAAAAATAGCAAAAAAAGGATACACGGGCGTTCCCGTGCCTAAAGAGTATGGAGGAATGGGGTTAGGCGCGACCGGAGCATGCATCGTGGTCGAGCAGTTTTGCCGGATGCCGGGGCCGGGCAGGATCATGGTAGGCAACATGATCGGGGGCTTGAGGCAGATCATAGAATTTGCGTCTGACGAGCAAAAGGCCCGCTTTCTCCCGAGGATCGCCCAAGGCGAAATCGGCGCCATTGTCATCACCGAGCCTGTGGCGGGGACCGACGCTGCTGCCATCGCCGTGCGGGGAAAGCGGGAAGGCGATTCCTATATCCTGAATGGAAAGAAACGGTTCATCGTGTCGGCCGGCATCGCCAGCAGGTATATGGTCTACGCCCGCACGAGTAACGATCCGGCAGTCATTGCAAAGTATCGCCACCTCACCGCCTTTGTGGTCGAGAAAGGCTCACCCGGCTTCACTGTCGAGAAGATGAACGAAGTCCTCGGCTTCGAGAATATCCAGAACGGTGTCCTCGATTTCGACGATGTGGCTGTCCCTGCTGCGAACCGCATCGGAGAAGAGGGGGATGGATGGAAGATCATGACGGCAGGCCTCAACTTCGAAAGGACGCTCATCTCCGCCATGACCGTGGGCTGGCAGCGAGAATTGCTGAGAAACGCCGTGCCCTATTCACAGAGGAGGGTGCAGTTCGGGAAACCGACTATCGATATGCCGGCCAACCAGACGAAGATTGCCGACCTGATCATAAGACTCAAGCTCGCCCGGCTCGCGACATATTATACCGCTTACTTGTGGGACCTCGGCTGGGATATCACCGTGGAATCGAACGTGACCAAGGTATTTAACGTCGAGGGGACAATGCAGTCGAGCCTCGATGCCGTCCAGGTGATGGGCGGTGACGGGGTGACGCCTTTCTATCCGGCCCAGTCCATATTCGAGATTGCCAAGGTGGAGCATATCTCGGGCGGCACGATGGAGGCATGCAGGATGGTGATCTTCAAGAGCGGCGTGAAACAACTGGAAGAAGATGTGAAAATGCGCCGGCGGGTGGTCCATGAGGAACTCGGCGTGCCCATACCGGCCGTGGGGGCCGTTATGCGCGAAACGAACGTGGACGAAGAAATTCTCCTTTCGGTGCTGGCCGAAGACTACAGGGTGAATCCCGGCCTCTACATGAGCAGGGAAGACATCACTCAGTACCTCGACGTTGACGACACCCGCCTCAACTCGCTTCTGGAAGAGCTGGAGAAGAAGGGCTTTGTGAGCCTGTATCGGACAAGGAAAGGCATCAGCCTGGCAAAGGCCACATATGACGGGCTGAAGAAGGCGCACCCGAAGGAATACTACAGATGGTTCCCTAAATGGATAACCGACGACAGAAAGTTTTAGTGCCCGCCGAACCTGATCAAGAGGAGGTGGGGTAGTAGAGAGAGATCCTGAGCCGCACGCATAATCGGATAAAAGACGAGTCACTGTCGTGAAAACCTAATTCTTGAGGAGGGAAAGGGATGGCGAGCAGGACGATAAGCGTAAAGGAAGTTTTTGATTCCAGTCACTTCACGTCGTACCAATATTTGGTGTGCGGCCTCTGTTTTCTTGTCACGTTCCTCGACGGCTTTGACTTGACGATTGTTGGTGTGGCGCTGCCCAAGATCGCCGAAGTTCTCCACTCCAAGCCAACGGCTCTCGGCCTCGCCTTGACGGCGGGTCAGTTCGGACCGCTCATCGGTGCGGTCCTCATGGGTATGCTTGCGGACCGGTGGGGGCGAAAGTGGATGTTGTTTATCTCCGCCGTCATTTTCGGTGTTTTTACCGTCCTGACCGTGCTTATCACCAATGTGGAGCAACTGGCCCTCTTCCGCTTCCTCGCCGGGTTCGGATTGGGAGGGGCAATCCCGAACGCCCTCACTTTCGGGTCTGAATATGCTCCGAGCCGAATGCGTGCGGGCCTCGTAGCCACCATGTATGCGGGTATGCCGGCGGGGGCCATGGTGGGCGGGCTTTCGGCCGCGTGGCTGATTCCCCATCTCGGCTGGCAGTCGCTCTTTGTTCTGGGCGGCGGCATCCCACTCCTGATCGCCCTGGCAGTCGCAGCTTTTCTACCTGAGTCACTGGAATTCCTCGTACGGAAAAACAAAGACAAGAAGCGGATCCTCAAGATCATCGCCAAGATATCGCCAAATCTCGCAAGGGATGAGGAGGTCGAGTTCTGCCCGTCCGACAAGAAGCTCGCCGGCGTCCCGGTTAAACGCCTCTTCACCGAAGGACGTGCCCTCACTACCATACTGCTCTGGATAACCTGTTCCGGGGCCCTCTATATGCTTTGGATACTCAATACCTGGTCGCCTACGCTGCTGAAGAAGGCCGGCGCGACCGTCCAGCAATACAGCCTCTCCTATGCCTTTCTTTGTTTCGGCGCAGTGGTGGCGTCAATCTTCGTCGGCCGCCTCATGGACAAGGCCAATCCTTTCCGGGTGCTCGCAATCGGCTTTGTCCTCGCCTTCATGAGTCTCGTGGCTTTTGGATTTGTCGCCGGTGGTCCCTTCTCTCTCATCGCGGTTATGTCCGTGGTATGTGGGATCTGTATAAACGGCAGCCAGACGGGCACCCTGGCGGTCACTACGGTCTCCTACCCTTCGGACATCAGAGGTACAGGAATCGGTTGGGCTTACGCCGTCGCCAAGATCGGCGCCATGGGAGCACCGGCGATAGGCGGCCTTATGCTCAGCCGAAATTGGAGTGTCAGCCAGATCTGTAGCACAAACGCGCTGATCGGGATCTTCGTGGCAATCGTCGTCCTGATCCTGCGCAGGCACGTTGCGGCACGGTCCGCCCGGACAATGCCGGCGGCAGCGGCACCCGTGGCGGCCTGACCGGCAGCCGCCTCAAGCTCGCGCCTGGCCTGCATCTTAGCTCTGGCTCGCGCTGAAGCGGTCCATAAACCGGGAGGGGTCGCGCGCCGCCCGTCGGAAGGATATGACGTAAAAGGGCATCCGCAGATCGCATTGGAATCGCGATTTGCGGATGCCCTTTTGAAAACCATAAAATGGTAGGCGCGGAGGGTGTTGAACCCTCGGCCTCTACCGCGTCGAGGTAGCGCTCTACCGTTGAGCTACGCGCCTACTGTATGAACAATCTACCAGGAACACCGTTTGTTGTCAAGATTAACGAGCCGACAGGGCAGCCCAGGGATAGTACCCCGGTCCAACCTCGGGCCGCGCCCGCCCTTCCCTACTACTTCTTGTGCGCTGCTGCCACCCGGTCGAAGATCTCTGTAACAGCCTTCTTGCCCTTTATGTTATGGGGAAGGATGTTGATCCTGCCTTTCCTCACCATGTCGAGGCCCATCTTCGCATCGTCCATGGCCCCTTTGACTTCCATCTTGCCCATCTTGTAGCGCATGATGGCCTCGAGCTCATAAAGGCGGCCGTGCTTTCGCACGCTGTCGAGAAAAAGCTCATCGAACTTCCATACATCGGGATTACCGGCCTTTTTCTCCCGGATGGCGACTTTTCTCAAGGTATCGAAGACGTGGCCCACATGAATATCATTCGGGCAGCGGACGCTGCACGTGTAGCACTGGAGACAGGACCAGATGGTCTTGGAGGCAAGGACTTTCTCCTTATCCCCGAGCACCACGTACCGAATGACCCGGTGAGGGAGGATATCCATATCAGTGAGCACCGGGCAACTGTTCGTACAGCGGTAACACTGGTAGCACGATGAAATGCGCTCGCCCGATTCCTTCTCGATCTCTTTCAGAAACGACATATCGTTCATCGATACCTCTCTTCAGCAATAGCAAAGCAGCCTCTATATTTTAGCACCAGACAAGGGCAGGATCAAGAAGTGAAGAAAGGAGGGCAAGGGCGTGAGGACGGGAATGTTATGACACGTAGGGCACCCGTTCCAGTCGCACATAGACTCCGCTCGCACCTCGAACATCTCTGACCGCCCTTCTCATCTTTCAGCATATGAATACTGCCCCGGTCCTCTATTCTTTCAAGAGGATCGGGGCAGATAACACGCTATGCTATGACAGTAAGGAAACTCGGAAAATCCTACAGTTCCAACCAGGAGTCCGAGTAAAGCGTCTGACCCAGCAGGACCCTTGCCGTCTTGACGTAGTCTGTCTCTTCTTTTGACAATCCCCCCATCTCCACCGGCTCTCCATCCATGACTTTGTGGATGAGGGCCTCGAGCTCCAGCCTCTTGTCCTTGAAGATCTCCCACAGCTCCTTGTCGAAAGCGTCCGCGATGGCCGAATGCATGCCGTAGCGTTTGAGGAACATGGCATAGGTCCGGTTGAGGATGCCCCTCAGATGCTCAGGGGCTCCGTTGGATGTGTTCGACAGACCGCACGTCGACTTGCAACTCGGCGCGATATCGCCCATCATCATGACGAACTCGGTGCATCCCTGGACCTGGATCTGCTGGGTATTGATGGGCAGCACTATCGGGTCGATCCACATGTCCTCTTCGGGGATCCCGTATTCTGCCGCCTTGGCCAAATGTTCGGCCGCGAGCATGCCCCGCTCGTTCGCGTCCCTCGGTATGCCTTCCACCCCGAGGGTGAGGGCTATGTAGGAAGCATTGTACTTCTTGACCAGCGGCAATAGGGCTTCCATCCGCTCGGGCCTCGCGGAGATCGAGTTAATGAGGGCCTTGTTTTTCGCCACTTTCAGGCCCGCCTCCATGGCCTCCACATTGCTCGTGTCGAGGGAGAGCATGGTATCGGTCACTTCCTGCACGGTCTTGACCACCCACTCCATAAGCTCAGCCCCTGCCTTGCGGGCCGGTCCCAGGTTGAGGTCGATAAGGTCCACGCCGGCTTTGGTCTCTGCCTCTGCCATTTCCCTTATGGGCTTCGGGTCCCTGTCCTTGAGCGCCGCTCCGATCTTCTTGGATATAACGTTGAGGTTTTCTCCTATAATGAGCATGCTTCCCCCTTATTTTGCCGCCTTCAGGAAAGCGGGAATGAGCGCCGCCTCCCGCGGTCCGACCGTGATGCTCCAGCCCGGAAGCTCTTCTTCGAGGTCTCCCAGGATGTTCGCCGCGTACCCGGGAATGATAAGTCTCTTCTGGCTGACCTTATCCGCGATGCCCGACTTCTTGATGAAGGGACCGACGGTGTCGGCAACGAACTTGCCCGCCGCCCACGCAGTCATGACCGAGAGCCCCTCCGTATCCATGACGCACAGCCATACAGGCATCCTGCTGTTCTCGATCTCACCGGTGACGATGAAGTAGGTAAGAGAGAAATTGCAGGTCACGAGGACGGGCGAGTTCTCGTCGGGGTTGTTAAGAGGATAGATACCCTGGCTGGTAGTCATGGGCCGCTGCGGGTCGGTGTAGATGTTGAGCCTTTCGAGAAGCAGGGGGAAGAGGTTCTCCCCCTTGAAATCGGACAGGACGATTAGTCCTGCGTACTTGGCGATAAAGAGGGAGGCTATGAGGGTTTCCTTCATGAAGTCGTCCGTCATCTCACACGGCAGGGCTATGGTGGGGAAGCCCAGGGGTTTGACGCGGCTCTGAAGGGCCGCCCGTCTGATGACGATCTGATCGGAGAAAGCCTCCTTCATGCTCCTCGACCCGGAATCGAGCACAATGTCTTTCACGCCCATGGCAATGAGCTTGTCTGAAAGGGCAGAAAGGGCTTCCAGCCCCTGGGCCTTGACGGCGAGCGGGCAGGCATACTCGTTCGCGAGCTTGCCGAAGGCTTCGAAATTCTCACTCGTGGCCGCATAGATGAGGGGTTTCTTATCTTTGGACACGTCGAGGGCCTCTTTAATGGCTCCCGCGTCCTCTGACATGAGGATGAGACCGTAGGGCGTAGCTGCCGCCTTTTTGACGAGCGCGAGGAAGGCTTCTTTACTTCCCTTCTGCTTAAGGGCAAGAAGCTCGGGGCGGAGGATAAGGCCGACCCGTTCGTACTGGAACTCCCCGAGGGTGGCCATACGCCGGTCCACCTCAGAATCCGCCATGTCGTCCGTGATGAGAAGGGCGAGCCCGGGCTTGTTAAAGAAGGTCTTTTCGTGGCGGAACAAGACCGTCTCTCCGCCTACCTTGACTGCATAATCTCCGGTGCCTATGGTGACAAGCCTTATGGGAGGTGCGCTTGCCTCGGAGAGCTGTGCCTTTGCGTCATCCGAGATGGTGGGACACTTCTCCAGCTCTGCCTTGCCGGCGGCCAGGGCCATGGCAAAAGCGAGACAGGTCGGCGAGCCGCACTCCCCGCAGTTCGTCTTGGGGAGAAGCTTGAATATCTGGATACCAGAAAGTGCCATTTGGTTCTCCTTTCTCAGTTATTGGAGCTTAAACCACCGCCCCGTCCGGGAAGAGCCCCGCGGACCTTACGTCAAGGTCCGCGATTGCCCGTGCCCTTTCAGGGCCGCCCGTCCTTCTACATAATCGATTCCATGGTCATAGCCGGATGGCCCTTCTCCGTGCAGTATGCGATGACTTCTTCCTCGGTCGTCGCAACGGTTTCGTCAGCGATCTTATCGATCAGGTCGGGAATGCCAAGCTCGTCCGCCCTCTTCTGGAAACGATCGCGTACCTCTTCCTTGAGTCTCTTGGGCATCCAGACCAGCCTCAACAGGCCGCCGTCGCCCTTGACGAACTTCTTCTGGGTAATATTGAACTTGCTATGGCCCAAGAAGCCGGGGGACTGGGCGCCGCCGCCCACGGAACCCGCCAGCGTGGTAAACTTCATGCCGCACGGGGTCATTCCCGTGTAGTCCCTGTCGACGGTCATGATGCCGTTCGCCATGGGCAAGACCGCGGCGATGCACTCGCAGCAGCCGCAGGTGGTCATCGGGTCGGTCATGAGGCTGTAAAAGCTTACGTCTTCAACTTTCTGGCGGGACGCCTTGTAGACAAAATCGTTGGCTCCCTTGAACTTGCCGAGCTTTTGATCGAGGACCTCCCCTTTCTGGATGGGCTGATTGGGCCCTTCCGGGTTGATCTCGTAGGAGGCTTTGCAATCGAGCCAGTTGTAGGCGCCGCACAGACCGGTCCTCTCCGGCGCGATTACGCAGACGTGGCTCGGCGCGAAGGACTGGCAAAGGGTACAGGAGTAAAAGGTGTCGGTGGTCTCGTCGGTCATGTTCTCCACGCGGTTGTCCCGATGGCTGTAAGAAGCCCTCGCCTGCTCCAGCACCTCCCTGACCTTGGCCTCGTCCGTGTATATCTTGACCTGAACCTTGTCAAAAATGGCGCCGAAGTCCTGATGGTACTTGGCATGGATTATCTTGCCGATGTCGGCCAGCGTGAAGCCCTTCTCGACCGCCTGTTTCGATATGCGCAGCCATGCGATGTCGCGCTGCCCTATGTGCATGATGCCCTGGGCCTGGTTGATGAGGTGATGGTTCTGCCGCTCGAGGATGGGCTCGAAATCCTCCTGGAAGTTGCGGCCCGCCACTTCGGCGACCATGGCGAAATAGAGCCTCGTCCCTGCGGGTACGTCCTTCATGTCGGGTCCGATGACCTCTACCCTGCCGTCCTCGACCTCTTCCATCCGCTTGGTGGTGGTCCATTCTACGGCGATGGTCTTACCGCCGCCCATCTCCAGGTAGATATCCTCGCCCCTCACGCGCTCGCCTTCGAAAGCAGGACCGTAGGAGACCGGGATAGGAACCTTTGCCACCTGCACTTTCAGGCCCCTCACTTCGATGGCCTTCTCCGAGATGTGGCTGTGGGGCACGTTCGAAACCACGTGTTCATACGTACAGATACCCGTGGGGAGCACCTCGGGGATAGGTGTGTCGGCGATGGTGGGGAAGCCCCAGTTGATGGCCCCTGCCGCGTTCGCATACCACTCGTCGGTGACGTCGCCCAGGGCCATGACAAAGGCATAGGTCCTGTCCTTGTTATAGATGAGGTTCTTTCTGAAGTCGCCCGGCTTGATGCCGCCAAAGGCCATGGCCACGCGGCAGGCAAAGCCGATGGCGAAGACTGCCTGATGAATGTCCGGGCCGAAAGGTACGAGTCTCGTAGACCATCCCACCTGGACTCCTGCCTCGACGAGTTGCTCGGCAAAGCGCTTTCCGTTGTTCTCCCCGCACATAAAAACGTAAAGGTTCTTCTCTTGCAGCTCGAGGGCGATCTTCGCGGCCGTCTGGCTGTCAGGGGCCGCCCCCACGATGGCTGCGAAGCCGGGGGCTGTTCCATCGACGAACTCCACACCCCTCTTCCTGAAGATGAGGTCGGAAGCGGCTCCGAGCCACAGCATGGAGTCCGACGGGTCCTCTGCGTTGGCGTAACAGTTCGGGTTATCCAGATAGCGGAGGGCCTCCGCGATCTCTTCGATGAAGAAGGTCGCCATACCCGCATCCAGGGTCGGCGCCAAATAGGGCAGAGGCATAACCTCACGCACGGGCGGGGGAATGAGTCTGCGGCAGAGGTCGAAGATCTTGTTGCAATCATCGAGCTTTGCCACCGGTATGCCTGTCATGGCATAGATAATGGGGAGATAGTAGGCAGTGTTGGGAAAGCCTATCTCCTGATCGGGTCCGTGTTTTGCCAGGGCCTCCTTGAAGGAGGCTTCGGTCCTGTCGAATATTTTTTGGGCGCCCCTTATGGCCGCCGAACAAATGATCTTTGACATCGTTTGTCTCCTTTATGCGAGAGCTCTTCTCATGGCCATATCGTAAAGCACCCTCTCTCTGGCCTTTTCCAGGCCCAGGGCCTTCCTCTTCTTGTCGATGTGGGCGATCATGAGCTGGGCGGCCTTTATCGGGTCGTCCTCGAAGGCCCACATTCCCTTGTACATTTCCTCGTGTTCCTCGAAGAGGTGCTTCGTAACCGCATCGGAGCCGAAGGTCGGCCATGTGGTGCCGAAGACGGTGAAGACGCCGGAGCCGACGAAATACTGGCCTATGGCGAGGGCCTTTTCGCTCATCCACTCGGGGGCCGCCCCCGCAGCGGGCAGATCGGAGATGTCATCGCCGAGGCCGCCCTCCTTCACCAGCGCCGTTGCCGCCATGAGGATGCGGGAATTGTCGATGCAGGCCCCCATGTGGAGCACGGGCGGGATGCCTACGGCTTCACACACTTCGGCGAGGCCCGATCCCGCATATTCCTTCGCCGCTTCCGGCGTGAGCAGGCCGGCCTTGCCGCAGGCCATGGCAGAACAGCCCGTGGTGAGGACGATCACGTCATTCTTGATCAGCTCCTTTATCATGGCAAGGTGGGCCGAGTCATGGACGGTTCTCGCGTTGTTGCAGCCGACGACTCCCGCAACTCCCCTGATGCGGCCGTTGATGATGTTGTCGCTCAAGGGCTTGTAGCTCGCCCTGAACATGCCGCCCAAAAGATAATTGATCGTCTCGTGGGAGAAGCCGACGACGCCGTCCTGGGACACGTTCGGAATATAGACGGTGTGAGGGCGCCTGTTCGGGAAGTTCTCTATGGCCATTTTGAGGATCGCCTTGGCTGTGTCGAGGCCAGTCTCCGGGTGAAATTCCATATGCATGGCCCCTTCTATCTTGGCCCTGTCCGAGGTAGTGATCAATTTAGTGTGATAGCACTCGGAGACGTCTTTGAGACCCTGCATCTCGCACTGGACGTCGACGGTCATCAAATCGACGGCGCCCGTCACCATGGCGAGCTCCTGCTGGAGGAAGTTACCCGCGCAGGGGATGCCGTGGCGCATGAGCACCTCGTTGGCCGAGCAGCACATGCCTGCCAGGTTGACGCCCTTGGCCCCTACTTTTTCAGCCGCCTTCTTGATCTCCGGGTCCTTGCTCGCGATGACGAGCAGTTCGGGAAGGAGCGGCTCATGGCCGTGGACCACCACGTTCACCTGGTCTTCCTTAAGCACGCCGAGATTGAAACTGCCGAGGGTGGGAACCGGGGTGCCAAACATGATATCCTGAAGATCGGTCGATATCATGGAGCCGCCCCAGCCGTCTGCGAGGGCACAACGGGTCGCCTGGAGCATGAGGTGCTTGTAGTCCTGGTCGACGCCCATGTGGGTGCGGTGCATGATCTCCACGACTTCGCGGTCGATGCCCCTGGGGACGACGCCCAGCTTCCGCCAGATCTCTTGTCTCTTGAGAGGGGCTTTCTTTATGTAGTTGAGCTCACCCTTCTGCTGGCCGAATTCCGCGAGCGCTTTCTCGCCTATCTCGACAGCGATATCCCTTACAGAGCGCCCTTCCGTGGGAACGCCGAAGTCGAGGGCCACTTCCATGAGCTTGACCTCGTCCTTGATCGTGAACCCCTGGGCCTCGCCCTTGGCCGCCTTAATGAAAGTCTCCACGACTTCACGGGCGTGGTCCGAGTGCGAAGCGGTTCCTGCCGCGACCTTCCGTGCGAAATTCCTTGCGACGACCGTATCGATCGTTGCGCCGCACACGCCCATCCTCTTTGTCTCTTCTCCTCCGGCCTTCTTGGACCTTGGCATCCTGCACGGCCCCATCGCGCATATCTTGCAGCAGCTCTCTTCCACTCCGATGGGACATGGCTTCATGGTGTCCGCCCGGAAAAAGGCGGTGCTCACGTTATCCTTTTCCGCCTTCCCCAGGAGCTCGATTGTCGCCTTGTCAACGCTTCTTACCTTTTCTTCCGACATGGTTCCCCCTTATTCGTTACCTTTTCTTCAAGTAAGTTCCTCGAGCATCCCCTTTACATAGGAAATGGAATCGGGATGCCTCATAATCAGTATATCTGCCCCTGCAACCGACAGGGTCATCGCCGCCACCGCTTCCATGAGCACGGCCCTTTTCGTCTCGTCGCCGAGCTTCGGGTTGTCCGCCTGTTTTGTCTTGGCCTCTTTGCTCTTCCACACCTCGTTCCCGAGGTTGCAGACGATGGGCGCCTGGAGCTTGACATCCTGCTGGGTGAGGGCGGCCATACGGTCCCTCTCGATCACCGAGTAGGAGTATTCGAGGCCGTAGCCCAGGCCTCCGGTGGTAGGATCGATAAGGATACTCCCGTCCGACACCCCGAGGTTCCCGAGGAGAATGTTGAGCTGCTTGGCGAGGTTGACGTCGATAGGGGTCGATGCGATCACCGTCTGGTTGTAGCCGATGGCCATGGCCCCTATCTGTTTGTAGTTCTTCTCCGATACCGGTCCTATGGCGACGTTCTTCCCTTCGCATACCTCGGCCACCCTGCGGAGCATGACCGAGTCTTTATCGTCGTTCGCCGTACCCCATACCAAAAGAGGGACGGAGATCGCATCGGAGACTGCCTTGACCGTGGCCACCACTTCCTCGGCGTCCCTGTTCCTGCCGTTCGGATCGGCGCTCTTCAAAAGAAGGGCGATCATCTCGGCCCCGTAGGTGCCGACTGACTTCTTTGCCCAGGCGACGGGATCGGAAATGACGTCCTTGTATGGTTCTATGGCCCAATCCGGCCAATCCTCAGGCTGATAATCCCACACCTCGAAGGCGATCCTGGGTCTGCGGGGCATGGCGCCTTCAAAAAGGTAGAAGGGGTAGCAGCTCTCACCGCCTACCGTGACCGCTGATGGACCCGTACCCAGGGTGACCTCCCTGATCGAGCCCGTGTAATTGATCTTCGGCACTGCAAAAGCCATGAGCGTCCTCCTTCAGAGTTTGCTTACTCGGGACGTCAGTCCCGTCCCGACCGCAGCCGGGAACAGTTTTTTTGGTTCCTTCTATCACGTCTTCTTTTCAGCCTAAAGCCAACCTTCGAATCGCTCGAAGGCTCCCCATAAGCAAAAAAGACCGCTTCCACTCCTTACGCTTCCTGCTTCCGCCTTTCGCTTCCGAACCAATCCTTGCTGTACCAGTAGCGCAGGGCGGTCCGAAGGTATGCCAGACGGTCATCGCTCGTCTGGAGCTTCTCTTTCCAATCGGCCGACCCTTCGGGCTTGCCCGGATCGTAAGTCGGGCCGAGCACCCTCACCTTCTTCCCGTCGAAACCGTCTTTCTCTTCGTAAGTATAATCAGCCATGTCTCCCCTCCATCAAAGCTTGCTGATCCGGACCAAGGGTCCGGAGTGGTTCTGGCTTCTTCTTTCGTCTTGTCCCTCTTTCCAAAAAGCTTGCTGATCCGGACCAAGGGTCCGGAATGGTTCTGGCTTCTTTCAAACTCGCTCCCTTATTTCACTCCTGCCGCCACCTTGGCTGCCTTCACTGTGTTGAGCATGAGCATGGTGATGGTCATAGGGCCCACGCCGCCCGGAACCGGGGTGATGGCCGAGGCTTTCTCTTTCACTGCCTCGAAGTCGACGTCTCCCGCGAGCTTGGCCTTGCCCTCGGGCGTCATTCCGATGCGGTTGACGCCTACGTCGATTACTACCACGCCTTCCTTGACCATGTCTGCGGTGATTGCCTTCGGCCTGCCCGCTGCCACGATGAGTATATCTGCCCTCTTCGTGTGGAAGGCCATGTCCTTAGTCGCCGTATGGCAGATGGTCACGGTCGCATTCGCCCCTTTGGCCTTCTGGAGCATCATGTTGGCGATCGGCTTGCCCACTATGTTGCTCCTGCCCACTACGACCACCTCGGCCCCGTCCGTCTGCACCCCGCTCCTTATGAGAAGCTGCTGGATGCCGTAAGGGGTGCAGGGATAATAGTTGGCCTCGCCGATGACGAGCCTGCCCACGTTGACCGGATGAAAAGCATCGACATCCTTGTCCGGGTCGATTGCGTAAAGCACTTTCGTCTCGTTCACCTGCTTGGGCAGAGGAAGCTGGACGAGTATGCCGTGGATCTTCGGGTCCTTATTGTACTTCTCGATAAGGGCGAGGAGCGCTTCTTCGGTGATGTCGGCCGGCTGGTTGTCCTGAATGGAGAAGAAGCCAAGGTCATGGGCCGTCTTCTGCTTGGCCGTCACGTAGCTGATGGATGCCGGGTTCTCGCCCACGAGTATGGTCACGAGGCCGGGGATAACCCCGTGCTTCTCCTTCAACTGCACCACGTCCTGTCTGATCTCTTCCCTGATCTCTGCCGCGATCTGCGTTCCGCTTATGATTTTAGCCGCCATGATAACTCCTTTATCAAAGAATTTTATTGAATATCCCGTATGCATCGACGAGGGCGCTACTGCCTTCATCGAGGGCGAAGACGCTCCCGCCCTTCGCATCGAGGGCGAAAAGCGATGGGTCGTCGAGCACCATGCCTCCTATCTCGATGCCCTTCTCTGCGGCCAAAAGCCTCACTTCTTCCTCTCTTGCGGACTGGACTCTGTTTATGACCACATAGGTGTGACGTATGTTGAGGCTGAGCTCTCCCACCAGCTCCAGTATCCTTCCGGCCGTGAGGATGCCCCGGGCAGTACCGTCGGAAACCACGAAAAGGTGGTCCACGTCCTGGGTGACGAGCCTGCTCATATGCTCCATGCCCGCCTCATTATCGACGACCACGAAGCGATAATTCTCTTTCAATACATCGATATGCTTCTTGACCAGGCTGTTGGCCGCGCAATAGCAGCCCTGCCCCTCGGGCCTGCCCATGACGAGAAGATCGAAGCCTTTCCCCTCGGCGAGAGATTCATGCACTTTCATCTCCATCCAGGTCTCTTTGGTCATTCCCGAAGGGACTTCGGTCTTCATGGTCTCCCTTGCGTCGCCGATGGTCAAATAAGCCGGCATGCCGAGGACCTCATTGAGGTTGGAGTTGGGGTCGGCGTCGACTGCGAGGACAGGGCCCTTCTTGACCGTCTCGATGAGATAGCGGACGAGCAGGCCGCCCAGGGTGGTCTTGCCCACTCCGCCTTTTCCCGCAAAGGCAAAAATCTCAGGCATTCTGTGCTACCTCTTCCTTTCTGCCCCGCATCGATTCCATCACATGAGGAAAGGCCCGCTCATCGGTATGGGGGATGAAGAGGGCTGCCATGAATTCATCCATGAAGGACTTGTTGTTCGAAAGCTCCACGTTTGTCATGGAGCGCGCTATATCGAGGGCCTTGGCAAGAAGCTCCCTGGAAAAGGAGAGGAGCCGCGCGCCCAGAAGGGAGCCGTTGCCGACGAAGATGAACTTCTCCTTGGAGATGTCGGGAACGAGTCCGATGATCTGGGCCGTCTCGATGTCGAGATGATGACCGAAACCACCGGCGATGATGACCCTGTCGAGATCGGAGAAAGTGAGCCCCACGCTGTCGAGAAGAGTCTTGCATCCCGCGTAGATGGCGGCCTTGGTCCGTATCAGATTGTCGAGGTCGGCTTCCGATACGGTGATATCCCTGCCGATGGACGTCTCAGGCCCATAGCCGAGCACATATTCCCAGCCATTCTCCCCGCACCTGACCCGGTTCGTGGGCAGGTCCCGCCGGAACTTGCCGTTCTGATCTATGACGCCCGTCTCGAAGAATTCGGCCACGAGGTCTATGAGGCCCGAGCCACAGATGCCTGCCGGACGGGTCCTGCCGATGGTGAGGAGCATGGGCTCGAAGGTGGAGGGGTTGATATTTGCCTGCTCGATGGCGCCTTTGCCCGCCCGCATGCCGAAGCGGATTCCCCCGCCTTCGAAGGCGGGTCCCGCCGAACAGGAGGTACAGGTGAGCCAGTCCTTATTTCCCACCACGATCTCGCCGTTCGTACCTATATCCATGAAAAGGGATATCTCTTCGCGCTGAAAAAGGCCTGAGCCGAGCACGCCAGCCACGATGTCTCCACCCACGTATGATGCGACGGAAGGGAAAAAGAGGGCAAAAACATGGTCGGCCGCGTTGATCCCGAGGTCGCGGGCCCGGACCGGGGGATAGAAGTTCGACGTGGGGGTGTAAGGGCTGAGCATGAGGTACTTGGGGTCGAGTCCCAGACTGAGGTGGGTCATGGTCGTGTTACCGGCGAGCACCATATGGGACACCTGAGCCAGGTCGATGCCGCTCGTACGGATCAGCTCGTCGATGATTCCGTTGATCGTGGAGATGACGGCGCTTTTCAGTCTTTCGAGCCCTTCAGGTTTCTGAGAATACATGATCCGGGAGATTACGTCCTCGCCGTAGCTTATCTGGCCGTTAAAGTCGGCCCCCTCGGCCAGCGTACAGGCCTCGGTCCCCGACCCTGTCGGCGTGCCGCATCTCATGGCAGCGCAGTGGGCCAGATCGAGCAACTGACCCCAGACAGTGGTCGTCCCTATATCGATGACGAGCGAATAATTCTGCTCCTCACAGTCGCCGGGCTCCAGATTGACGAGCCGAAGGCCGCCTCCTGCGGCGACCAGGGTGGCAGTCACCTTCCAATCGGCCTTTCTCAGCAGTCCGGCAAGCCCCTTGAGCACATTGAGGTTGGCCGAGATATCGCCGGGAGAGCAGGTCTTCTTCAACTCTCGCACGAGCCTGCCGAAGTCGTTTATATTGTCCTCCGGTGTGGGTATTGGAAGCTCCACGTACCGCTTGAAGACCGCAGGGTCGACCGACCAGTCTGCCACGAGCCGGTCCAAGGTCGTCGCGGAGATGACATGACGCTCATACCCGCGTCTTTTCAGGGCTCCCTTGTCCACCTGCGATTCAAGGGGAATCTCGACAACCACATCGGCAAGGGGATGCGTCTGGCACGCGAGACGCACGCCCGACCGGTAGTCCTCCTGCGATATTCCGGGATGGTCCGACTCGACAACGGCCCCGTTGCGCATCACTACCCTGCACTTCCCGCACGCGCCGTTTCCGCCGCAGCTTGCATTGATGTGAATGCCTGCGGCCATTGCTACATCGAGAATCGTCTGGCCGGGCTCCACCGGAAGCACCCTCTCCGCGGGCAGGAAGGTAATCTTATGGAGGTCAGCCATTCCTGACCTCGCCACATGGACGGCCCGCCGTGGCTGCGGGACCCATCGGGGGGCACGCGAGCCATTTGGACTGCCTGTTCGCCGGCTGAAACAAGGGCACCCTACCGTGTCGCACATCAATCATTCGTTCACTATGGTAAGCGGCCTCACCCACTACTCCTGGATAGCCCATCTCAGTATACCATTTCCCATTCACTAGTCAAGGGCAGGCTTTCGCAGACGGACATTTTTGTTGACAACTTCTCTGCGGGTCTATAATATAACTCTCTAAGTTCACCATAGTGAATAATGTATAATGCTCCCATCCTAAAGAAAGCCATAGAGGTCCTCAAGCTGATTGTCAAGGAGGACAGGCCTCTCGGCGTCACCGACATCGCGCGCGCCCTCTCTCTAAGCAAGAGTACCAGCTTCGGCATACTCAAGTCCTTCGAAGAAGAGGGCTTTCTCGTCAAGGACCCCTTGAGCAAAAAGTTCAGCACCGGCAATGCCCTCTTCGAGCTGTCGAAAAAAATCCTCCGGACTACCGACGTGGCCCATGCCGCGCGGCCCCACCTCGCGCGGCTCATGGAAGCAGTGGACGAGACCGTCTTTCTCGGGGTCAGGGAAGAGGATGTGGTAAAAGCGCTTGACGTTCTCGAGCCACAGAAGGACTTCAGAATCTCCTCCCAGATAGGCACCACCTTTGCAATAACCGCAGGGGTCATCGGAAAAATATTCCTCTCTTCTATGGACAACCGGGAGGTGGCGGAGCTTCTCTCACAAAAGGGCCTCCCGAAGTATACGGATGCCAGCATAGTCGACATAGATGCGTACCTGCGGGAGATCGAAAAGACCCGGGAACAGGGGTATGCGATCGATCTCGAGGAGTATCTGAAAGGGATGAGGGCCGTTGCGGCTCTCATTCACTCCGGCCACTTTCCTGTCGCCGCCATCTGGGTCGTGGGCTTCACCTCGTCAATGAGCGACGAGAAGCTGCCGCGCATCATCTCAAGCCTTAAGAGCGCGGCAGAACAGATAAGCATCAGGCTCTCCCCCTTCTCGACAAACAAGTCTGAAAACGAGGGGTAGGGAGCTATCAGCTCGTGCCCCCTACCCCATGCTATACTCTCTAAAAAACTCCCGTAACCTTGCCTGTCTTCGTATCGACGTCGATCCTCCTGTACGCCGGATCTGACCCGGTACCGGGCATAAGGGTGATCGTGCCGGTCACAGGGCAGAGAAAACGCGCTCCCGAGAAGACGAGCACGTCCCGAACAGGCAGGATCCAGCCCTTGGGCACCCCTTTCATATCGGGATTGTGGGAAAGGCTCAGATGGGTCTTTACCATCATAGTATAGTAATCTTTCTTTTCGGGATCGGCTTCGAAGGCCTTCGCCTTGGCCTCTGCCTCGGGCGTCCATGATACACCGTCAGCGCCGTAAACGTTCTTGGCCACCAACTCGACCCTCTGGCGAAGAGGCATTTCGAGGGGATAGAGGAACTTGAAATCGGACTTCTCTTCACAGGCGTCATGAACCGCGTCGGCGAGCTCGAGGGCCCCATCGCCGCCGTTCAGCCAGTGGGTCGATACTGCCACTCGGGCGCCTTCCGCTTCCGCGAGCCTGCGGAGCAGGGCGACTTCGTCCTTCGTGTCGGTGTGGAACCAGTTGATACAGACCACAGGCTTCATGCCCGACTGTTTGATGGTCTTGATATGGTGGACCATGTTCGCGGCGCCCTTCTCGAGGAGGCCGAGATTCTCTTTTTTGTACTCTTCGGGCAGGGGAAGGCCCGGCGATACTTTCGGCCCGCCGCCATGCATCTTGAGGGCGCGAATGGTCGTGGTGAGGACCGACACGTTCGGCTTAAGGCCGCTGATCCTTGATTTCACGTTCCAGAACTTCTCGAAGCCGATGTCCGCGGCAAATCCGCTCTCCGTGACATTGTAGTCGAAGAGCTTCAGGGCCACCCGGTCGGCGATGATCGAAGACTGGCCCACGGCGATATTCGCGAAGGGTCCTGCGTGAACGAACACAGGCTGTCCCTCGACGGTCTGGAGCAGGCTGGGGTTGATGCTCTCTCTCATGAAGGCGGTCATTGCGCCTGCCACCTCGAGATCGTCGGTGGTGACGGGCTTGCCCGATCTGTCGTAAGCCATGGTGATCTTCCCGAGTCTCTCCCGGAGGTCTGCCAAGTCCCTCACGATGGCGAGGATGGCCATTACCTCGGAGCTGACGGCGATGTCGAAACGGGACTGCATGAGAAAGCCGTCCATCTTGCCGCCCAGGCCGATTACCATGTTCCGTAATGATTGGGCGCAGAAGTCCATGACCCATCCCGTCTGGACATTCTTCGGGTCCACGTCGAGCCTGCGCAGCTTGCGTTTCGCGAGCTCGGCGTCCGAATAGTTCCTCTCGTGCTGCATCCTCGACGTGAGGGCCACCATCGAGAGGTTATGGGCGTTCATGATGTTGTTGATGTCCCCCGTGAGGCCCAGGGAAAATTCGGTCAAGGGGATTGCCTGGGCATTGCCGCCGCCTGCCGCGCTTCCCTTGATGTTCATGGTAGGGCCGCCCGATGGCTGGCGGATAGCGCCGCACACGCTCCAGCCCCTCTTCCCCATGCCTTCCACGAGACCCATGGAGACGGTCGTCTTGCCTTCGCCAAGGGGGGTCGGCGTGATAGCCGTCACTTCGATGTACTTGCCGTCCGGCTTGTCCTTCAGCCGGTCGATAATCTTCATGAAATCGACTCTTCCTATCCGGCCGTAAGGGATGATCTCGTCTTTCTTCAGTCCCATCTCATCGCCGAGCTGCCAGATAGATTTCATCTGTCCTTCTGCTGCATCCGCAATCTGCCAATCCGCCATCTTTGTCGCGTCGTATGCCATACAATACCCTCCTCAATAATTGTTCACCTGTGTGATCAACAAAACTAGTACCGGAAATTGCACCCTTTTGTCAAGAATTGCGCTTACATTCACAAGGGCTGAAGACCGGCGTCCAGGGCCGATAAACATATATTTCACAAAGTGGGATGCCCCCTCCCTATGCACAGGCTGTAAGCATCCCAAAATTACAGGCTGGGAGAGGCCAGAGAGGAATAGTACTCGGCCTCATCCGCTCTTCCCCGTTTGGCAGCGCCCTTCGCAACGACGGAGCACTTCCTGCCCAACTCCTCGAGCGTCGCGCGCCTCATGTCATTGTCGAGAACTCCCGATTCCAGCATTTTCATGAGTGCCTTTATCCTGAAGCGGTCCATCACCTCGCAGGAGCGCGACAGCTGGTCCGGGTGGCCTCCCCTCTTCACGATCAAAGGCCTCGGGATAAAGAGCACCGGGTAACGGTTGCATATACGCAGCCACATATCGTAGTCTTCACACACGAGAAGGGATTCGTCGAAGAGGCCTACGTCGTCGAAGACCTTCCGGGCCACGACCACCGAAGACGGGCTGATGATGCACAAGGGGAGGCATCGCTCGTAGATGAAGCCCGAGTATTTCCGGTGCCTCTTGCCCTGGTTGAGTCTTCGACCGTCTTTAAGCCAGACCTCGTCGGTGTAGCAGATATGGGCACCCTGCTCCGCCATAGCCTTCATCTGCACGCTTAATTTGTTCCGCTTCCACAAGTCATCCACGTCGAGAAAGGCGAAGAAATCTCCTTGCGCAAGGCCGATGCCCCGATTGCGGGCCGAGCTCACGCCCCCATTCTCCTTCCACTCATAGCGCACCGGCAGGCCCCGGACCGCTTCGCCGGAACCATCCGTGGAACCATCGTCCACTACGATGATCTCCCTGTCAGTGAAATCCTGGCTCATGACCGAGGCAAGGGCCTCTTCGAGGAAAGCCCGTCTATTATAGGTGGTAATAATGATCGACACCATCGTCTATAGGACAGAAAATATACCACAAAAGTCCGTTCCGGGGCGAAAAAGCTCGTGATGCAGCGGCCTGCCAAGCCGCGCGATGTGGGGCCGGTCCGGGCGAGGAGCGTTTTGCAAGACCTATAGGTCGCGTAGAGCCAATGGGACTCATTAAAGGCCTTTTCAAGTTTCCGCAGGCACGGATTGCCGGATTGTTGCGAATTATATTGACAACCGAGGGCAAGGAACATTAAATCTTGTTGTGACCGCGTGTGGAAGGACCCTCGTTCTCTTGTCGACAGTACTGGTGGCACTATTCCTCGTGGCTCCGGCCCGGGCTGCGGTGACCAACGAAGACTGTCTCGGGTGTCACGACACCCTCAAGGGAGTATCCCACGGCGGCGCAGGCTGTATTGACTGTCACTCCGCCATTACCGACGTACCCCACGCCGAGAAGCTTCCGAAACCAGTGTGCGCCACCTGCCATCCCCAGGAAGCGGGCCACTATGGCAAGGATGTCCATAAGACCCAGGGACTCGACTGCGAAAAATGCCACAACGCCCATAATCCGGACACGGATAAGAAGGAATGTATTACCTGCCACGGTAAGGTGTCCCATGCCGGCCTTCCGGCCACAGAGAGGCACCTCAGCAATCTTGCCTGCGTCGCCTGTCACGCGAAACCGGACAAGACCCGGCTTGTTGTGCAGGTCATCATCAAAGGCTCAGAAGCCCCGGCTCAGACTAGTGTCGACCGTGACTCTAATGGTATCGTAGACAAGGCCGAGTGGCAGCGATTCAGGCAGGCTCTTCAGGGGTCCACAAAGGGAAGCACTCTAATCGAGACAAGCTACAAGGCGACGGGAGGTCTCCATACCATTTCGGCAAAGCCGGCCGCGTGCGCCACATGCCACGGCGAAGGCGGCTATTTCAAGGATGCGAGCCTGAGGGTCAGCGACTCCAAGTCTTATCAACTGCGAATAGACCCCCGCATCTTCATACCTGTCCTTCCCTCCGCCGAGGAATTCAGTCTCACCGTCCACGGCAAAAACGGGGTGACCTGCACCGACTGCCATGGCTCGGAAAAGAAAACCGATCACGGCTGGTCCATCGATTCGAGCGTCTGCGCCAGGTGCCACGATGACGTGACGAAAGCCTATTCTTCGTCGGCACACGGCAGATTGGGGGCGGCCATGTGCCTGGACTGCCACAACCCCCACCGGATCCGGACTTACAAAGAACTGACGGCCAGGGAGCGTATCAATGTCTGCGCGCGCTGCCACACCGGATACATCAAGCGCCACGAGTGGCTGCCCAACACCACCCTTCACTTCAGCTACCTGGAATGCGCCACCTGCCACAGCCCCAGGTCGGAAAAGAGCATGGTCTATTTCTTTGCCCGGGAGAGCGCAGGCAGGAAGACCTTTCTTTCCTACGACCGGTTGACCGCCCTCTCCCAGGCCGACCCCATCGATTACGTGGAGAGCCACAAGACGACGAACGACGGGAACGATGCGGGAATCGGCGCGCTCTTTACTCTGTTGAGGAAACAAGACAAGGACGCGGTTATAGATGCGTCGATCCTCGTGACTAAAGCCTACCATGACTATTCGGAGATACCGGTTAAGGAAAAACGGTGCGTCACCTGCCATTCGCGCGAGGCCAATTTCTACGAGTCCATGTTCTTCGCCATTCCGGGGAAAGAATCGACCCATTATATACCGGTGAAAGGCACTCTCTTTTCGTCCTATCCTATCGGTACCGCCGTAGACCTCTTCCTCCTCGGAGAGTATAAGCTGGAAAAGCGCGATTTCGCCACATTCATGGGCCTCGGCAAAGGCGGCCAAGCCGGGGAGCACCTCGGATTCAAGCTCATCGATCTCTTCGGTATAGTTGTGATACTCCTCGCCCTGTTCGGCGTCTGCATCCATGTCATCCTGCGCATTCTGGTGCGCATCCTGGTGAGACGATGAAACACTACCTTCACCCGCTTACTTTGAGGATATGGCACTGGGTCAACACTCTGCTCATCATCCTGCTCATCCTCACCGGAATACGGCTCCGCGTTCCAGGGATCGATTTCCTCTTTCCCTACAGGAACGCCGTTCTCCTCCACAGGATGACAGGAGAAGTCCTCGTAGTCTCTTATCTGTTCTGGCTCGTCTACAGCATTTTCAGCAGCAACCTGCGGAAGAACTATGCCTTCCATCGAAAAGACATCAAGAATTCCTATTGCCAGGCCCTCTACTATTCCTTCGGGATCTTCAGAGGCATGGCCAACCCCTGCCCCGCGACGCCTCAAGAAAAATTCAATGTCCTCCAAAAGATCGCCTACATCACGGTACAGTTCGCCCTTACGCCGATCATCGCCATTACCGGGATATTATTCAGTAATATCAACTATTTCCGCGCTGCTATAGGGGCCATAGGGGGAATAAGGATACTCGACGCCGTGCATGTGACCGTGGCCTATTTCTTCGTCATCTATCTGATCGTGCACGTCTACATGTCGACGCTGGGAAAAACCCCGTTTACACACATCAAATCCATGCTCACAGGCTACGAAGAAGAGTAATGTGAGGGCGCCGCTCGCCGGATTGGCGCAGACGTCCTCGGTGGGGCCGTACAAACTCTCTGGAGGTACTCACGAAGCTCGCGGCGTAAAGCCTAAGAAAGAGGAGGGGTGGTCAGCACCTGGCCACCCACGAATCAAGGTATTTCTCATCCTCCGGATGATTCTCGACTATTTCTTTGTAGTGCGCTATTCTGAGGTCCTTGAATCTTGAAAGCGCGTCCGCCGGGTCAGCGCCGTTCATTGCTTCTATCGTGTGGGGGCCTACTATTCCATCAACGGTGAGGCCGAGCGCCCCCTGCATTAATCTTATTGCTGTCCCTACCCCCATGTTAACACCGGCATCGTAGAGCTTGTCCGCTACCTCCTGTGCGGTAATTTCATCGCCCTTCACCGGCTGCCAAAAGTGAACCCTGAAGAAATCCCTGACGCTTCGGAGCAGGTCATTATTCGAGGATAGGCAATGAGGGAAATCACTCTGACCTTTCATGGTATCGACAATTGACCATCCCTCCCATCCAGGTTGCTCTGCCCGGTCAATTCCCATCCACGTTTCGTGGGGATCCTTCGTGTAGCCGCCTTCGTTCCTGGAAGTTATTTCGAAGGAAATATCGAAATTTGCCATCCGTGCCCCCTGTATCTATTGCTTGCGAGGTCCCTAGTCCTGCGAGAGGATGATCGCACTGTAGGGACCCAGTCCCACGTTCGCCCTGAAGGGCATGTTGTCGTACGAGCCTGCGCCGGCGTCAGTATCATAGCTTGACCAATTGCCGAAATCCGGGTCGTAGCCCTCCCAGTCGCTGTTGAACCGCACGCGCCAGCGCCCGCCGCGCGGAAACCCTATCGTGTAGGCGCCGTAAGATTGATTGGAGAAGTTGAGCACCACCACCACATCGTCACCGGTGCCGCCCTGGTCCCACCGGTGGTACGCCAGTACCTTGTCGCTGTTGTTAACATGGAAGACATTCGTATACTGCCCCCGCAGTCCGCGCGTATTATTGAACCAGTTGCGGCGAAGATGGATGAGGTCCCGGTAGAGCTGGACAATGCCTGTATATGTGGCCGCCTTGGACCAGTCCAGTTCCTGAGGGTCATTGTGGAACCAGCCGCTTTCCAGGAATTCCTGCCCCATGAAAAGCATGGGGATGCCCGGGGCGGTCAAAACGAGGGCCGCACCCAGGGTTGAACGTTTCTTCGAATACCAACTCGCGGCGTTCCCGGGCCAGATCATCTCCGGAACGCGCGCCTGGCCGTTGGAATCAGCGTCGTGGGATTCAGTGTAGATCACGCGCTCGAAAGCGTTTCCGTTATAGGCCTGGGAGATCACGGATGCCAGCGCCTCCATGTCGCGCGAGGCGTCATCGGGCCCTATGATGGCGCCCCGGACCGTCCAGAGAAAAGCGGCACCCCACTGAGCACCGAAGCCGGCGCCGCCGGATCCTGTGTCTTTCGTGATCCATATGTTATCCTTCAGGTCTTCGGCGATCATGATTTTCCAGGGCTGGCGCTGGCTGACGAGGGAATTGATCCACTGCATCAGGCTCCACCCGTCGGGGATATCGTCAGCGGGATCGTTGTTCTGGTCCCTCACGTTCCGGATCGAGCCGACAGAATCCCACCGAAGACCGTCCACATACCGCTGCTCCAGCCAGCGCAGGGCATTGTCGCACAGATACTGACGGACTTCGCCCCGGCCGTAGTCGAACCTGGTCTCGCCCCAGGCCGTCGTGCTCCGCCAATCGTCGTAGAAGTAGATGCCTCCTTTGCCGTTCTGAGACCAGCCATCGAACCGCCACATGTCGTCCGAGGGATATCCAAGATGATTGTATACCACGTCAAGGATGACCGCGATGCCGCGGCCATGCGCTTCATTCACGAGATTGCGGAAGCCGTTGGGCCCTCCATATTCGTCCTCGATAGCAAAGATATAGGCCGGATTATAGCCCCAGGAAATATCACCGTCGAACTCTGCTACGGCCATGACCTCGATGGCGTTGACGCCGAGGTCGCGAAGGTAATCGAGCTTGCCGATGACGGCGGCGAAGGAGCCGTAATGGCGGGGACTCGTGGGGTCGAAAACGAAGCTGCCGATGTGCAACTCGTAGATGACCATCTCGTTCCAGGAAGGCGTGCTGTAGGAGGGAGTGACGTACCCATCGTCCGTGGCGGCGATGACGCTGTTCATGTTGCCGTCGCTGTGGGTGATGGAGCGGGCGTAAGGGTCGTTCCGCCAGATGAGCGACTGTGTCGAATCAACAATACAGAATTTGTATTGGCTATTGACCCCGGCTCCCCCGATATCGGCCGACCAATACCCATTCTTCTCAGGGTAGAGGGGATTCGTTGTGGTGGACCAGGCATTGAAGTCTCCGGCTACCGAGACCTGGGCAGCAAAGGGTGCCCAGACCCGAAACGTCACACCGGTGTCATAAGGAATCGCACCCATGAAAGGACGTTGGGAAATCGGCATGATATCCTCCACATCGATACCCCTCAAGTGGGGCTGCGAGGGCGGCCATTACCTTGACCGGATATTCCTCGGCCCCCCTTTCCAGTTCAGGAACCCGCGTAATTCGTTCGGCCAGTTCCCCGACCGTTCGAACTCTTGTATGGCTATTGGCACCTCCAGTCGCATTCCTACAACTTCCCGGCGCGTTACCTTATTAGGGTCTTTATTTTGGCGCTCACCTCTTTCATGTAGGCGAGAGCATCGACGCGGTCGTTGATCTTCAGGAAATCCCGTATGTGAGCCGCCTTGTCAGCCTCTGGGATCGTCTGGTGATGCCTCAGGAACGCCACGTGGAGCCATCCCTGGAGGGTAGGGTCAATCGGACCAGGCTGGGCCCCGCCCATAGCGCACTGTGGTGCGATAGGGGGGGCGGCCTGCCCGGCCGGAGTATCATGGGGGCAGCGAAAGCCCGAATCGGGCGGGTCGGGAAGCGTGGCAGGTGCGTCGGTCCTGGGGGCATTCAGGGAGAGAAGATGATTGAGACTGTTGGCCTGTTTATCACGATTCGTCAGGGGCTCGATGCCGAAGATAGCCTCGACGGTTGCCAGTAGAGAGGTGTGGTCGTAGACTGCGTGGTCCACGGTATGACGGGGGATGAAAGGCGATACAACGACGGCCGGCACCCTGATTCCCAACTGGGTGAAGTCGAAGTTGTGATGGTTGTTGGCGCTATCCGTAATCCAGTCGCCGGGGCTGACCGTCGCGGGGGGTGTGACATGATCGTAGAAGCCGCCGTGTTCATCGTAGGTGACCAGCAGCAGGCTCTTATTCCAATGGGGTGAATTCCTGATGATCTCGTAGACACTTTTGATGAGCTTCTCCCCACGGGTCACGTCATCAAGGGGATGCTGCGAGGACCCGCATGTGAAATCACCGGGGGTTGTGGGGAGCACGTTCCCGTAGCTCGGTTCGATGAAGACATAATTTGCGGAGAACCCCGGGTCATTGACCGTTTTTTCAAATTGGTCAAAGCCCTGAAAATGGCCCTCAAGCCTCGCTTCGGTCATGCCTTTGATACTGAAGACCTGGGGCAGCTTCGTCACCCATGAAGACGGTCCACGCGAGGTGCGCAGCGTCGAGGCGGTCATATATGGTGCCGTTCTGAAAGCCGTATCCGCTGAGGAAAGTCGCCGTTGCCGACGAGAAACTCGACGGGCTGTCGTCGAGCCCGCCCGAGGAAGCGGCATGGATAAAAAAGCGGTTCGGCCACGTAGGCCCGGGCATGGACGCAAACCAGCGATCACACAGGGCGAACTCACTTGCCAGTGTCGTGAGGACCGGCACTTGCTCCGGAGAGAAGCATTTCATGATCTTGGCAGGGCTGGGCGCGCCGCTTATCCGATAGCTGGCGATAAAACCGCTGGAGTCGATGAGGGGATATTTTCCGGTCGCGGGGTCGGGGTAGGTGGCGTTGGAGCCGCACAGCTGCGTGAGGGCATTTCTGAACTCGTGGCCCGGATCGGGATCGGGCAGGTTGATCTTCAAGTCTCCCGGGGTGGCGGCGAAGACCTGCGTACCTGCATTAGCTGGATCTACGTTGTAGTGGGGGTTGTCCACGAGGTCATCGGCCCGCGTTGGCTTGCCCGTGGCTGCGTCGACTCCGGAGATGCCTGCGAATCCCAGCATATGGTCGAACGAGCGGTTTTCCATCATAAGCACAAACACATGGTAGATCCCGTCTTGCTGTCCGTCCGGTCCCATGACACCTCCTTGGACTGCTCACCGGTCTATGTGTGGGCGCCTCCGTGATACATAAATGTAAGCACTCTATTGCGGATCGTCATGAAATCCCGTCGAACCTTTCCTCACAGAGCCGCTTTCTTTCGAGCCCGGCCTAGGGGGTAGGTGTGAGCCCCAAACCCACCCCTTCGTGCTATTCAATTGTCAAAGAGCCTAAAAGCATCAAACGGGTCAGATAAGTCTTTCGAGATCACCCCGACTCTGCACTCACTTAGCGCCTCGTTTGAGGTCCTATCACCCATCCAGTCGTACATGTCTGCCCAATCACGGTCGGCCAGTCCGCAGCCCTCCCCGACGCTCTCGCGTCCGCCAGCGCCAAGGGTCAGCGCGTCTTGAGACTGCTTGTCAACTTTACGAAAGTGCACGAAATTTGACGGTTTGAAGAAATTCCGGGCCACTTTGTATACAAACCAGGTCTGGGGACGAGCATCATCAAAGCGTGCTGATTCGGGTCGGAAGTCGAGAAACGGCCTTAGGAAGCGCCTCATGACTACAATTTTCCCAGAGGAAGGACTGACGTGTCAAGTTGCCAAGGGCATTAGGAGGGGGGGTAAAGAGGGGGTATATGGGGGGTAAGGGGTGGGTAAAGGGGGAGGAAATCAATTTTGAATTGTTTGGGTAACATTATCCGTGAGGCGATTCGGTGCGACAAGACAGCTTAAGTATTCTATGGCTCTTCCGATCAAATTTTGTATGGCCATGCTGATCTGACAACTTATCTTCAAAGAACGACGAACGTTCTTACCGTAAAAATACAACGGGGGAGATCGTAAACATGAAAAAAGCAACGGTATGTCTGGTAGTAGCAATGATGGTGATATTCGGTTCAGCCCTGATATCTCAGGCAGCGACTTTTGGGGATGCTAAGGCGATGGTCGAGAAGGCAGCCGCCTTCTGGAAGGCCAACGGGAAAGATAAGACGATTGCAGAGGTCAACAATCCCCACGGGCAATTCATAAAGGGTGACCTGTACGTGGTCATCCTTGACTTCAACGGAAATGTTCTCGCCAACGGAGGCCATCCGGGACTCGTCGGACTGAACCAGTTGGAGCTCAAAGACCCCAACGGCAAGTACTTTAACAAGGAGCAAATAGAAGTGGCCAGGACGAAGGGTGTCGGGACCGTCGAGATGGTCTTCTCGAACCCGGTGACCGGAAAGATAGCGCCCAAGACAAACTACATCCGGAGAGTTGAGGGCACGGAGTATCTCATTCTGAGCGGCGCGTTTCACTAGCAGTTTTCGCCTGCCAATGCCCGGCTGACTTATCCTCGGTTCTCACCGGCCGGGCATTGGAAAGCAATGTCCAAACGATAGGTTTTGCCCGTCGCCGAGAGCGTAATCCTCAGGCCTTTCAACATTTCACACCCGCCAACCGCTTCCTGTAAGGGAGAGGATGACTGTTTTTCTTGACACACAAGGTTAGTGGCGGTAATGAATTAGAGCGTTCCACAAAATAGAGTCACGATTGAGCGAGCGCGGCCATTCATTGATCGTGGCACTTCTTCTTCCCAAGAATAGGTCTTATAAGACTTATACGACCTATCTTAAAGGTTCGAGAAGAGGTTGAAATGGGAATTTCTTTTGCGGAACGCTCTAACTGGCAGGTTGTGGGCTCGCTGACGGGGCGGCGAAGGCGCGGCGAAAAGAGGGCATGATCATTTTATTTCCCCGCGTCGGCATTGGATTTCCCCCAAATGTCACAATTTCAATTACGCCCCCTCGCCCGTCCACTTGGACGTGCTTAAGCTTTCCGGAACCCGTCACAGGACTCGCCGCTGTCCCAGGAGGGGCCTATGGAACAATCTGAGACACATCGTTCTTTTGTGAGCTACATCGATCGCACCCGTGAGTACTACGAAGCGCAAGGCTACTCCAGGCCCTACACGTGGCCCCGCTATGATAATGTCCCCTTTGCACCTTTGCGGAAGCCCCTTTCCCAGTGCCGGGTTGGATTGGTCACCACAGCGGGCAAACCACTGGCTGAAGTGAAGACTGATTCCCTGGGATTCGGCCTGGCCGCGCGCGAGTTGTACACAGAACCGACATATCCCCCGCCGACCCGTCTCTTTACAGCCGACTTGGGCTGGGATAAAGAAGGTACTCACACCGAGGATATTGATAGCTTCCTCCCCATCAATCGCTTGTTCGAACAGGCCATCGACGGCCGTATTGGATCGGTGTCGCCCCGCTTCTACGGAGTGCCGACTGATTACAGCCGAAGCAGGACGTCGCTCCGCTACGCCCCCCAGGTACTTGAATGGTGTCTTGAGGACGGCGTCGATGCAGTACTACTGCCCGCTCTCTGACCGGTTTGCCACCAGACCGTGAGTCTGGTTGCGCGGCACCTGGAGGAGAATGGAATTTCAACATCGGTCCTGGGCTCCGCACGTGACATCGTTGAGGAATGTGGCGTACCGCGCTTCGTGTTCACGGACTTTCCCCTCGGAAATCCCTGCGGAAAGCCCTGGGACCCGGACATGCAGCGTTCGATAACAAGAATAGCCCTCGATCTGCTGGATCGGGCCTGGCTGCCGCGTACTACGGTCCAGACGCCTTTCCAATGGGATAACGATACGTGGCGTGACACCTTTATGCGGGTAGACGATGGTAATTGTGACGCCCTTGCCCGAGCGGGTGAGGAACGTCGCCGCCGTCAGTCTGAAACAAGAAAAGAATAGGTGCGGGATTCTTCCATAAAGCATGGAGTTGGAACGACTCCTTCCTGAACTCGTTACTCTCAAGTTTCTTCTCTTAATCCTTTAACTGAAATGGTAATCGCGAAAGCAGGAGAAACAAAAAGGGCAGGGCCATTTGCTGACCCTGCCGGAGATCGTGAGGAATAGCGCCTACTTCTGGGACCTTCTCCTCACTGCCGCAAAATCAACAGGTTGTCAAGATTTGATCTCAGTCGTCCGTCCGCCTAAATATCTTCGTTTGAGAACCACGACGCCCGCAAGTCCAGGACCCAGGAAAAGAATACCGGCAGGAATCGGTGTAGGAACTGGAGTCGCCGCTTCATATGTCCAAAACCCGCCCGTCCACGTAGTCCCATTGCCCCAGTCAGCCTGAGCACTGCCTCCAATCGTGCCGTCGGACCCGATTGTCCCCTCGAAGGTGACCTGAGCCATCCCTACATAATAGCCAAAGCTGTCATAGAACGGAAACGACTCAGCAAGATTGAATGATGATCCATTAAGAGTACCTGAAACGTTACCGGTACCGGAGAAGGCTCCGGTACCAAAATTCTCAGAATTTATGGTCGTTATTAAATTGTACTCTCCATCTTCAACATAATAGTAGAAATTCCAATAGCCCAGAATATCCCACGTCGGAGCTAGACCTGCATGAGCTGAAGAAATCGGAATGAACAGCGTCGCGGCAAGAATGAATAGCACAAGACCCAGGTACTGCAGTTTTTTCTTCATTATTCCTTAACCTCCTCAAGTAGTCGAAAAAGTGATAACTACAAACGCGCTCCTCTTCCACTCACGTTTCAAGTTTTTTTTCACATATCAAACCTCCTTGAATAGAAACTTTCCTATCCGGCGGCTCGACTGTCTTACTGAGGAAGGACGAAGGAGAATCTAACTGAGACCAGTTAGCTTTTCCGTCTTATGGTCGTCCATAGTTTGACTTTTTCAGACTTATGATAGTGTACCTCAAAGCGTGTTACAACTTTGTTTGCGTGGTATAAAGCTTTTGTAAAAAGCGATGCTTTCGCACGGCATTCTTCACCCGCCCGGAAAGCCCATGTGCAAGCATTTGGTGAATGAGTTACATATAGGTCGGTGAAATGTTGTCGGCCTTTGGCGGCCTCCAGGGCCGCCGCTCTCATTCAATTGGTGTTGGTGTGTACATCCTATGAGGGCCGGAGCCGCGCTCTCTTTGATGATACGGCGACCCGTGCCACCGGCCGGTCGGCTGGGAGGGATCGTGAGGTGTGGATGGGCTGTCGTGCCTCATTGCCCGCAGCCGTACTCGATGTACGGCGGAGCGTCATGAGGTGCGGCAGAGCGCCGCCGGGTGCCCGCGTGCGGGCGGCACGATTCCTCTCAGCCGACCGGCCACACCTCGCACCCGCACGCTGTGCCCTTGCCTCGCGCCCCTCACGTTTCACTTGCATTGGCTTAAGAACCACAAGAAAATGGGTTCCTGGTCAAGCCAGGAATGACAACGGGGAGAACTCTTCTCACACCAATCCCGCCACCAGCAACCCCGCCACCCCGAAGAGCATGGCCGCCACCGCTGCCCTCACTGCCGGAAAGACCACGGTCCTGTCCATCCGCTCCGCTGCAGCAGCTCCAAGTAACGCACAGATGATGGCACCGGCTGCGAGGAGCCCCCTTTCTCCGAAGCTCTGGTCCGAGAAATAGGCGGTGTAGACCGATATCCTGGAAAAGTCGACGAGGCAGCCGATCACGACCCCTGTGGCCATCAAATCGGCCGCTGGTAAGCCCGATCCCTTCAGGAAGGCGTCTCTCAAGGATGTCTGAAGGCCTGAAAAGCCGGCGATGAAACCGCTCAGGATTCCGCCGAGGGTCATGAGATGGCTGCCGAAAGCGATCTTCCTGAATACGGGCGCGACCTCGAAGAAGACAAAGAGAACGATGACCAGGGCAAGGGCAGCCTTGACGGGCTGCACGTAGTGGATTGCGTCGTCTACACGGTACGCAAGAAGCGGAGGCAGGCCCAATAGCACGATAAGGAGCCGCGCGCCCAGGAATGCAGCCAGGATAGCCGGGGCCCCGAAGCGCACAAGCACGTTTTTGTCTACTGACCTGACAGAAGACACGGTCCTGAGAATATTGGCAAAGAAATGGACCATTGCCGCCATGGCAACGGCAAGGTCCAAAGGAAAGAAGAGGACAAAGGCCGGCATGAGCAACATGCCCAGGCCGAAACCCGAAGGCGCACTGAGAGATGCAGCCGCTGCCGCAGCAGTCCAAACAACCAAATAGTCCATCCCCTTTTCCTTCTCCCCTCTCCCTAGTCCCTGAAAGGGACAGTCTCCCCTCCCCCCTCTCTCTCTTCCCCTCTCCCCTCAGTCTTTTTGACGGTCAATTCCGTTCCTGATATATTAGATGCTATCACATGATGGATGCAACCTCCCACATATCGAGCGGATCGGATCCCCAGGCGATCGAGGAGGCGGCGGCCCTTCTCGATTCGGGCCAGGTCGTCGTCTTCCCCACGGAAACCGTATACGGCCTCGGGGCCGATGCCTTTAACCCGATGGCAATCGCCAGGGTCTTCGAGCTCAAAGAGCGGCCCCTTTTCGACCCCCTCATCGTGCATATCTGCCACAGGGATTGGGTATCGAAGCTCAGCACCGATGTTCCGGAGGCCGCATGGGCCCTCATGGACCGATTCTGGCCCGGGCCCCTCACCATTATCCTCGAAAAAAGAGGGATCGTGCCCGATATCGTTACTGCGGGTCTCTCGACCGTCGGCATCAGGATGCCCGGCCACCCGGTCGCGCTGCGCCTCATAGAAAGGCTGGGGCGACCCATCGCCGCTCCGAGCGCCAACCCTTTCGGCTACATGAGCACTACCACCGCAGCGGACGTGGCAAGTCTCTTCGACGGCCGTCTGCCCATGATCCTGGACGGGGGATCGAGCAGCTACGGCATAGAATCGACGATCGTTTCTTTCCTGGGGGGCAGGCTGCGCCTCCACCGCCACGGCTCGATTCCCATCGAAGAGCTTGAAGCGGCAGCGGGGCCGATCCTTGAAAAAAGTCCTGATGACCATAGGTGCGAGTCCCCCGGTGAGCTGCCGTACCACTACGCGCCCCACGCTCCCTTGCGGATAATCGCAGGGCCCGAAGAGATCGAGACGGATGACTCGGCGTACCTCGCCTTCACACGGCCCGTCTCTCCCGTGCGGGCAGGGTACGTAAGGGTGCTTTCGGAGCACGGGGACATGAGAGAGGCGGCTTCCCGTTTCTTTTCCTCCCTCATCGCTCTCGACCGGGAACGGCCTCAAATCATCTATGCTCAAAGGATCGCCGAAATCGGCCTCGGAAGGGCCATAATGGAGCGTCTCAAGAAAGCGGCGCAAAAGACAGGGGCGTAAACCGTTGATAAGTGACGGAATCCGTGTTAGGCTAGCGAGGTCGGGTTCCAATCGATTTATAGATATTCGGTTTTTCATATATTCGCTGAAATTATTGAGTTTTTCAGCTTGCCTATCGAAAAGGCATTCTGATGAAAGGAGTTGCAATATCAACCGGTTTCGAGATGTGAACTCCAGTTTTTTCACAGGTTTTCCACACTCGTTGTGGAGAAGCTCCGCGCCGCTTCTGCTTCTTCTCTTTATCGCCTGCCCCCTTATCTCACTCCCTGCCTGTTCCAGCTCGAAAAGTGCGCAGAAACAGGTACAGCCGGTGGCGGTTTCCGACGCTGATCTGCTCTCGAAGGGAGGAGACGAGGTCAGGGCAAGGTTCGGACAGCCGACGATCGTGAGCAAGACGGACCGAGGGAACCTTCTCTGGGTCTATAAGCCTTCCTGGAAGCTGCTGCCGGACGACTCCGGCACCCTTTACGTGGAATTCAAGGAAGGTAAGGTCATCGATATTTTCAGGAAAAAGTAGGAGAATTGGCCATGCAATGTGAAAAGTGCGGGCAGGAGATGGAGACGCTCGCTTGTCAGGCATGCGGCGAGACGGTGCTTAAGCTCGGCCCTTTCTGTTATCTTTGCGGTTGTTCGCTCTCTTCAGGCAAAACGGACGCTCCGGACTCGTCCGCCCCGGAGGGAGACGAAGACGATTTCTCGAACCGCATCCTCTGCAGTGACGGGGCATGCATAGGCGTCGTCAACGAACAGGGCGTGTGCAAGGTATGCGGCAAGCCATACACGCCGGAATCATAGAGACACGCCCTGTACAGTGAAGCTCCCACGAGAATCGGGAACGCACGCTTGCGGAGCGCTCACGCCTCATATCGGGCCGGGAGGTATCAAGACCGTTCCCGAAAACGCGCTAAACCCTATGCTACCGAATAATCCGAGGCTATTTTTATGGGTATATTTGACAAGATAAAGAACGGACTCTCCAAGACTCGCGCCCAGTTTCAGACACAAATTGAATGGATGGTCAAAGGAAAGAGCCTCGACGAGGAGGCTTTCGACGAGATCGAGGAGGCGGTCATCCTGGCCGATGCCGGGGTCGAGGCAGCCGAGATCATTGTGGCGGCCCTCAAGGAAAGATGGCGGATGGGGCAGATCAAAACAGAGGCTCGACTTGCAAGAGAAGCTTGCGGAAGAGATAGAACGGCTTCTGCTCCCGGTCGAGAAGCCCCTCTTCATCGGCAAGCCCTCCCCTTTCGTGATCCTCGCCCTCGGGGTCAACGGGGTCGGCAAGACCACTACCATAGCCAAGCTCGCCAAAATATATATAGATGGGGGAAACAAGGTACTCTTCGGGGCCTGCGACACCTTCAGGGCCGCAGCCATAGAGCAGCTCGAGGTCTGGGGCGGCAGGCTCGGCGTAGAAACGATCAAGCACCGCCACGACGCAGACCCGGCAGCGGTCGCGTACGATGCGACCAAGGCGGCAAAGGCTCGGGGTGTGGACGTGCTCATCCTCGACTCGGCAGGCCGCCTCCATACCAAAGTCAACCTCATGGAGGAGATGAAGAAGATCAAAAGGGTCGTGAGCAAGGAGCTTGCAGGCGCTCCCCACGAGACCCTCCTCGTGGTGGACGCGACGAACGGGCAGAATGCGATTGTTCAGGCGGAAAAGTTCAACGAGGACCTCACTGTGACGGGCCTCGTGGTCACCAAGCTTGATGGAACGGCGAAGGGTGGATTCGTGCTGCCTATCGCGAACGCCCTCAAGATACCGATACGGTACGTGGGGGTTGGTGAGAAGATGGACGACCTTATACCTTTCAGTGCTCGAGGCTTTGCGAGGGCGATGGTAGGACTCCCGGA
>CAVVPU010000142.1:0-11606 GCA_963750015.1 uncultured delta proteobacterium | reverse complement strand
TGTACGCTTGACCCGTTCATGTCTGGCTTACATCCCACGGCTTCGTCGTCGAGACTGTGGCGAAAGGCAAAGGATGGATCAATTTCTCCGGTACTGTCGCAAATGTCGAGGCCGCGTTTCACACAAGCATTCACACGTATCTCGTCGGAGGCCGGCTCTACCATGCGAACGCTGAAGACCCGTCGATCCCCGTGGGGCTGGCCGACGTGGTCGCAGGGGTGGTCTCCCTCAACGATTTTCCCCGCAAGGCAATGCATAGCAGCGTCCTCCCGGCAAACCCCGACTACACCTCGGGCTCCACCCATTATCTGTCTCCGGGCGATTTTGCGACCATTTACGATGTCAACGGGCTTTACAGCTCAGGTATCAACGGCGCCGGCCAGAGCATTGCCATCGTGGGCCGAACCCATCCGTCCAGCACGGACTGGACGACCTTCCGCAGTACCATGGGACTGCCCGCCAACCCTCCCCAGGTGATCGTGAACGGCCCCGATCCCGGCGATCTGCGTGGTGACGAGGACGTCGAGGCCGACCTCGATGTCGAGTGGTCCGGGGCGGTCGCAAAGAATGCCACGATTAAGTTCGTTGTCTCGAAATCGACCAGCACGACTGACGGGGTAGACCTGTCGGCCCAATATATCGTCGATAACAATCTGGCGCCGGTGATGAGCACGAGCTTCGGTTCCTGCGAATCGGAATTGGGGACCGAGTCGATTCTGGGGGCTGCCGGCAATGACTTCTACAACAGTCTTTGGGGGCAGGCCGCTGCCCAGGGCATCACCGCCTTCGTCTCATCGGGCGACGCAGGCGCCGCAGGATGCAATGGGGGCGGCGATTCGACGGGCTCGGGCCTCGGAGTGAACGGACTCGCCTCGACCCCATACAACGTGGCCGTAGGGGGGACCGAGTTCAACGAAGGGTCCGGCACTTACTGGAACGGGACGAACGGGAGCGGGTATACCTCCGCCTTCAGCTACATCCCGGAGGTAGCCTGGAACGAGAGTGGCACGAACGGCGGCTCCGATCTGTGGTCCACAGGCGGCGGCGTGTCGACTGTGTACCCTAAGCCGGCATGGCAGGTGGCGCCCGGGGTACCCTCCGGTAATAGCCGCTGTCTCCCCGACGTCTCCTTGAGCGCAGCCGGCCACGACGCCTACCTGGTCGAGACTCTGGGGGCCCTCTACGCCGTGAGCGGCACCTCCGCGTCCTCCCCCAGCATGGCAGGGCTTATGGCCCTTGTCGTGCAGAAGACAGGGCAGCGTCAGGGGAATGGAAACACGCGCTTCTACCAGCTCGCCAACGCGCAGTATGGTGCAAACGGCGCCGTGGTATTTCATGACATCACTTCAGGAAACAACAGCGTTCCCGGAGTCACCGGCTACTTTGCCGGAATAGGCTACGACCTGGTGACAGGCCTCGGCTCGATCGACGCCAACGCGCTCGTGACCAACTGGACCCCCGACTTCATAATCGCTGCTTCTCCCAACACCCTCTCCATACCTCAGGGGTCGACGGGTAGCGCTGCCATACAGACGAATCTCATAGGGGACTTCAACGGCGCCGTCAACCTATCCGCTTCAGAACTTCCTACCGGGGTCACCGCGACCTTCACTCCGGCCGCTATCCCTGCGCCTGGTTCCGGAAGTTCGTCGATGACAATTACGGTGGGTTCTTCCTCCCCGGCCGGCACATATACTGCCACCGTTACCGGCACAAGCGGCAGTCTCGTGCATGCGACATCAATAACCCTCACAATTATCCAGACCTACACGGTGACGGCATCGGTCAGCGCCGGCAACGGCGCCATCACACCGGCGAGCGCCCAGATCCCGTCCGGCAGTCCTGTAGTGTTTACCATCTATCCCGGCACAGACTACTACCTCGCAGTATTGACCGACAACGGTGCCAATGTCACGTCGAGCGTCGTCGGAGGCACTTACACCATCCCTAGCGTCACTGCGCCCCACGCGGTAGTCGCAACGTTCGCCCTCGACACTTACACCATCACTGCCGAGGGAAGCGGCAACGGCAGCATCATTGATTCGGGCGGATCGGTCTCCTACGGCGGCTCTGTCACCTTCACCATAACCCCGGCCGCCGGCTATACCTTAAGCGGGCTTACCGACAACGGGGTTGCGGTAAATGCGACCCAGGGTCCATCGGGAACGTTTACCTATACGATCACCGATGTCACAGCCAATCATACGGTCGATGCAACCTTTGCACTCGTCACGGCTGCGGCCGTCCCTGCCCTGGGTCTATGGGCCTTCATCGGCGCAGCATGCGGGATGCTCTGGCTCGCCATGAGACAAAGGGGAAGGAATCGCCGACCATGAACGGGGATGCATCAAAGCCGCATAAAGCTAAAAAGAGCACCGGGGTTCCGTCATCCCCTCACAATCGACTCACCTTCTCGGGCCTTATGCGGTCGGGCCGATTTCGCTTCGCCGTCGCCTTCGGCCTTTCCTGCCTCGGATTCCATGGGCTTCTCTGCGTGCTGCCGCCACCATTCATAGAGCCTCTCTGCGACCACACCGCCCGAACTCTGGGTCAGTTTCTCGGCGCCCTGGGCATCCCTGTTCTCGCGGTCAACAACATCGTCTCCGGAGGGCCCGTCGCGTTCCGGGTCGTTCTTGAGTGCACCGCCCTTTTTATGGTGGCCCTCTTCGCCTGCTTCGTGTCGTTCTATCCCTCCGACGCCCGCCAGAAGGCGGTAGGGCTTGCCATGGGGATTCCCGCCCTCTATCTGGGCAACCTGGTCCGACTTGCGGCGATTTTCGTGGTGAGCCGGTACCATCCGGGACTCTTCGACCTCGTTCACGTCTATCTGGGGCAGGTGTTCACCATGTTCCTTGTCATCATGTCCTGCCTTCTGTGGTTGAAATGGGTGAACCGGGGTCCCGATGACGGCAGGGGGAACAAAGTCGCCGGTTTCCTGGCCCGTTTCGCCCTCACCTCCGGGTGCATATTCCTTTTGTGGATGGAGATCCACCATGGGTACATCCGGCTCATCGACCGGCTCATGACCATGGGCTTTTCCCTGTTCGGCTACCGGATCTTCTTTCCACCAATGGCTGCCGTCTATTACGAGACCTTTAGCATAGTCACCTTCGCCGCGCTGATCGTCTCAACCAAATCTATGAACCGGTCAAAAAAGATGAAAAGTCTTGTTGCCGGACTCGGGCTCTTTTTCCTCCTTCATCTTTTTCACCGGGTCGACAACGTCCTCATATCGGCCTTCCGGTTCACCTCTCTCTTTCGGCTGGACGTGTTCATGTGCGATGTGGGGCTGTACGTACTCCCCCTGCTGCTCTGGCTGGCAATGGCCGGCACGAAGTCCCGAGACCTCAAGCCCTCCCGCATGGGGAATCGAAGACAGACGAACACACAAAAGAAACAGCCCCCTGTAAGGAGTGTCGCCCCTATCAGGGCACAGTGAAGACAAGGGGTCTACCCTTGACGGGCTGTTGACAGTGGACCGAAGGGGTGCAGGGAAAGGTTGCGTGACGCCTTCCCCTGCCCGGGTCCTTGTTTTATTCCGGGAAAAGCTATTTCTGCGCGACAGACTCGGGCGGCAAGGATCTCCGCTTCCGGGCGACCAGGTCGTCCGGCTATCCGTTGAGATACAAACCGGAGAGGCGATCCTCCAAGTTCTTCAGGGCCTCTTTCAGCCTCGTCAGAGGCTCTGCCGCACCTTCAAATCCTCCGGCCGAACGTGTTCCTCTTTCCCAGGCAGCATCGATCTGATCCCGGCGCGAGATGTATTCCAGGATCAAATCCTCGTACCTCCCGCGTTCCCGAGGAGTGAGCCTGCCCTCCCCGTCCAGATCATTCATCACTTTGCACAATTTCATTTCGGCCCCCTATACCCGAAAATCCGTTACCGACCCCCGAAGCGTGCGAAACATATCAGATAGGCGTCCGAGACGCCTGCGCTTTCTTTTCGATTTTCTCCGGCGTTCCTCTCGTAACCGTTGCTGTTCCCTTGATCCTCTTTGCAATCTCGGCGGTACTCGCCGTTTTGCTCCGCCACCCGCGCCATCAACCGCGGAACCTTTTCGTCGCGAAGAGACCGTGGCGGCCCTATTTTTGTCTTCATCACTTCCCCCACTCCAAGCATCCGCAAACTTAAACGAACTGAGATGACTAACATCAGAAAGCACCAGGGTCGGATAGACCATACGGCTTCTACTCCTAGTTATCGGATTCCTGCCGCTCCGGACTAGCTGAGCAAAATTACCAGTCAGACAGCGTTAATGCGGTTCCCGCCGGTTCGGGGACATCGTGAAGGACAACGGGTCTACCCCTGACGGTGGATGAACAACATGAAGCAACATCCGCGCCTCTCATATGGTTCGAAGGCCAGTCCCCGGACCCAGGGCAAGCATTTGGAAGTGAAAAGGGGAAAGAACTAAACGCCGTCGGTTCTTGGCGGCCTCTATGGCCGCCGCTCTTATCCAATTGATGCTGGTGTGTGCATCCTATGAGGGCCGGAGCCGCCGGCTGTTAAAGATACGGCGACCCGTGTCACCGGCCGGTCGGCCACACCTCGAACCCTCACTTGCCTTTGCCTCTTCGTCGTCTGACCCAGCCATACGCTTCCTGAGGTCACCCTTGGATTTCCAAATACATTCGCCCTCTCCCCGGACCTTGACTTAGAGTCTGGAAAATGGCATAAACATTAGTCACGAACTAAGGGCGTTCATAAGGTTATGCCAGGCACCAGCCATCCCGACCTTCCCGGGATGGCTTTTTTGTCGTCTTTTTTCCCCGGGGGTGAAGCCCGATACAGATACCTGAGGAGAAGAAGATGAAAAACACGAACGAACCGACCGTCTTTCAGTGGCTCGACGAGCTTCCTTTCAACCGGTTCCACCTATCCACGCTGATACTGAGCTGCCTTACACTCGCTGCTGCCGGCTTCAACCTTCAAATCCTTGCCTATGCCCTGCCCCTCATTTCCGCGCAGTGGGCCCTTACTGCCGTCCAGGCCGGGACCATGGTCTCTTATGGGTTTTTCGGCCTCATGACCGGCGCCTTGGGGTTCGGTATCGTTGCGGACCGGATAGGGAGGAAGAAGGCCCTTCTGGCCGCCATATGCGGGTTCTCGTTGGCCGGCGGGGCTGCCTCCCTCGCCCCGAACTATCTTACCTTCTGCGTGCTGCGCTTCGTAACCGGCGCAGGCATCGGCGGCGCCTTTCCGCTTACGGTCGCCCTCCTGGCTGAATTTTCTCCCGCCAAAACCAGGGCCCGTCTCGTTGCGGCCGCGGTCAGCGGATTCACCTTCGGATGGGCTGTGGCCGCCTCTGTCTCTATGGGCCTCATTCCCCGGTTCGGCTGGCGTCCGGCCTTCCAGATCGGGCTTCTCTCGCTTCTTCTGCTTCCCCTGCTGTGGGTACTCCTCCCCGAATCGGTCCGTTGCCTCGTGGAAAAGAGGCGTCGTCAGGAAGCTCTCCGGGAAATAGGCAGGGTCGCACGAATGGCGCGTTCCCCTCATCCCGAGTGGTCGTCCGTCGACCTGAGTGCACCTGTGGGCAGGACGCAGGGGGGAATCACCCTACTCTTCCGCGAGGGACTTGCCGTAATGACGCTCCTTGTCTGGTCGACTTACCTCTTGAATACGATGGCCCTCTACGGCCTTTCTTCCTGGTTGCCGTCCCTTCTGGTCAAACAGGGCTTTCCCCTGGTCAAGAGTTACGGCTATTCCATGGTCCAGGCCGGGGGCTCGGCCATCGGCGGCTTCCTGCTGGGCTGCGCCATGGATCGCTTCGGCCGAAAACAGGGCCTCATTCTCGCCTACCTTTTAGGCGGCTTTTCCATGCTCCTTTTCGGCATGGCAACGACGAATCTCTTGTTCCTGGTCGCCGGAGCCGCGACAGGGGTATTCGTCGTCGGCACACCGACGGCGCTCAACGTCGTATGCAGCGAGATCTACCCTACGGGCGTCCGTTCGACGGGAATTGCTTCGACCCAGGCCGTCGCCAGGATCGGCTCCATTCTCGGACCGATGCTCGGAGGGATACTCCAGACCCTGGGGTTCACTTTTCATCAATTCTTCCTGCTCTTTGCCATACCCTGTTTTCTCTGCATGTTCCTGGTCATCCTCTACCCCATCAACGTCCGGGGTGAGGCCCTCGAAGCGGTGAGCGAGGCGCTCATCGTCGCCAAAGCAAATCCTCCTCGCCCTGCCGCAGGAAATGTGACCAAACGATCCTTATAATATGATTAAGGCTTCCCTGCAAAGAATTGCCATACCCGAGGAGATACCATGAACCACGACGCATGGCCCGCCCTTCCTTACGATGCGTGGATGCCCACGAAGAAGACGCTCCACATATGCTCCCAGATGATCGGCAAAGCGAGGCTGGCCCTGGCGCCCCCTCAGCCGGAGTGGCTCAACGCATGCCTCTATCTCACGCCCTCGGGACTTACCACCGGTTCCATGCCCCACGGCACGGACACCGTATCCATGGGCATCGACGTGTACCGGAGCGCCATCCGGGTCCGCGTGAGTGACGGCCGCGACGCGACCATACCGCTCGGCGCCGGCCGCTGCGTCGCCGATATCTGGTCCGATTTCAGGAAGGCCCTCATCGATCTGGGTCTCACCGTCGATATCTGGGAGAAGCCCCAGGAGGTCCCCGACATCACGCCATTCGCGGAGAACGAACACGACTGCACCATCATCGCCGGGGATGCACAGCGGTTCTTAAGGGTCCTTGCTTCGATCAACTCTGCCTTCGAAGAGTTTCGGTCCCGCTTCTTCGGCCGCAGCGGCACACAGTTCTGGTGGGGCGCCTTCGACTTCGCGGTGTTGCTGTTTACGGGAAAACGTGTAACGGCACCAAAGGACCGCGGCTACATCATGCGCTACGACCTCGACGCAGAACACATGAACGCCGGCTTCTGGTCGGGAGACGACGCCAACCCTCGTCCCGGTTTTTATGCCTACCTCGTCCCGCGGCCCGATGGATGCGAGAGCGCCCCCATCGGGACCGAGCACGCGGGGTGGGTCGAGGCCATGGGTGAGTGGATGATGCCCTACGAGGCTGTTCGCACGAGCGACGATCCCCGTCAGACAATACTCGCCTTCCTCAACGGCGTGTACGATGTCGCGACTACCCTCGGCAAGTGGGATGGGGAGGCATTCACTTACGAAAAACCCGTGCCCCCGCCGCGCAAGTAGCGGAAGCATCACCTCCAGGGCGGACGAGCTTCAACTTACGATAAGGAGAAACCGATGGCAATATGCGAACACATGAAGAGCGTTCCAATACCTGAGCCTGAAGCCCGCACCGCGGGGTGCGAGGAATGCCTGAAGATCGGCCAGTCGTGGGTGCACCTGCGCAAGTGTCTCGTGTGCGGCCACGTGGGCTGCTGCGACTCATCGATCGGCAAGCACGCTACCAAGCACTATAAAACGACCGGTCATCAAGTGATGAGGTCTGCCGAGCCGGGCGAGAACTGGCGCTACTGTTACGTCGACGAAAGCATGGCGTAAAAGGGCCGATTATTTCCATCCGCTTACCCATTTCTTGATCTTGGATTTCATCCATGAAATGAGGAGCACGACAACGATAAAGATCCCGAAGAGCAGAGCGATCAGGACCATCAGCAAGAAAAGGCCCCCGATGCTGCCGGCCGGCGCGCCCATGTAACCGGCCTGAGCGTGAGACGCCAAAAAAAGGAAGGACAACAAAATACAAAGCAGGTTCATCGCCTTTCCGATCATATCTACCGCCCCCTTGGCTCGCGTCCCTCGCGCATCGGACACCCGATGTGCCGCCTTATGGCCGATGAAGCTGTTCCTGTCTCCCTCGGCTGTTACCACTTCTAACACAGCCGCGCAAAAAGTGAAACCGGATTGTGGATTTCCTCAACGTCTTCGCATAGAGTTCCGGGGTGGTGCCATAGGTGCAGGACGGTCGGCTGAGGAAAATGGCCCTCTCAGGCGCCCTGCTCCGCACCTTGACCGTCCAGAGCACGGGTCGCCGTATCATCTAGTCCCGCGGCTCCGGCCTTCACCCGGGTGCACACACCAGCCCAATTGAAGGGGGGCAACGGCCCTGGAGGCCGCAAGGGCAGAGAACGATTTCGTGCTAAGTGGGAGACTGTTCGAATCCCTCTCCCTCCGCCATAATTACAAGGGAATTAGGCTAAAAACCCGTAGGCGAACCAAAGGACCCCAGTCGACCCGGGAATTCATCAACTTCACTTCCGACGATCCGGCACACCTTCAAGCATGATGGGCACGCGCTAGGCGCTCTGATAATGAAATATCATAGTTAAGGTTTGATATTTCATAAATTGCCAGGTATACTTGTTCCATGGAATTTGTTGACCGAAAACACGACAAAGAGACGCTGGCGAAGCGGATCGACATGTTCCCGGTTACGGCGATCCTCGGCCCCAGGCAGTGCGGAAAAACGACGCTGGCCAGGGCAATGAGCGCCGATCATTATTTCGATTTGGAGAACCCCCGGCACGCCGCCGCGCTGACTCAGCCGCAACTCGCTCTTGAAGACTTGACAGGGCTGATCGTCATCGACGAGGTGCAGCGAAGCCCGGAACTTTTCCCCTTGCTGCGCTACCTGGTCGACGAAAGAAAGGACCGGAAGTTCATGATCTTAGGAAGCGCGTCGCGAGACCTGATCCGGGAAAGCTCGGAATCCCTTGCCGGCCGGATTGTTTACTATTATCTGGATGGATTCCGACTGGAGGACATCGGTCCCGGGAACATCAAGACCTTATGGTTTCGCGGCGGATTGCCCCGTTCTTTTCTTGCCGGGTCCGACGAGGAGAGCCATCTGTGGCGCTCGCAATACGTGACGACTTTCCTGGAACGGGACATCCCTCAACTGGGCATCGCCATCGCGGCTCGAACGCTTCGTCGTTTCTGGCTGATGCTGACCAACTACCACGGCCAGATCCTCAACTACGCGGAACTGGGCCGCTCCTTCGGAATCTCCGACATGACGGTTCGGAAATACTGCGACATCCTGGAAGGGACGTTCATGATCCGCATTCTCCAACCCTGGCATGCCAATATCGGCAAAAGGATCGTGAAGCGGCCAAAGCTGTACCTGCGGGACTCAGGACTTTTTCACACCCTCCTCTCTGTTGAGACACCTGAACAGCTCTTCACGTCGCAGAAGCTCGGCACCTCCTGGGAGGGTTTTGCCCTCGAATGCGTCTGCGGAGCTCTGGGAAAAGAAGATAGGGACCTCTACTTCTGGCGCACCCACGGTGGGGAAGAGCTTGACCTTTTCTGGCAATGGGGCGGACGGAATTGGGGGGCGGCGTTCAAGTATGAAGACGCTCCGAGGCTGACGCGCTCCCTCCAGGCAGCGATGAAGGACCTGCAATTGGCAGGACTGTGGGTCGTTTATCCCGGGAAAACAGCCTATGCGCTGGCGGATGGCATCTACGTGCTTCCCCTTTCTCGCGTAGGCGCCGAGTGGAACTATGAATCAGGGTCCCCGCAACGCACGTCTTCGTGATCCGGGACTCACTTACCACCCGCCTCAACCCATTTCAGACTCTAATCCTCGCAGGAATACAACCAGTAAGGACTGAATTCAAAAGGGGAAACTTCGCAATGCTACCTGTTCAACACGAAGGCTATCCGGTATCATACGAAGCCTGTCTTATTCCATTGCTTCCTGCAAAACCGAATCGCCCCAGCGGTCGACAAGGGGTTGCCTGATCTGCAACAGATCGGCGGTGCGCTTAATCGCCAGGACAAACAGGATGGCTACCAAGGCCATAATCACCACCGAGAGGCCGGTGAGGAGATATTCCTTCTGGGGCAGATAATTCATCGTGATGTTGAGGTACCCTGCATAGAATGTCGTATAGGCCATGATGATACCGGGGATGGTGGTGATCCACGCATACTTCGATTTCCCCATTCTGAGGAGCATGATCGTGCCGATAATCAGGGCGCTTGAGGCGAGGAGCTGGTTGGCCATGCCGAAGAGCGGCCAGATTGTCGTGATATTACCGGTGAATACAAGGTAGCCCCAGGCGCCCGTAAAGAGGAAGCTGGTGACGACGATGCCGGGCATCCACCGTTTTTCCAGAAACTGCGGGAATACTTTGCCGATCATCTCCTGGAGCAAAAACCGTCCCACCCGCGTGCCGGTGTCGACGGCCGTGAGGATGAATACGGCTTCGAACATGATGGCAAAGTGGTACCAGTAGGACATGAGCCCCTTCATAAAGGGAACGGCGGAGAAAATGTAGGCCATACCCACGGCGAGCGATACGGCGCCCCCCGGCCGCCCCTGGACCTTTTCCCCCACCTCTGCCGCGAGCTGCGGGAGATGGACCGGAATCATCCCCAGTTTGGCGTAGACCGCGGGTGCCGCGTTGATGGCGAAATAGTCCGCCGGAACAAGAACGCATGCCGCGACAAGGGCCATGATAGCCACAAATCCCTCGACGAGCATCGCGCCGTAGCCGATAAACAACACGTCCCGTTCGTTGCCGACCATTTTCGGCGTGGTTCCCGTGCCTATGATGGCGTGGAATCCCGACAGGGCGCCGCAGGCGATGGTAATCATGATAAACGGATACACGGAGCCGGGGATGATCGGGCCGCCGCCGTGGATGTAGGGCGTCAGGGCAGCCATACGGAATTCCGGCCGCATGATGATTATGCCGCCCGCCAGCATGCTGATGGTTCCGACCTTCAGAAAGGTGGTGAGATAGTCGCGCGGGCAGAGCAGCATCCACACAGGAAGAACAGAGGCAACGAAGCCGTAAGCGGGCAGGATGAGTGATATCTGGCCTTTTGAAAGGGTAAATATCGCCGACAAGGTCGGATTCGCAGCGACGTAGGGCCCGGCGAGGATCGCCGCAAATAGAAGGACGACGCCCATGATGGTCGCCCCCTTCACGTCGCCGGGGCGAATCACGTGAAGGTATATCCCCATGATAAAAGCAATCGGCATGGTGGCGAACACCGTAAAGGTTGCCCAGGCGCTTTCGAACATGGCGTTGACCACCGCGATCGAAAGACCGGCCAGGGTGAGCAGGAGAATAAAGAGAAAGGCGAAGGAAGCGACGAGGCCCGCGGATTTGCCTATCTCGCTTTCGGCAATTTTCGAGAGACTTTGTCCTTTGTGCCGCACGGATGCGAAAAGTACGATCATATCATGGACGCCTCCCGCCATAACCGCGCCGACGATTATCCAAAGCGCTCCGGGCAAATAGCCGAACTGAGCGGCTAGCACCGGTCCCAGGAGCGGACCCGCCGCGGCAATCGCGGCAAAGTGATGGCCGAAGAGAACGTATTTGTTGGTCTTGACGTAATCGTGGCCGTCCGCCATCGTGACGGAGGGAGTCGGCCTTTCCGCTTTCAGGTTGAGCACCCGGTTGGCAATGAACAATCCGTAATAACGGTAGGCCAGCGCAAAAACACATAATGAGACAAATACCAGAGTCAATGCACCCATGCCCTTATCTCTCCTTAGACTTTAGCAAAGTACCACTCCAGTTTATCGCCGTTTTTCGGAATACTTGAAGTGAGCTTTTGATTCAAAATTCAAAACTGAAAATTCAAAATTGATTCCCCCCCCCATTTACCTACCCTTTACCCCCCT
>CAVVPU010000141.1:0-11088 GCA_963750015.1 uncultured delta proteobacterium | reverse complement strand
GGTGTGTACATCCTATGAAGGCCGGAGCCGCGCTCTCTGAAGATACGGCGACCCGTGCCACCGGCCGGTCGGCTGGGAGGGATCGTGAGGTGTGGATGCAATTTGAGCCTTGCTGCCCGGATGGCGTACTGAATGTACGTCGGAGGGCGCATGGCGAAAAGTGCGCCGCCGGGTGCCCGCGTGCGGGCGGCACGATCCCTCCCATCCAACCGGCCACACCTCGTACCCTCATGGACTGGATATCCTTCGCTTCTAACACTGTTCCTTTTTCCCCCGGCTCCAGTTGAAACTCTCCGCCTTTGGCCCTATTATAGTGTACAGCGCAGCTTTGGCACCAGACGGCACAATCTTGGAGGGTATATGCGGTTTTCCGATATGGTTTACGAAAGGCCGGATTTCGACAAACTGGAATCCGATTTCCGACAGAAGATAGACACTTTCATCAACTCCGCTACGGCCGGGCAACAGGCCGTGCTCGTCGATGAGATTAACCTCGTGCGCGAGAACGTCGATACTGCCATGAGCCTTGCCCGGATACGGCAGACCATCGACACCCGGGACGCTTTTTACGACGGAGAATCCTCTTTTTTCGACCAAAACGTGCCCCGCTACCAGGCGCTCGTCGACGAATACTACCGCGCCCTCTTGGCCTCCCGTTTCCGGCCGCAATTGGAGAATCGCTTCGGAAAACGTCTCTTCGCCCTCGCCGAAGCGGCCCTGAAAACCTTCAAGCCGGAAATCATGGACGATCTCGCCGAAGAAAACCGTCTTGCCACGGAATATATGAAACTGCTCGCTTCGGCCGAAATCGATTTCGACGGAAAGAAGCTGAACCTATCCGGTCTCGAGCCTTACCGGGAGTCGCAGGACAGGGAGATCCGCCGTTCCGCCTCGGAAGCCTATTTCGGTTTTCTCGGGCAGAACCGTGAACAGCTCGATTCGATTTACGATAGCCTCGTCCATGTGAGAAACCGGATGGCAGTCAAACTCGGCTTCAAAAACTTCATTCCTCTTGCCTATCTCAGGATGTCCCGCCTCGACTACGACGCGGACATGGTCCGCCGATATCGTGAATCGATCCTGAAAACGATCGCGCCCATTGCCGACGGCCTGAGGGAGAGCCAGAGAATCAGGCTGAATCTCGATCATCTTTACTATTACGACCTCCCTTTCCGTTTCAAGAACGGCAATCCCAAGCCGAAAGGAAGCGCGCAAGAGATCATCCAAGAGGGTAGGGAAATGTACCACGCCCTCTCGCAAGAAACAGGGGAATTCATCGACCGCATGCTCGACGAGGGCTTGATGGACCTCGAAACCCGTGCAGGTAAAGCAGGCGGCGGCTATTGTTCCTGGATACCCAAATACAAAGCCCCTTTCATCTTCTCCAACTTCAACGGCACCTCCGGCGACGTGGACGTTCTGACCCACGAAGCGGGACACGCCTTCCAGGCGCACATGAGCAGGAATTTCGAGATCCCCGAATACGTCTGGCCCACCATGGAAGCCGCCGAGATCCATTCGATGAGCATGGAATTCATCACCTGGCCCTGGATGGACCGTTTCTTCGGCGATGACGCCGACAGATACCGCTTCATGCACCTTTCCGATTCGCTCCTGTTCATCCCTTACGGCGCCCTGGTAGACGAATTCCAGCACGCCGTTTACGGGAACCCAGGATTCTCGCCTGCCGAGCGATTCAGGACATGGCGCGAGCTGGAAAGAAAATACCTGCCCTACAGGGATTTTTCCGGAAACGCCTATCTCGAAGAAGGCGGATTCTGGCAATGTCAGCGCCATATTTATGAGGCTCCCTTTTATTATATCGATTACACCCTGGCTCAGACCTGCGCCATCCAGTATTGGGCGAGATTTCGGCAGAACCGCGAATCGGCATGGTCGGACTACCTCAAGCTCTGCAAGGCAGGTGGAAGCGCGGCCTTCCTGGAGCTGGTGAGAATCGGAGGATTGGAATCGCCCTTCGACCCCGGGGTATTGGAAAAAGCAATAGAGCCCGCGAAAGTCTGGCTGTCCCAGACGGATTCTTCAAGGTTCTAAGGCATTCCGCGGGAAAGGGGAAAGGGGAAAGGGGAAAGGACAGAGGGGAGCGGGGAGAGCGTCCCTTCGGGACTAGGGAGCGGGGAGAAAAAATGACAAAGTCTTTGCTCCCCAGCGAGTGGAACGAGCGGTCTCCCATCTCCCATCTGTCCCTTCGCGGCCTCTAGGGCCGCCCTCCTCTTCAATTGGTGTTGGTGTGTACATCCTATGAGGGCCGGAGCCGCGGGCTGTTAGAGATACGGCTCCGCGTGTTACCGGCCGGTCGGATGGGAGGGATCGTGAGGTGTGGATGCAATTTGAGCCTTGCTGCCCGGATGGCGTACTGAATGTACGTCGGAGGGCGCATGGCGAAAAGTGCGCCGCAGATCGCGATTCCTCCCAGCCGACCGGCCACACCTCGTGCCCCCATTTGCCGTTTCGCCTCTTTGTCTCTCTCGCCTCTTCGCCTCTTCGTCGTCTGACCCAACTGTATGCTTCTTGAAGTCACCCTTGGATTCCCCCATGCGCTCGCCCTGTTTTTTCCTTTTTTGATTGACTTGCCTCATCCATTTCTTCTATCATCAGTTCAGGTCTCTCTGTATACAATAAATTCATGCCACGGGCTCGACAGCCTGGATAAGGAGGTGCACATGAGCGGCTACCATAAACGTGACTGGGAAACGTTCCCCATGGACAAGATCAGGCGCGTCGACCGGCCCACCACCATGATCGACGAGGCGAAAGTCAGCAGGGTCAGGGAGAGGGACGGCGGCTTCATGAAAGCCGCGGCCGGCGACTACGGCCCCGTGCTCCAGAGGGAGTTCCGCCGCTTCGTCCCCAAGCATCCCCTCTCGGGCGCCCTCGCCTGGATGCGCAACCAGATGAGGCCTCTCATCGACGGGCCGGCCGCCGGACACCAGGCGCCTCTTCCCTCGGACCCCGGGGCCCTCTCGCGCCATATCAAGGAGACCGCTTACTTCCTGCGGGCCGACGCGGTGGGCATCTGCGAGCTTCCCCCTTATTCGGTCTACAGCCACAGGGTCGATTTCTTTGACCCGGCCGCCGGGGAGCAGGCCATCGAGCTTAACCACAAGTATGCCATAGCAGTGCTCATCGATCAGGATTACCGGACGTCACGGGCCTATACGGGAAGCGACTGGATCAGCAATTCCATGAGCATGCTCTCCTACACGACCTCGGGCTTCATCGCCATAATCCTTGCCGACTACATCAGAAGGCTCGGCTTTCCGGCAAAGGCGCACTACGCGCCCTTCTATGATGTCGTGCTTCCGCCCATCCTTCTCATGGCGGGCCTCGGGGAGATGAGCAGGATAGGCGATTCCGTGCTTCATCCCTTCCTCGGAGGCCGGTTCAAGGGCGCGATAGTGACCACCGACCTTCCCCTTCTGCCGGACAAGCCCATCGACTTCGGCCTTCAGGACTTTTGCTCCAAGTGTAAGAAATGCGCCCGCGAATGCCCGAGCGGGGCGATCAGCGACGGGGCCAAGGAGATCCATAACGGTTACGAGAAGTGGCCCGTGGACGTGAAAAAGTGTACGGCCATGAGGGTAGGGAACCAGAAAGGCTCGGGGTGCGGCACCTGCATCAAGGTCTGTCCCTGGAGCAAGCCCTATACCCCCTTTCACCGGGCCGTGGGATGGGCCATGCGCCATTCGGGCCTCGCCCGGAGCCTCGCAATCCGGGGCGACGACCTGATGGGATACGGCAAGCCCCACTACGAAGACAAATGGTGGCTCGATCTGGAGGACGTGGACGGGGTCCTGCAAATCCCGGCAAAGAGGCAATCGAAGAAGCCCTGGATCGACGACGAGGGATAGAAGGTCAAGAAACCGCACTCTTTCCCCGGCGCGCTGGTTCGGCCCATCGCTCTATGGCCGAAAGGCGCCATGCAGCCCCCGATGTTCGGAACTATATTAAGGTATCCGGAGAGCCCCGGAATCCGGCCTCATGAACGACATCAATATGCACGGGGCACAAGGGGCGATTTAGCCGCCCCGATCATCGCCTAGAAGGAGGTATCTCATGAAAGGGATTGCTGCGGCCGTTGCCATATCGGCCGCTCTTCTGCTCGCTTCATTTTCGGCCCAGGCCCAGGAAAAGGCAGATCAAGCCAAGGCAAGATCCGGGAAGAACGACAAAGCCATCGCACATCTCAGCCCTACTAAAGGGAATACGGCCAGCGGCGTGGTCATGTTCACCAAGGAGAAGGACGGCGTTAAGGTGGTCGCCGTAGTGAGCGGACTTACTGAAGGCCTCCATGGCTTCCACATCCACGAGGTCGGAGACTGCAGCGCCCCGGATGGGTCATCCGCCGGGGGCCATTTCAATCCCGCGGGGAATCCCCACGGCGGTCCGGCCGACCAGAAGCGCCATGCAGGCGATTTGGGCAATGTCGAGGCGAACCTGTACGGGAACGCTATCCAGGAAGAATTGGACCACGTGATCAAGCTGGATGGACCCGATTCCATAATCGGCCGGTCGGTTATCATCCACGCCGGCCAGGACGATCTGAAGACTCAGCCCACAGGGGGAGCAGGGGCGAGGGTGGCCTGCGGTGTGATCACTGCCGGGGAAAAATGAGGCGGAGTTCTTCCGCCGTGAGCCTCGGGCTGCGTTTGGACATTTATAGCGTTCCGCAGAATTGACTCCCGTTTCAACCTCTACCCGAACCTTTAAGAATAGGTCTTATAAGGGAGGCGGCCCCTAAAGCGTTTTATTGGTTCAATTGGTTTTATTGGTTTGCGTGGCCCTCGGCCGCGGGCTCTTAACTAATTAAACTAATAAAACCAATTGAACAGTCTATAAGGGCCGCCCCCTTATAAGACCTATTCTTAGGAAGAAGAAGTGCCGCGCTTAAGGAATGGCCGCGCCCCCCTGTTCTCACCGGCCTGATCTATTTCTCCTGTCCCTGCTTGCGCGCCTGCTCGTTCACCATCTGCTGAAAGCTGCCCGATTGTATGGCTGAGGCGCTCTGGACTGCCTTGACCGCGATATCCTCGACTTTCTCATAGGACTTCTCCAGTTGCTGCGAGAGCCGCCCTACCTGCTCGTGCTGTTCTTTGACCGTCTTTTCGAGGGCATCGATCCTCGTGGTAAACACCTTCCGTTCGCCGTCGAATTCCTTTTTCAGCAATTCCTCCCGGTTCTTGGATTCGCCCGCAAGACGATTGGTCACGTCCTGGACCGCCTTCTTGACCGCAGACTCCAGCTCGCCCGGAAAACCGTTGACCTTCTGCTCCAGATCGGCGACGACCCGTTCCCTCTCGGCGACCGCCTTTTCCCTCGCGCCGAGGGCTGCTTCCATCTCCGTCTTCTGCATCTCCGCTGCCTTCGCGATCCGGTCTTTCTCGTCCTGGAAGGCGTCCTTCGCAAGCCTCTGCTCTCTCTTGAAGGCGTAGTCGTATTCCTCTTTCTCCCGGTCCCTCTTCTTCTTCTCGGCCGCCTCCCATTCCCGGGATTCCGCCTCCCTGCTCTTCCTTTCCTGATCCCATGCGCTCCGGGTAAGCTCTATTTCCTTCCCGAGCGCCTCTTTGTCGGACGCCATCCTCGATTCGAAATCCTCGCGCTTCTTGGTCTGGGCCTCGATAAGCGCCGCGAGGGTCTGGGCCTCCCTCTCGATAGCATAAAGCTCTTGAAGCTCCTTTTCCCTGATTACGACTGCCTGCTGGACCTTGGCCAGCTTGTCAGTCTCACTCTCCAGCTTATCGGATACCTGGCTGAGCATCCGCCCGATCTCCGTCTTAAGGCTGCCGATTTGCGCGGCCACGCCATCGGTCACGACCGACTCGGCCGTCTTGAGCGCGTCGCTCGCCTTCCTTTCCTCGATCCTCTTTTCCGGCTTCAGCTCTGCCTCTTCCTTTTCCCGAAGCTGCTTCACCACCAGATTGTAAGCCTCCAGCATCTCCTGCTTCGTGTTTGTCGTCGACAGCTTTTTCGGCTCCGTCTTCTTCGTCTCCATCTTCTCCCCCCTGGGTTTTATAGGTCCTATATGACCTATACGACCTATGTCAGAATCTTCTTTTAGCCCTTCTTCGCCTTCGCGAAATAGGCCCTGGCCGTTTCCACGTCTTTCGCGATGCGGGCCTTCAGCTCGTCGACGCTTCCGAACTTCTCTTCGTCTCTGATCCTTTCGCAAAAAAACAACCGCACCTGCTTATCGTAAAGATCGTCCTTGAAGTCGAGTATGAAGGTCTCTATGGTCCGCTCCTGGCCGTTCTCGAAGGTGGGGTTGTACCCTACGTTCGTCACCGCCCCGTACCGCTTCCCGAGGACCTCGACCTCGGTCACGTAAACGCCGTTGGCAGGGATGAGCGGGTAATCCGTCTGCAGATTGATGGTAGGAAAGCCCATGGTCCTGCCCCTACCCTTGGCCCTGACCACCTCACCCGCGATGGTATAGGACCGACCGAGCAACTTGGCTGCGGTTCCGACCTCTCCCGCCTTCAGAAGGCTTCTCACGCGGTTGCTGCCGACCCGCTCTCCGTCCAGGGCGATCGCGTCGATCACCTCGACGAAAAACCCGCACTCCCGGCTCATCTTCTCGAGGAGTGCAACATCCCCCTTGCCGGCGGCGCCGAACCTGAAATCATGGCCGATGACCAGACCTTTTATGGCCAGTCTCTCCATGAGTATGGTCCTGACGAAGGCTTCCGGAGAGATCCGGCCGAACTCCTCGGTGAAAGGCACGACGAACAGGACATCTATCCCCGTTTCCTCTATGACTCTTTCCTTCTGCTCCTCCGGCGTGATGATGGCTACCGAGTTGTCCGGCCTCAAGACCGTGAGTGGGTGGGGATGGAACGTCATGAGCATGGAAGTGCCGTCGAGCTCGCGGGCCCTCTCCTTCACCCGGTCGAGGATTCTCCTGTGTCCCAGGTGGAGGCCATCGTAATTCCCTATGGTCAGCACAGGGTTCTTGAACCTCTCTTCGATGTCGATTGATCGGAAGATACGCATTCTCACCTCTTGACATTGCCCGGCTTTTCTCTATAATCTAACAGAAAGCCGAAGTGGCGGAATTGGCAGACGCGCTAGGTTCAGGGTCTAGTAGGAGTCATCCTGTAGGGGTTCGAGTCCCCTCTTCGGCACCATTCAAAACTCTCTTCAATCGTGCAACAGTCCCGATCTTTCCCGTGGCGCATCACGCCGGTCCGTCCTTTCATATTTCAAAAGCGAGTATGAGTATAACATTTTAGACAGCCGAAGAGAACCGGAAAGGTCTGAGCGACAGGGCAAGCGCATATGGAAATCCAAGGGTGACTTCAAGAAACGTATGGGTGGGTCAAAAAGACGAAGAGACGAGAGAGACGAGTGCGGGCACGAGGTGTGGCCGGTCGGCTGGGAGGAATCGTGCCGCCCGCACGCGGGCACCCGGCGGCGCCCTTTTCGCCATGCGCCCTCCGACGTACATTCAGTACGCCATCCGGGCAGCAAGGCTCAAATTGCATCCACACCTCACGATCCCTCCCAGCCGACCGGCCGGTGACACGCGGAGCCGTATCATTAAAGAGCCCGCGGCGCCGGCCTTCATAGGATGCACACACCAGCACCAATTGAATAAGAGCGGCGGCCCTGGAGGCCGCTAAGAACCGACTATGTGGTTCCCTTTTTCCCTCTCCCTCGGCGAGGGGAGAGGGCCAGGGTGAGGGTGGACCTTGCCTTTCGTCCTGAACTTTCGCGATTCGCGATTCGAGTTTCGCGATTTCTTTCTCGTCCCTCGTCCCTCGGTCTTTCCCCTTTCCCGGGGTTGCATCCGCGCTCGAAGAGGTGTAAAAAGTTTCCGGGAGGCAGGTGAGAGGCGATCCCGAAATATTCTCGAAATAAGGAGCACTAAATGACTAGATGGGAAAAGTACCGCCTGTGGTACGGCTTCGGCCTTGCTTCGGCCGTCCTCGGTCTCCTTTTTTCGGCTGTGGTCCCTGCTGCACCGGAAACGCAGTCCCGGACGCAGCAAGCAGGAGCCGAGTCCGCACCCCTCCCGGGCGTGGACCCCTACGCCCGGGAGGTGACCAGACGGGGAAATCTTATCCTCGTTTCGAAGAAACTGGCCGACGCCGCAAAGCGTGACAACCTTATAGTTCTATCGAAGGTGGCAATCAAGGGCCGCCTGGACAGGCGCGGCGAGCTCCAGGCCTACGAGCTCGTCCAGGTCGACAAGGGAAGCGTCGTGGAAAAGATGGGATTCAGACCAGGCGACCTCCTGACGAGCGTCAATGCCATTCCGGCCCGCAGGTTCTATGCAGAGCGCCAAACCCTCGAAGGGGCGAACAGCTTACACGTGATCATCAAGAGAAAGGGCAAGGCCATGAAAATGACCGTGGAGATAAGATAGAAAGGCCGAGAAAAGGCGATTTTTGATTTTTGATTTTGGATTAGGAACAAAAAAGGCAGAAGAAGATAGAAAGGCGATTTTGGATTTTGGATTTTGGATTTTTGATTAGAAAGCAAAAAAGGCAGAAGAAGATGGAAAGGCGATTTTGGATTAGGAGTAAAGAAGGCGAGAGCCGAAGACGTGCAAGGCGATTTATGCTTTTTTTAATCCAAAATCAAAAATCCAAAATCAAAAATCTGTTTCTCCTGTTTCTCCCATTTCTCCTTCTTTCACCAGTCCCTCGTTCATGCTCCCTGTGCGATAGCCTTTGAGATCGAGGGTTACGTAGAGAAAGCCGATCTTGTTCAGGGCATCGCCGATTTCATCCTTGCGGGCCATGACTGCATCAAAATCCTCGTCCGTCACCTCGATCCGCGCGACCGGGCCGTGATAGCGAACCCTCACCTGCCCGATGCCGAGGCTGCGAAGGAATTGCTCCGCCTCTTCGATCCGTTTAAGGACATCCGCCTCTATCCTCGTGCCATAGGGTATGCGTGAAGCGAGGCAGGCAAGGGACGGCTTGTTGTGGGTCGGCAGGCCGAGCTGTTTCGAAATCTCCCTGATATCCGCTTTCGTGAGGCCCGCCATCAAAAGGGGGCTTTCTATGCCCAGCTCCTGTCCGGCCCTCCGTCCGGGCCGATAGTCTCCCTGGTCGTCGACGTTGGACCCCTCGAGCACGTGATCGATGCCCCGTTCTGCCGCGATTTGTCTCACCCGGCCGAAGAGGTGCTGCTTGCAGTGATAGCACCTTTCCTTCGTATTGCGCAGGTAGGACTCATCTTCCATTTCGCTCGTCACGATCACTTCATGGGCGACCCCGAGGCTGCGGGCAAAGGCGACCGCCTCCGTGATCTCCTGCTCCGGATATGTCTCGGACCTGGCGATGAGGGCGAGCACGCCTTCCTTGCCCAGCACGTCGACGCATACTTTGAGCAAGAGCGTGCTGTCCACCCCGCCCGAATAGCAGATTACCGCCCGCCCCATTTTCCCGATGATCTTTTTGAGTTCCTCGTACTTCGTCTGAGTGTCCATGCCATAACTATAGCACAGGTCGGAGGCGATTTGAGACGCCGTTCCCTTCTCCAGGGCATGACACGCTTTATTTGATTTTCCCCGCGCTTGAAGGTATATTTACACACATGCAGGATGAGCTTTTCATGGAGATGTGTCTGGAATTGGCTGCTGCCGCGGCAGACGCAGGCGAGGTGCCGGTGGGCGCGCTGATCGTCTCCGCCGACAACAGGATTGTCGGCAAGGCGCACAACCTCACCATTCATCGCAATTCCCCGCTGGCCCACGCCGAGATGCTTTCTATAGCGGACGCGGCAACGACTCTGGGGAATTATCGCCTCACGGACTGCACGCTGTTCGTGTCGATGGAGCCCTGTCTCATGTGCGCAGGGGCCATCCAGGAGGCCCGGATAAAGAGGGTGGTCTTCGGGTGCTATGATTCGAAGAGGGGCGCCCTGGGGTCTGCGTGTGATGCCAACATCCTCCCTGCAAACCACCGAATGGAAATACGGGGCGGCGTGCTCGAAGAGAAGAGCGCAGCCCTGCTCAAGGGTTTCTTTCAGATGCGGAGGGATACCGAAGTGGTCGTAACGGGGCCGACTCGAAATCGGTTGATCGCCTGATAAGCGGTCCGGGGGTTCGAATCCCTCTCCCTCCGCCATAATTACCGCATAAAACCTACCTTTAGGGGTGGTGCACGGGTGGTGCAGAAGTGAGCACAGCCGGCACCACTTTTTTTATTTTTCGGGGTTGCGATTATTGTCCGTAATAGTGAATCCCGCCCGGCGTCTACGACACACTCACTCATTCCCCGCCATTTTCATCTGTTCTTCGACCCTTTCCATATCCCGGGCCACGGCCACGTCGTCTGCCGAAAAGAGTCTGTCCATGTCGAGAATGATGATGAACCGGTCGTTCTTCTTGCCCATGCCTCTGATGAACTCCGTGTTGAGGCGGATGCCGAGCTTCGGTGCCGGTTCTATCTCTCCCGGCTCCAGATCGAAAACCTCCTGGACGGCGTCAACCAGGGCGCCGATGATCATGTTTTCTCCGCCGAAGGCGACTTCAACCACGATGGTGCAGGTATCCACGGTCTTCTCCGTCCGGCTGAGACCGAACTTGAGTCTCATGTCGAGGACAGGCACGACGCTGCCTCGCAGGTTGATGACGCCCCTCATGTAGTCCGGGGTCTTCGGTACTTTCGTGACAGTGCTAAACTCGAGGATTTCTCTCACACTCGATACGTCCAGGGCAAAGACCTCCTCCCCGAGCCGGAAGGCCAGGTACTGCCTCGTTTCAGTGATTGATGCCACGCTCATTGGTAAACCTCCTTTTGTAAAGAGAAACAGGCCGCCGGAGGGCGGACATCGGGGGCGGCTATGGCGTCCGGGGCAATAGTCTTTCGCCTTCGGCCCTCAATTTCCGCCCCTTTTCTCGTCCGTTCCACAGCCTTCATTGCTCCCGGCCGTTCGCTACATCCGCTCGAAATCTTCGTCGAGCGCGTCCCTGCCATCAGCGGCCAGGTTAAGAATGAGCCCGTGGTCGCCTGCCTTGCCCGCATCGCTTCTCTCCGTCGGCGGTCCGGCTGTTTTGTGCAGAGCCTTCCCTGAAGGGCGCGACTTTCCGCTCCTTCCATTGGCAATACCCCCCAC
>CAVVPU010000140.1:0-17914 GCA_963750015.1 uncultured delta proteobacterium | reverse complement strand
TTGGAAGGATAGGCCGGGCCATGGCAACACGGGCCGGAGGCTTCCGCATGAGAACGATCTACCACGATTTTTATCGCGCTTCGCCGGATGAGGAGCGCGGGCTCAACATGGAGTATCGCGAGTTCGACGATCTTCTGGCAATGTCCGATTATGTGAGCATCCACGTGCCCTACTCGCAACAGACGCACCACCTCATTGGCGAAAGGGAGCTGAAGCTCATGAAGCCGACGGCGATGCTCATCAACACGTCCCGCGGTTCCGTCGTCGACGAAGGTGCCCTCGTGAAAGCCCTGGAGTCCGGGTGGGTGGCGGGTGCAGGGCTTGACGTCTACGAGCGGGAGCCGCTTGATACGGCGAGTCCCCTTCTCAAGATGGAGAATGTGACCCTCGCGCCCCATATAGGGAGCGCCACCGGGCCTACCCGCAGAAAGATGGCTGAGCTTACCGCACAGAACCTCCTCGCCGGCCTGCGGGGGGAGGCGCCCGTTCACTGGCTGAACCCGGAAGCGGCGAAGGTACGTCCCCTGTCAATCGCGAAGACGAGTTAAAGTGAAGGCGGCATGGAAGAGCTGAAGACAGACGTCCTCGTCGTAGGAACCGGAGCTGCCGGTCTCAGGGCCTCCATAGCCGCATCCGAGGCAGGCTGTTCGACCCTCCTCGTCTCCAAGGGGAGTCCCATGCTGGGGTCCGCAACGCTTATGGCAGACGGCTTCTTCGCTTCGGCCGGATCAGACATGGACTCAAACGAGCACGTGCGGCTCACCCTCGAGACAGGTTATCATCTCAACAACCTCTCCCTCGTCGAGACCCTCGCCACGGAGGCGCCGCAGAGGCTCGCCGAGCTTGTGGACCGAGGTGCGCCGCTTTCCGAGAACAAGGGCGGCATGCGCTCTGCGAGGGTGCGCCTCGGGAACATCCCCATCCCCCGCATCCTGGGTGAATGGGCCATCCGATCGGGGGTCTCCGTAATGGGGTGGACCACGGTGGGCGATCTCCTCACGGAAGAAGGCCGTATCTCAGGCTGCTCGGCTCTCGTGCGGGGCCGACCGATAACCATCCGCGCAAAGGCGACTATCCTGTGCACGGGAGGGGCGTCGGCCCTCTTCCAATTCCACGACAACCCGTTCACGAACCTGGGCGACGGGTACGCTATCGCCGCCAGGGCCGGCGCAATCGTGCAGGACATGGAGTTTATCCAATTCTATCCCCTGATCACCGATAAGCCGGGTACGCCCCGGCTGCTCATAATGGGGCCCATGGCCGACAACGGACTGATCGTCAACGACCGGGGAGAGGACCTGGTCGAGAAATACGGCCTTTCAGGGTTCCGCCCCCTGAACCAAAGAGCGCGGGACCGGCTCTCGCGAATCCTTTTCCAGGAGCATCTGTCCGGCCGCGGTATCTTTCTCGATCTGCGCTCCATGACGGAAGATGAGTGGGCCCACCCTGCGGCCGGGAACGGTCTGCGGGAGCTTTTCGAGAGACGCTACGAAATCGCAGGCAAGCCCCTGCCCATCATGCCGGCGGCCCATTTCACCATCGGCGGCATCCCCATAGACAGGAATTGCAGGACGAACGTGGAGGGACTCTTCGCCGCCGGGGAGGTCGCATGCGGCCTTCACGGCGCGAACAGGATGGGAGGCAACGCCTTGTCGGAGGCCCTCGTCTTCGGGGCGAGGGCGGGCAGGACAGCGGCCGAATGGTCCCGTTCGGTCACGCACGGAAAAGGCCCTGCCAGGGCCATCGGGACACAGGAGTCGTCCTCCGGGGGGAGCAGCCCTCTTACTGTGCTGAAAAGGCTCAAAGAGGTGCTCTGGCGCTCGTGCGGTCCGGTAAGGAGCGCCCAGGGCCTGGTATCCGGAATCGAGATGGTTGCCGCCCTCGAAAAGGAGAGAATCGCCTTCCGTCGCCCGGAAGAGTTGCCCCTGGCCGTTGCGTTGAGAAACGGCTTTGCGACTGCGAGGATGATTCTGGAAGCGGCGCAATCGAGGAAAGAAAGCATAGGCGCCCATTTTCGGGTCGACTGACGTGCGGGCCGGAAAGCGCGGAAGGCGGGAAGCCGGAGAATCTGCGCGCCATGTTGGAATTTTTCAGAGAATACTGGATTTATCGGTTTATCGACAGAGCCGCCCGATTGCGGGGGATCGGCCATATCCGGAGATGGAGCCCCGCAAGGGCGCAGGCGGGCGCCGTGTCCCCGGCGTCGGGGCCCGGACACGGCGGAGCCTGGATTAACGGCTTACCGCCGTTCTCGGGAGATGCTATGTTTCCTGAAGTAAAGCGGCGATAGTCTTTGGGGAACCGCATTGAGTCGTCGGAACATCTGCCTCACTTTGAGGCGAAACCCTTCTTCCATGGAGGGCGTGATAGAGAAAGGTGCAGGAGAGCGCAAGAACTCCGGCACTCACGTAGACGCCCCGAAAGCCGATGGACGGGACAAGGAGCCCGAACACGAACGGCCCGGTTCCCACGGCCACGTCGGAAAAAGCAAAGTAGGTGGCATTTGCCAATCCCATACGGTGGGGAGGAGCCGACTTAACGGCGATTGCCTGGGTCGCCGATTGGACGGCCCCGGCGCCGAGACCGATGAGGGCCCCCGCCGCCAGGATGGCATATCCATGGTGAGACTGACTAAGGACGGCCAGGCCTAGTGCAAAGATGACGATTGCCGGGTAAATGACCACGTTTTCGCCCCTCGAATCGAATATTCGGCCGACAATCGGTCTTGAGACCAAAACGACGACCGCATAGACGACAAAGAGCAAGCTGGCAGCCTCTACCAGGTGGATTTCTTTGGAGTATGAGGCAAGGAAGGCGAGGATGCTCGAGTAGCAAAAGATGACGACCCCACAAATGATCGAGATCGGAACGGCCTTAAGCTCAAAAAGGCTGCCAAGATTGAAGCCTCTCGTCGCCTTCAGCTCTTCCCGGGTCAGCTCAATTTCAGGGCTGGACAAAAACAGGGAAGCGGCAAGGCCGATCGTGGCGAAAATCGTGCACACGAGAAAGATGACGCCGTAGCCCCCGTGCCGGTTGATGAATATTCCCAGGAACGGACCGACAGCGAGCGCCAGGGTCACGCTCAGCATGTAATAGCCAAGCCCTTCCCCGCATCTCTTCCTGGGAATGACATTCGCCACAATAGTTCCGGCCGCCGTACTGGCGATACCGAACGACGCGCCGTGGAGAAAGCGGATAATGAGCAAGGACGTCATGCCGTTAACTTTGAAATAAAGCAGTGTTAAGGCCAGGCCTGAGATCAACGCCACACGGAGCGTTTTCTTTTGGCCGAACCTTTCGATCCGTTTTCCTGAGTAGAGACGCCCGAAGAGCGCGGCGATCATGAACATACCGGAAGCAAGTCCTGCCCGACTATGGGAGGAGTGGAGGCGCTCCACCGAAAAGGCGGAGATACTTACCATCAGCAGGTAGTAATTCAAAGCGGCAAAGAAGTTCACGAATGCAGCAATGAGGAAGTTTTTCGTCAGTAATTTGGGTTTGTCCATAAAACATCTCCTTGGGTCCGAACTGCCTTGTCCGGTTATGTGGTTATGCCATCGCAAGCCCGCGCCTATTCACCGGTCTACCTCGTTTTCCGACGTTGCCGGCTTTGCCTCGATTGGAGGGAAGCGAGGTACAGCCGAATCACAGCTCGTCGATGGCTTTTGCGGCGGCGTTGATCGCTTCCACGATCTTGCGAATCTGTTCCGGCGTGACGCTCGCTCTAAAGGTGCGTGCGTCGACCGCGCTCCTCAGATTGTGAAAGGCTTTCATGATCTCCGGTGAGCGGCCGCGTTCGAAACTCCTCCCGGCCTCTTCCAGGCGTAGAAAAATTTCATCGACGCGCCCTTTATTCTTCTCAAGGTATTCTCTCCCGTCGGCGGTCAGGGAATAGACTTTCTTATTGTTTTCTATCGACGCCTCGACGAGGCCTTCTTCTTCGAGCATCGTGAGAGTCGGATATATGACGCCTGCGCTCGGTGTATAGCCGCCCGACAAGCGTTGCTCCATGGTCTTGATAAGCTGGTAGCCGTAACTCGGCTGTTCCGAGAGGAACTTCAGGATAACGAGCTTCATCTCGCCTGCGTCGAACAAACGCCCCGGGGCTCCCCCGAACCCCCGGTCGAACCGGCCTCTCTGGTCGCCGCCCCATCTCCCCCCGAAGCGATGGTAAGGCCTCTCGCCCGATATTCCTTCAAAAACCGAACCGCCCATGTGACGGCGTCCGCAATCATACCCTTCGCTCATATCAGAACGGTCTCGACTCATTGTCGTGCCCCCTCATTAAAATATTGCGTAAGATACATCTTGCATAAAATATATTCCAAGATATATCTTTTGTCAAGAACGAAGTCACATTCTCCATCCATTTGATAGGCCGGAAGTGTCATACAACAAGAGCCCCCGCCCCAAATTTCCGTCAAAATGATGACGGAATGATTCATTATGCCCTAGATTTGTGACCTGAAATATGCACATTATAGCCCCTCATCATGCACCTGTATCCTTTGGCACGTTCATTGCTGGTATACCACGAATACAGACGGAACGGATCGGGGGGAGAGAATGGGCGTGCCGGAGTTCGCGAAGGACATGAGGGTAGCCACAGATTACGGAAGCCATGTTATCGAGAGCGGCCTTATCGCCCGGACCTTCTACGAGAAACCAGTAGCAGCGGATTGGTAGATTATAGGAAGGAGACTTACGATGAACCTCATAGTACTCTTGAGTGACCCAAGGCTTCAACAACCGATATGGCAAGGGGGTGCAGTCGTGCTTTCCGGCCTTGCCGTTTTTGGAATTCTGCTCATTTCCTGTCGTTTGTCTAAAATGGTGCGCCAGGTGAAGATTCTAAAAGGGGAGCTTGCGTCAGCCCTGGGCATGGTCGCTTCTTTGAAAGCGATAGATTTGACCATGGAGATGGCCATACCGGAAGTCCGGGAACCTGGAGTCCAAATGGAGAAGTCCGTTGCAGAAACCATGATGGAAAGGCGGACGACAGGCGGCGATTCTCTCGAAGCCGAATCGTGGAAAGAGTCGGATTCTGTTGAGCCCTCGAACATGGACAGGCGCGAAATGGTGCGTGAAGCGATAGCCCGTCTTCCGTTGCCGTCCGCAGAGGAGATCGGCCGGAAAGCGATCAGGACAAAGAGGAAACCCGGGGGTCAGAAGGATCTGGGAAGGCATGTGTCAGAAGGCGAGCCGGTCGGATCTGAATTACGGAAAAAGTCGGATATTATCGAACCCTTGAAAATGACCGTATGGCGTGAATCGCTTCCTGAAGCGCTCGCTCGTCTTTCGCCATACTATGAAGAGGAACCTGCCCGAAAAGCGAAAATGACCAGGCCGAGAAAGGTGCCTAAGGTTCGGCTTATCTCCGTTCACGCGGCAGAAGAAGGAGAGGAGCGGCACCTCTTGGCGGCTGGCGACAAAAAATAGGGAGATCAGCGCCGCACTGGCCCGAGGTGAAAAACTCGCGAGGGAGAAAGGGTTCACGTTGCCGGAAAGAATAAAAGGGTAATTCAAGGTACGCCCCTCTGCACGGACAAGGCTTGAAATGGCAGTCTTCGGGACAATAAATGAGAAAGGCAGGGCCGTTGCCGAACCCTGCCTTCAATGTTTGTCGAATAGGGCCTGCTATTTGAACCTTCTCCTGATCAGCGCCAGGCCGGCGAGACCCGGTGCGAAAAGAAGCACAGCGGTGGGAAGGGGAACCGCGCTGGGCGTGCTGTAGGTTCCGATCCAGGAGGTCACAGTCGGGTCGACCGTGCCGTCAAGCACGACGTTCACGAAGAAAGAATCACCAGCCATGAGGTAGTCTCCCGCCGGAGCGAAAAACTCAACCTCTCTGTCCCTGCTCCCAGGGAAAACCTCGGTCCAGTCAATCCCGTTAACCTCGAACCGCGTGTACTCCGTATAACCACCCGCGGGGCCCACCGTCTGAACGATCCCAATTCCACTGGGAAGAGTAAAATTATCGGTGAGCTCGAAGTCGAAATCGTCGACGGTCGGACCATTCCACACCGTCTCGCCCTGTCCGAGGCCCGGTATGCCCCACGCGGACCACCCGGCGGGAACGCCGGCGGAAACGCCTCCGATAGTGGTATTCCACAGCCACGTGTCGCCCTGACCGTCAGATCCGGTAGTGCCTCCTGATATGGTGCCAAAGCTTGGCAGAAGTCCGGCCTGTGCAGACCCTGTGAAAAACATAAACACTATTGCCAAAACAATCGCTGTGGCCACACATACTTTTTTCATAAATTTCCTCCTTAACAATAGACGCCTACCGCGCAACAATGTAACTAACACAACCTAAAGCCCGATGCCGCAAGCCTGCGAAGCTTGTCTCAAGGTCTTTCTCCGTTTTCTAACAAGGATAAAGATCCTCCCTACCGTCAGCTTTCTGCCTCACCACCGCGGATGGTTGAGCGGCTAAGCTGCGGGCCTTGCCACCGGATCCTGGAGCCACAACTCCTCCCCAACCTTCATGTAAGGTCACCCACTCTTGTTCTTATTTCGATATATACCAGCAATGTTATGCCCAGTGAGACAGTTGTCAAGGAGAATTTGAGGCGTGTAAGAAATTTTTTGCGCCAGCCTACAACCTGTGTTTATGAAAGGCCTTTCTGTAATGTGATAGCGCGGGAGGAATGCCAAATAACACGCAAGTTTCTCTTGCGTCGTCTGAATAAAAGTGGCAAGGTGGGAGGAAAGTGGTCAGCTTGGCACGTGAACGGAAGTGAAGATGTACCTTCTGCTTCTAAGTCTGATGGCACGGGCGTCATCTGCACGCTAAAATATGAAATCATTACATGATGTTAAAACCAATGTATGATTGCAACAGGACGGCAAAACCCGCCGGGTGCCCGCGTGCGGGCGGCACGATTCCTCCCAGCCGACCGGCCACACCTCGTGCCCCACTCGCTTCTCTCAAGACAGGCCCTTTGAAGCTCTTCGCCAGTGGCCGACCGCCCATAAAGAGTGTATACTCCTGTGAGAGAACAAAAAAAGAGCGAAAAGAGCCGGGGCGATCGCGCGGCCAAGGACGGTTGCGAGATCTTACCCGCATGGAGGGATGACATGGGCGACTACTACGAGCACAAGGACCTCGAAGATTTCGGCAACATCGGGGAATATGCCCCGGACCTGGGAGAAAAATATTTTGCCTATTACGGCGCAGCCACCCAAGGAGAGACCGCCCTCACCGAGAGGGAAAAAGCGCTCATCGCCCTCGCCGTGGCCACGACCCAGAAATGCCCCTACTGCATCGACGCCTACACCAACCGGTGCCTCTCTCTGGGGATCACCCGGGAAGAGATGATGGAGGCGATCCACGTGGGCGCTGCCATGGTCGCCGGCGTGGTCCTCGCCCATTCCACCCAGATGCGGAAGATCATCGACAAGAAGGAGATGTAGAGGTGGATGGCTTCGATATAAAGCCCCCCTTTGCCGAGCGAATCGCAGAGAGGCTTGTGGCGGACGGCGTAAGCATCCTTCAGGTCAACACAGGATACCGCTGCAACATAAGATGCAGGCATTGCCATGTGAATGGCGGCCCGGAAAGGACAGAATCCATGTCGAGGCAAACCATGAAGCAGTGTCTCGACGTTCTCGACGCTCGTGCCATAGAAACCGTCGACATCACCGGGGGAAGCCCCGAGCTCCATCCCCATCTCCGATGGTTCATCGAAGGATGCGCAGGAGCCCAAAAGCGCGTGCTCGTGAGGACTAACGGACTGCTCCTCGTGGATGGCGCATATGGGAACCTTATCGACTTTTACGCGGATCACCGCGTCGAGATCGTGCTCTCCCTGCCTTCCGTCGATGGCCGGACCACGGACAGACAGAGAGGAGAGGGTGTCTTCACAAAAGCGATCGAGGCGATGGGCAGGCTGAACGAAAGGGGCTACGGCAGGATCGGAAGCGGCCTCATCCTCGATTTGGTCCATAACCCGGCAGGCGCCTATCTTCCCGGGTCCCAGGCGTCCCTCGAGGCGCTCTACCGGGAGACCCTCTTGAGAAAGTACGGGGTCTCCTTCAACCGCCTTTACTGCATCACCAACATGCCCGTGGGCCGGTATCTCGACTACCTGAAGGATTCCGACAACTATGGCGACTACATGAACGCCCTCCTCTTGTCCTTCAATCAAGCGAGCTTAGCTGCCGTGATGTGCCGCTCGACCGTCTCGGTCGGGTGGGACGGACGCCTCTACGACTGCGACTTCAACCAGATGCTCGGCCTCACCATAGACCACGGGGCGCCCGACAGGATAGAGGATTTCGAGCTCGACAGGCTGAAAAGCCGGCAGATCGTGGTGGGGAACCACTGCTACGGGTGCACGGCAGGGGCGGGAAGCTCGTGCCGGGGCCAAATCGCTTAAAGGGTAAGGGGTGATGGAGGATAACCTGCTCCTCATCTTCGTGAAGTCACTGGAATTGGGCACGGTGAAGACCCGCATAGCGGGGGTCATCGGCGATGAAGCCGCCCTTGCCCTCTACGACTGCTTCGTATCCGACACTCTCGGCCTCGCCACACGTGCAGGCTACCCCTTCATTGTCTGCTTTCACCCGCCCGAGGCGCAATCGGCAATCGCAGAGTGGCTGGGGGATGACGTGAGAAGCGTGCCCCAGGAGGGTCGCGACCTGGGGGAGCGCATGTGCCGCGCCCTTTCCGATGGCCTGTCGAGGGCCCGTCGCGTGGTGCTCATCGGGAGCGATAGCCCGGGCCTGCCCGTGGAGGTACTTCATGAGGCCTTTGCCTGCCTCGAAACTTCCGATGCAGTTATCGGCCCTTCAGCGGATGGGGGCTATTACCTCATAGGCTTCTCATCGGCGGCGAGCTTCCCTGCTCCCTTCGAGAATATCGGGTGGGGAGGAGCGGACGTGTTCCGCTCGACCATGGAAATCCTGCGGGAGAAGCAGATCAACGTGCATCTCCTGCGGCCATGGAACGATTTGGACGAATACAGGGACCTGGAAACATTCTATGCCTCCCATCGCGCGCTGCCTTCGGCCAGTCCTCGCACGATCGATTTCCTCCGCGGCCTTTTTCAAAAGAAGTGAGCCATGGCGGTCTCCCTTGTCATTCCGGTGCTCAACGAGGCACGCCGCATCAATGAGGCAATAGCAGGGATAAGGGCCATAGACGGGCACGTTGAGATCATCGTGGTGGATGGCAGCCCCGAAGGGGAGACCATCAGGGCCATAACCGACACCGGAGTAATACGGCTCACCTCATCAAGGGGACGGGCTCTTCAGATGAACAGGGGGGCGTCGCAGGCCACTGGAGAGGCGCTCCTCTTCCTCCACGCAGATACGGACCTTCCGCACCATGCCTTTGAAAGGATAGAGTCGATCCTGGCGGATGACCGGTTCGTGGGCGGCGCCTTCGATCTGGAGATCGGGGATAAGGGAGCAGCTTTCCGGATGATCGGGCGGCTCGCCTCCCTGCGCTCACGCCTGACGAGAATACCTTACGGAGACCAGGCTATTTTCCTGAGGCGCGACTATTTCAACAAGCTGGGTGGGTTCCGTCACATGCCCATCATGGAAGACGTGGACCTCATGAGGCGCGTGAGAAGGGCGGGCGGAAAGATATGCATCGTAAAGGACCGGGTGCGGACCTCTTCCCGACGGTGGAGGAAGGAGGGTATACTCCGCTGCACCTTGCGGAACCGGACCCTCATGCTCCTCTACCTGCTCGGTGTAGCGCCGGAAAAGCTCGCGAGAAGATATAGGTACTGAGCAGGGGCAGAGACCTGAGCCGGTCCCTGCCCATGTCTAGCGTTGATACGGCAATTATGAGTTAGGTCCGGCTGCGTAAGGAGTGAGGAGGAAGAGCTATGGGGGTACGAGGTGGGGCCGGTCGGCTGGAAGGAATCGCGATCTGCGGCGCACTTTTCGCCATGCGCCCTCCGACGTACATTCAGTACGCCATCCGGGCAGCAAGGCTCAAATTGCATCCACACCTCACGATCCCTCCCATCCGACCGGCCGGTGACACGCGGAGCCGTATCCTTTGGTCCGCGGCTCCGGCCCTCATAGGATGTAGACACCGACATCAATTGAAGAGGAGGGCGGCCATAGAGGCCGCCAAAGAAGTGGACAAACGTAACTGATTCTTACGGTTGTCTTCCTGAAGTGGAGCGTCTGGCTGTTTTTTTTGGGCCACCAGATTTGAACTGGCAATGGTTGGACCATAAGTATAGGAAAGGCAGGGTCATGTGCTGACCCTGCCCGCGATGTTGGGTGAATAACGCCTACTTCTTGGACCTTCTTCTTATTGCTGCAAGACCGATCAATCCCGGACCCAGAAGGAGCATGGCGGAGGGCACGGGGACTGCTGCGCCTCCGGCCCATGGCGGGGGTGTCGTGGTCCAGGTCCCCATCCCCGTCCCGGCCACGAAAGTCCCTGTGTTCTCATAGGTGGCGCTGGGATCTCCTCCGATACTTGGCAGCCCTGGCAAATACGTGTACGAGACGCTTTCGATCGCTTCTCCTCCCCACGGGATATTGCCAAAAGGACCCGTAAGGGAAAAAGTTAGATTTGTGCTCCCGACAGGGTACCCGAGGGGGACTCCCGAGACGCGGAAACTCCAGTCTTGTATGCCGCTCCCGTTGACGAAGACTGCCATTGACAGGCCCCAAAGAGGGTTTGCAACTAAAGATGAGAGTGTCATCGGTATGATGATTCCACCACTGGGGTCGTTATAGGTAAATGTCCACGACTCAATTGTCCCTGGGACGATTTTTGGTCCAAGAACCTGCACCAGATTGATGGTGGCTTCAATGTACGATCCTTGATCGAATGTGCCCCAGGCATCCGTAAAGGGGTTGCCGGTGTAGTAGTAGGTGACCGCGTGGCCTGGTGCTCCCACGGCACATTGAAATGTTAATGCAATAACCAAACATAGTGATAGGCGAGCGATTCTTTTCATTGACACACCCCCAGTAGTCTCGATAGCGCTTTGTCGCATCTCAGAATTTTCCTGTTTGGCGGCCGAAGCTCTCCTTCCGGTGAAAGTCTCAGTGGGTCATGTCCGAGGCCGGTCGGCTCCCCGTCCCACCCTCGCGGATGGTATGGCTTTTTCAGATTTTATCAATCTTAAAACCTTGTAAAACGTATTGTCAAGAGAAATCTGCAACGCATAAACAATACTTCTTCCACGTTTCAGGCGGCATTCTTCACTGGCCCGAGAGGCCTGTGTATGAGGACTTGGTGAATTAGTTACGTATAGGTAGTGGAAAACTTGTTTTGCCTTTGGCGGCCTCTCGGGCCGCCGCTCTTATTCAATTGTTGCTGGTGTGTGCATCCTATGAAGGCCGGAGCCGCGGGCTTTTAGAGATACGGCTCCGCGTGTTACCGGCCGGTCGCATGAAGGGGATGCGTCATAGGTGGATGAGATTTGAGCCTTATCGGCCGCAGGCGTACTTTCGTACGCCGGAGGGCATATGGCGAAAAGATCGCCGCATAGGGCGTATTCCCTTCATGCGACCGGCCACACCTCGTGCCCTCACTCGCTTCTTTCAGAGACATGCAGCTTTCCAAAGGACCTCATCGCGTCCGACCGCCCGACCGGTCCATGCGCCGGACATGCCTCGCGGCACTGACCGGCGCGCCCTTGTGGCCTTTGCCCCTGCCCTAAGCGTCCTTATACCTGGAGACCCCGCATCACTTTCGCGCTCTGTGCCCTCTTGCACTCCGTGCAGAGCGACGTCAGATGGTCGTGGGCGCCCAGGTTCTCTTCTATCCAGCCGAGATGCAGCTCAGAGGCGTAGAACTTCTTGCACGACGGGCACTGGTGGAGCCTCTTGGAGGTGTGAAACCGGTTGATCCTGAGTATCCCCTCGATCTGCTCCATCTTGATAGCCCCTGTCGGACAGACGCTCGCGCAGGCGCCGCACCCTATGCATGTCTGGGAGGAGATATCGAAGGGGGCTCCCACCTCTTCTTCTATCCCCCTGTTCACGAAGCTGATCGCGCTTGCGCCGATGCGCTCCTCACAGACCCGCACGCAGAGCCCGCAGAGAATGCAATCGCTTTCGCCCTTGGGGAACCTCGTCTCTTTCACACCCATCTTTGCGGCCATCTCCCGAATAATATCGACATCCGGGCACCTTGCGAGGAGAAGCTCCATGAGCATCTTCCTGTGGGCGAGGACCCTGGGCGAGGCGGTAAGTATCGTGAGACCCTCTTCTACCGGGTAGTTGCAGGAGGTGACGATCTTGCCCTTCCCGTTTCTTACGATCTCTACTATGCACAACCGGCACGAGCCATAGGCAGAGAGGGCCTCGTGATGGCACAAGGTGGGGATCTTGATCCCCACGCTCCCGGCCGCCTGAAGTATGGTCTGCCCGTCCGCGATACGCGCTGTTTTTCCGTCTATCGTTATGTTTACCATCTACTTCCCTCCCCCTGTGACTTTAGGGCGCTTTCAGGCGGCGACGATCGCCTGTTGCCTGCATGTGTCGGCACAGATTCCGCACTTGACGCAACCGGCCCCGGCGATCTTGTGGGTCTTCTTCTTTTCACCCGTTATTGCTTTCTGCGGACATGCCTTGGCGCAGGCCCCGCACCCGATACATTTCTCTTCATGGATCGAGTAAGTGATGAGGGCTTTGCAGGCCCCTGCCGGACACTTTTTGTCCCTGATGTGGGCCCTGTACTCATCGCCGAAGTATTTCATGGTCGTGAGCAGAGGATTCGGAGAAGAGCCGCCGAGGGCGCACAGGGAGGTCTCCTGCACCGTGCTCGCGATCTCTTCGAGGAGCGCCATGTCCTCTTCCTCGCCTTTTCCCTCGCAGATCCGGTTGAGTATCTCGAGCATCCGTTTGATGCCTTCCCTGCAGGGAACGCACTTCCCGCATGATTCGTCTTTCAGGAAGCTGAGGAAGTACCGCGCCACGTCGACCATGCACGTGCTCTCGTCCATGACGATCATGCCGCCGCTTCCCATCATGGAGCCGACCTCGGCGAGGTGATCGAAGTCGACGGGCAGGTCTATCATGCCTTCGGGCACGCATCCGCCCGAAGGTCCTCCGGTCTGGATCGCTTTCAGCTTCTTCCCCGAAGGTATGCCGCCGCCCACGTCGTACACGATCTCCCGTAAGGTCGTACCCATGGGAACTTCCACGAGGCCCGTGTTGTTGATCTTGCCCACGAGGGAGAAAACTTTGGTCCCCGTGCTCTCGTCGGTCCCGGTCTCCCGGTACGTGCTCGCGCCCTTGCCCATGATGAGGGGCACGTTTGCCCAGGTCTCCACGTTGTTCAGGACCGTCGGGTTTTCCCACAAGCCCTTCTCCACCGTGTGGATGTACTTGGCCCTCGGCTGGCCCGGCTTTCCTTCCAGGGAGGTCATAAGCGCGCTCGATTCCCCGCAGACGAAAGCCCCGCCCCCTCTGGCCACCTTGACGTCGAATTCGAAGCCGGAGGAGAAGATGTCCGGGCCGATAAAGCCATACTCCCTGGCCTGCTCTATGGCGGCTTTCGTGTGCTCCACCGCGAGGGGGTACTCGTTTCTCACGTAGACGTAACCCTCTTTGGCACCCACCGCATAAGCGCCGATGATCATGCCTTCGAGCACGCTGTGGGGGTTGCCTTCGAGAAGGCTTCTGTCCATGTAGGCCCCGGGGTCGCCTTCGTCGGCGTTACAGATCACATACCTCACGTCTCCCGGCGCCTTCCGGCATGTTTCCCATTTCTTTCCCGTGGGGAAACCGCCGCCGCCCCTGCCGCGCAGTCCTGCCTTCTTGATTTCCTCGATCACATCTTTCGGAGACATGTCGGCGAGCACCCGCGCGAGGGCCCCGTAGCCTCCGCCCGCTATATAATCCTCTATGTCCCTGGGGTCGATGGCGGGGTTCATCCCGAGGAGCACCCTTTTCTGTTTCTGATAGAAGGGGATATCCTTCTCGTAAGTGATCTTCTTTCCCGTCACCGGGTCCACGTAGAGGAGGCGCTGGATGATCTCTTTATTCTTGGCAGTTTTCGACAGGATTTCGGGAACGTCCTTGGGCACCACCTTCTGGTAGAGAATGCCCTGGGGGTAGATGACCACGAGGGTCCCCCTTTCGCAGAATCCGTGGCAACCCGTCACCTTGAGCTCGACTCCGTTGCCGAGGTGCCCTTCTTTGATCTCTTTTCCGAAAGCCTCGATCACGTCGTCGGCCCCGCAGGCGCGGCAGCCGGTACCTCCGCAGATGGTGACCCGCGTCTTCTTGGTATCCGTCTTTCCGGCCAGAGACCGCCTCAGCATTTCGAGATGTTGAAAGGAGTCGATCCTCATGAGCTCACCTATTCCTTTTTATATTCCTTGAGCAGGGCGTTAATTCTATTGGGCGTCATGTTCCCGTAATACTTGCCGTCGAGAACGGCGACAGGACCCAGGGCGCACGCCCCCAGGCAGTTAACCGTTTCCAGGGTAAAGACCCGGTCTTCCGTGGTCTCCCCTGCCTGTATCCCGAGGTACCGCGAAATTTCGTCGACGATCCTCGGCGCCTTGCGCACGTGGCACGCAGTCCCCGTGCAGACCGTGATGATGTGCTTGCCCCTCGGCTTCAGGCTGAAGGCCTTGAAGAATGTGGCAAGGCTGTAGAGACGGCTCATAGGGACATCCAGCCTCTCCGACACCTGAAGAAGGGTGTCGTAGGGGAGATAATTGTGCTCTGCCTGAATGTCCTGGAGAATCCCTATCAGTTGGGAAGAGTCGTCCCCGTAGGCCCTGATCATCTTATCCAGAGTGCTGATCGCCATTGAACTGTCCTCCCTTGCTTACGTGGTGAGCTTAAGAATAGGCTTCTTCTGCTCGTTGCCCTTGAGAATCTGCTCCCTCGTCTTCTTTCTCGTCTCCGACAGGGCCTCGTCGATGGGTTTCAACGTGAGGGCGCCCTGAGGACAGACCTGGACGCATGCAGGCTCGATACCCGCCTGAAACCTCTCCACGCACATGTCGCACTTCTGGGCGACCCTGCCCTGCCTGTCCATGGAGATCATGCCGAAGGGGCAGGTAAGCAGGCAGGAGCGGCAGCCGATGCATTTGGCCTTGTCGGCGATCTTGAACCCGTACTCGGCGTCGACCCTGATCGCTCCGGTAGGGCAGACGGTGGCGCAGGGGGCGTTTTCACAGTGCTTGCAGAGCAGCGGAACCGCCTGGGACCCGCTGACATCGACGATCAGCCTCGACTCAGGCAAGAGCTCCCACGCCCTCGGATAGGCGATGGGCAGGTCTTTCGGGTCGGCGTGGTGGGCCGAACAGTCCATCATGCACATCTGACACCCGATGCACCTGTCTACATCGACGTCGATGGTATACTTTACCTGAGGCGCCTCTTTCCGAAGGACTTTGAGAATGCTCTCCTTGTCGATGATCCGGCCGTCGGTGATGCTTACGGGCATCTCTTCTTCCCTGCTTATGACGGCCTTCACCACGGTCGACAGCTCGTCCGGGGTAAAGGGCTTGGGAAGGTATTCGGAGGCGCCGAGCTTCATCGCCTCGATGGCCGTCTCCACCGTGGAGTAGGCGGTAATCATGATCACCGGCGTCTTGAGCTTCTCGCCCTTGATCCTCTTGAGCAGGGCCATGCCGCTCATGTCGGGCATCTTCATGTCCACGATGGCGAGATCGAAAGTCCTTTCGAGGGCTTTTTTCACCCCTTCCTGTCCCGAGTAGGCCATATCCACATGATAGCCCTCGTCCTCGAGTATCTCCTTACAGCTCTTACAGATCATCGGCTCGTCGTCTACTACGAGAATCTTGTCCCTTGCCGCATTAATCATCCGCTTACCTCCGGGAGAATTTCTGGTCTTCGCACTGTATACAAGCAAAGGTGATGCCAGAGGCGACCGCCCCCGAATGATTCGTCCAACTAGTTTAAAATATTGGTTTTATGCAGAGGTGGAAAAGCGTGGCCATGAAAGGAAAAAGGCCTTTCATATGAGAGGCTCATTCAGGGAGAGTGGGGCTGGACTCTCCGAAAAAGGGCGTTAGTCAAGGATCCGGGGGACAATATGAAGGGACACAGGGGGTGTGTCGCTCTTTTATACAGGTGTATAGACTGTTGATGAAGGGCCGTTACTACTCGTGGTTGATGTGGTGCTTCCTCATGAGGGCGTGGAAGTTCGGCCTCAGCAGCCCCACCTCTTCGGCTGCCTTCGTGACGTTCCAGTTGTTTCGTTTCAACGCCTCGAGAAGGAAGCTTTTTTCCACGTCGTCCACGATCCTCTGAGTCATCTCCCTGCGCGTCTTCTTCAGCTCTTCCGCGGTCCTGGGAATAGAGGAAGTCATGGGGCGGACCTTGCCGCCCAGGGCATAGGCGACCTCCGGCGAGTCGGCCACGTCATCATCGATCATGATCACGAGCCGTTCGAGCATATTCTTCAGCTCACGCACGTTTCCCGGCCAATCGTAATCCTTGAGGAGAAGCATGGCCTCACTCGAAAAGCCCTTCACGTTCTTGTGCATACTCTTCGAGAAGAGGTCGAGGAAGTAGTTGGCGAGGAGCGGCACGTCCTCCTTCCGCTCCCTCAAGGAGGGCAGATGGATGCGGAAAACGTCGAGCCGGTAGAAGAGGTCTTCCCGGAAGAGCTTCTCTTCAATGAGTTTCTCCAGGTCCTTGTTTGTGGCAGCCACGAAGCGGACGTCCATCTTGCGGCTCTTCGAATCGCCGACCCGCTTGAATTCCTGTTCCTGAAGGACCCTGAGGAGCTTTGCCTGCGTCTCCATGCTGATATTCGCGATCTCGTCGAGGAAAAGGGTCCCTTCCTCCGCTATTTCCAGGAGGCCCTGCTTTGTATCGACGGCACCGGTAAAGGCGCCTTTCCCGTAACCGAAGAGCTCGCTCTCGATGACGCTTTGGGCAAGGCTCGCACAATCGACTACGACGAAGTTCTTCTCACTCCTCCGGCTGTTCCGGTGAATGGCCCTGGCCACGAGCTCCTTGCCCGTGCCGCTCTCGCCGTGAATGAGCACCGTAGCGTCGGTCGGGGCCACCCGTTTGATGAGGCCGCACACCTTCTGCATGGCCTCGCCATCGCCGATGATATTGTCGAACTCGAACTTCCTGTTCAGCTCCTCACGGAGATAGCGGTTCTCCTGGAGGAGACGCTTGTGTTCGAGGGCCCTCTTCACCGTCGTTGTAAGCTCGTCGGGGGTGAACGGTTTCGCCACGTAATCGAAAGCACCCAGTTTCATGGTAGTGACGGCGGTCTCGACCGTGGCATAGCCCGTGATGATCACCACGATAGTCTCAGGATGAACTTTCTTGATCTCCCTGAGGACCTCGATGCCGCTTATGTCCGGCATCTTCAGATCGAGGAGAACGAGGTCGACCGGCTCAGCAGCCAGATGCTTCAGAGCCTCCCGGGCTTCCGTAAACGCCCGGACCTCGTAGCCGTCGTCACGAAGCACCTCGACGCAGCTCCTGCATATATTTTCCTCGTCATCGATGACGACCACTTGTCCTTCGATCATGGAGCAAACACCTGAACTGAACCAGTTCGTCAGCGACGGCCACATTGTTAGCCACGCCAGAAACAAAAAGTAAACCATTAGCATCACCCCAATCTCGGCAACCGCTGGAATCCCCAGTGTCGGCGCCGCGAAATTGACGATCATCGTCACCGAAAAACCAACTAGCGACCCGACAAAAAGCCCGGGGAGCGAATGTTTAGAGTTCCCAAGGCCATCAACCTTGCGGGGCGTCGGAGTGCGGCTGGCCAGCCATAAACAGCCGCTAATAAACAAGGCTTCGATCAGATAGGACGCCACCCCCGGTCGATTCGTCGGGGCGATCAAGCTGCCCAAGCCGAAGACGTTGACGGTGAAAGCCGCCAGTAGCCACCAAAAGTGGTGTGGCTTGATCCAACAATTCACGGCTCCGCTCATTAAACATGGCTTCGGCCAGCAAAATGGGGCGC
>CAVVPU010000139.1:0-4687 GCA_963750015.1 uncultured delta proteobacterium | reverse complement strand
GATCCTGTGGATACCGTAGTTTTCTTTCAGGATCGCTTCCATGCCTGACCCAGTCAATGCTGTCGAACCAGACGGCGGACTCAATTTCTCCTCGTTTGGGGCGCTGAAGCATCCTAACAGATATTCGAATGTAGGGCAATGCGCAGACATGGGGGCGATGGGTACAACGAGAAAGCTCGCTGACCGGGAGTACGAAAATTTTTCGATGACGTTCTTTATCCCCATTCTTTTGAGAGTGTCGCGATATCTGATGAATTCTATGGCACCCGTGGGGACGCTTGGGATGGAAAAGCCATTATGGTCGGGGCTTTCATTGTGGAGGTTCGCCCACATCTCCAACCCGCTCGTTCACGAATACCATTTGTATTCTATGGTCGCAAAAGAAATCGCCAAAAACTTAACTACAGGAAGCATCCCAGAAGCCCCCATTCACGCCCCTCATCGAAGATTACGTTCTCACTTGCAGCCGGCGTCTCTTGAGCCCCATTTCCACGGTCCGGCATCTATGGACGCAGAGTCTTCATGGATATAACCAATTCCCTTAAGGTCACTTCTTTCCCGGGCGACAATATGTAAGTGACACCCTGGCTCGTGCATAAAAAGAATCCCCCGCGGAGGCACCCGTGACGAAACTACTCAAATTCAGCAATTGGAGGGTCCGCTCCAAGATCCTGAGTATCTCTGCCATCACCCTGGCATTGATGTTGCTTACCATCCTCTTCTACTTTCTCCCCACGGTCCAGGCACGGATAGTCGATACGAGGAAAGAAGAGCTCAAGGACATGGTGGAGACGTGCCTCGGTCTCATCGCCGAATACGACGCACGGGCCAAGGCGGGCGAGTTCAGCCCGGAAGAGGCCCACAAAAGGGCGGCGGAGAGAGCCGCCCATCTCCGCTACGGCAAGGAGGGGTACCTGTGGATCAATGACATGGAGCCGAAGATGATCATGCATCCCACCCAACCTGCGCTCAACGGGAAGGACATGAGCGACTACAAGGATCCGGATGGGAAAGCCATATTCGTCGAGTTCGTGCAAGTGTGCAAGGAAAAGGGAGGCGGCTTTGTCGCATACAGGTGGCCCAAGCCGGGCGCGGCCGACCCGCTTCCGAAGGTCTCCTACGTGAAGGCCTACGAGCCGTGGGGCTGGGTTGTCGGGACAGGCATCTACACCGACGGCATCGCGGCTGAGATATCCCGGCTTCGGTGGGAGATCATGATCGCCTTCGTGCTCTTCGCCCTCATGATTGCCGCGATTGCGACGCCCGTGGCACGGAGGATCACCAGGCCCCTGGAGAAGATGGGTGAAAAGGTCGAGCGCATGGCCCGGGGGATCTCTCGGTGAGCTTCGAACACATGGATACGAACGACGAGGTGGGAGTGCTCGCCCGGAGCATGGACAGGATGGTCTTCTCCTTCAACGAAATGATCGAAGGAATCATCGCGTCCTCGAACGGGGTGGCCTCGACGGTCGATGGGATGATCCCGAAGGTCTCCAGAACCACCCGGGGGGCGCAGGACCAGTCGACCCAAGCATCTGCCATCGCTGCAGCCGCAGAGGAGATGAGCCAGACCATCGGCGAGATCGCGCGGGGCGCCCAGGTGGCTTCGACCACGTCGACGGAAGCGATGAAGACCGCCGAGGAGGGCAAGCGCGTCACGGATGAGGCAATCGCGACGATAGACACGGTAGGCGAAGCCACGGCGCACCTGTCCTCCATGGTGGGACGGCTCAATGGCAAGGCAGAGGAAATCGGGAACATCGTGTCCGTCATCAACGACATCGCCGACCAGACGAACCTCCTCGCCCTCAATGCGGCCATCGAGGCTGCCCGGGCGGGCGAGCACGGCAGAGGGTTTGCCGTCGTCGCCGACGAGGTGAGAAAGCTCGCGGAAAAAACCATCAGTTCGACCTCCGAGATCTCGGAGAAAGTTAAAGCGGTCCAGCAGGAGTCGGACCTGACGAACCAATCCATGGAGTCGGCTTTGAAAAAGGTCACCGAGGCGACGGCCTACGTCAAGAGGGCCGGCTCATCCCTCGCCCACATCGTCGAAGACGTCCAGCGGACGCGTGACGAGATCACCCAGATGGCGACTGCCGTGGAAGAACAGTTGGCCACCTCCGAGGAGATCGCGCGCAACATCGAGGGCACCACCGTCATTGCCCGGGACATAGAGACGAGTTCCGGGGAGGTCTTGAACAGCGTGTCAGGGTTGAGTGACATCGCCGCAAAGCTCAACGTGTCGGTAAGCGCGTTCAGGACGCGTGGCGGCGGCATCGTCATGTTCGACATCGCGAGGAACGACCACCGGACTTTCGTCCATCGGCTCGGCGCCTTCATGAGCGGGAGGATCAACCTGGAGCTTTCTGATTTGCCGGACCATCACGGCTGCAGGTTCGGCAAATGGTATGATACGAAAGGCAAGGAGTATGGCTCCATCAAAAGCATGCAGGAGATCGTCCTTCCCCACGAGAAGATCCACGAACTGGGCAAGGGCATAGTGAAGGCATGTACCTCAGGGAACAGGACTGAAGCGGAAAGGCTCTTCGCCGATTTGGGGCAGGTATCTCAGCGTATAGCCGGCCTTCTGGAGAAAGCCAAAGAGGAGGCCCGCACGAGCGTTTAGCACCGACAGTCAGGGGGGTCCGGGAAAAAGCGAATCCGGGGCCTCCCTCGTCACTCCCCTGATTACATCGCATCTGCCAATGCTTCGCCGCTCCAAAGGGATGGCTCTCCACGTCTTGCCTCTAAGCAGTTCAAGGGGGTGTACGATCGATAAGATCAGCGAGGTCTGGAGGATTGCCAAGGGGAAGGTTGCATGTCTGAGATCAGAACAAAAATACCACTTCAGGAAGACATACAGCCGTCGGGGTGGCGTTGCCTTTTATGCGGAATACACCTGAAAAGAGTCTTCTCTGAATACCCCCAACGGCTCCTTGTGTAGCTGTGATGGTCGTGGTCAATGGAAGCAAGCGTTTAACGGTTGCAAGGCCGCGTGTAATCAGGCAGAATGTCGTGTGGGATGCAAAACAGTCTCTCTTGCCGAGGAGGTTCTCTATAGGAAGCCGAAGGGTGTGTGCGTAGCAGATAGTCATTTGGGGTAGAGAATGCGGGAAAGCTACCCTTTTTCCGTACAGGTGAGGTTTGTCGATTGGCCCGGTTTGGAGGCGGGTCTGTGGCCGGATATGAGGGCGATTTGATGGCCGCCTACACCAACTATGAAGTAGTTGCGAAGTGGAATCGTCAAACAAGGGGGAATCAGCGCCAGCTACGCCTTCTCCGGTACCCGACTAAAAGGAACAACCTTGTCCTGCTCTCTCGGCTGTACAAGGTTCAGAATATGATCTGTCACTTTCTGCATGAGTGGACGGAGTTTTTCCGTGTTTTTCACAACATAACCGGCGGTAACATCATCAGCCTTGACCGAATGGTTGAGAAGACGCTTCAGTTCGTAGTAACCGACAATCCCGTCTATGGCGCTTGAATACGTCCTTCTCATGTCATGCACGGAGAATCTTACCCCCGTCTGTCCTGTCACTCTTGCCATTTGTTTCCGGGGTTCGACGAGGTAGCCGCCCTTTCCCCGCCCCGGGAACACAAAGTCATTTTCACGTAGTGTGTGGCGATCCAGAAAAAGCCGGTGAATGTAGTCGCTCATCGGTAGCGGGAGCGGCTTGCCATTCTTCGTCCTCGTGAGCACAAAGATCTTGTTTTCCATGTCGACATCTTCCCACCTGAGGGAGGCCGTCTCAGTCCGCCTTGCCCCGGTGAAGAGCAAAAGCAATAAGTAGTCCCGGATTGTGGGATTTTCCAGGTTGTTGACTGCCTCAAACCATTGAGGCAGATCAGACTCCTTGATAACGGTTTGGCGGCGTTCGATTACGAACCACTGGCGCGTATTCGAAAGGCGTTTGACCGGGTTGACAGGAAGCGCATCGTCCAGAAGCTCGTTGGCGAAGTTGTAGACTGCCCGCAGCGTCCTCATGACACTATTCGCCGCGGCTTTGCCGGCCTCCTTTGCAACCTTCAGATGACGGGCGGCAACCATATCCTTCGTGATGTTCTCAATTGGCTGTCGCATCCAGTCGGAAAGATAGAGCCTGAACAGATCGCTGTAAATCGTGATGGTGCGGGGTTTTAGTTCTTGCCGTGCAATGAAGTATCTGTCGAGAACCTCACTTAAGGTAATGCCTTTTTCTCGTGCCCTTGCCTTCTCCCGGTTGACGTCTATGCCCTTCCAGAGGTCGGAAAGGGCGTCTATGGCATCCTTACGCGCCTTCTCGGCCGTCTCTACGCCATGCCTGCCGAGCGTAACACGAGTGAGCCTGCCATTTACGCGCTTCAGCACGAAATATGTCTTTACCGTAGCAGACACCCGGCAGCCGAAACCTTTTAGCTCGGTGTCAAAATAGTCAATCTGCTTCCCCTTCGCGGCAAAGGGCAAACGGTCAATCGTGGCCTTGGAGATTTTGATCTTTCTCATACGCACCCCCCGATCATATTCATAGGTAACACATAGGTAACATCTTGTCTGAAATTTGTCAATACTTGATACAACTCGATAGGGCGTAACTACTTGTATTATAAGGGAATGCATGGGTAGGAAAGGATGGAAGAAACACGGAACAGCAAATTCGTAATCAGCAGGTCGGGGGTTCAAATCCCCCCGTCGGCTTTTGTTATTTCA
>CAVVPU010000138.1:0-10069 GCA_963750015.1 uncultured delta proteobacterium | reverse complement strand
CCCACTTCCCGTGGTGTCAGTTGCGGCGTGAACGCTTCCCGAACTTGCCTTATTTCGGCAAACGCGCTGTCGAAAACGTTCTGGAGGTTTTCAGGTTCCATGTTCATTGCTCTTTGTTTCAGGCTTAGGTTCTTCAGGTTTGAGCTCGGCCGCGGCTTTAGGCTCGGACTCAGCTTTGACTTCACCTTTCCGAGTCTCCTGCTCCGCCTGACTCCAGTCCTGAATTGCCGAATCGCTTTTGCGTCCCCGCTGCTCGTACAGTTCATAGGCGCGCTTGGCGATCTGCGGCGTCAAATCTGATGGGGTCTTGGTGTTGGCCTTACCTTTCAGAACTTCTTCGACGCCCTTTTCCAGCGACGTAAGGTAATCCGAGATGCTCCACGCCACCTTCTGTCCATTCGCGGTGAGTTCAATGCCGCTGATCAGGTCTGGCGCTGTCTCGAAGCGGACGTGGATTTCAGCCGAGAAGGTTTCGTTCAGAGCATTTTGTATCGCCGCGCGTTGCTCCACAGGCAGGTCAAAGGCGGAGCGCACGATCGTGGGGTCAGACGCTGTCTTAAGGGCCTCGCCGAGGCCCGCTTTCGCCTGGGCGTCCATATCTCGCAAGCGGCGAGTGAACACCTCGCCCAAGCGCTCTTCCAAACTTGTCGTGGCGAGGTCTGCCAGGGTCTTTCGTGCGATGGCAAACACCTCCTGCTGTGTCCGGCGGCTGATTGCCTGATGCAAGTTATGCTCTTCGTTTCTCAACGCTTCCTCGCGTTTTGAACTCAAAGCGGAGGCGGCCGTCCGCGCTTCATCGAGGAGCCGCGAACGTTCGACCTTCGCCTCGTCCTGCGCTTTGCTCAAAAGCGCGGCGCGTTGCTGGTCGAACTCCTCGTTTTTGTGTTTGAACTCATCGCTCTCCTTTTTGGCTTCGGTCTTTCTCTTGTCGGCGTTGGCGAGTTCCGTGGCTATCCGCTTCTCCCGCTCATCGATGGCGTGGATGATAGGCTTGTAAAGGAAGCGCTTCATGAGCCAGACGAGGATGAGAAAGTTGAGCGCCTGTGCTCCGACCGTGAACCAATCTATTAACATAAGTTTACTTCCCTACAGCTTTAGTGATGACGTGGTTCCAAAACGGGTTGGCAAAGATGAGAATCATCGAGACCACGAAGCAGTAAATGGCTGTCGACTCGATCATCGCCAGGCCCACGAACAAGGTCCGGGTGATGGTCGCGGAAGCGTCGGGCTGCTGAGCCAGCGAACTCAGCGCCGTCGCGACTGCCCTTCCTTCTGCCAACGCAGGCCCCATAGTGCCGAAACCGGTGGTGATACCGGCGATGACAATCGATGCCACCGCAATAATAGTCATGCTATCCATCGTATTTCCTCCTTTTGTTGTCGCAGCTCATGCTTCAATGGCTTACCTCGGGTTCAGGTTTGGGTTTACGGACTCGCGTGGCGGCCGCGATGTAAACCGCTGCCAGGATACTGAAAATGTACGCTTGCACCATGCCGGTGAGCAGACCGAGCGCCGTCATAATGATCGGGAAGATGAAGGGCATAACAGTAAGCAGGATACCGATAATCATCGCCCCGCTCATCATGTTGCCGAACAGGCGGATAGCCAGGGCCAGCGTGCGCGAAAGTTCGCTGATAATGTTAAACGGCAGCATGATGGGCGTCGGCTTCACATAAGACTTAAGGTAGTCGCCCACCCCTTGCTCCTCGATGCCGAAGTACGGCACGGCCACAAAGACGCACAGCGCGAGTGCTGCCGTGGTCGAGAGTGAGCCGGTCGGCGGCTCGTAGCCTGGAATGACGGTGCAAAGACTAGCTGCGGCGACAAAAAGGAAGAGCGTGCCCAGAAAGCCGAGATACTTCTGCGGCTGACTCAGGCCTACCTCTTCAATCTGCTTCTCGATGCCGGTGACGACGATTTCCAGAAGATTCTGCCAGCGAGAACGTTTCAGACCTGTGGAAAGTTTGCGCGTAATGACTTTTGAACCGACGGCCAGCACTAGCATCAGTCCCCACGTGAACACAATGGTGCCGTTGAGTTTAAGGAACCCGTGCTGCCAAAATATCATCTCATCGGTACTGAGGTGCATGCCTGACCCCCTCTTCCAGGTACGTCGGCTTTTGCCGCTCGGGTAAGCCGTGTCACGACAAGGCGCGCGATGGCAAATCCAAGGAGGCACACCAGCAGCCTCTCCCAATGACCTCGTGCGATAAAATAGAAACCAGAAAGGGCAATGCTTGTCCGCAGCAGCAGACTGCCGAAAAACCAAAGCGCCGGCTGTCTGGACGAAACGCCCTTCTGAACCGTCCACCAAAGTCCGCCGAAGAACATCGCTCCGAGCAAAACACCGGTCACAAAAGCCAGCATCAGACTCAAAGTTTCACTCATCATTATTCTCCTCATCCTCTCGCATTTCCTTGTCTTCCTTTGCTACCCAGTGCCAGGCATTCAAACACCCGATGACCAGGCCTATGACCAGCAGCATCAGCGCCCAGGAATGACTTCCTGGATAGCGGTTGTCCAGCCAGACACCGAACGCCGCGCCGAGCAGCGTCGGAACCACCACCGACCAGCCGATAAGCCCCATCATGCCCAAGCCGAACCAGACACCTTGCGTGGAGTTACGCCGTGCCTTGAGCTTGCGTGCCGCCTTTGCGCCGACCTCCCGACCGAACGCAGTCGGGTCTTTCTCGCCCTTGGTTGCCGATTTTTCACTCATGATGAAACTCCGCTAAGCGGCGGATGAAGCTGCTCTCCATTTTTGCCATCACCGACCGGACGCTCTGCTCCCATTCGTTCAGGTTCACAAACTCCCGCTCCACGGCCTCACGCAGAAGGCCTAAGTCCGTTCCCCCAATTGCGTTGCGCACGGAGACGAGCACGTCCAAGCCGGTCTTGACCAAGACCCCTTCATCGATGGCCACGTAGACCTCGCCCTCCGCTTCGTTTTCGTAGGTCAGAATCCCGGGCGCAAGCGCAGCGACGCAGTCGAGTCGGTGTGGCAAGAGTCCGAACGAGCCCTCGCGGGTCTCCGCAACGATGCGCGAAACTCCAGTTTTCTCGGCGAAGATTCGGAACGGCAGGAGAATCTTAAGATTCATGAGTGTCTGCGACACGTTCGACCTCCGGTTTAGGTTTCGGCTCGCCCTTCGGACTTGGCTTTGGGCTTAGAATCGGCGGCAGGCTTCGGGTCGCCCTTGGCTTCGGTTTTGGACTCAGGTTCGGGTTTGGCTTTCCCCTTTGCTTCGTCGATCGCCCCGATCATGTAGAGCGCACTCTCCGGGTAGTCTTTGAATTCATCGCTCAGGATTCGTTCGCAGCCATCGAGCGAGTCTTTGAGACTGACGAGTTTTCCCTTGATGCCGCTAAACTGTTCGGTGGCGAAAAACGGCTGTGTGAGGAATCGCTCCAGACGTCGGGCGCGGGCGACTGTGTTGCGGTCTTCCGGCGCCAGTTGTTCCAAGCCGAGCATGGCGATGATATCCTTAAGATCTTCATACTGTGCCAGTGTCCGCCGGATTTCCTGCGCCAGGAGATAGTGCCGTTCGCCGACGATGCCGGGCGTGGCCATTTTGGAGCTGGATTGCAGCAGATCGATAGCCGGGTAGAGTCCTTCACTCGCCCGCTTGCGAGAAAGCACGATGGACGCAGAGAGATGCGAAAACGTGTGCACGGCTGCCGGGTCGGTCAAATCGTCCGCCGGCACATATACCGCCTGAATGGACGTGATGGCTCCGGCGTCTGTGTTGGCGATGCGTTCCTCGAGCCGCGACAACTCGGTGCCCATGGTCGGCTGATAACCAAGACGCGACGGCATCTGCCCCATCAAACCGGATATTTCCATGCCGGCCTGGATGAACCGGAAAATATTATCGATCAGCAGCAGTACGTCCCGGTGCTCGTCATCTCGGAAATACTCAGCCATCGTCAGCGCCGTATGGCCCACGCGGAAGCGGCTGCCCGGGGGCTCGTTCATCTGGCCGAACACCATCACCATGTTCGGCAGTACGCCTGCCCCCTTCATGTCGCGGTAGAGTTCCTCGCCTTCACGACAACGTTCGCCTATCCCACAAAAAATGCTTACGCCCTCCTCGTGCCCGATCATGTTGTGAATCATTTCGGTGAGCAGCACCGTCTTGCCCACGCCCGCCCCGCCGAACAGGCCCGCTTTGCCGCCGCGCTCCAGCGGCACCAGCACATCGATGACCTTGATCCCCGTCTCGAAGATCTCGGATTTGGTGGAGCGCCGTGCTAACGCCGGCGGGGCTCGATGGACGGTGCGCCACTCCACATCTGTCGGCGCTGCCTGGCGGTCGATGGCGTTTCCGAACACGTCGAACATTCGCGAGAGGATTCCCTTGCCGACCGGCGCCAGGAGCGACCCGCCCGTGTCTTCCACCGCGATGCCACGGGCGAGGCCCTGGGTGGGGGTCAACGCAATCCCACGCACGCGATGAGCGTCGAGTTGGGCTAAAACCTCGATGGCAATCTCACCCTCCTTCACGCGCAGTAACGAATAGATCGGCGGCAAATGTTCATCAAAATGCATATCTACGACACTGCCCCGCACCGAGACTACAGCGCCTATATTCGCAGGATTGGTCTTATTCTTCATGTTTGCTCTCGCTGGTCCATCCTTAGCTTACTTTAAGCACACATGCCTCTTACCGCCAGCGGTTTCTCCTTCTAAGTTCTGTCCCGACTCCACTTCCAGTTGCGAATCTCCGGCATGTCCTGGCCGTGCTTGTCGATGTACAGCTTGTGTTCGACGAGCTTGTCCCGAACCATCTGCTTCAGGTAGGCCCCCTTGGAGCCCAACTGCGGCAGCCGGTCGACCACCTCCTGCACCAGGTGGAACCGGTCCAGGTCATTCTGCACCCTCATGTCGAAGGCTGTCGTGATGGTGCCTTCTTCCTTGTAGCCACGGACATGAAGGTTGCGGTTGGTCCGGCGGTAGGTTAACCGGTGAATCAGCCAGGGGTATCCATGAAAGCCGAAGATAATATGTTTGTCTTTCGTGAAAAGAGAGTCGTAATCCGTGTCGCTCAGTCCGTGAGGGTGCTCGGTGCTCGGCTGGAGTTTCGTGAGATCGACGACATTGATATAGCGGCGGAGAGTCCCCTTAGTCAGGAGTCCGCGGGTTATGTTGTCGAGCCAAAGACTCTGCCCGAGCTCGTGCAGTCGCTGTGTCGCTTTCATCGTTTCTCCTATTGTGTGTGGCCGGCTTTGAAGGCGCCGGGCAACCCAGGAAAGCCATGGTTGACTAGATCGCCGATGCACTCGATCGTGAAGTCAGCCCTTGGATAGGTGGCGATGGCTCGGGGATCGAGCGCGTAATGTCCCTGACGCGGCCATACGGTCGTGAGCCGGTCGCCCCAGACGTCTTTCATCGCGGTGAGAATCCGTAGCTTGTCGTCGACCATAATATAGATAGTGACGCTCAATGCCGGCCGTCGACGTGCCGTACCCAGGCGAACGGAAAAAAGTTTACCCTGCCGGTATCGACATCATATTCACCATTTCCAACTTGGTGAGCGGAAGGTATGTATTGACGTCTATGCCCTGTCCCACTCTGCTTTCTGCTTTTGTTCTCCCGTCGCGACGCTGCCTTATAATGCGATACGCCACGGCGAGACCCAGACCTTTCCTGCCGTTTTCGTGGTAAAGAAGGGCTCGAATATTTTCTCCTTCAACTTCTCATCGACACGTATATTTGCGCCTTCCCCTTCAAGGGAAATGAAATCGCATACGCCTATGATGGAGGCGTCGCCATCGAGGAGAGATTCAATTTCAAAATTGACCTGATTGAAAATCAGTGAGAACTTGCCGTAACCATACATTGCATCCACTGCATTTCTCACAAGATCGGTCAGGGCTTCCTTCATGAGGGCCATATCTTCCATGATCTTCAGATTCTTTTCTAAGAGCGTTATCGTTATATCAATATTCCCGTCAACATGCTGTGGCAAGACACCTTTCACCGTTTTCACAGCCTCGTCGATATCCACCTCTTTCAATTTCGGCCTTTCATTAACGCTCAAGGCGGGGAGGATCTTCCTCAATCCGTCGTCTGACATGTGGTGTGCTCTTTCAGCGAACAAGAACGAGCAAAACCATAAAAGGGTCAGAATGCAATACCCAGTGCCGGTTTAAACACAACAGCCAGCGCAAGGCCGATATCGGCTTTTTGCCACAGGCTCAATCGGGTGACATTCACCTTCGCCACTCTGAACAGGAATATGGCGATGCCTGAAAAGGCCCAGCCGATCAACGCCCAGACAGGGACGGATATGAGACTGATGCCGAGACCGAGCCGGATACCGGAGAGCGTCGCTGCCCCGGCCATCCAGGTGTTGATAAACCACACTGCCGCACAGAGACCGATGAAGAGGCGTTTGTCCGAATGCATGACCTGCTTCCTCCTGATATTGCTTTCACCGGCACATGTTGACCTCTGAGGTCGATCCAATTATTCAATAACAGTTGCCTCTCAGCACGCACCGACCTGACCCCGGCTTGTCTATCTCACTATTACCACGTCGAAGAAGCGGCCACACACGAAAAACAAAACCGTGGGCGGCGCTTACTCCGTGCCCTTATTGCACCACGATTTCAAAAAGAGCTCTCATGTTTGCTTTTGCCGCCGCTGAGTAGAGTTCTTTCGGGGCCGCTTCATGCATTGCCGGATCCGTCTTGCCATATCCGATCATGGAAAGCCTGTCCGGAGAAATGAGTCCTTCGTTAATGAGGTATTCTTTGACGGCGTTCGCCCTTCTTTCGCTCAACTTTTGGTTGTAGGCGTCAGTCCCGGATGCTGAAGTATATCCTGCGATACGGATTTGAGCTTTAGGGTTTTCTTTCAGAAGCTGGATATTCCTTTTCAGTATCGCCTGCGCTTCCGGTTTGAGTGTCGACTTGTCGAAATCGAAATGTATGTCCTCGAAGGCAAGGACAACCACCTTTTCTGTCGGCTTAGCTGCAACGGCAGCCACTTGCTCCTCAGCCTTCGGCTCAGATGCAAGGATAACGACCTTCTCCTGACCTGCCGGCTGCGGTGGAGGAGCGGCAGTTTCACCCTTCTGGGCTTGTATGAAACATCCGCATCCACCCAAGAATAACCCGATGACACCAACGACGACTAAGAGACCTGCAAATTTTGCTTTCATGAATCCTCCTTTTTTTGATGAGCAGGCATACCGGGATACGGATACAGCCGCATACTGTGGGGTACAAGTTAATCCGTTAGCGAAATGTTCGGATGCACGGCACAAAAATGGGGGGATTTCGTGATCCACTCCCTCCTTGGTGGACTTAGGGCATACCCTCTTGGCGAGGATACGCCCTATTATCCCGTGCCTGTTAGTTTCCTGCTGCCGGAGCGGATGACCCATCGACACGTGACGGATCGCGGACACGACGCGGGAAGCATCCTCCGGGTGGAAAAGCCCCTTGAACGACCCGAAGGTCCCGTTTAAGTCTTTCGACCCGAAGATGTCGAAACATTCGGGGGACCAGAAGAGCTTACCGGTTGCCGCGTTCCACTGCCATACCCCCATATGCGATGACGCAAGGGCCAACTTGAGCCGGTCGTCGCTCTCCTGCAGGGCAACTCCGGCCCGTGTGCGTCCGGCGATATCGGTCACGACGACATTGACGACGGGCTGTCCGCCGACCTTGGCGGCGGATGGATGAAGAGGATAAAGGGTTTCTTGACGAGGAGGCTTCTTTCGATGCTCCGAAGCTCCACGCGTATGTACTCTACAATCCTTGCTTTCTAGGACATAGAACAATGAAATCTTTCCCATCACGGAAGCCCAAGTCACCCTCGCGCAATCAGGTCAGCTCCACGCGCTTCTCTAGGGAGAACCTTCATGCGCATAACTAGTAAGATCGTGCTAATGGTGGTTGCAAATGGTTTGCCAAGAACCGCATACGACGAGGAGTTTGAATTCCTTCTTAAACAACGGGGGGTTAGGGCGATAGAAGAGACATAGTGGGGAAGTGCGGAATGCCCGTTTGGTCTCAGCATTTGGTGACGTCTCAGGTTCCTGATAGACGGGGGCGAAGGACGGGAGGTCAATCCGAAGCATTTGTTTCGGGTCGCATTATGCCGAGCTTGTGCATCCGCGCTCTCAGGGTGCTCGGGTGGAGGCCCAGGATCGCTGCGGCCCCGTCCTTCCCGTTGATGCGCCATTGTGTCTCGATAAGGGTTCCGAGGATTTGATTTCGTTCCCTTTCCTCCAGGGTCCTCGCGGTGGATGGCAACGAAGAGGATAACGTCTCCAGCTTATCGTCCAACTGCAAGGTCGGCCCCGGGCAGAGGATCACGGCCCGCTCGAGAACACTCTCCAGCTCCCGGACGTTGCCGGGCCATGGGTAATCCTGGAGCACCTTCATCGTCTCCTTCTGGATCGACAGGATCTGTTTCCCGAGCTTCCTGGCATATCGCTCTACGAAGGCCTGGACCAGAAGCGGAATGTCATCTTTGCGCTGCCGCAGTGGAGGAACGGTGATAGGGAAGACGTTGAGCCGGTAGTAAAGGTCCTCCCGAAACCGGCCTTTGCGGACCTCTTCCTCGAGGTCCCGGTTGGTCGTTGCTATGACTCTCACATCGACTTTAATGGTATGGTTCGAGCCAAGGCGCTCGAACTCGTGGTGCTGGATCGCCCGGAGCAGCTTCGCCTGCATCTCCAGCGGCAGCTCCCCGATCTCATCAAGGCAAAGGGTGGAACCATTGGCGACCTCGAACCGGCCTATTTGGCGACTATCCGCCCCGGTAAAGGCGCCCTTCTCCCGGCCGAACAGTTCGCTCTCCATCAAATTGGCCGGCAGGGCGGCACAGTTGACGGTGATGAGCGGTCGGTCCTTGCGAGGGCTCATGTGGTGGATGGCGGCGGCGATCAACTCCTTTCCCGTACCGGTCTCGCCGAGAACGAGGACCGTCGTGTTCGTGGGAGCGACCTGCTCTGCCCGATAAAGAACATATTTGAGGCCATCGCTTTGCCCCAGAATATCCTCGAATTGATGCCTCATTTTGTACTCTTGGCGAAAGTAGATATTCTCGGCGCTGCGTCACCGTCGGTTCGCTCGTAAGTTGATCTTTTGCTCTGTCCCGATCTCTCATGGTGGATGTCTCCGGGGGAAGATTCGTGGACATCCCTAGCCGGAGCGGTGCACATAACATAAGTATAAGCGCTATTGTTCGGTTTGGGAGGGAGTCTATAGAGTCAGTCTTCAAAACCTTCGCGAACCTCGACTCTCAGCGAAGATCAAGCTGGAAAAGGCCCGACCGTTTTTGAGTGATCGCGAGGCAAGTAGGACGGCTCAGAGGGCGACGCTTGTATCGTGGCGCTTCTTTCCACGCTTATGCTGATGATAAGGATTCCAGAGAAAATGGAGGTCAAAAGAAGAGGTTCACGGCCGGACCACAAGGAAGCCGTTGAAAGCTCCACTCCCTGCCTCATCTGTCCGGAGCCATTACTATAGAAGAGTGACCCTTAAGGCCCGGAGCATTTATGGCCTGCAGTCCGGAAGGTACGAGCAGCAGAACCCGTTTGCTCGTGTCCATAGCGGCAACCTGTCATTTCGCCCTAAAGGGCATCCGTTGAAGGCCACCTACTAATCTACCCACGGGAAGGAGGAGTATCATGAAGTACGAAGCGTCACATAAGTACCTCACCGCTATCATTGTCTCGGCCCTTTTCTTGATGACCTGGGTGGCAACCGGTACGGCCCAGATCCAGGCTCCTGCTTCACCACAGGAGCACTTTCAGAAGGCCCGGGAGAACTTCCTGAAAGGGGACTTCAGTGGCGCAGCGGCGGAGATACGGCAGGCCGCATCATTTTTCACGAACGAATCCATAAAGGCCGCAGGAGAAGCGAAACAGAGCCTCATCCAATCCTCCCAAAACCTGGATAGCCTTGCCGACGGCGTTGAGAAGAAGGCCGTCAGTTCGGAGAAGGATTTGGGCGGGAGCTTTACCCGCGCAGAGTACGCCCTTGCCCGTTATTACCAATCGAAGGCCTCCGAAGCCTGGGAAAGTAATGAGGTCTCGGAGGCGGGCCTGT